>NZ_VWVS01000021.1:0-125806 GCF_008638355.1 Nocardiopsis deserti | reverse complement strand
TGCCCTGTGGTGGGGTGGGAGAGTAGGTCGCTGCCACGGTTTTTTGTGAGGGTGGGGGATCGTCTGTGGGCGGTCCCCTGCTTTTTTTGTGGGGGGAGGGGTTGTCTTACGGGGCGGCCCCTTCTTTCTTGTGGGTGTGTTTGTGCGTTTGTGAACGCGGGTGTGTGGTGGTGCGGGGGTGTGGGTGGGCCCCCTGTTTCCAGTCAACCGTGTGGGGGCCTGCCGGGGCCAGGGCGTGCTGCGTGCTGTGGACAACCGGACACGAAACCCCCGGTCCGGTGTGCGCGGACGCTGACGGGAAAGTAGGACCTTGGGCACCTGCGCTCTGGTGATGAGCGGCGACACCATGTCGTAAGCTGGAAGGCACGAGTACTATGACGCGCTGCTACTGCTCAAGGTGGCAGCGCTTTTGAGTGTTGACGGACGGGTTGGATGACTGAGGACAGCCGATCGGGAGACCGCGAGGACTCCGGAGCCAACGAGCGCGGCGGTTATCGCTCCGGTGGACCTGGTGGTCGGGGACGCGGTGACGGACCCCGCGCCCGGTCCGGCTACAGCGGTTCCAGAGATGACAGAGGTCGTGACGACCGGCGCGGAGGATACCGCCGTGACGACCGTGACCGCGGGGGCTACCAGGGTCGCGACGAGCGTCGCGGCGGTGGCGGTTTCCGGGGTCGTGACGAACGACGTGATGACCGCGGTGGTTTTCGCAGCGGAGGCAGCGGAGGCAGCGGAGAGCGCCGCGACGACCGCGGCGGATTCCGCAGCCGTGACGACCGCGACCGCGGAGGCTTCCGTGGCGGGGAGCGTCGGGATGACCGTCGTGACGACCGTGGCGGTTTCCGCGCTGGAGACCGTCGCGATGACAGGGGCGGCTTCCGTGGGGGAGAGCGCCGCGACGACCGCGGCGGATTCCGCAGCCGTGACGACCGCGACCGCGGAGGCTTCCGTGGCGGGGAGCGTCGGGATGACCGTCGTGACGACCGCGGTGGATTCCGTGGCCGTGACGACCGCAGGGACGACCGTCGTGACGACCGCGGCGGGTTCCGCGGCGGAGAGCGCCGCGACGACCGCGGAGGCTTCCGCGGCGGAGAGCGCCGTGACGATCGACGGGGCGGCGGTTTCCGGGACGGCGGACGTAGGGACGACCGCCGTGGCGGAGGGTTCCGCGGCCGTGACGACAACAGGGGCGGCGGAGGCTTCCGAGGTCGGGACGATCGCAGGGACGACCGTCGTGACGACCGCCGCGCGCCGCGTGAGGACCGCGACCCGGCCGACATCGCACCCCAGCTCCCGGAGGAGGTCAGCTACTCCCAGCTGGACCCCGAGACCAGGCGTGACCTCCACTCGCTGCCCAAGTCGCTGGCCGAACTGATCGGCAAGCACATCGTCGCCGCGGGCATGCTCCTGGACGAGGACCCCGAGCGGGCCTACGCGCACGCGGCCTACGCGCGTCGCAAGGCGTCGCGCGTTCCCGGCGTCCGGGAGGCCTCCGGCGTGGCCGCCTACACCGTCGGCAAGTGGCAGGAGGCCCTGTCCGACCTGCGCGCAGCCCGCCGGATGAGCGGACGCGACAACTTCCTCGCCCTCATGGCCGACAGCGAGCGCGGCCTGGGCCGTCCCGAGCGGGCGCTGGAGATCACCAACGACCCGGCCGCCAAGGACCTGGACGTCGCCGACCGTATCGAACTGCGCATTGTCGCCTCCGGAGCCCGCCGGGACATGGGCGACACCAAGGCCGCCCTGGCCGAGCTCCAGGTTCCCGAGCTCAAGGAGCGGCGTGCCCGTCCGTGGGTCGCCCGCCTCTTCTACGCCTACGCCGACGTCCTGGAGGAACTGGGCCGCGAGGACGACGCCCGCGAGTACTTCTCGCGCGCCTCGGCCGTGGACAGTGACGGGGTCACCGACGCCGACGAGCGGCTGGCCGCCCTGGAGGGTATGGAACTGGTCGACTACGACGCCGAGGACGGCATCGTCTGGACCGACGCCGAGGAGCAGGAGCCCGTGGAGGAGCCGCGGGAGGGCGCGTCCCCGCGTGACCGCGACCGCGGCGAACAGCACCGCGGCCGCGAGGACCGGGACTGAGTTCCCTCCACGGAACCGGCGGTACCGCACCGCCGGGCGGAGACGCTCCGCTCGGCGGTGCCGTCGTGCGCCTGGGGCTCCTTCCCGAGGCCCACGACTCCGTGGTGTGCCTGACCTACACCGGTGACCGACCCCTGCTCGTACGCAACCGGTACCGGGCCTGGGAGTTCCCCGGCGGGCACGCCGAACCGGGGGAGACCCTCCAGGACACCGCGCGCCGCGAGGCCCGGGAGGAGGCCGGTGCCACCCTCGGCGACATCCGGACCGTCGGCCACTACGTGCTCTCCGGCGGACACGTCACGGTGGTCACCCACGCCCAGGTGACCGCGCTGGCCCCGCTGACCGGGGAGTTCGAGACCGTGGAGGTGCGCGCCTTCGACGTCCTGCCCTCCGACGGCGAGCTCTCCTGGGCGGACGGCCTCTACGCCCACCTGCTCCGGGAGCTGGGGCTGCCCGGGGCGCCACCGGAACCGGCCGCTACCCCCTGAGCCGCCTGACGTAGACGGTCTCCGAACCGACCGGGGCGTAGCCGAGTCGCCGGTTCGCGGCCAGCATCGGCGCGCTGTCCTCGTGGTTGCCGGTGTAGGCGTACCGCATGCCCCGCTCGCGGGCCCGGTGCAGCGCCGCGGCCTTGGCGTACCCGGCCAGGCCGCGCCCCCGGAACTCGCGCAGGGTGCCGGTCATGGACGACTCCATCCGGCTCTCCCCGTCGCAGACGTAGCAGGTGATGGCGGCCGGTACGCCCTCGACCAGCGCCAACAGGGACAGGTCCGGTGCGCGGAGCGGGTGTTCCCACATGTCCTTGTACCACCCCTCGTAGGAGGGGAACCACGACTCCGCGCCCGGCTCGTCCAGGCTGGTCAGCCTGTCGACCTCGTAGATCTCGCGCGGGTCGTCGGCGTAGTCGCTGAAGGGCCGCAGTTCGACGCCCTCGGGCGCTCTCGGGGGGTCGGGGAGCGTGGCCAGGTCCAGCCCCAGGATGCGGTGGGTGTTCTCCGGGCTGTACCCCCGCTCCAGCACCGTCCGGCGGAAGGCCCCGCCTCCGACCTGGACGCCCTCCTCGGCGGCCTCGGTCCGCAGCACCTCGGCCCCGCCCTCGACGAGGTGGTGCTCCGAGGCCTCCAGCAGGCGCGCGCCCACGTCCGTGTCCCGGTGGGAGGCGGCGACCGTGGCGAGGAGGGACCGGCCGTCGCGGGGGCCCTCGTCGTCGTACCGCAGTACCGAGCGCAGGAAACCCACCGGGGTCCCGTCCTCCACCGCGAGCAGGGTGGTCTCGCGGCTGCCGGGCGGGGGGTTATCCACCCGCCAGCGCATCGCGTCCTCGGTCAGCACGCGGCAGGGGTGGACGGTGCGCAGGAGGGGGAGGAGCCGGGGGATGTCGGACCGCTCCATGGTGCGGATCTGAGTCGTCATGGGGGTGAGACTAGGCTCGGGGCCCGGCGCGCGCACCCGAGTTTTCCGCGGGCTCCGTCGCACCCGGCGGCCGGGCGCGACCGCCGGGACGCGCTCCGCACCCCTGCGCGGGAGCGCGGACGTCAGTGCTCCCGCGCAGGGGGCCGCGAGGGCCGTCCGGGAGTGCTCAGGAGCGCTTCTTCTCCTCCGCGGCTCGGGCCTCGGCCTGCTCACGGGCGAGCCTGTCCAGCCAGTGCACGATGCCGGACACGTTGGCCTCCGCACCGCTGAGGGTGTCCAGGATCGCTGCGGACTCCGCGGGCGCCTCCGGCGGCATCGGTGCGTAGCGTGAGACGACCTTGTCCCGCACCATGGCGATCGCGTGGTCCAGGTCGCCGGTGCTGCCGTGGGACTCGCGCACCGTCTCCACCCACAGCCGCAGCTCGGACTCGGCCCGGTCGAGGGTCTCGGGGACCGAGGTGACCGCGCCGAAGTGGGAGAACATGAGCCTCTGGGCGTCGATGTCCCCGAACAGCCGCAGCGTGCGCAGGCACGCCTCCATGTCGAAGTCCGGCGGCGGCGTGGCCGGGCTGACCTCGCCGGTGAGCGGCTTGTACACGCCCAGTGCGTCGCCGACGTACAGGTCGCCGGTGAGGGTGTCGACCAGGCCCATGTGGTGCTTGGCATGGCCGGGGGCGTAGTGCGTCACCAGTCGGCGCCCGCCGCCCAGGTCGATCTCCCCGGTCTGGGCCACCGACCGGATGCGGGTCGCCTCGGTGGGGTTCATCCGCCCGAACAGGCTGTCCAGCCGGTCCCCCCACACCATCTCGGCACTGCGCATCAGTCTGCTCGGGTCGGCCAGGTGGCGGGCTCCGCGCTCGTGTACGACGATCTCGGCGTTGGGGAACAGGGCGGCCATGTCGCCGGTGCCGCCCGCGTGGTCCAGGTGGATGTGGGTGACCACGATGGTGGCCAGGTCCGCGGGCGCCAGCCCGAGGCGGGTGACGGCCTCGTGCAGGACCCGCGCGGAACCGGCGGTGCCGACCTCGACGATGCAGGGCCGTCGGGAGCGGATGAGGTAGCTCGACACGATCCCCGGGTATCCGGCGAGCATCGTGTCGATGGCGAAGATGTCGTCGCCCAGCGGGGTGATCCCCTCGGGCAGACCGCTCACGTCCACGTCGTCGTGCACTGCAAGCACCCCTGTTCCTCGGTCGTCGTGGGGTTCGGCGGGGCCGAACCGGACAGGACCCGACTCTAGGACAAGGGTGTCACGGCTGGTCGGGGCGGGGGCGGCCCGGTCCTCGTCGGAGGGGGTTCGCGGAGCGGGGCCGGTGCCGGGGCTGGTTGTCCACAGCTTCACACCGGGCCTTTTCCGCGGGCTCCCGCCGGGGGATCCTGGTAACGGAGCGCACGCCCCCACCGCACGCGGATGGCCGGACCCTCGGTTTCCGGCCCCGCCCCCGCCCCGCGTCGCGCCCGTCTCCTCGCTCTTCACTCATGGGAGGACGTCCACATGCAGCAGGAGTCCGCGGTCGCCCCGAGCCGGACCGCCCCCGACATCCCGCCCCCGCGGCAGGACCCGCACGAGTCCGAGCACCGCAACGAGATCCTCGTGGCCGGGCGGATCACCGCCCGCCCCCTCATCCGCGAACTGCCCAGCGGTGACCGGTTGGCCACGTGGCGGGTCTGTGTGGCCCGCCCCCGCGACAGCCGCTACCGCGGACGCCAGTCCGACTCGATCACCTGCACCAGCTTCGACCGCGACCTGCACGAGGGCATCCGCGCCTGGCGGCTGGGCGGCGTGGTCCGGATGACCGGGGAGCTGCGCCGCCGCACCTGGCGGGGCCGGGAGGGCATGCGCAGCGTGTGCGAGGTGGAGGCCAGGACCGCGACCCTGGTCCGGGCGGCCGACGGCCCAGTGGCCGGGGCGGTGCGGCGGTGAGGCCCCGCCGCGCGGGCTCACCAGCCCAGGCGGGACAGCGCCTCGCGTGCGGCCGGGCCGGACGGGTCCGCTGCCCGGTCCGCCCAGACCGCGGTGCACAGCGCGCGCAGCCCGTCCAGCCGGTCCCCGGTCCCCTCGATGCGCGGTGCGCCACCGGTGACGGTCACCGTCCACCCCGCGCAGCGGGTGCGGTCGCCCTCGCGGACGACGGCCGGATGCGTGTGGTTCATCCCCGACAGGTCCCACGCCAGGTAGCGGGGGCGCTGGTGCTCTGGTGCTGCGAGGGCGTCCATCGGGGTGGCCACCCCCGTCAGCACCAGCATCCCGGCCGCGCCGTGCGCGGTCGCGCCCTCGATGTCGGTGTCCAGCCGGTCGCCCACGATCAGCGGGTTGCGCGCTCCGGTGCGCAGGATGCCCTCCTCGTGCAGCGGACGCATCGGCTTCCCCGCGACGACCGGTTCGACCCCGGTGGCGTTGGCGATGACCCGGACGAAGGACCCGTTGCCGGGGGTCAGACCCCACTCGCCGGGCGCGGTGGCGTCGTTGTTGCTGGCCACGTAGAACGCGCCGCGCCGGACCGCGACCGTGCCCTGGTCGAGCAGGTCGCGGGTCATGTGCCGGGAGTAGCCCTGCACCACGGCCACCACCGAGGGGCTGTCGACCGACACCGGGCGCAGTCCCATCCTGCGCACCGCCTGGCGCAGCGCGGTGTCACCCACCACCAGCACGTCCGAACCCGCGGGGTGGTGTTCGCCGACCAGGCGGGCGGCCGCCTCGGCGGAGGTCACCACGTCCTCGGGGGCGGCGCCCACACCCAGTTCGGTCAGGTGCTCGGCGATCCGCGCCGGGGTGCGCCCGGCGTTGTTGGTCACGAACGCCACCCGCGCTCCTGCGGCCCGCGCCTTGCCCACCGCCTCCGGTGCCGCCGGTACGGCCCGCGGGCCGATGTAGACGACCCCGTCCAGGTCCAGGAGCATCGCGTCGTGGATCTCGTTCAGGGGACGGTCTGCGGCGCGCAGGGACATGGCGGAGAACCCGTTTCGTGCGATGGCGGTGGTCGCCTCCCAGGCTATGACGCGGCCCCCGCCGTCGGGGACCGCACGCCCGGGGCAGGGGTGTGCGCTGCGTCGCTGACCCGCCGCCGCGGCGGCTGTCGGGCGCGCCGGGGAGGGGGTCACCTGTCCCGGTTCACGGTCAGCCAGCTGGACGCGAAGGCCACCGCCCCCGGAAGGGAGAACAGTCGTGCGGTGGCCTCGCCCACCGCGCCCGAGGCCACGGCCCCGGTGCTTTCGAAGTCGGCGCCCAGCCGTGCGAAGTCCTCCTCGTCCAGGAGCACGTCGGTGAAGGACACCCACTCCCGGCCGCCGTCCGGGGTCAGGACCGCGCACCCGGACCGCTCCGTGCGGGGGCGGGGGATCCGGTACTCGGCCAGGTGGAAGGCGGTGCAGGAGTCGAATCCCGTGCCCAGCAGCAGGACCTTGGCCCGGACGCGCTCCAGGGCGGCGAGCGGGGAGTCCTCGCCCAGGCGGCAGCCGACCGGGTGGTGCCCCATGAGGTCGCGGGCGCGGGGGCCCAGGGCGGCGAAGGAGGTCTGCGGGTTCGCGCTGCGGACCGCTCCCGGCCAGGTGCGTACCATCTCCGGGACGCGTCCCATGTACCTGCTCGGTGTCAGGCGCGGGTCGAACCCGGGAGCCTGCGCGCGGATGACCGGCCACCAGTCCTCGGGGACCGGCGGGTCGCGCCACCCCGCGGGGTCGGTGTTGTCCATGGTCTGGGTGGGCACGACGAGTGTTCCCCGGGAGCCGACGGCGTCCGTGAGGGCCTGCACGAGGGCCTGCTCACCGCCGCACACCCAGCCCAGCGCGCTGAGGGAGGTGTGCACGAGGAGGGTGTCGGCGGGCGCGACCCCCAGCGCGGTCAGGTCGCGGGCCAGGGAGGCCCGGGTCTGGGGTCGGCCGGGGTTCTTCGCTTCGGCGGGCACGCTGGGGACTCCTCGGCTGGAAGGGAACGGAGCAGATCACCATGGGTACAGCAGGCGGCCGGTGCTGGGCCAGTGGATATCGGGCGGCCGGGTCCGTGGGGAGGCGCACCGGGGGGTGGGGGTGGGGAAACCCCCAGGGTGCGCTTACGGTCGGCACCGTGGCCTCGGGTGGACCGCGCCGAGCACGATGGTCCCCATGTCCCTGACCAGAATCGCGGCGGCGGGCCTGGCCGCCGCCCTCCTGCTGCTCACCGCCGCCCCCGTCCGGGCAGAGGTCCCCGACACGGACCCGGGCGCGCTGACCCCCGAGGCCGTGGACGCCTACGTGTCCGACTACCTGGACGCCTCGCCCTTGCCGGGGGCCGCCGTCGCCGTGACCCGGGGCACCGAGGTGGTGCGCGCGGCGGGCTACGGCACCGACTCCGGGGGCGGGGCGCTCACGGCCGTCACCCCCATGGGTGTGGCCTCGGTCAGCAAGGCCTTCACCGCGCTCGCCGTCATGCAGCTCGTGGAGGAGGGCGGACTCGCGCTCAACGACCGTCTGGCGCGACACCTGCCGGGGTTCACCCTCGACGACCCGCGCGCCGACCGCGTCACCGTCCGCCAACTGCTCACCCACACCTCGGGGATGTCCGACACCGCCTTCCGGGAGAAGAGCGCTCCCGCGGCCGACGACCTGGAGGGGGCGCTCGACCGGATGGCCGACTCCGGGATGGTCGCCGATCCGGGCACGGAGTCGCACTACCACAACCCCAACTACCACGTCGCGGCACGCCTGGTGGAGGTCCTCAGCGGCCGCACCTTCGGCGAGTACATGGACGAGCGCGTGTTCACGCCGCTGGGCATGGACGACACCGTCACCGTCGACACCGCCGAGGAGGTCTTCGCGGCGGGGGTGGCCCGGGGGCACATCGCCGTCCTGGGCGCGGCCGTCGCGGTTCCCGAGCCGCAGAGCTACTTCAACGGCGCGGGCGGCATGGTCACCACGGCGCACGACATGGCCCGCTGGCTGATCGCGCAGAACAACGGGGGACGGGGAGCCGACGGTGCCCGCGTCCTGTCGGAGGAGGGGATCGCCGCCACCCACACCCCGGTCGGCGGTGCGGGCGGTGACACCGCGCTGGGCTGGAACGCCGGGGAGAGCCCGGCGGGCACGCGGATGGTCTCGCACGGGGGCATCCAGTTCACCTACACCGCCCACCAGGCGCTGCTGCCCGAGAGCGGGTACGGGATCGCGGTGATGGCCAACACCGGGCTGGGCAGCGCCGACGCCTCCGCGCTGCTGTACGGGCTGGTGGCCCTCGCCGACGGCGGGGAGCCCGCCGCGCCGACCGCTCCGGTGCTGTTGGCGCTCGACCTGGTCCTGGTCGCCCTGGTCGGGCTGACCGGTTACCTCGCCCAGCGGGGTGTGCGGCGCGCCGGGCTCTGGGCGGAGGCCGCCCGCGTGCGCCCCCGGTGGCGCAGCGTCGTGTGCCTGCTGCCGGGGCTGGCCGTCATCGTCGCGGCCGTGTTCCCGAACCGGTTGGCGGCGCTGCTGGTCCAGGGGCGTGACATGACCTGGGGGCAGACGTTCTACCTGGCCCCCACCGCCCTGGCCCTGCTGGTGGCCGCTGCGCTCGCCTTCGCGGCGGTGTACGCGGTCCGGGCGTTCCGCGTGGCCGGGACGCGGCGGTCGGCCCGGGGCCGCTCCCTCAGTCCAGGAGGCGCATGACCAGACCCGTGCGCGGCTTGGGGCCGAACGAGGTGGACTTGCGGGGGGTCAGCTCCCCGCGGTCGGCCACCGCGTACACCTGCTCCACCCGCAGCGCGGGCACGATGACCGCCGTGCCCTTCTCGTCGCGGGCGGCCGCGATCGCCTCGGCCGCGTCGTCGTGCACCATCCGCACCCCTTCCTCCGGTGTCTCCCACAGTGGTAGCAGCACCTCGTGCAGGGCGGCCGTGGACAGGTGCCGCCACTGCGGGGAGCGGCCGGGCATGGCCCGCTCCAGTTCCTGTTCGTCGAAGCCGTGCACCAGGTGGGCGTCGCCCTCGGCGGAGACCAGCAGCAGGGCGGGCGCCTCCACCCGGTCGAGGGCGTGTTCGGAGGGGCCGGTGACCCGTTCCACCGAGGCCACCGTCCGGGCGGCCGCGACCGCGGCGTCGGTGTCCAGCCCGGGCAGCACCCGGTGGATGGCGCCCAGCCGGGGCGGGTGGGCGTCGCTGTCCACCAGCAGGGCCAGTCCGTGCCGCCAGCCCGGGTCGTCGTGGGCGGCGCGCAGGCGCCGGTAGGCGGCGTAGCGGTGGTGCCCGTCGGCGATCAGCGCGGACCGGCCCGCCAGGTCCGCGCTGATCCGTCGCAGTACGGTGGGGTCGGTGACCGCCCACAGCCGGTGCTCGGCTCCGTCGCGGGTGCGCGCGTGCGTCAGCGGGGCGCCCGCGACCGCCTCGGTCGCGGCCGACGCGTCTCCGTCGCCGCCCCGGTAGACCAGGAAGATCGGTTCGAGGTTGGCCCGGGCCAGGCCCATCAGGTGGAACCGGTCGCGCACCGGCGGGTCGGCCACGTCCTCGTGCGGGCGTACGGCGGCCTCGGCGCCCTCCTCGGGCAGTCGCAGGTTGCCCACCAGTCCGCGCTGGCGCCGCCCGTCGGCCGTGACCTGCTCGTACACGTACAGCGCCGGTTGCGTGTCCAACGCGAGCACCCCGTCGTCGATCCAGCTGCGCAGCAGGTCGGCGGCCGTGCGGTAGCGGCGCGGCACGGCCTTCCCCGTCCCGGCGGGGCTCTGCCGGCTCAGTTCGAAGGGCAGGGTGACCCGCGCCGCGTTGTGCGGGTCGGAGCGCTGCAGCTCACGGGCCTCGTCCGCGTCGGGGATGTCGTAGGGAGGGGCCAGGAGTCGCGCGAGGTCGAACTCCCCGTCGATGAAGCGGTCCGCGTCCGGGTCGGCGTAGCGCAGGCCGCGGAAGGGCGCCAGTTCGAGAGGTTGGCGTGGCATCCCAGCACGGTACCCGTCACCGTTCGCCGGTCGGTTGCCGCGCGGTCGAGTCAGAGGAGCTTTCGTACGCGCAGCAGGTCGCCGACGCTGGCGTCGACCTTCACCCGGCGGCCGAACACGGCCTTGGCCGCGTCCAGGCGGTCCTCGGCCAGGGCCACCAGGTCGTCGCTGCCCACGGTGATCCGTACCTGTGCCCGGGGTGCGGGCCGGTCCGCGGGGCGGTGGGTGACGCCGACCAGGCCGTCGAGGGTGAGCCGCATGTCGAAGACGGTCTCCAGGTCGGGGACCTCCACGCTGAGGGAGCGCTCACGGATGTACTTGCGGCGCTTCTCGTCGGATTGGGCGAGGATGCGCTGGTTCACCTTCTCGATGCCGGCCAGGCACGTGTCGATGCTGCTCATGGCCACATCATGCCCCAGGTGTCGGGCGTTCGCGTCCTTGTGGTGCCTTCGGGACGAATGGGGCGGTCTTGGGAGTTCGCGTGTCAACGGCGGTTCCGTCCCGGTAGCGTTGGCCACGGCCCCCCGTCGCGCAGCGGCTTCCCCTGCCCGCGCCCCCCTTCCTCTTCCGCGGTCCCATCAAGGAGTACTTGTCATCATGGTCGTCGACGCGGTACGCACCTACCTCGATGCCGCCAGTGGCCTCACCGAACTCTCGCGCAAGCAGGCCGTGGCCGCCGCCAAGGCCCTGCTCAGGGCCAACGGCTCCGCCGCTCCGGTCGCGGCGGAGGGGGAGAGCCTGCCGCCGCGGGTGGGGCAGAGCATCCAGAACCTGGCCGGGGAGCTCATCGAGACCAGCCAGGCCAACCGTGCGGCCATCGCCGACCTGGTCCGCTCCGAGGTCGGGCGCCAGTTGGAGCGGATGGACGTCGTTCCGCGCACCGATCACGAGCGTCTGGTGCGCCGGGTCGCCGAGCTCGAACGCCGCCTGGCCGCCCGCCACGCGGTCGAGTACGCCCTGGCCCCCGTCGACGCGGGCGCGTCCTCGCCGGTGCGCTCCGCGGCGGCCCAAGGCCCCGAAGCCGACGTGTCCGCCGGATCCGAGGGCGCTCCCGCGGCTGGGCCCGCGGAGGGCGGCCCCGAGGCGGGGAAGGCCGGGTCCGCCGGATCCGAGGGCGAGGGGGCCGAGGCCGGGGAGGCCGATAAGGACACCGAGGTCCGGGACACGCGGGACGCGGTCGCCGACGGCGCGGACGACTCCGCCCCCGAGGGCGGGACCGGTTCCGCGGCCGACGCCGGGAGCGGCGCCCAGGACACCGGCGAGCCCGCGGCCAGGAAGCCCCGTACCGCGGCCAAGACGGCCCGCGCGCGCACCTCCGCCAAGCGCACCAACAAGAGCAGGGGCACCACGAAGAAGTAGAGTCGGACCAGCGCGAACACCGGGAGAGGCATGGACCCCAACGAGCAGGCCCAGGCACTGGCCGAACAGACTCTGCACAGCACCAGGGAGCGGCTGGAGTCGCTGGAGACCCTGCCCACCGCCGAGCACGTCGCGGTCTTCGACACCCTGCACCAGGAGCTGTCCGGGGTGCTCGGCGCGCTCGACCAGGGCGCCAGCGCCCCCGAGCAGCCCCGGTATCCTCGGTAACCATGGCAAAACGCACCCGGCTCGACGCGGAACTGGTCCGCCGCGGGCACGCACGCTCCCGTGGACACGCAGCCGAGATCATCGAGGACGGATTCGTCAAGGTCGCGGGGGTCGTGGCCTCCAAGGCCGCGACCCAGGTCGGCCAGGACCAGCCCATCGTGGTCCGTCCGCCCTCCGACGAGCCCCCCTACGTCTCCCGCGGCGCACACAAGCTCATCGGCGCCCTCGACGCCTTCGCGTTCGACGTCACCGACCGGCGGGCCCTGGACGCGGGCGCCTCCACCGGCGGGTTCACCGACGTGCTGCTGCGCCGCGGGGCGGCCCACGTCACCGCCGTGGACGTCGGCTACGGCCAGCTCGCCTGGGCGCTGCGCAGCAACGACCGCGTGCGCGTGATGGAGCGGGTCAACGTCCGCGAGCTCACGCCCGAGCAGATCGGTGAGCCCCGCCCCGACCTGGTCGTGGGCGACCTGTCGTTCATCTCGCTGCGCCTGGTCCTGGCGGCGCTCCGGGACTGCGTGGCTCCCGACGCCGACTTCGTGCTCATGGTCAAACCCCAGTTCGAGGTCGGCAAGAACAAGGTCGGCGCCGGGGGAGTGGTCCGTGAGCCCGAACTGCGTGCCGAGGCCGTCTCCGACGTCGCCGCGCACGCCCTCACCCTGGGGCTGGGCACCGTCGGCGTCACGGCCAGCCCCCTGCCGGGTCCCTCCGGCAACGTCGAGTACTTCCTGTGGATGCGCGCGGGGGCCGCGCCCCTGGACCCGGACGCGTTGGCCCGGGCCGTGGAGGAGGGGCCGCGTTAGCGGCCGTGGCGAGCGTGTCTCAGGAGTCCGGTAACGTGACCCGGCCGGGTCGGAGAACGCCCCGGCCAGCACTTCAGACTCCCCGCCGGGGAGTGAACGTAAGGGGACGGCGATGACCAGCGGACGCAGTGTTCTCCTGCTGGCCCATACCGGTCGGCCCGCCGCGGTACGCAGCGCCCAACTGGTCCACGAGAGCCTGAGCCGGGCCGGGCTGACCGTGCGCATGCTCAAGAACGAGCTCGAGGAACTGGCCGTGGAGGACTGCGTGCTCTCCCCGGTCGAGGTCGTCGAGCCGGGTGAGGCGGCCCAGGGCGTCGAGCTGGTCATGGTGCTCGGCGGCGACGGCACCCTGCTGCGCGCCGCGGAGATCGCGCGCCCGGCCGGGGCGCCCCTGCTGGGGGTCAACCTGGGCCACGTCGGGTTCCTGGCCGAGGCCGAGCGCGAGGACCTGGGCGCGACCGTGCGCAGTGTCGTCAACCGCGACTACGACGTCGAGGAGCGCATGACCCTGGACGTGGCGGTCTTCAACGGGGGCAGGGGGGACGGGAGCCCGCCCGTGCGCAACTGGGCGCTCAACGACGCGACCCTGGAGAAGGGCGAGGCGCGCCGCATCCTGGAGACCGTCCTGGAGATCGACGACCGTCCGCTCTCGCGCTGGGCCTGCGACGGTGTGGTGTGCGCCACCCCCACGGGGTCCACCGCGCACGCCTTCTCCGCGGGCGGCCCGGTGGTGTGGCCGGACGTGGACGCCCTGCTGGTCGTGCCGCTCAGCGCGCACGCCCTGTTCGCGCGGCCCCTGGTGGTGGGGCCGAACGCGACCGTGGCCCTGGAGGTGGTTCCGGCCACGGCGCCGGGCGTGCTCTGGTGTGACGGACGGCGTATGGTCGAATTGCCCGCAGGGGCACGAATCGAGATCACCCGTGCCGACACGCCGGTTCGGCTGGCCCGGCTGCATCGGGCGCCGTTCACCGACCGGCTGGTGGCCAAGTTCGGATTGTCGGTCGCCGGATGGCGGGGCCGGGGCGAGCACGGCCGCTGACCGGGCCGCGCGGCCCGGCTGCGTCGTGCACGCGTGTGGGCAGTGGCGTCAACTACAGGAGAGGGATCGGTGCTCGAAGAAGTCCGTATCCAGGGACTCGGAGTCATTGACGACGCCGTTTTGGAGTTGTCACCGGGGCTGACCGTCGTCACCGGCGAGACCGGCGCGGGAAAGACCATGGTCGTCACCGGGCTCGGACTGCTCTTCGGCGGGCGGGCCGACCCCCAGCGCGTGCGCCCGGGCGCCGACCGGGCCGTGGTGGAGGGGCGCCTGACCGTTCCCTCGGGGGGCCGGGTGGCCTCCCGGGTGCTGGAGGCGGGGGGCGACATCGACGACGACGTCCTCATCCTCACCCGCGCGGTGTCGGCCGAGGGCCGCTCGCGCGCCACCATGGGCGGCCGGTCCGCCCCGGTGAGCCTGCTCGCCTACCTCGCCGACGACCTGGTCGCCGTGCACGGCCAGTCCGACCAGCAGCGTCTGCTGCGCTCGGACCGTCAGCGCTCCTCCCTGGACCGCTTCGCGGGTGAGCCGCTGGTCAAGGCGCTCAAGCAGTACACCGTGGCCTACCGGCGTCACCGGGAGGTGTCGGCGGAGCTGGAGGAGTTGGTGGAGCGGGCGCGCGAGCGCGCCCAGGAGGCCGACATGCTCCGCTTCGGCGCGGAGGAGATCGCCGCCGCCGAGCCCCAGCCCGGTGAGGACGCCGAGCTGCTCGCGGAGGAGACGCGGCTGGCGCACGCCGACAGCCTGCGCGTGGCGGCCACCACCGCCCACGAGGCGCTGGCCGGGGACCCGGCCTCCGACGTGGAGGTGGACGTGGCCGCGCTGCTCTCGGCGGCCCGGCAGGCCGTGACGGCGGTGCGTGAGCACGACGCCGAACTGGCCGCGATCGGCGAGCGCCTGGACGAGGCCTCCTACATCCTCACCGACGCCGCCACCGAGTTGGCCTCCTACGCCGAGTCGGTGGACGCCGACCCCGCCCGTCTGGCCCTGGTGCAGGAGCGCCGGGCGCTGCTCACCTCGCTCTCGCGCAAGTACGGCGCGACCACGGACGAGGTGCTGGCCTGGGCCGAGAACGCGGCCAAGCGGCTGGCCGACCTGGAGGGCGACGACGAGCGCATCGACGCGCTGCGCGCCGAGGCCGACGAGCTGTACGAGCGCATGGACCTCTTCGCCGCGGAGCTGACCCGCGTGCGCACCGAGGCCGCCGACCGGTTCGGTGCGGCCGTGACCGAGGAGCTGACCGCGCTGGCCATGCCGCACGCCCGCGTGAGCGTGCGCATCACCACGGGCGAGGAGTTCGGCCAGCACGGCCGCGACGAGGTCGAGGTCCTGCTGGCCCCGCATCCGAGCTCTCCGCCCCTGGCCCTGCACAAGGGCGCCTCGGGCGGTGAGCTCTCGCGCGTGATGCTGGCCATCGAGGTGGTCTTCGCCGGTGCCGACCCGGTGCCCACGTTCGTCTTCGACGAGGTGGACGCGGGCGTGGGTGGCAAGGCCGCGGTGGAGATCGGCCGTCGCCTGGCCCGGCTGGCCCGGCGCGCCCAGGTCATCGTCGTCACGCACCTGCCGCAGGTCGCGGCGTTCGCCGACGCCCATCTGGTGGTGGAGAAGTCCACCGAGGGCCTGGTCACCGAGAGCGGTGTGGTGCGGTTGGACCGCGGGGGCCGGGTCCGGGAGCTGTCGCGGATGCTCGCGGGTCTGGAGGACTCCGAGCTGGGACGTGCCCACGCCGAGGAGCTGCTCACCAACGCCGACCCGGAGCGCGCCTATCCGGCCGCCTGACTTGGGCGTTGTGTACACGTTCGGAACGGATGTGTGACCTTCTGGCGTTTCGGGGTAGTGGGCGGGCAGGTCGCCGTTGTCGTCCCGGAACCGGATGAGGTCGGCGGTCTCGACCAGAACACGCCGATCTCACAGCTGTGATTACTCTCCGTAGGTGAGTTCTGACAGTATGCCAGCGATGAAGGTATCGGATGCGCTCAGCGCCACAGTCATGCGGTTCCGCCGCACCCGGGCGGACGCTCCCACAGGGCTGATCGCGCCCGTCCGCTCGGACCGGCGCACCAAGAACCTGACCAAACGTCTGCGACCGGGCGACATCGCGGTCGTCGACCACGTCGACCTGGACCGCGTCAGCGCCGAGGCCCTGGTGGGCTGCGGTGTGTCGGCGGTCCTCAACGTCGCCACGAGCATCAGCGGCCGCTACCCCAACCAGGGGCCGGAGATGATCGTGGAGGCGGGAATCCCCCTGGTCGACGACGTCGATCCCGAGGTGTTCACCCGCGTCCGCGACGGTGAGCGGCTCCGCCTGGAGGGCGCCACCCTGTACCGCGGCGACGAGGTCGTCGCGCGCGGCACCCTCCAGGACTCGGGGACCGTCAGCGCGGCGATGGAGGAGGCCCGGGCGGGGCTGGCCACGCAGTTGGAGGCCTTCGCGGCCAACACCATGGCCTACCTCCAGCACGAGCGCGACCTGCTCCTGGACGGCATCGGCATCCCCGCCATCGAGACCGACATCGAGGGCCGCCACGTCCTCATCGTGGTCCGCGGCTACCACTACCGGGAGGACATCGCGGCGCTGCGGCCCTACATCCGCGAGTTCCGCCCGGTCATCATCGCCGTGGACGGCGGGGCGGACGCGGTCATGGAGGCCGGGTACCGGCCCGACATCATCGTCGGCGACTTCGACTCGGTCTCGGACCGGGCGCTGGCCAGCGGGGCCGAGCTGGTCGTGCACGCCTACCGGGACGGCAGGGCCCCGGGCCTGCCCCGGCTCACCGACCTGGGGCACGGCGCGGTGGTCTTCCCCGCCACGGGCACCAGCGAGGACGTGGCGATGATGCTCGCCGACGGCGCGGGCGCCGCGCTCATCGTGGCGGTGGGCACCCACGCCACCCTGGAGGAGTTCCTCGACAAGGGCCGGGCGGGGATGGCCAGCACCTTCCTGACCCGGTTGCGGGTGGGCGGCAAGCTCGTCGACGCCAAGGGCGTCAGCCGCCTGTACCGCTCGCGCATCTCCCCCTGGGCCCTGCTCGGGCTGGTCGCGGCCTGTCTGCTCACCATCGTGGTCGCCGCCTACAGCTCACCGGCGGGCCAGGTCTACCTCACCTTCCTCGCGGCGCGCTGGGACGCGTTCTCCTACTGGTTGACAGGGCTGTTGACGTGATCGATTTCCGCTACCACCTGGTGTCCATCGTCGCGGTGTTCCTCGCGCTCACGGTGGGGCTCGTCCTGGGGACCACCATGCTCCAGGACCCGCTGCTCAACACGCTCCAGTCCGAGACCGCCGACCTGCGCAGCCAGAGCGAGGACCTGCGCGCCGAGCGCGACGCCGCCGACCAGGTCAACGCCGGGGCCGACCGGATGGCCGAGGCCGTGTCCGACGACACGCTCGCCGGTCTGCTCACCGACCTGGGCGTGGTGGTCGTGACCGCCCCCGGAGCCGACACCGAGACGGCCGACGCCCTGGCCGGGCGCGTGGAGCAGGCGGGTGGTGAGGTCGTCGGCCGGGTGCAGGTCACCGACGCGTTCCTGGACGCCGGCAACGCCACGTTCGTCGACGAGCTGGCCCTGCAGATCACCCGGGACCCCCAGGACCTGTCCGGCAGCCCCCACGAGAAGGCGGGCGCCGAGATCGGCCGTGCCCTGGCCGCAGCGGAGGAGGAGCCCTCCGAAGATGGGGGCTCCGGTGACGGGGAGGAGGCGTCCCCGTCCGACGACCCGTCCGCGCAGGAGGAGGGCGGCGACGGAGGCTACGACCCGTCGGCCGTCCTGGAGGCCTTCACCGAGGGTGGGCTGATCACGGTCGAGGGGGACCCCGCCGAGTCCTCCGACGCCGTGGTCGTCCTCGCGCCCGCGGGCGGCTCCTCGCCCGAGGGCCAGGATCCGCAGACGGCCAACGCGGTGCTGAACACGATCACCACGGCCCTGCACCAGGAGGTCGGCGCCACCGTGGTGGCCGGTGACGGGCCCTCCGCCCGGGGCGAGGGGATGCTCGCGCAGGCGCGTGCCGCGGAGGCGGCCTTCGCCACCGTGGACGTGGCCAGCCGCCCGATGGGCGAGGTCATCACGGTCCTGGCCCTGGCGGAGAACCTGGAGGAGGCCGGGGGAGCGTACGGCATCGGCGAGGGGGCGGGAGGCTTCCTCCCCGACCCGCTGCCCGAGCCGCGCGAGACCTCCGAGGAGTCCGCGGACTCCTCGCCGGAGCCCACCGGGAGCGGTGGGGAGGGCGGCGGTACCGGCGAGGCCCGCCGCGCGGCGCGGGACGGGGAGTGACACCGGTGACCACCCCCGTCCCCCTCCCGGGTCCCGGATCCGCCGCCGCGCAGTTTTTGGCCCAGGGCCTGACCGGTGCCCTGCTCGGAGCCGCCGCGGCCTCCACCGCCTACTCCCTGCTCACCCGCGGCCGTTTCGCCCGGCCCGGAGCCGTCCGTGCCGCCGGCCCCGGCACGCCCGACGCACGCGGCACGCCGAGTTCGTCTGACATCTCCGCGGCACCAGTCACTGCAGGGGCGTCGCGCACCGTGGTCACCGCCGGTGCACCTGCTGCGTCGGTCGTGTCCGATGCACCGCGTACATCGGGCGCACCGGGCTCGCCCGGCACACCCGAAGCGCCGGACGTCTGGCTGCGCACCAACTTCCGCGGCCGCCGCGTCACCCTGCGCCAGGGTCCCGCCCTGGCCTGCGGCGTGTGCGCGGCCATCCTGCTCGTGCCCGGACCCGGACCGCGTGTGCGCGCCGCCTCCGCGCTGGCCGCGGCGGGCGCCGCCGCCTTCGGCGTCTACGACGACCTGGCGGGCTCGTCCCGGGCCCGCGGCCTGCGCGGGCACCTGGGCGCCCTGGCGCGCGGCCGGGTCACCACCGGCATGGTCAAGATGGCGGGCATCGGGGCCACCGGGGTCGCCGCCGCCCGCCTGCTGCGCCGCTCCCCGCTGGACACCGTGCTGGACGGGGCGCTCATCGCCGCCAGCGCCAACCTGCTCAACCTGTTCGACCTGCGCCCCGGACGCGCGGCCAAGGTCGCGCTGATCGCCGCCGCCCCCGCCCTGGCCTCCCCGGCCGCGCCGCTGCTGGGCCCCGTCGTGGGGGCCTCGGCCGTGTTGCTGCCCGACGAGCTCGCCGAGCGCTCCATGCTCGGTGACGCCGGGGCCAACGCCCTGGGCGCCGCGCTGGGCGCGGCCGCCGCGGCCCGGGCGACCCGCCCGGTGCGCGCCGCGCTGCTCGCGGGGGTCGCCGCCCTGACCCTGGCCAGCGAGCGCGTCAGCTTCTCCCGCGTCATCGACCGCGTTCCGGCCCTGCGCCGCCTCGACCGCTGGGGCAGGCACGAGTGAGACGGCCACGGTGTCCCGTACCATCCAGGGGGTGACGCGCGGAGTAGGTACGGCGGCGGCGCTCATCGCGGTGGTCACCGTGGGGGCCAGGCTGGCGGGGTTCGGGCGCACCGTGGTCTTCTCCCAGACCGTCGGCGACACCTGTCTGGGCACCGCCTACGTCACCGCCAACCAGTTGCCCGCCGTCCTGTTCGAGGTGGTCATCGGCGGGGCGCTCACCGCGGTGGTCGTCCCCGTCCTGGCCGCCGCCGCCCGGCGCGGCGACCACGAACAGGTGCGCCACACCGCCTCGGCGCTCATCACGTGGGTCCTGCTGCTGGCCGTGCCCCTGTCGGCGCTGCTCGCCCTGGTCTCGCCGCCGGTGATGTCGCTCATGCTGGGCGCGGGCGCCGGCTGCGACCGGGACGCCCTGCTCGGGCTCGCCGTCCGCATGCTCGTGGTCTTCGCCCCGCAGATCGTCCTCTACGGCCTGGCCTCGGTGCTCTACGGCGTCCTGCAGTCCCACAGCCGCTTCCTGGCCCCGGCCCTGGCCCCGCTGGTGTCCAGCCTGGTGGTCATCGCCGCCTACGTGGCCTTCGTCCCGCTGGGAGCCGACCACCGCCAGGACGTGGCGGGCCTGCCGCCGGCGGCCGAGCTCGCCCTGTCCCTGGGCACCACCGCCGGGGCGGCCGCGCTCTTCCTCACGGTCGTGGGACCCGCCCGGCGGCTGCGGGTGCGGCCCCGGCCGCGCCTGACCTTCCCTCCCGGGGTGGGCGGTCGCGTGCGCTCCCTGGCGCTGGCCTCCCTGCTGCCGCTGGCGGCCATGCAGCTGTGCCTGCTGCTGTTCGTGGCCCTGGCCAACCGGGGCGGCGGCGCGGGAGCGGCCGTGCTGCACACCTACGCCTGGGCCCTGTTCACCCTGCCCTACGGGGTGATCGCGGTGCCCATCGCCACCAGCGCGTTCACCGCCCTGGCGGTCGCGCACGCCGAACACGACCGACGGGGGTTCGCCTCCCTGGTGTCGGGCGGCGCCCGCGCCTGCGTGGTGGCCACCGCGGGGGTGGGTACCGCCCTGGCCGCCGCCGCGGCCCCGGTGGCCCTGGTCTTCGCCCAGCACGACCCGCTGACCCTGGAGCGCGCCCTGCTCGCCTACGCTCCCGGGGTGGTGGGCTTCGGGCTGGTCGCCCTGCTCAGCCGGGCCCTGTACGCCTCGCACCACGGCCGTCTGGCCGCCACGGCCCAGGTGGTGGGGTGGCTGGTGGTGATGTTGTGTGCTGTGGTGTTGGTGTGGGTGTTGCCGCAGGGCTGGTCCATCGCCGGGCTGGG
Organism: Nocardiopsis deserti; assembly: GCF_008638355.1. Classification (NCBI taxonomy): domain Bacteria; kingdom Bacillati; phylum Actinomycetota; class Actinomycetes; order Streptosporangiales; family Nocardiopsidaceae; genus Nocardiopsis; species Nocardiopsis deserti. The sequence goes on along the minus strand of NZ_VWVS01000021.1, from coordinate 105,373 downwards.
CGCGGCCAGCACGGTCGGCCTGTCCCTGGCCGCGGCCCTGCTGTGCGCGGGGGTGGCGCGCACGCACGGGCGCGGGGCCCTGGGGGGTGTGGCGCGCTCGGTACTGGCCGCGGCGCTGGGCGGTGTGGTCGGGTGGAGCGCGGGGCGCGCGGTGGCCGCTTCCCTGCCCGCGGACGGCGTGTGGCAGACGGTGGCGGTGGCCGCGGTGTCGGCGACGGCGGCGTCGGCCGCCTACGCGGCCGTCGCGGCGGTGGTGGACCGTCCGGCGGTGCGTGCCGTCGCCGGCCGGGTCAGGACCGTACTCGAACGCAGGAGGGGGAGGCGTTGAACGCCAGGATCGCGCTGGTCATCGGTACCAGCAGTGGAGGGGTGGGCCGCCACGTGCGCTCGCTGGGAGCGGGTCTGGTCGCGCGCGGCCACCGGGTGGCGGTGCTGGGACCGGCCTCCGCCGAGCGCGAGTTCGGCTTCACCTCGGAGGGCATGCGCTTCTCCCCGGTCGGCATCGGTGCGGCGCCCTCCGCGGGCGATCCCGGCGCCGTGCTGCGCCTGCGCGCCCTGACCCGGGGCGCGGACGTGGTCCACGCGCACGGGCTGCGGGCCGGGGCCCTGTGCGCGCTGGCCGGCGCCTCGCCGCTGGTGGTGACCGCGCACAACGCGCCGCCGCTGGTGCGGGGGGCGCTGTCGGCGGCCTACCCGGTGCTGGAGCGGATCGTGGCGCACCGCGCGGACGTGGTGCTGGGGGTGTCGGGCGACCTGGTGCGCAGGCTGCGCTCGGTCGGTGCGCGCGACGCGCGGCTGGCGGTGGTGGCCGCTCCCGAGACCGGTGCGCCGGTGAACGGGCGCGAGGCCACCCGCGCGGACCTGGCGGTGCGGCCCGAGCGGCCGCTGCTGCTGACCGTCGCCCGCCTGGCCGAGCAGAAGGGGCTGGACATGCTCCTGGCGGCGGCGCCGGCCATCGCCGACCGCCGGCCCGAACCGGTGGTGGCGATCGCCGGGGACGGGCCCCTGTGGGGGGAGCTGCACGACACGGCCGCGGAGATGCGCGCGGACGTGCGCATGCTGGGGCACCGCGCGGACGTGGCCGACCTGCTGGCGGCGGCGGACGTGTTCTGCCTGACCAGCCAGTGGGAGGGGCCCTCGCTGGTGATCATGGAGGCGCTGCGCGCCGGGCTGCCGGTGGTCTCCACCCGGGTCGGCGGCATCCCGGACCTGTACTCGGGGACGGTGCTGATGGTGCCGCCGGGGGATCCGGCGGCGTTCGCCGCAGCCGTGGGCCGGGTGCTCGACGACCCGGCGCTGGCCGAGGACCTGCGGGCGCGCTCGCGCGAGGCGGCCAAGGCGCTGCCGAGCGAGGAGGACGCGGTGGAGGCCGCCGCGGGCGTGTACAAGGTGGTGCTGCGGCGGTGACGTGGGGCGCGGGGAAGGGATGGCCCCGGGGTTCGGTGGACCTGTCCCCGGAGTGCGCTTGATACCACCCCCGCCGGGACTTCACCTCGCGGGGGTGAAGATGTCATCCTGGACTACGGTCCGGTGTGTGCCGCCCACAGTGCGGTACCGGTATCCTGGCCTGACACGTGAGGGGAGTATCCCTGTCGCGGCGGTGTCGTCATCACGGCGGACAAAGTCGTCCTCCCGGTGCCGCCGGTTCGCAGCGCAGTGCTGCGAGCGGGAGAGACCTCCGGTGGTTCGACGTGCGTGCACACCGCTCGCGCGCACTGACCGGAGGAGAGACCGTCTGTGAACGTTCCCTTGTGGGTGTGGGCTGCCACGATCGGCGCCATGATCGCCATCCTGGTGATCGACCTCATCATCGTCGACCATCCCTGGAGCAAGACGAAGGGGCCCCAGGAGTTCGGCATGAAGCAGGCCGCCTGGTGGGCGGCCTTCTACATCGGCATCGCGATCCTGTTCGGCTTCGGTGTCTGGTACTTCGGCGGAAGCGGCGCGGGCGCTGAGTACTTCGCCGGGTTCGTCACCGAGAAGAGCCTGAGCATCGACAACCTCTTCGTGTTCTACCTTCTGATGGGCTCCTTCGCGGTGCCCAAGAAGTACCAGCACGAGGTCCTGCTCGTCGGCATCGTCATCGCGCTGGTCATGCGCGGCATCTTCATCGTCCTGGGCGCGCAGGTCATCAACGCCTGGAGCGAGGTCTTCTACCTCTTCGGCGCCTTCCTCATCTACACCGGTTACAAGATCGTCCGCGACCACATGAAGGGCGACGAGGAGGAGAAGGACTTCACCCAGACCCCGGTGGTCCGCCTCCTCAAGCGCTTCTGGCCGGTGACCGACGACTACCACGGCGCCCACCTCACCGTGAAGCTCGACGGCAGGCGCCACATCACGCCGATGCTGCTGGTCATCGTCGCGATCGGCATGATCGACCTGGTCTTCGCCGTCGACTCCATCCCGGCGATCTTCGGTCTGACCCAGGACGCCTACATCGTCTTCACCGCCAACGCCTTCGCTCTGCTGGGCCTGCGTCAGCTGTACTTCCTGCTGGCCGGTCTGATGGACCGCCTGGCCTACATCAGCTGGGGCCTGTCGGCGATCATGGTCTTCATCGGCGTGAAGATGATCCTGCACGCCCTGCACGAGAACGGCGTGCACGTGCCCGAGGTCGGCATCGGCCTGTCCCTGACCGTCATCCTCGGCATCATGACCGTCACCATCGTCGGCAGCCTGGTCAAGTCCCGCGTCGACGAGCGCAAGAACCCCGAGCTCAAGACCGAGCGCGACCCCTCGGTCGACTCCCCGGCGGACCGCTCCTGAGCGGACGGCGGGCCCGCACACCCGTCGAGGACATCCCGGAAAACGGCCGGATTCGAACAGCTGTTCGTCTATAGTGGTGGCACCCTGAGCGCTCCGGCGCCGGGGTGCCATCTCGTTTTCCGAGGTGGAAGAAACCGTCGTCGGTGGTCGTTAGGCTGGACGGGCGGGAGGCGAGCGCGTCCTCCCCCCTCTCCTCAGCGGCCCGCCTCCGGGGCCCGGGCGGTCTCCGGGAGGCTCCCGACCGCCGCACGCGAAGTTCCACACGGGTCAGCCGACGTCACGCGACGGGGTCCGCGTCCTGTGCGCCAGAGCCGAAGGATGTCTCACTCGATGGTCGAACAACTGGTAGTCCGGGGAGCCCGGGAGCACAACCTCAAGGACGTCTCGCTGGACCTGCCGCGCGACTCCATGATCGTGTTCACCGGCCTGTCCGGTTCGGGCAAGTCATCGCTGGCCTTCGACACGATCTTCGCCGAGGGCCAGCGGCGCTACGTGGAGTCCCTGTCGGCCTACGCCCGCCAGTTCCTGGGGCAGATGGACAAGCCGGACGTGGACTTCATCGAGGGCCTGTCCCCGGCGGTGTCCATCGACCAGAAGTCCACCAGCCGCAACCCCCGCTCGACCGTCGGCACCATCACCGAGGTCTACGACTACCTGCGGCTGCTGTGGGCGCGCATCGGCGTCCCGCACTGTCCCGAGTGCCGCCGCGAGATCGCGCGCCAGACCCCGCAGCAGATCGTGGACCGCGTCCTGGAGATGGAGGAGGGCACCCGCTTCCAGGTGCTCGCCCCCGTCGTGCGCGGGCGCAAGGGCGAGTACGTCGAGCTGTTCAAGGACCTCCAGTCCAAGGGCTACACCCGCGCGGTCGTGGACGGGCAGGCCGTGCGCCTGGACGAGGCGCCCAAGCTGGGCCGCTACGACAAGCACGACATCGCCGTGGTCGTGGACCGCCTCAGCGTCAAGCCCTCCTCCCGCGGGCGCCTGACCGACTCGGTGGAGACGGCGCTCAAACTCGCCGGGGGCACCATCGTCCTGGACTTCGTGGACGTGGAGGCCGGGGACCCCGACCGCGAGAAGGTCTTCTCCGAGCACCTGTACTGCCCCTACGACGACCTGTCCTTCGAGCAGCTCGAACCGCGCTCGTTCTCCTTCAACGCCCCCTACGGTGCCTGCGCCGAGTGCTCCGGCCTGGGCACGCGTATGGAGGTCGACCCCGAGCTGCTGGTCCCCGACCCCGAGAGGACGCTGGCCGAGGGCGCCATCGGCCCCTGGTCCGGCGGGCCCAACAGCGGCTACTGGGAGCGCATCCTCAAGGCGGTGGGCGAGGCGATCGGCTTCGACCTGGACACCCCCTGGGAGCGGCTGCCGCGCCGCGCGCGCAAGGCCCTGCTGGAGGGGCACGACACCCAGGTCCACGTCAGCTACCGCAACCGGTACGGACGCAACCGCTCCTACTACACCGAGTTCGAGGGCGTCATCCCCTGGGTCAAGCGCCGCCACTCCGAGACCGAGAGCGACTACGGCCGCGAACGGCTGGAGGGGTACATGCGCACGGTGCCCTGCCCGACCTGCGAGGGCACGCGCCTCAAGCCGGTCGTGCTCGCGGTGACCGTGGGCGGCAGGTCCATCGCCGAGGTCGCCCAGATGCCGCTCAGCGACAGCGCGGCCTTCCTGGCCGCGCTCACGCTCTCCGACCGCGACGCGGTCATCGCCGCCCAGGTGCTCAAGGAGATCAACGCCCGGCTCGGCTTCCTGCTCGACGTCGGCCTGGACTACCTGAGCCTGGCGCGCTCCTCGGGCTCGCTCTCGGGCGGGGAGGCCCAGCGCATCCGCCTGGCCACCCAGATCGGCTCCGGCCTGGTGGGCGTGCTGTACGTGCTGGACGAGCCCTCCATCGGCCTGCACCAGCGCGACAACGCGCGCCTGTTGGAGACCCTCCAGCGGCTGCGCGACATCGGTAACACGCTCATCGTCGTCGAACACGACGAGGACACCATCCGCGCCGCCGACTGGGTCGTGGACATCGGCCCCGGCGCGGGCGAGCACGGCGGACACGTCGTGGTCTCGGGGATCGTGGACGAGCTGCTCACCTCCGAGGACTCGCTCACCGGCGAGTACCTGTCCGGCAAGCGCGGCATCGAGGTGCCCGTCGAGCGCCGGCCCCTCACCCGGGGACACGAGCTGGTGGTCCGGGGAGCGCGCGAGAACAACCTCCACGGGATCGACGTCGCCTTCCCGCTGGGCGTGTTCACCGCCGTCACCGGCGTGTCCGGCTCGGGCAAGTCCACCCTGGTCAACGAGATCCTCTACAAGGCGCTGGCCAAGGAGCTCAACGGGGCGCGCGACGTGCCCGGCCGCCACCTGCGGGTCAACGGCACGAACAAGGTCGACAAGGTCGTGCACGTGGACCAGAGCCCCATCGGGCGGACCCCGCGCTCCAACCCGGCCACCTACTCGGGGGTCTTCGACCACATCCGCAAGCTGTTCGCGCAGACCACCGACGCCAAGACGCGCGGCTACCAGCCGGGCCGGTTCTCCTTCAACGTCAAGGGCGGCCGCTGCGAGGCATGCTCCGGCGACGGCACGCTCAAGATCGAGATGCAGTTCCTGCCCGACGTCTACGTGCCCTGCGAGGTGTGCCACGGCGCCCGGTACAACCGGGAGACCCTCCAGGTCCGCTACAAGGGCAAGAACATCTCCGAGGTCCTCAACATGCCGATCTCGGAGGCCCTGGAGTTCTTCGAGCCGATCAACGCCATCCGCCGCCACCTCCAGACCCTGGCCGACGTGGGCCTGGGCTACGTGCGGCTGGGCCAGCCCGCCACCACGCTGTCGGGCGGTGAGGCGCAGCGGGTCAAGCTCGCCGCCGAGCTCCAGCGCCGCTCCACCGGGCGGACGGTGTACGTGCTCGACGAGCCCACGACCGGCCTGCACTTCGAGGACATCCGCAAGCTGCTGGGCGTGCTCAACCGGCTGACCGACACCGGCAACACGGTGATCGTCATCGAGCACAACCTCGACGTCATCAAGACGGCCGACCACGTCGTCGACATGGGTCCCGAGGGCGGCTCCGGCGGCGGCAGCGTGGTCGCGCAGGGGACCCCGGAGGAGGTCGCCGCGGTGGCCGAGTCCTACACCGGGCGGTTCCTGGCCAAGATGCTCTGAGCCGCGCCAGGCGGTTCCGCCGCGCCCCGTCCCGGCCTCCGGGGCGGGGCGCGGGGCCGTCTGAGACCACATCGGGTTGGCGGGTTCGCGACACGTGTCCTGCCTGAGTAGAGTCGGACGTGTCCGCGTCCCGCCCGGCGGCTTCCCGCCTCCGGCGCCGCGTCCGCGCCCGACCCCCGCGCGACTCCGATGACCCGCCCTGGAGGTTGGCCAGCTCTTGACGTCTCTCCCGGCTGAAACAGGGAGTTTCTTCCCTCGCGGGTTGAGCTTTCTGCTTCATTGCCGGTTGCCGACCCGAACTGACGGCGGGGGACGGGGTGCCGCCCATCGGTCTTACATCAGCTCCACAGACATCTTCCGCCAGCCCGGCGGTAGGACGGCCCGGACGTGGTTCTCGTCCGAGTCGACGCGAGTCAGGCGAGCAGCGGTTCGAGCGTTGGTTCGCGGGTTCGGTGATTCTGGTGGGCGGTGATCCGCCCGGGGCGGACCAGCGTTTCCCGTCCTGCTCCGCGGGAGTCCGATTCCTCCCTGGCCTGAAGGCCAGAGTTTCTTCGGAAGGATTCAGATGAACGTCCCTCCCCAACCGGACCACAGCGGGCCAACGCCTCCGGGGACCCCACAGCCCCCGCCCCACCCGGAAGACCAGGAGCCCCCCAGTGCTCACACCGGCTTCCACGCGGGCGTCCCTTCCGGCGCGCGGGGCTCCGAACCCGTGGAGCGGCTCTACCCCCTGGCCGCCTGGCGGTCGCGGGTGTACGCGCGCGGTGTCGACCTGCTCCTGGTCGCCCTGCCCGCGCTGCTGCTGGCGCTCGTGCTCTCCCTGGCCTGGGTGGGCGTCCAGGCGGTCGGCTCCGGCAGCACCGCCGGTATCAACGACCGCTACCCGCTCTTCCTGTCGGTGACCTTCTTCCTGCTCTACACCGGCTACGAGACCCTCGCCCTCTCCCGCTGGCAGCAGACGCTGGGCAAGCGCCGCGTCGGGTTGAGGGTCGCTCCCCAGGCCGGGAGCGGCAGCCTGGGCGCACCGCCCCTCGCGGCCCTGACGGTGCGTGCCGCGCTGCTGGCCCTGCCCTTCCTGCTGTTCTTCCTGCTCTTCACCATCGGTTGGTTCTGGTGGGTGCTGGTGGCCGTGACGGCGCTGCTCACCGGGGGGATGGCGGCCTGGAACCGGCCCAACCGGCAGGGACTGCACGACCGGATCGCCGGGACCGTGGTGCTCGACGTGGGCCCGGCGGGCCCGCACTCCCCGACGCCGCCCCCGTATCCGCCGCAGGGCTGAGGGTTCTCGCGCACACCCCGGAACCCGGGCACCCCGCCGTACCTACTACATTGTGTAGTGATATTTCGGCGCAGGTGAGGAGCGTTTCGTCGTGGCCGGTAAGAGGACGTGCGGGTGCGGGATGAGCAGGCGCCGACTGCTCGGGACGGCGGGGACGGCCGCGGCCGTCACCGCCGTGAGCGCCTGCGGCGGACAGGAGCCCAAGCCCCAGGAGGTCCGTTACGGCCAGGTGGTCGGCCAGACCACCGACGTCCCCGAGGGGGCGGGGGCGGTCTTCAGCAACAGCAAACTGGTCGTGACCCAGCCCGAAGCGGGCCAGTACCGGGCCTTCGGCGCCTCGTGCACGCACGCGGGCTGCACCGTCCAGGAGGTGGACGAGGTCATCCGGTGCCTGTGCCACGGCAGCGAGTTCGACATCTCCACCGGGGAGGCGCTGGTGGGTCCGGCGCAGGAGCCGCTGGAGCCGTTCGAGGTCACCGTCGAGGGCACCGACATCGTCCTCCAGGGTCCCTCCTCCTGAGGACTGAGGCCCGCGACACCACGGCGCCCGGAGCGATCCGCTCCGGGCGCCGTCGCGTGTGCGGCTCAGTCGGGGTCAGGCCTCGCCGGGGTCGCCCCCGGGCGGGCCGCTGACGCCGTTGGGCTCGTGGCGCCGGAACGCCGAGGTGGGGAACTGGGCGGCGTAGGCGGCCTCGTCCTCGTCGTCGGCGGCCAGGAACTGGGTGCGGTGGCGCGGCAGGGACTCGGGGTAGTTCTTGACCAGCCAGCCGATCAGGTGCTCGCGGATCTCGCAGGCGATGTCCCACTGGTGGCCGGTGTCGGCGGCGGTGGCCACCACACGCACCAGCACCTCGCCGGTCGGGGAGATGTCCACGACCTGGCAGGACCAGCTGCGTCCGTCCCAGTGGTCGCTGCGGGTGATCAGGCGGCCGGTCTCCTCGCGCAGCTCCTCGATCGGGACCTCCCAGTCCAGCGGGAACACCACCTTGGCGGTGATCGCCGTGCCCTGCTTGGTCCAGTTCTCGAAGCTGGTCGTGGTGAAGTTGGCCACCGGCACCACCAGGCGGCGCTCGTCCCAGATCTTGATGGTGACGTTGACCAGGCTCAGCTCCTCGACCCGGCCCCACTCGCCCTCGACCACGACCACGTCGCCGATGCGCAGGGCGTCGCTGAAGGCCAGCTGGAGTCCGGCGAACAGGTTGGACAGCGTGGACTGGGCGGCCACACCGGCGACGATGCCGATGATGCCCGCGGAGGCCAGCAGCCCGGCGCCGAGCGCGCGGACCTCGTCGAAGGTGAACAGGATGGCGGCGACCGCCAGCACCACGATGATCGAGGTGATCACCCGGCGCAGCAGCCGCACCTGGGTCTGGATGCGCCGTGCCTTGCGGTCGGCGTCGCCGTTGGCGACCGACAGCCGGGCCAGCACCATGTCCGTGACGGCGTAGGCCAGGCTGACGCCCAGGCCCGTCAGCGTCGCGATCATGAGGATGCTCATCGCGTGGTCGATGGCCTGGTACGTGCCCCAGTCCACGTTGGCGGGGCTGGGCAGTGACAGGTTCGCGCCGACCACCGCGGCCGCGCCGTAACTCGTGTAGGTCGTGCGGTGGACCACGTACTGGGACACCCGCCAGGCTTTGCCCAGCTTGTGCTTGAGTACCCAGCGCAGGGCGAAGACCAGCAGCACCGCGACCGTGACGGTGACGCCGACCGTGATCCATTGGGGCAGGCTCACGACGAAGGGCCCCCTCTTGTCGTCGATGTCGGGAAGTTCCTGTGTACCCGCCCAACCTAGAGCATGCGGATACCCAATCGTGACGTTTGGCTTACCCGCACCGGAGGCGCGCGGGCACGGGCGGTGTTTCCGGAGGACGGGCCCGGCGCGCGGGGGCCCGCGGGGTGAGACGCACCACGCACGGGGCGCGCGGGGCTCGGTTGGCCGTATGTCCCCCCGACCTACCACAATGGGGCCATGGCTGCGACTCCTCACCTGCGCCCCGCGCCCGGATCGATCCCCACCGACCCGGGCGTGTACCGGTTCCGGGACTCCTCGGGACGCGTGATCTACGTGGGCAAGGCCAAGAACCTGCGGTCCCGGCTCTCCTCCTACTTCCGCGACTTCGCCGGGCTGCACCCGCGCACGCAGCAGATGGTCTCCACCGCGGCCGACGTCGACTGGACGATCGTCGGGACCGAGGTGGAGGCCCTCCAGCTGGAGTACTCCTGGATCAAGCAGTACGACCCCCGGTTCAACGTCAAGTACCGCGACGACAAGAGCTACCCCTACCTGGCGGTCACCCTCAACGAGGAGTTCCCCCGGGTGCAGGTCATGCGCGGCGCCAAACGCAGGGGGGTGCGCTACTTCGGCCCCTACTCCCACGCCTGGGCCATCCGTGAGACCGTGGACCTGCTGCTGCGGGTCTTCCCCGTGCGCACCTGCTCGCCGGGGGTGTTCCGCGGCGCCCGCAACAGCGGCCGCCCCTGCCTGCTCGGCTACATCGGCAAGTGCGTGGCCCCCTGCGTCGGCAAGGCCTCGCCCGAGGACCACCGGGCCCTGGCCGAGGACTTCTGCTCCTTCCTGGCGGGCGACACCGGCCGGTTCCTGCGCGAGCTGGAGGGGCGGATGCGCGAGGCCGCCGGGGAGATGGAGTACGAGCGGGCCGCCCGCATCCGCGACGACATCGAGGCCCTGCGCGCCGCCCTGGAGAAGCAGGCCGTCGTCCTGCCCGACTCCACCGACTGCGACGTCATCGCCATGGCCGACGACCCGCTGGAGGCGGCCGTGCAGATCTTCCACGTGCGCGGCGGGCGCATCCGCGGCCAGCGCGGCTACGTGGTGGACAAGATGACCGACGACGGCCCCGGCGAACTGATCGCGACCTTCCTCGGCCAGATCTACGGCCCCGCCCGGGGCGAGGACGAGAGCGGGGGGACCGGCACCGCCGTCCCCCGCGAGGTCCTGGTCTCCCACGAGCCCGCCGACCCCGCCGCCATGGCCGCCTGGCTGTCGGAGCACCGCGGTTCCTCGGTGGACCTGCGGGTGCCCCAGCGGGGCGACAAGAAGTCCCTGATGGAGACCGTGGCCAAGAACGCGGCCGAGTCGCTGGCCCGGCACAAGACCCACCGGGCCGGGGACCTGAGCACCCGCGGCCGCGCCCTCCAGGAGATCCAGGAGGCCCTGGAACTGCCGGAGGCGCCGCTGCGCATCGAGTGCTTCGACATCTCCAACCTCCAGGGCGAGCACGTGGTGGCCTCCATGGTCGTCTTCGAGGACGGCCTGGCCCGCAAGTCCGAGTACCGCCGCTTCTCCGTCCGCGGCAGCGGCGAGGGCGGCCGCGAGCAGCACGACGTCGCGGCCATGTACGAGGTCGTCCACCGGCGCTTCCGGCGCTACCTGGAGGAGAGCGCCAGGAGCGGCGAGGTCGCCCGCATGGGCGAGACCGGCGACCACGGTGGTCACCAAAGCGACGACGAGCCGTCACCCGGGAAGTTCGCCTATCCGCCTAACCTTGTGGTGGTGGACGGCGCCCGGCCCCAGGCCGAGGCGGCGCGCCGCGCCCTGGACGAACTCGGGATCGAGGACGTCGCCGTGTGCGGTCTGGCCAAGCGCCTGGAGGAGGTGTGGTTGCCCGGCGACGAGGACCCGGTGATCCTGCCCCGCGCGGGCGAGGGGCTCTACCTGCTCCAACGGGTGCGCGACGAGGCCCACCGCTTCGCCATCCAGTACCACCGGCACAAGCGCGCCAAGGCGCTGACCGGCAGCAGCCTGGACGAGCTGCCCGGTCTGGGCCCGTCCCGCAGGGCGGCCCTGATCAAGGCGTTCGGCTCGGTGCGCAGGCTCGCCTCGGCCACGGCCGAGGAGATCGCGGCGGTGCCCGGAATCGGTCCCAAGCTGGCCGAGGCCGTGCACGCGCACCTGTCCGGCGGCCCCGCCGGAGCGGGGGGCCAGGGCGACGGGGCACCAGCACAGCACATCACTGACGGGGGAGGAGACGCATGACGGTCGAACTGGGCGGGGAACTGCCACCCGAGGTGGTCATCGTCACCGGCATGTCCGGTGCGGGCCGCAGCACGGCGGCCAGGGCCCTGGAGGACCTGGACTGGTTCGTGGTGGACAACCTGCCGCCCGGCCTGCTGCCGACGATGATCGAGCTGGCCGGACGCACGCACGGGGCGGTGCCGCGGGTCGCCGTCGTCGTCGACGTGCGCTCGCTGGCCTTCACCGAGGACCTGCTGTCCACGGTGGAGGAACTGCGCAAGCGCGACATCACCGCGCGCGTGCTCTACCTGGAGGCCGGAGACGACGCCCTGGTCCGCCGGTTCGAGGGCGTGCGCAGGCCACACCCCCTCCAGGGCGACGGGCGCCTGACCGACGGCATCGACCGCGAGCGCGAGACCCTGCGGGCGGTGCGCGGCGAGGCCGACCTGGTCATCGACACCTCCCAGCTCAACGTGCACCAGCTCAAGGCCCGGGTGATCGGCTTCTTCGGGGAGAGTGACGAGGCGCGCCCCCGCGCCAACGTGGTCTCCTTCGGGTTCAAGCACGGTCTGCCCGTGGACGCGGACCTGGTGCTGGACTGCCGCTTCCTACCCAACCCCCACTGGGTGCCCGAGCTGCGGCCGATGAACGGCCGCGACGACGCGGTGCGCGACTACGTCCTGGCCCAGGACGGGGCCAAGGAGATGCTGGAGGCCTACTCCGACGTCCTCAAGCTGACCATCGCCGGGTACCAGCGCGAGGGCAAGCACTACATGACGCTGGCGGTGGGCTGTACCGGGGGCAAGCACCGCAGCGTGGCCATGGCCGAGCAGTTCGCCGACCGGCTGCGCGGCCAGGGTGTGGACGTGCACGTGGTCCACCGGGACGTCGGACGGGAGTGACCCGCGGGCGCCCGACACGCGCCCTGCCCGCAGTGCACCGTTCTCGGTGGTACGGTCCGATTCGTCCGGTGGACATGGGACGAGGGGCAGACCACAGCCATGGCGAAGAGCACAGCACCCGACGGTGACGGGCGGCGCCCGCCCCGGGTGGTCGCGCTGGGGGGCGGGCACGGCCTGCACGCCTCCCTGTCGGCCCTGCGCAGGGTGACCACCGACGTGACGGCGGTCGTCACCGTCGCCGACGACGGCGGCTCCAGCGGCCGCCTGCGCCGGGAACTGGGCGTCCTGCCCCCCGGCGACCTGCGCATGGCGCTGGCCGCGCTGTGCGGCGACGACGAGTGGGGGCACACCTGGAGCGAGGTGATCCAGCACCGCTTCCGCTCCGAGGGCGAACTGCACGGCCACGCGGTCGGCAACCTGCTGATCGTGGCCCTGTGGGAGCTGCTCGGCGACTCCGTGGCGGGCCTGGACTGGGTGGGCCAGCTGCTGGGCGCGCACGGCAGGGTGCTGCCGATGTCGTCGGTGCCGCTGGACATCGCCGCCGAGGTGTCGGGGATCGACCCGGAGCGGCCCGAGGAGCTGACCACGGTGCGCGGCCAGGTGGCGTGCGCCAGCACCAGCGGCAAGGTGCGCTCCATCTCGCTGATCCCCGAGGACCCGCCCGCCAGCCCCCAGGCGGTCAAGGCGGTGCGCGAGGCCGACTGGGTGGTGTTCGGCCCCGGGTCGTGGTTCACCAGCGTGCTGCCCCACCTGCTGGTCCCCGACCTGGCGCACGCCCTGGTCACCACCCGCGCCAAGCGCATGGTGGCCCTGAACCTGTCCCCGCAGCAGGGCGAGACCGACGGCTTCCGCCCCGAGACCTACCTGGAGGTGCTGCGCGAACACGCGCCCAAGCTGGGGGTGGACGTGGTGCTCGCCGACCGGGGGACCGTGGACGAGCCCGAGCCCCTGGTGCGGGTGGTCGGCGAGCTGGGCGGGCGCCTGGAGCTGGCGGAGCTGTCCCGTGACGACGGCACGCCGCGCCACGACCCCGACCGGCTCGCGGCGGCCTTCGAGAGGATCCTGGAGGGCTGAGGGTCCGGCGGGCTGGTACCCGGACCGGGAACCCCGCCCGCGGAGCGCGGGTGAGGCGACCGTCACCCCGCCGTACGGGGCCCGGGACACCGGATACGACCACGCCCCCGCCTCGCGCGGGCATCCGTTCCGGACGCCGTCCTCACAGGTGGGGAGCAATTGGCCGCACACCGGCACGAAGGCTCCCAGGGCGCGCGGCGCGGCTGGTCGGCGGATGGGCAACACGCCGTGCGGGGGTCGGCAGCCAGCGCCTGGTCACGTAGTCTGCCACGGAGTAAGCCGCTCGTGGCGGGGCCGCGGCGGCTCATCCCCGGTGCCGAGTGCGTGGTGCCGGGCCAGGTTGTGTGACGGGGAGGACCTCAGCGATGGCGATGACCGGCGTGGTGAAGGATGAGTTGAGCCGGCTGACCATTCTCAAGCCATGCTGCCGCAAGGCGGAGGTGTCCACCATCCTGCGGTTCACCGGAGGCCTGCACCTGGTGGGCGGACGCATCGTGATCGAGGCCGAGCTCGACACGGGTGCGGCCGCGCGCCGCCTGCGCAAGGACATCTCCGAGGTCTTCGGCCACGAGTCCGAGGTGGTCGTGCTGTCCCCGAGCGGCCTGCGCAAGGGCAACCGGTACGTGGTCCGGGTGATCAAGGACGGCGAGTCCCTGGCCCGGCAGACGGGGCTGGTGGACAACAACGGCCGCCCGGTGCGCGGCCTGCCCCGGCACGTGGTGGCCGGTGGCGCCTGCGACGCCGAGTCGGCCTGGCGGGGCGCGTTCATCGCGCACGGCTCCCTGACCGAGCCGGGCCGGTCGATGTCGCTGGAGGTGACCTGCCCCGGCCCGGAGGCCGCGCTGGCACTGGTGGGCTCCGCGCGCCGGCTGAAGGTGCACGCCAAGGCGCGAGAGGTGCGCGGCGTGGACCGGGTGGTGGTCCGCGACGGCGACTCCATCGGCGCGCTGCTGACCCTGCTGGGCGCGCACCAGAGCGTGCTGGCCTGGGAGGAGCGGCGGATGCGCCGGGAGGTGCGCGCGACCGCCAACCGGCTGGCCAACTTCGACGACGCGAACCTGCGGCGCAGCGCGCGGGCGGCGGTGGCCGCGGGCGCGCGCGTGGAGCGGGCCCTGGAGATCCTGGGCGAGGACGCCCCCAAGCACCTGGTGGCCGCGGGTCAGCTGCGCCTGGCGCACAAGCAGGCCTCCCTGGAGGAGTTGGGCCAGCTGTCCGTCCCGCCCTTGACCAAGGACGCCATCGCCGGACGTATCCGCAGGCTGCTGGCCATGGCCGACAAGCGCGCGAGCGACCTGGGCATCGAGGGCACCGAGGCCAACCTGACCCCGGACATGCTGGTCCCCTGACCCGGAGCCTCCCCGCGGCCGCCGGACGATGCCGCCGTAACACCGATGTTCGGCTTTGTTAACTGCGAAAACTCGGGGATAACTTCGGAAAATGGTATAGACCTCTCCGGCTCGCAGTGCCAGGATGGTCGCGAATCCACCGGGCCCGCGGGCCCGGCCGTGGCCCAGCACCGGCTCCCCGCCGGTGCTCCGCTAGGCTCGTGGTGAACACCCTGTGTGCGTTGGACCTGCTCATGGCAGTCGACCGGTTGACCCCGGAGTACGGCGTTCGGGGCGGGGGTAATGCCCGGGTGGAAATGATGTGCGATATATGAGGAGATTGGTTCCGTGACCATCCGTGTAGGCGTCAACGGCTTCGGCAGGATCGGCCGCAATTTCTGGCGCGCGGTCGCCGCTGGTGGTAGCGACATCGAAATCGTCGCGGTCAACGACCTCACCGACACCAAGACGCTCGCGCACCTGCTCAAGTACGACACCGTGCTCGGCACCCTGGAGGGCGGCGTCGAGGTCGGCGACGACTTCATCCGCGTGGGCGACAAGACCATCAAGGTGCTGGCCCAGCGCGACCCGGCCCAGCTGCCCTGGTCGGACCTGAACGTGGACGTGGTCATCGAGTCCACCGGCCACTTCACCAAGGCCGAGGACGCCAAGAAGCACATCGAGGCGGGCGCCAAGAAGGTCATCATCTCGGCCCCGGCCAAGGGCGAGGACCTCACCGTCGTCATGGGCGTCAACGACGACAAGTACGACGCGGCCAACCACCACGTCATCTCCAACGCCTCCTGCACCACCAACTGCGTCGCGCCGATGGCCAAGGTCCTCCTGGACAGCTTCGGCGTCAAGCAGGGCCTGATGACCACGGTCCACGCCTACACCAACGACCAGGTCATCCTGGACTTCCCGCACAAGGACCTGCGTCGCGCCCGCGCGGCCGCGCAGAACATCATCCCGACCACCACCGGTGCCGCCAAGGCCACCGCGCTGGTCATCCCGGAGCTCCAGGGCAAGCTGGACGGCATGGCCATGCGCGTCCCCGTGCCCGACGGCTCCGTGACCGACCTGGTCGTCACCCTGGAGCGCGAGGTCACCAAGGACGAGGTCAACGCCGCGTTCAAGGCCGCCGCCGAGGGTCCGCTCAAGGACGTGCTCGTCTACACCGAGGACGAGATCGTCTCCTCCGACATCGTCGGCACCTCGCCCTCGTGCACCTTCGACTCCAAGCTGACCATGGCCTTCGGCAACCAGGTCAAGATCGTCGGCTGGTACGACAACGAGTGGGGCTACTCCAACCGCCTGGTCGACCTGGCCAAGCTGGTCGGCTCCGGCCTGTAGCGTCCACGGCCCTCATGGCCACCGGCGCGTGAGACGGCACCCCTTCGCCCGCAGTGCGCGCGGAGGGGTGCCGTCGTACGCGCTCCTCCCGGCCCCACCGCCCGGGACCGCCACATCCCACATTCCAAGAGGAGACCCAGCATGCGGACGATCGACGACCTCGACGTCTCCGGCAGGCGCGTGTTCGTCCGGGCCGACCTGAACGTGCCCCTGGACGGCGACCGGATCACCGACGACGGGCGCATCCGCGCGGCCGTGCCCACCATCTCCGCGCTGCGCGAGCGCGGTGCCCGCGTGATCGTCGCCGCCCACCTGGGCCGCCCCAAGGGCGCCCCGGACCCCCGCTACTCGCTGCGCCCGGTGGCCGCCCGCCTGGGCGAACTGCTCGGCACCGAGGTGGCCTTCGCCTCCGACACCGCGGGGGAGTCCGCCCGCGCCACCTCCGCCGCCCTGGCGGACGGCCAGGTCGCCCTGCTGGAGAACGTGCGCTTCGAGCCGGGGGAGACCAGCAAGGACGACGCCGAGCGCGGGGAGCTCGCCGACCGCTTCGCCCAGCTCGCCGACCTGTACGTGGGCGACGCCTTCGGCGCCGTGCACCGCAGGCACGCCAGCGTCTACGACCTGCCCGGCAGGCTGCCGCACGCCGTCGGCGGCCTGGTGCTGAACGAGGTCGAGGTGCTCCGCAGGCTCACCGGCGACCCCCAGCGCCCCTACGCCGTGGTCCTGGGCGGGTCCAAGGTCTCCGACAAGCTCGGCGTCATCGACAACCTGCTGGGCACCGCCGACCGCCTGCTCATCGGCGGCGGCATGGTCTTCACCTTCCTCAAGGCCCAGGGCTACGAGGTCGGCTCCAGCCTGCTGGAGGCCGACCAGATCGACACCGTCAAGGGCTACCTGGAGCGCGCCGAGCGCGAGGGCGTGGAGATCGTCCTGCCGGTGGACGTCGTGGCCGCCGAGAAGTTCGCCCCCGACGCCGCGCACGACGTGGCCGACATCGAGGCCATCCCGGCCGACCGGATGGGCCTGGACATCGGCCCCCGCAGCCAGGAGCTCTTCGCCGAGAAGCTGGCCGACACCCGGACCGTGTTCTGGAACGGCCCGATGGGCGTGTTCGAGATGGCGCCCTACGCCGGGGGGACCCGCGCGCTGGCCCAGGCCCTGGTCGACTCCGACGCCTTCACCGTGGTCGGCGGCGGCGACTCCGCCGCGGCCGTGCGCGCGCTGGGCTTCGACGAGGCGGCCTTCGGCCACATCTCCACCGGCGGCGGCGCCAGCCTGGAGTACCTGGAGGGCAAGGACCTGCCCGGTATCGACGCCCTGAAGTAAGAGCGTCCGCCAGCAGGTGTTCGAGCCGGGTGTGTTCCCACGCGGTGGCCGCGGCCCTGTCCGCCGTGATCTTGTACCCATAGCCAGGTTCGAGCGTCGACATCGGCTGCAAGTACAAGATCGTCGCAGGTCAAGGACCACGCGTCACACCGGAAACGTTTCCGGCCAGCCCGCGTCCGGTGCCTACTGGCGGGCACTCTGAGCCCGAAGTACCCCTTCACACACGAGGAAGTGCCGACATGTCCCAGCGCCTGCCGCTCATCGCGGGTAACTGGAAGATGAACAACAACCACCTGGAGGCGATCGCGCTCGTCCAGAAGCTGGCGTTCGCGCTCAACGACAAGGACTACGACAAGGCCGAGGTCGTCGTCCTGCCGCCGTTCACGGACCTGCGCAGCGTCCAGACGCTGGTCGACGGCGACAAGCTCAAGATCGTCTACGGCGCCCAGGACGTCTCCGCGCACGAGAAGGGCGCCTACACCGGCGAGATCTCCGGCTCCATGCTGGCTAAGCTGGACTGCTCCTACGTGCTGGTGGGCCACTCCGAGCGCCGCGAGTACCACCGCGAGGACGACGCCCTGGTCAACGCCAAGGTCAAGGCGGCGTTCGCCAACGGCATCGTCCCGATCCTGTGCGTGGGGGAGGGCCTGGAGGTCCGCAAGGCGGGCCAGCAGGTCGAGCACGTCCTGGCCCAGCTGGACGGCGCCCTCAAGGAGGTCCCGGCCGAGCAGGCCGAGAGGATCGTCGTCGCCTACGAGCCCGTGTGGGCCATCGGCACCGGCGAGGTCGCCACCCCCGAGGACGCCCAGGAGGTGTGCTCGGCGGTCCGCGCGCGCCTGGCCGAGCTGTACTCGCCGGAGGTCGCGGGCGCGGTGCGCGTCCTCTACGGCGGCTCGGTCAAGGGCGACAACGCCCCCGGCATCATGGCCAAGGAGGACGTCGACGGCGCCCTGGTCGGCGGCGCCTGCCTCAAGGCCGACGAGTTCGTGAAGATCATCCGCTTCGGCGAGCGCTAACCGCCGCGCGGACCCCGCCCGTCACGCTTCGATGCCCGATGGTGACGGGCGGGGTGCCCGACAGGTCGCCGGGTCGGGCTAGACTTCGCTGTGGGGTTCTCCGTGCCTCGCGGTTTCCCCGCCCGTGCTGCCAAGGGCACGGTAAAATCCGAAATTGTCCCCGGTCCCCTGCTTTCCAGGTGTCCGCACCGGCCCGGTGTCACCGCTGGTGCGCACGGGAAACGGGGGTCGGTCCATACCCCCCGCTTCGGGGTCGAGCTACGGGTGAGCGTGTGATCCTCGGTCTGTCCATCCTCGTGATGCTTCTCAGCGTGCTGCTGGTCCTCCTGGTGCTCATGCACAAGGGCAAGGGCGGCGGTCTGTCCGACATGTTCGGCGGTGGCGTCACGTCCTCGCTCGGCGGATCGTCGGTGGTCGAGCGCAACCTCGACCGGATGACCGTCGTGATCGGGGTCGTGTGGATCCTCGCCATCGTCATCCTCGGCCTGCTGATCAACCGGGGCATGTAGCCCGCGACCCGCGGGCACACCCCGTCCACCGTCAAGCTCGCCCGAGAACCGGTGAGCGAGTTCGCCGAAGGAGTTTTTCGTGGGTAGTGGCAGTGCCATTCGTGGCAGCCGTGTCGGAGCCGGTCCCATGGGCGAGGCCGAGCGGGGCGAGGCCGCTCCGCGCGTCCGGGTTCCGTTCTACTGCGCGAACCTGCACGAGGTCGTGCCCAGCTTCGCGAGCGAGGCGCTGGTCCCCGACGAGTGGGACTGCCCGCGCTGCGGCTTCCCCGCGGGCAAGGACAAGGCGAACCCCCCGTCGCCGCCGCGCACCGAGCCGTACAAGACCCACCTGGCGTACGTGAAGGAGCGCCGCAGCGAGGAGGAGGGCAAGCTCATCCTCGATGAGGCCCTGGCCAAGCTGCGCGCCGACCGCGCCGCCGTCGAGGCTCACATGAGGGCCAGGCAGAACTAGCCGGCCTTCCCCCACAGGCTTCCGTGGGGCCCGTCGCGACCGCGACGGGCCCCACGCGTGTGTCCGGGGCCGCCGCCCCAGCTGTACGTGAATACGAGAGCGAACTTCTCATTCTCGGGACTGGTGT
Organism: Nocardiopsis deserti; assembly: GCF_008638355.1. Classification (NCBI taxonomy): domain Bacteria; kingdom Bacillati; phylum Actinomycetota; class Actinomycetes; order Streptosporangiales; family Nocardiopsidaceae; genus Nocardiopsis; species Nocardiopsis deserti. The sequence goes on along the minus strand of NZ_VWVS01000021.1, from coordinate 86,098 downwards.
GGTTCTTGGGAAATAGAGTGATCGGCACGCACCCGAACAGCCCCTGTGAGGAGATGGTGTCGATGTCTACGTGCCCCACCGGCGGCGACCACGACTGGATACTCGGCGACGACCGTAAGTTCCAGTGCGCCAAGTGCGGAGCTCAGAGCGCCCGGCGGTTCTGAGCCCCGGGACCGGGCTGCACCGTCCCGCGTCCGGCCAGCCGCCCGTTCTCCGCGGCGCGCCAGGTCACAGGTTCCCCCAGGGTCTCGGCCACCCCCTTGGCCCAGCGCTCCAGGCAGGCGAACCTGTCCGGCCCCTCCGGAAGCACGGTGCGCCCCTGGTAGGGCATCCCGTCCAGGACGATCACCTCGCCGTTCAACCTCAGCTCGGTGTCGTACTCGCTCGTGTTCGGCCTCATGGACCGGACTCTAGCGCTCCCCGGCCGCTCCCACCCGTGCTTTGGCCGACCTCTCCGCGGCCGCGGAGGATCCGGCGCACGGAGCACCCGCCGGAGTGGGGAGAATGGTGGGTATGGCCTCCCCCGAACCCGCGGACGCCCCCGCCGCCCCCCGAGGCGTTCCCTCGGACCTGACCCGAACCCCCGAAAGCGTCTCCCACCTGCGCAGGTACGTCAGCCTGCGCGGCCCCAACACGCGGATGTGGATGACCGCGGTCTACTTCTCCGCCGCCCTGACGGTGGGGTTCCTGGTGGTCCTGGGGTCGATGCTCTGGCACGTGCTGCGTGAGGAGACCACGGTCGGCTCGGTGACGCTGTGGGCCTTCGCCGGCCTGGTCATGCTCTTCGTCGGCCCGGGGAGCAACGTGTTCGTGCTGCGCGGGCTGCCCCAGCGCATCACCCGGCAGGGCATCAGCGCCGACAGCGACGGCGTCACGGTCCTCCAGGAGCGCAAGTGGTGGTTCCCCGGCGAGGGGACGTTCATCGCCTGGACGGAGATCCGGCGCATCCGCGAGGTGCACACCGGCGGGCGCAGGCTCACCTACTTCATCGAGTTCGTGCTGGACACCCACCGCACCGACGCCGAGCTGCCCAGCTGGGCCGAGACGGCCGAGAGTCTGGACCTGGAGGCGGTGGACGCGCCCACGCAGTTCTACGTGCAGGTGCCCGCCGACCTCAAGGAGAAGATCCTGCGGATGGTGGAGCGCACGGCCCCGCTGCCCTCGGTCGTGGAGCGGACCCCGCCGCTACGGTGAGGCGCGACCGTCCAGGCGCCGGGTCAGGTCGGCCGCGGCGTCGCGCACCCGCCCGGCCAGCGCCTGCGGGGTGACCGGCCGCGCGCTGGGCACCGTCAGGCTGATCGCCGCGGCGGGGCGGCCGTTGTGGTCGCAGGCCGCCGCCGCCACCGACACGAAGCCCTCGGTGACCTGCCCCTCCTCGATCGACCAGCCCTGGCGCTGCTCCTCGGCCAGCACCCGGCGCAGTTCGCCCGGCGAGGCCGGGCCCCGGCCGGTGCGGGTGGTGAAGGCCGCCGCGTCCGGGTACAGGGCGCGCACCTGGGCGCGCGGCAGCCGGGCCAGCATGGCCCGCCCCGACGCGGTCAGGTGCGCGGGCAGGCGCACTCCCACCCCGGTGATCAGGGACGGGGCGTGCGGCGGCTGCTCCTTGAGCAGGTACAGGGTGGCGGCTCCGTGCAGCACCCCCAGGTGGGCGGTGGCGCCGGTGGCCTCGGTGAGCTGGTGCAGCAGCGGGCGGGCCAGGCGCTCGACGCCGTCGTGGCGCAGGTAGGCCGAGCCGATCTCGAAGGCCGCCACGCCCAGGCCCCAGCGGCGCTCCTCGGGCAGGTGGGTCACGAAGCCCTCCCGCGCCATGGCCTCCAGCAGCTGGTACACGCTGGAGCGGGGCACGCCCAGCTCGGCGGCGATCGCCGAGGCCGACACCGGCCCGGGGCGGGTCGCCAGGAAGCGCAGCAGCCGCAGCGCGCGGGTGGCCGCCGGAACGAGGCTCATGCCCTGATTGTCTCGCATGACGTGCTGGCCGGAAAACTCCAACAAGACGTCTTGCTGGCGCCAAAGGGACGGTTTTTCTTCGTTCATCGATGTGGTTTTGGCGCTGCTATGGCTCCATGGGAGCTATTCGAGTCAAGGATGTTCCGGACGAGGTCAGAGAGATTCCGGCCGTTGAGGCCAAGCGGTCGGGCAAGTCGCTCCAGGCCTATCTGCTGGCCCTGCTGGAGCGCCAGGCGCGTTTTGTCCGCAACGGGGAGATCGTCGAGCAGCCCCCTTCGCCGGGGGCCAACCTGGGCATGGACGAGATCGTCATGGCGGTACGAGCCGCGGCTGCGGTGCGAGGTGCGGGTCATCCGTGGACCAGGTGGAGGGTTCGAAAGACAGCAACCCAGGTGTCTGATATCCCAGACGGAACCCTCGTGTCAGCCCTTCACCAGGGGCCACGCGCGGGGTCAAATGGGAGACATGTCCACAGCAGTTCCTTCCGTCGTCGTCGGCGATGCGCCGCTCACCCCGGCCCAGATCCTCGACGTGGCCCGTCACGGCGCCCGTGTCACCCTGTCCGAGCAGGCCCGCAAGGCCCTCCACCACGGCCGCGAACGGGTTGAGTCGCTCGCCCGCGGCGAGGTTCCCGCCTACGGGGTCAGCACCGGCTTCGGTGCGCTCGCCACCCGCCACATCGCCCCCGACCTGCGGGCCCGCCTCCAGCGTTCGCTCATCCGCTCGCACGCCGCCGGGACCGGACCCGAGGTGGAGGACGAGGTCGTCCGCGCCCTGATGCTGCTGCGCCTGCGCACCCTGGCCTCGGGCAACACCGGTGTGGAGGTCACCACCGCCGAGACCCTCGCCGCGCTGCTCAACGCCCGGATCACCCCGGTCGTGCACGAGTACGGCAGCCTGGGCTGCTCCGGTGACCTGGCGCCGCTGTCGCACGTGGCGCTGGCCCTGATGGGCGAGGGACGGGTCCGCGACGCCGCCGGTCGGGACGTGCCCGCCTACACCGCCCTGCACGAGGCCGGGATCCTGCCGGTCGAGCTGGGCGCCAAGGAGGGCCTGGCGCTGATCAACGGCACCGACGGCATGCTCGGCATGCTCGTGCTGGCCTGCATGGACCTGCAGCGCCTGCTCAAGGTCGCCGACATCACCGCCGCCATGAGCGTCGAGGCACTGCTGGGCACCGACCGCGTCTTCGCCGAGGAACTCCAGCGACTGCGCCCCCACCCCGGCCAGGCCGCCTCCGCGGCCAACCTGCGCGCCCTGCTCGACTCCTCGCCCATCGTCGCCTCCCACCGCGGCCCCGACTGCAACCGCGTCCAGGACGCCTACTCGCTGCGCTGCGCCCCGCAGGTGGCCGGCGCCGCCCGCGACACCCTCGCCCACGCGCTGCTGGTGGCCGGGCGCGAACTCGACAGCGTCATCGACAACCCCGTGGTCCTGGACGACGGCCGGGTGGAGTCCAACGGCAACTTCCACGGCGCGCCCGTGGCCTACGTGCTCGACTTCCTGGCCATCGCCGTCGCCGACACCGCCTCCATCGCCGAGCGGCGCACCGACCGCATGCTCGACGTGTCCCGCTCCCACGGCCTGCCCGCCTTCCTGGCCGACGACCCCGGCGTGGACTCCGGGCACATGATCGCCCAGTACACGCAGGCCGCCGTCGTCTCCGAGCTCAAGCGCCTGGCCGTGCCCGCCAGTGTCGACTCCATCCCCAGCTCGGCCATGCAGGAGGACCACGTGTCCATGGGCTGGTCGGCCGCCCGCAAGCTGCGCCGCGCCGTGGACGGACTGACCAGCGTGCTGGCGGTGGAGCTGCTCACCGCCGCCCGCGCCCTGGACCTGCGCTCGCCGCTGGAGCCCGGCCCCGCCACCGGCGCCGTGCTGCGCACCGTCCGGGAGAGGGTCTCCGGCCCCGGACCCGACCGCCACCTGGCCCCCGAGATCGCCGCCGTCGCCGACCTGATCACCGACGGCTCCGTGGTCGGGGCCGCCGAGTCCGTCGTTCCCCTGGCCTGAACAGCGCCTCCTGGGGACTTCGCTCCGCCCCGGGTCCGGGCGTCCCCAGAGGCGGGAACCTTCGGATCCTCCAGAACCCCACCGACGCCCGAACACGACCCGACCAGCAACCAGTTCCGCGAGGAGACCGCGTGAGCAGTCCACGTACCGTCCGCGCCGCGCGCGGCACCACCCTGTCCGCGAAGGGGTGGCAGCAGGAGGCCGCCCTGCGCATGTTCCACAACAACCTCGACCCGGAGGTCGCCGAACGCCCCGAGGAGCTGGTGGTCTACGGCGGCACGGGCAAGGCGGCGCGCGACTGGCGCAGCTTCGACCGCATCACCGCGGCCCTGCGCGGGCTGGAGGGCGACGAGACCCTGCTGGTGCAGTCGGGCCGCCCGGTCGGCGTCATGCGCACCCACGAGTGGGCGCCCCGCGTGCTCATCGCCAACAGCAACCTGGTGGGGGACTGGGCGAACTGGCCCGAGTTCCGTCGCCTGGAGGCTCAGGGCCTGACCATGTACGGGCAGATGACCGCCGGTTCGTGGATCTACATCGGCACCCAGGGCATCCTCCAGGGCACCTACGAGACCTTCTCCGCCGTGGCGGCGAAACTGAGCGGTTCGGGCAGGCACAGCGGTGGAACCCTGGCCGGGACCATCACCCTCACCGCCGGGCTCGGCGGCATGGGCGGCGCCCAGCCGCTGGCCGTGACCATGAACGACGGCGTCGCGATCGTGGTCGAGTGCGATCCCAGCCGCATCGAACGCCGCATCGAGCACCGCTACCTGGACGTGCGCGCCGACAGCCTCGACCACGCCCTGGAACTGGCCGTGCGTGCGCGCGACGAGCGCCGCCCGCTGTCGGTCGGGGTGCTCGGCAACGCCGCCGAGGTCCTGCCCGAGCTGCTCTCGCGCGGCGCACCGATCGACGTGGTCACCGACCAGACCTCCGCCCACGACCCCCTCTCCTACCTGCCCGCCGGGGTGGCCTTCGAGGACTGGCGGGACCTGGCCGCGGCCAGGCCCGAGGAGTTCACCGACCGGGCCCGGGAGTCCATGGCCGTGCACGTGGAGGCCATGGTGGGCTTCCAGGACGCGGGCGCCGAGGTCTTCGACTACGGCAACTCCATCCGCGACGAGGCCCGCAGCGGCGGCTTCGCCCGCGCCTTCGACTTCCCCGGGTTCGTCCCCGCCTACATCCGGCCCCTGTTCTGCGAGGGGAAGGGGCCGTTCCGGTGGGCGGCGCTGTCCGGCGACCCCGCCGACATCGCCCGCACCGACCGGGCGGTCCTGGACCTGTTCCCCGACAACGAGCACCTGGCCCGGTGGATCCGCATGGCGGGGGAGCGGGTCGCCTTCCAGGGGCTGCCCGCCCGCATCTGCTGGCTCGGCCAGGGCGAGCGGGCCGCCGCCGGGGCGCGCTTCAACGAACTGGTGGCCTCCGGCGAGGTCTCCGCGCCACTGGCCATCGGCCGAGACCACCTGGACACCGGCTCGGTGGCCTCCCCCTACCGCGAGACCGAGGGGATGAGGGACGGCTCCGACGCCATCGCCGACTGGCCTCTGCTCAACGCCCTGGTCAACACCTCGTCCGGTGCCTCGTGGGTGTCCATCCACCACGGCGGGGGAGTGGGCATGGGCCGCTCGCTGCACGCCGGTCAGGTCAGCGTCGCCGACGGCACCGACCTGGCCGCCGCCAAGCTGGAGCGGGTGCTCACCAACGACCCCGCCATGGGCGTCATCCGCCACGTGGACGCCGGGTACGACGAGGCCGAGCGCGTCGCGCGAGAGCACGGCATCCGCGTCCCGATGCGTGAGGAGGACTGAACCGCGCCGGGGCGCCCGCCGAGGGTGCCCCGGCGGGCGCCGGCCGCGCGCACGACCATCCGTTCCGACGTGGGGGAGCACCCTGTGAGCGACCACCGCACCGTCCCCGACCCCGGGGCCTTCGACCGCCTGTGGGCCGACCTGGCACCCGTGGGCCGCGACCCGGGCAGCGGCGGCTACCGCCGCCACGCCTGGAACGGCGCCGACGCCGACGCCCGCGCCTGGTTCACCGAGGCCGCCGCCGCGCGGGGCCTGGACGTGCGCGCCGACCGCAACGGCAACCTGTGGGCCTGGTGGGGCGCCCCCGGACCGGGCGCGGTGGCCACCGGCTCCCACCTGGACTCGGTCCCCGACGGCGGGGCCTTCGACGGCCCCCTCGGCGTGGCCAGCGCCCTGGCCGCCGTGGACGAGCTGCGGCGGCGCGGGCTGACCCCCGCCCGGCCGCTGGCCGTCACGGTGTTCGCCGAGGAGGAGGGCGGCCGGTTCGGCGTCCCCTGCCTGGGCAGCCGCCTGAGCGCCGGGGAGATCTCCCCCGAGCGGGCGCGCGGCCTCACCGACGCCTCCGGGACCACCTGGGCCCGGGCCATGGAGGCCGCCGGGCACGACCCCGACGCGATCGGCGCCGACCCCGCGGCGCTGGCGGACCTGGACGTGTTCGTGGAACTGCACGTGGAGCAGGGCCGCGCCCTGGAGGAGACCGCCCACCCGGTGGGCGTGGCCAGCGCGATCTGGCCGCACGGGCGCTGGCGGATGGACTTCACCGGCCGCGCCGACCACGCGGGGACCACCCGCCTGGACGACCGCAGCGACCCCATGCTGCCGTTCGCGCACACGATCCTGGCGGCCCGCGCGCTGGCCGAGGAGCACGGTGCACGCGCCACCGTCGCCAGGGCCCTGGTCAGCCCCAACGGTACGAACGCGATTCCGTCCCTGGTCAGCGCCTGGCTGGACGCCCGCGCCGCTGACGAGGCCGCACTCGGCGCGGTCGTGGCCGGAGTGCGCGAGGCCGCCGAGAGGGCCTCGCGCGAGCACGGGGTGGACTGCGCGACGGCCAACGAGTCCCTGACCCCGCTCGTGTCGTTCGCGCACGGTCTGCGCGACCGCCTGGCCGCCGTGGTCGCCGACCGCGCCCCCGACCCCCGGGTGCCGGTGCTGCCGACCGGGGCCGGACACGACGCCGGGGTACTCGCCGCGCACGTGCCCACCGCGATGCTGTACGTGCGCAACCCGACCGGGGTGTCGCACTCCCCCGAGGAGCGGGCCCGCCCCGAGGACTGCCACGCCGGGGTGCTCGCCCTGGCCGACGTGCTCCAGGACCTGCTTGCCCGCCCCGTGCGGGAGGGGGACCGGTGACCGCCGTGTCCGAGGTGAACGGCGCGCGCACGGGCGGCTATGCTTCCGCCGAGCCCGCCTCCGCCGCCTCCGCCTCGGGCGGGCCCGCCTCCGCCGCGTCCGCCTCCGCCGCGTCCGCCTCCGCCGAGCCCGCCTCGGGCGGGCCCGTGTCCGGCACGTGCGCGAAGGACGCCCCGCCCCGCTCGAAGGTCCGGGCGCGTGGGCGCGCGGCGGTGCCGGGAGTGCGCCGCCTGTGGTGCGAGTGGGCGTGGACCGGCGCCGAGGACGGCGCCCCCGAGCACGGCGTGCTCGTGGAGGTGGCCGACGGCCGGATCACCTCGGTGACGGCCGGAACGCGACGCCCCGGGGACGCCGAGACCCTTTCCGGCCTCACCCTGCCCGGGCTCGCCAACGCCCACTCCCACGCCTTCCACCGGGCGCTGCGGGGACGCACCCACGCCGGTGGCGGATCCTTCTGGACCTGGCGCGAGACCATGTACCGCGTGGCGGAGCGACTGGAGCCCGACACCTACCACCGCCTCGCCCGGGCGGTCTACGCCGAGATGGCCCTGGCCGGGATCACCTGCGTGGGCGAGTTCCACTACCTGCACCACGCCCCCGGCGGAGCCCGCTACGCCGACCCCAACGCCATGGGCCACGCCCTGGCGTCCGCGGCGGCCGACGCGGGGATCCGGATCACCCTGCTGGACGTGTGCTACCTGTCCGGCGGGCTGGACGGGCGCGGCGTCCACCAACCGCTGGCCGGTCCCCAGCTGCGGTTCGGCGACGGGGACGTGGACGGGTGGGCCGAGCGCGCCGCCGCGTTCGGCCCCGAGGGCGGTCACGCGCGCACGGGAGCGGCCGCCCACTCGGTGCGCGCGGTCCCCGCCGGGTCCCTCCCCGGCCTCGCCGCGTTCGCCGCCGGGCGCGACCTCCCACTGCACGTGCACCTCTCCGAGCAGCCCGCCGAGAACGCCGCCTGCCTGGCCGCCTACGGCCGCACCCCCGCGGCCGTGCTCGCCGACGCGGGCGCGCTCACCGCGCGCACGAGCCTGGTGCACGCCACCCACCTGAGCGACGCCGACGTCGCGGCCGTCCGCGCGGCGGGGTCCACGGTGTGCCTGTGTCCCACGACCGAGCGCGACCTGGCCGACGGCCTGCCGCGCACCGGCGACCTGCTGCCCGCCCCGCTCAGCCTGGGCACCGACCAGCACGCCCTGACCGACATGTTCGAGGAGGCCAGGGCGGTCGAACTCCACGAGCGCCTGCGCACCCACCGGCGCGGCACCCTGGGCGCAGGGGAGCTGCTGCGCGCCGCCACCGCGCACGGGCACGCCAGCCTGGGCTGGACCCGCGAACTCGGGGCCCTTGTCCCGTCCATGATTCCCCGTTCAGTGTCCCCCGGCGATTCCGAAGGTCCTGTACTTCGTGGAGGAGAACCACGGGAACCCTCGCGCGAGGCGCCCGACGCCGGTGTCCTGGCCCTCGGGGCCCGGGCCGACCTGGTCAACGTTCCCCTGGACGGAACCCGTCTGGCCGGGGCCGACCCCGCCCGGGCCGCCGACGCCGTCGTCTTCGCCGCCACCGCCGCCGACGTGCGGCACGTGATGGCCGACGGGCGCTGGATCGTCCGCGACGGCGTCCACACCCTGGTTCCCGACACCGCGCGCGAACTCGACACGGCCATCAAGGAGGTCCTCACGTGAGCGACGTGCCCCGGAGCATCGTCATCGACGACATCGCCACCCTGGTCACCAACGACCCCTCCCGCGGCAGGGGGGCCGTGGGAGAGGTCCGCGACGCCGCCCTGGTGGTCGAGGAGGGTCGGGTGGCCTGGTCGGGCCCGCGCTCCCAGGCGCCCGCCGCCGACGCGCGGATCGACGCCGCGGGTCGCTGCATCATCCCCGGGTTCGTCGACAGCCACTCCCACATCGTCTTCGCTGGCGACCGCAGCCGGGAGTTCGCCGCCCGGATGAGCGGACAGCCCTACTCGGCGGGCGGGATCCGCACCACCGTGGCCGCCACGCGCGGGGCCTCCGACGCCGACCTGCTCGCGGGCGCCCGGCGCCTGACGAGCGAGGCCCGCGCCCAGGGCACCACCACCCTGGAGGTCAAATCCGGTTACGGGCTCACCGTCGCCGACGAGGAGCGCTGCCTTGCCGTGGCCGCCCGTGTCACCGACGAGGTCACCTTCCTGGGCGCGCACGTGGTCGCCCCCGAGTACGCCGACGACCCCCAGGGCTACGTCGACCTGGTCACGGGCCCCATGCTGGACGCCTGCGCGCCGCACGCCCGGTGGATCGACGTCTTCTGCGAGCGCGGAGCCTTCGACGAGGACGCCTCCCGCCGGGTCCTGGCCGCCGGGGCGGCGCGCGGCCTGCTGCCCCGCGTGCACGGCAACCAGCTGGGCCCGGGGCCGGGCGTGCGCCTGGCGGTCGAACTGGGCGCCGCCTCGGTCGACCACTGCACGCACCTGGAGCCCGGGGACGTTGACGCCCTGGCCCAGGCGGCCGCGCGCCCCGAGCCCACGGTCGCCACCCTGCTGCCCGGGGTGGACTTCTCCACCCGTCAGCCTTACCCGGACGCCCGCGCGCTCCTGGACGCCGGGGCCCTGGTCGCCCTGGCCAGCGACTGCAACCCGGGTTCCTGCTTCACCTCCAGCCTGGCCTTCTGCGTCGCGGTCGCGGTCCGCGACATGGGCATGACCCCCGACGAGGCGGTGTGGGCGGCCACCGCGGGGGGAGCGCGGGCCCTGCGACGCACCGACGTCGGCCACCTGGCCCCCGGCGCGCGCGCCGACCTGGTCCTGCTGGACGCGCCCAACCACCTCTACCTCGCCTACCGGCCCGGGGTCCCCCAGGTCGCGGCGGTCTGGAAGGACGGGGAGCTCGTCTCGGGGCGCCCCTGAGCGGGAGGGGCGCGGTGTGACGAGCGGGCCATCCAACGTCCTCGCGAACTCAACGAGCGGCTAACCTCCCCGAAACCCGCGGCACCGAACCTGGAGTCACGTCGGTGCGTGTCCGCCGCCGCGGTACAGCGTCGTTCCGCGGCGGCGGGGGCACCACTCCCACTCCCCCCGAGGAGGTCCGCGGTGAGCCTGCGGCGTGTCAGGACGGCGGTCGAGGACCGGACCGTGCGCACCGCCGGGGGAGCGGACCTCTCCCTGCGCCAGGTGCACGAGGCCGACGCGCCCGCGCTGGGCGAGCTGCACCGGCGCTGCTCCGCCGAGACCGTGCGCAGCCGCTACCTCACCGGCATGAGCCAACCGAGCCCGCGCGTGCTCCGGGTGTTCTGCGACCCCGGGCGCGGCCTGACCCTGGCGGTGCGCCCGCTGGGCGAACAGGACCCCGTCGCCCTCGGACACCTGATGTACACCCCCGACCCGGGCGTGGGCGAGATCGCCTTCCTGGTGGAGGACGCCTGGCAGCGGCGCGGGGTGGGCACCGCCCTGGCCCGCGTGCTGACGGACGTGGCCGCCGACTGGGGTCTGGCCGAGGTACGGGCGGAGACCACACTGGCCAACAGGGGAATGATGCGCGTCATGGGGCGCATGGGGGCGTCCGTGCGCCTGCAGGGGCAGGGCGGGCCGTACGTGCACGCCCGGCTGCCGGTGGCCGGGGCGCTCCGGTGCGTCCGCGCCCGGAGCGGCGGGCGACCCGCGCGGCTCGCAGGCCAGGACTGAGCACGCGGCTCCAGCCCGGAGCCGCACACAGACGCGGGGGCCGACGATCACTGGGGGGTGTCGTCGGCCCCCGCTCGCGGTTGACGCGATGAGGCCGTTCCCGGGAGCGGCGGTCCGCGCCCGGGGACGCGGGCTAGTTCGACTCGCCGTCCGCGGAGTCGTCGGAGTCGTCGGAGCCCTCAGCGGACGCGGAGGACGAGGAGGACGAGGAGGACGCGGCCTTCTTGGTGACGCGGCGCTTCTTCACCGGACGCGAGTAGTCGACGAGGGGCTCCAGACGGGCCTCGTGCTCCTTGAAGCAGTCGGCGCACGCGTCGACCTCGCGGACGACACCCTCCCAGGCGAACTGGATGACCTCAGTCGCCTCGACCTTCTCCTCGCTGACGGCGTGGGGATCGCAGTACTTGAGCGTGAAGACCTCGGTGACCACGGCGGGGATTTCCCTTCGGTATCGCGTGAACAGAGCGGACCCCATTAATCATACACCTGTACGAAAGCGCAAACCGGCTGCATGCCGGATGTGCCGTCACGGGTTCGGGGTCGCCCCGAAGCCTAGCGAAGTTTCGGGGGCGCGTGCGCCCGCCTCCGGCGGGCGTGCCCGGGGTGACCAGGGGGTCCGCGCGGGTGCGGCGTCCGCGTCCGCGGACGCCGGTGCGCGCGCGTCCCGCGGTGCGCACGGCGAAGCGGGGTCCGCGATCGAGTGGCCGTTATGGCACTGGGTGTTTGTCTTCCGGTTCTTTGTCTGTTTCCCGAACCGCTTCCGCGCCATTGTCGAGAACCGATTTGTGCGTTTGGCGAACACGGCGCCGGGCGCATCGCTAGGGTATTGCCCCATCCGGGGGAAAGCGCCGAGTTCGGCCGTTCCATCCGGACGGACCCGTGGCGGCGCCCGCGCCGCGCCCACGGGGAACGGCGGACGCCGTGGGGGAGCGGCGTCCGGAGAGAGGGATCAGGGGGAGTGCCGTGGTCGAGTACATGGAGGGTGTCCACAGAGGGCGTGTCGGCGTCCGGGGGGAGGGGCCGCGACCGGGGGGAACCCGGTCCGCGGCGGAGCGCCGGCGCGCGCGGGCCGAACGCACGCGCGCCTGCGAGCGCGTGTCGGTCGACCCGCGTTTCGTGAAACTCCGAAGGCGGTTCGCGTTCCAGTCGGGGCTGCTGGTATCGGCATTCCTGGTCAGTTACCTGACCTATCTTCTGCTCTCCGCCTACGCCCGCGATTTCATGAGCAGGCCGCTCACGGATTCGGTGAACGTGGCGCTGGCCATGGGAATCGGGCAGTTCCTGTGGGTGTTCGCCCTCGCCTGGGCGTTCGGCCGTTTCTCCGAGCGCTTCCTGGATCCCCTCGCGCGGGAGATCCGTGAGGAGGCCCGCGGTGAGGAGGCCGCCGACGGGACGGCGGCGGGCCGGTGAGCGCCGCCGCAGCGGCAGCCGCGGGAGGTGCCGTCACGGGGGACGGCACCTCCCCGGTGCTCGCCGGGGTGGCGGCGGTCACGGAACCGCCCGGGGCCGCCGGACCGGCCGCGTCCACCGCCCCGGCCGTGACCGCCGGCCCCCTGGACGTCCTGGGCAGCGCGCTGGGGGGCCAGTTCGGCGTCGCGCACGCCTGGACGGTGGGTCTGTGCGCCCTGTTCGTCCTGGTCACCCTCGCCATCACGGTCCGCGCCAGGCGCACCACCCGGGGAGCGGTCGACTTCTACGCGGGCGGGCGCGGCTTCTCCAGCGCCCAGAACGGGCTCGCCCTGACCGGCGACTACCTGTCCGCGGCCTCCTTCCTGGGCATCGCCGGAATGATCTCCCTCCAGGGCTACGACGGCTTCCTCTACTCCATCGGCTTCCTGGTGGCCTGGCTGCTGGTGCTGCCGATGGCCCAGCTGGTGCGCAACACCGGCCGCTTCACCATGGCCGACCTGCCCGCCTTCCGCATGCGCCGGATGCGGGTGCGCCTGGCCTGCACCGTCTCCACCGTCACCGTGTGCGTGTTCTACCTGGTCGCGCAGATGGTCGGTGCCGGAGCCCTGGTCGCGGTCCTGCTCGGCCTGCACGACGGAGGGACCTTCCTGGGGATGAGCGCCGAGCAGGCCCGCACCGGCGCGATCGTGCTCGTGGGCGTGCTCATGATCGTCTACGTCATGTACGGCGGAATGAAGGCGGCCACCTGGCTCCAGATCATCAAGGCGGTCGCGCTGCTGGCCGCCACCGGGCTGCTCACCGCCCTGGTGCTGGCCCTGTTCTCCTTCGACCCGCGCGCCCTGCTCGGCGGGGCCGCCGAGGCCAGCGGGCACGGACAGGCCTTCCTGGAACCGGGGCTGCGCTTCGGGGTGGAGGTGCCGGGCGACCCCGCCCGGACCCTGTTCAACAAGCTCGACCTCATCAGCCTCGGGCTGGCCCTGGTGCTGGGCACGGTGGCGCTGCCGCACATCCTCATCCGCTTCTACACCGTGCCCGACGGCCGGGCGGCGCGCTCGTCGGTCAACCGCACGATCGTCATGGTCGGAGCCTTCTACCTCATGACGCTGGCCCTGGGCTTCGGCGCCGCGGCGCTGGTCGGCTCCGAACGCATCGCGGCCATGGACCCCTCGGGCAACACCGCGGTGCCGATGCTCGCCGAGGAGGTGGGACGGCTGACCGCCGGTCCGGCGGGCGCGGCCGTGCTGCTCGCGCTGATCTCGGCGGTCGCGCTGGCCACCATCCTCGCCGTCATCGCCAGCCTCACCCTGGCCTCGTCCTCCTCGATCGCGCACGACCTGTTCGGCCACGTCCTCATGTGGGGCAGGCCCCGGGAGTCGCAGGAGGTGGGTGTGGCGCGTCTCTCCGCCTGCCTGGTCGGCGCCGTGGCCATCGTGCTGGCCGTGCGGGCCCAGGACATGAACGTGGCCTTCCTCGTGGGGCTGGCCTTCGCCATCGCGGCCGCGGCCAACCTGCCGGTCATCGTGCTCACCATGTTCTGGCGCCGCTTCAACACCAGGGGCGTGGAGTGGGGCGTCTACGGCGGTCTGTCCGCCACCCTGCTGCTCATGCTGCTGTCCCCTGTGATGTCGGGCAGGACCGACCCCGTCACGGGGGAGAACCTGTCGGTACTGCCCGCCTGGATCGACATCCAGCTCTTCCCGATGGAGAACCCGGCGATGCTGGCGGTGCCGTTCGGCTTCGCGTGCGCGGTCGTGGGCAGCCTGCTCTCGCCGGAGCGCGACACCGCGCGCTTCACCGAGCTGCGGGTGCGCTCCCTGACCGGGTGGGGCGCCGAGCGGGACTGAACGGCGGCTCCGGGGCGAGGGGGTCCGGGTGGACGGGCCCGGTGGCCGGGCCGGAGAGGCGGGGCCGGAGTGAGGGACCCGGGTGAGGGAGCCGGGGGGAGTCAGTCCCTGTCGGGCGCCTCGGCCAGGGCCCGGGCCGCCTCGTGCAGCAGCTCCGGGATCCGGGGCGCGTTGCGGGCGACGCGGTCCCAGTCACGGGCGGTCCGGTCCAGGAGCTCCCGCGTGGTCGGCTCCCCGCCCCCCTGCCGGGTTTTGCGCCTGTCCTCCCTGCGGAAGGAGGCGGTGAACGCCCAGAAGGCCGCCGCCACCACCGGGCGGAACACGCCGCGGCCGCGCACGTCGAGCACGGCCTCCACCGCCCAGCGGCCGTCGGCGGAGACGGAGGGGGACAGCCAGGCGGTGACCTCGGCCAGGGAGTGCGTGGCCCGCACCCGGGCGGGGGGAGTGTCCCGGCCCCGCGCGGCGGCCTCGTACCAGGCGCCCGTGTCCACCTCCAGGGTGCCCTCGGCCGACCGCAGCCAGGCGCCGCGTCCGGGCAGCCGCACCCGTGCTTTCCAGGTGAGCAGTCCGGCGGGGGCGTCGTGGGTGAAGGTCCCCCACGTCACGGGGTCCTCCTGCGTGCCGACGGTGTCGGGCATGGCGAACTCGGCGGAGGTGGTGCCCGCCTCGTCCCAGGAGACGAGGGTCAGACCCGTGCCGCTCCAGCCCTTCTCCTCGTCGTCGGCGGGGTCGAGCGGGACGCCCTCGGGGGACAGTTCGGCGATGAGGTAGTGGCTGCGGGGCGCGAGGTGGCGCCCCCTTTGCAGTTGGAGGGCGGGCTGGCTGGCCGCCACGGCCAGCTCGTCGGCCTCGGCGGGTGTGTCGGCGCCGCCCCCGCGCAGATCCTCGGCGGCGCGGCGTTGCTCCTCGCGCAGCCGCCGGGCCTCCTCGCCGTCGAGCAGCCCGAGTTCGTCGGCCCGCTGTTCGAGGCGGGCCTGTGCCTGCGCGTCAGGGGTCAGCAGCCAGCCGCGGCCGTCGAAACGGCAGCTCCGGGCGACCTCGTGCAGGGCGGCGACGATCCGCTCGACCACCTCCCTGTCCACTGCGGTGATGTCGAAGGTGTGGCTCAGGCGCGGCACGGCGTCTCCGGGGTCGTGGTGCGGTTCACGTCTGCGCGGCGGCCAGGGAGCCGCGCCTACGCGTGCCAGCGTACGCACCCGCGGCGCCCGCCGGAGTCCGCGGGGAC
Source organism: Nocardiopsis deserti (assembly GCF_008638355.1). NCBI lineage: Bacteria > Bacillati > Actinomycetota > Actinomycetes > Streptosporangiales > Nocardiopsidaceae > Nocardiopsis > Nocardiopsis deserti. The sequence continues at coordinate 70,837 of NZ_VWVS01000021.1, read as the reverse complement.
GTGCCGGAGACCGCGGGGCCGACGCGTCCGCGGGGCCGTGGCGCGGGGCCGGTGCGTCCGCTGCGGTCGGGTACGGGCGGGCCCGCCGTCGGCAGCGTCGCGGCGGGTTGTCCACAACCGTGATCGAACACTTGTGCGCCCCTTCTCCGTCTCGGCACAATGGCTGACATGACCAGGTATGTCGCGCTGCTGCGCGGAATCAATCTCGGCGCGCACCGCCGCGTCGCCATGGCCGACCTGCGCTCCCTACTCACCAGGCTCGGCTACGGCGACGTGGCCACCCACCTCCAGAGCGGCAACGCGGTGTTCACCGCCGAGGGGACCAGTCCCGACGCCGTGGCCCGGCGGGTGCGAGGCGCCGTCGACGCTGAACTCGGGCTCGACGTGCCGACCGTGGTGCGCACCGCCGGACAGTTGCGCGCCGCGGTGGAGGCCAACCCCCTCCCCGTCCCCGACCCGGCCAAGTTCCTCGTCCTGTTCTGCTCCGGCGACGTGGACGCCGCGGGACTGGCCGCGCTCGACCTGTCCGCCCACCCGCGCGAGCGCATGGCGGTGGTGGGCGGCCAGGTCTACACCCACCACGAACTGGGGCTCAGACACGCCAGGCTCCCCGACCTCGTGGCCCGACACGTCGACGGGTCGGTGACCGGCCGCAACTGGCGCACCGTGTTGCGCCTGCTGGAGATGGCCGAGGCCTGAGCCACGGGGCCGGGGCCGCGCGTGTCCCGAGGGCTCGGCACTGTCCGAGAGGAGTCCTCGGCGGCGCGCACCTGATCGCCGCCGCGACCGAGTGAAGGGGTGGTGCCCGTGCCGATGCGGTGGACCGTGATCCTGCGGGATCTGGTGGACACGGCGCGGCCGATCCGGCCCGAGGACTGCCACGGACTGCTCAACCGCTGGTGGCCCCAGTCCCAGGAGGAGCACACGGCCGCCAAGCGGTGGGCCATGAACGGGTGGCCCTCGCCCCTGGGCGACCGGCTGCACCACTGGACGCTCACCTGGCTGGACGATGACGCCCCGCCCCCGCTGGTGCCGGAGGAACTGGTCGGCGACCCCCAGCGGATCGGTGACCACCTATTGGTGCCCCTCTCGGTCACCCGGACCTTCGAGCGCACCTACACCGAGATGCTCACCGAGCCGCGCGGCCCGTCCGCGGTGCGCTCGGCCGCGGTGCGCAGCCGGACCCCCATCGTCATGACCACCCGCGACGCCGCGGGTGAGCGCATTCCGCACATCTGGCCCACTCCGCGGCGCCTCTTCGGCGCCGTGCACCGTTCGGGCGGCGGGATCGTCGGCGGCAGCGGGGCCGTGGGCGCGGTGGCCCGGTTCGCGCGGTCCGCCCTGGCCGAGCCCTGGCTGGAGCTGGTGTTCGGCGGACTGGCCCTGGTACGCCGCGAACCCCTGCCCGGCGAGGAGGTGCGGCTGGCCGAGCACCAGCACGCCGACAACCGCACCGTGCTCGGCTGGCACGGCGGGCTGAGGCTGGACCTGGCCGGGGGCGAGCGCCGCCACGCCGACGCCTTCGCCACCCTCCTGGAACTGCTGGAGCTGACCGGTGTGGGCAAGTACACCGCCCAGGGCTTCGGCTCCGTGCGGGTGGACACGGTGACCAGCGGCCAGCTGTCCGCCCAGGTGCCCGCCCAGCGCCCCCGGCGGACCCCGCACCGGGCGCCCCGGCGCGCCCCGCAGCGCGTGGGTGAGACCCGGGCGCACGCCGTCGCCGAGACCGAGGAGTTCGGGGGCGCCCTGTTCGACTGATTCCCCTGACCGGGGCCGGTGCCGCACCGGTGTCCGGCCCGGCCGTCGGCTCCCGTCCCGTGGACGGGGACGGGAGCCGACGGCGTGCGCTCACGGTGAGGGGGCGCGCTCCCGCCCGGCCCGGTCCGCACCCCGGTCGCGCAGGGCGCGGGCCAGGCCGCGCAGGTGCGGCACGAGGTCCTGGGGGGTGAGCGGTGCGCCGCTCGCGGCGGCGGGGGCGGACGCGTCGCGTCCTGGCGGCGCGATCGTCTCGGGCGTGTGCGGGGCCATCGGGGAACCTTCCGTACCGGGGCGGGCGTGCACTCAGCTCTCTCGGACAGCGCCGCGCTCCCGGGGTGAGGGGCCCACGGGGAGGAGGCCGCCGCGCCCGGCCGGAGGGCGCCGCGTCCCGGAGGCGGGCGCGTCGTGCAGGGGCGGGGGAGGACCCCGCTGACCCGGACTGGTATCGCTTGGTACCGGTGTGTGCCGTGCGGCACCGTCCGAGAGAGGTCAGCAGGCGCCGCACGGTAGCGCCGCGTCCCCGCACGTCCCGCCGATGGAGGAGCCCGACACGGTGACCTTCGCCCCCGAGCAGCACCGGCCCCCCGGTGCCCCGACGGAGCCGGGGGGAACACCGTCCAGCGGTGTGGTGGTCGGCGTCGACCTGCGCGGCATCCAGGCCTACGTGTACAGCGGGCGGCGCATCCTGGACGCGGTGGGGCGCGCGGCCCTCGTCGCGGAGCTCACCGACACCTCCGACGCCGAGCACGGGATCGCCGACCTGGTGCCGCCGGGCTGCGTGGTGCTGCGCGACGCCGGAGGGGCGCTCACCGCGGTCTTCCCCGACGCGGCCGCGGCGCGCGGTTTCACCGCCCGCTACACCCGCAGGCTGCGCGACCGCGCCGCTGACCTGACCCCCGTGGTCGCGCACGTGGCCTACGGCCCCGAGGCCGAACACGCGCCCCAGGGTTCGGGGACCGCCACCGCGGAGCACACCGACACGACGGCAGCCGCCGGGGCGGACCGCGCGCAGAGCACCGACACGACGGCGGTCCCCGGGGCGGACCGTACGGGGGCCGTGGATCCGCGTGAGGCCGCGGGCGCCGCGCCGGGGGGCGCACGATCGTCCGGAGGCGGTCCGACACGGCGCCCCGCGGGGGTGGACGAGGCGCTGGCCCTGCTCCCGGCGCGGCTGCGCGAGGCGCGGCGGCACATGTCGGCCCTGCACACCCCCGCCCACGGGTACGGGATCACCGCCGTGTGCTCGGTCAGCGGCGGCCCAGCCGAGTCGGTGGACAGCAGCCGTGCCCAGGACGACCACGCCGACGTGCACGAGCGGGTGGCCGCCGACGTCGCCCGGGCCCGGGGGATCGGCCGCCGCTGGCACCGCGCCCACAGCTCCGCCTGGCTGGCCGGTGCCGTCACCGCCGCCGGAGCCCCCGACCTGACCCTGCCGATGGAGGTGGACCGCCTGGGCCGTGACCACGGCGGCCTCAGCCGTGTCGCCGTCGTCCACATCGACGTCAACGGCTTGGGCGCACTCCTGGGCGAGTACCGCGAACGCGCGGGGGATCCGGCCGTGCCGGGTTCGGGCGCCTTCGCCCAGCGCCGCCTGTCCACCCGCGTCGCCGGACTCACCGAGGGGCTGGCCCGCGTCCTGGTGCGCGCGGTGGCGGCCACCGTCCACGCCGGGCCCGGCCGGCGCCCCGTCATTCCGGGGACCGGCGCCGCCGCGCCGATCACCCTGCACCACGAGCCGCCCGGACCCGTGGCCCTGCCGGTCCGCCCCGTCGTGGTCGCCGGAGACGACCTGACCGTGCTGTGCGACGCCCGGCTCGCCCTCAGCATGGTGCGCTACGCCCTCGACTGGCTGGACGCCGACCCCGTGCGCGTCGGTGACGACCGCGATCCCCGGGTGGGGCTGCACCGCGCGCTCGCCGAGGCCCACGGCGACCGCCCCGGCGGCGGCCGCACCGTCGTCGCGCCGGACGGTACGGCGCACACCACGTTCGTGCCCACGGTCGGGGTGGGCGTGGCGGTGCAGCCGGTCGGCGCCCCGCTGTCGCTGGGCTACGACCTGTGCGAGGCGATGTGCCGCCGCGCCAAGCAGCACCGCCTTCACGTCGCCGAGGCCGAACCCGGGGCCGGTGACGAGCACGCCGTGGCCTGGACGACGCGCCTCGACGGTGTCGGGCGGGTGCTGCGCCGCCTGGAGCGGGCCCGCCAGGCGCCCGTGCCGCGGACCTGCCTGCCCCTGAGCGGAACCGGGTTCGCCCGCTTCCTGGACCGGTACCTCTCCGCGACCGCTCCGGGCAGCCTGCTCGCCGACGGGGACACCCGGCAGCGGGGCTGGCTGGTCTCCGCGCTGGTCCCCCTGCTGGAGTCGGGGGCCGACCCGGGGCCCGAACTCGCCCGCCGCGCCCGCGTGACGGGCGGACCCGTCGACCTGCCCCGCGGTTGGACGCCCGGCGGTCTGCTCGACGCGGTCGAGGTGATGGACCTGCACCTGGACCCCGGGCTTGCGGCGGCCCTCGAACCCCACCGCCCCCAGTGGTGGGCGGGGAGCGACGGCCCGCGTGCCCGGGCGGTCCGCCCGCAGGGCGCGTCCCGGTGAGCCGCCCGGACCGCGTCACCGTGCACCTGGCCTCTCCGGCGCTGTTCGTCGGCGCCAGCGCGGACGGCACGGGCGCCGACACCGACGTGGTCACCGACGAGCACGGTCTGCCCTACCTGCCCCGACACCGCCTCGCCGCGCGGCTGCGCGCCGGAGCGGTCAGCGCCCTGGCGGTGGCGCCCGGCCTGGCCGAGGCCTGCGACGAGGTCTTCGGCCAGGGGAGTTCACACGGAGCGGACCGGATGCTGCGGGTGGGCCACGCCGTCCTGGGCGACGGGGTGCGCGCCGCGGTCGCCCGCGCGCTCGCCGGTCGGGCCGAACCGGTGCGCTCCACCCTGCGCCGCGCGGTCACCGGCGCCTACACGACCCTGGAGTCGGGCATCGCGGTGGGCCCGGACGGCGCGCCCGAGCCGGGCCGCCTGCGCACGCACCGGACGCTCCTGCCGGGGCTGACCCTCACCGCCGCGCTGACCTGGTCCTCGCCTCCGGGGGAGGAGCACTGGCGGCTGCTGGCCCGCGCCTGCCTGGCCACCACCCGCATCGGGTCGAGGGGCACACGCGGCCGGGGCCGGGTGGACGTGCGCCTGGCCGGGGCCGGGGGGAGTGACCCGCACGCGGTGACCCTGCGCCTGGCCGGGCCCGTGAACGGAGGCCGGGAACGGGAAGGTACACCCCCATGAGACTCCGTTCCCCCGGCACGGCGATGCCCGGTCCCACCGCCGCTCCGGCAGGGAACACCGTCGCGGGCGCGGATCCGGTGGCGCCACGGACGTCACGGCGTGGCACCGGACCGCACCGGGACGCGGGGGGAGGCATATGAGCGAGTTCGCGGTGAGCGGCTACCTTCCGCTGCGCTACGTCCTGACCGACACCCTGGCCGTACGCACCTCCTTCGACCCGCTGCGCGTGGACTCCGAGCACTCCGTCAGCGGCCGCGCCCAGCGCGGCATGCTCGCCGCCGCGCTGCGGCGCGCGGGCCGCGACCGCGAACTCCACGACTGGGTGGCCCGCGGCGAACAGGTCCGCTTCGCCCCCGCCCTCCCCCGCCTGGAACCCGGGGCCGACCCCGACCTCCACCACCACGTCCCCGCACGGGCCGCCGTCGCCCATCCCGCCCCCGCCCACCTGTACACACCGGGCAAGGACGGTGACACCACCGTCGACGCCTTCGGGCCCACCGACCCGGACACGCCCTACCGCGCGGTCCGCGACCCCCTCACCCCCGACCGCTCCCTGCGCGCCGCCGTGCGCACCACCGCCGAGCAGTACCTCGGCCGCCCCCGTACCGGCGACGCGCCCCGGGGCGTCCCCTTCCTCACCACCAGCATCGACCCCGGCCAGGTCTTCGAGGCCAGATGGCAGCTGCGCGCCCCCGACCACACGGCACTGCGGGCGCTGGCCGAACGCGTCACCGCCTTCCTCGCCGAGGCTGACGGCACCCTCACCCTCGGCTCCGGCGGCACCCGCGCCCACGGCGGCGTCCGTGTGGCCCCCGTCGACCCCGAACGCCTCCTGTCACCCGACCGCGTCGAACCCGCGGGCCCCCGCTCCTGGGCGGCCGGATCCCCCTTCGACCTGCTCCTGCTCTCCCCGGCGCTGCTGGTGGGGGACGACGGCCAGCACCGCCCGGCGCACCTGGTGCCCGCAGTAATCGACCTCCTGGCCCGGCGCCTGCCCGGCGCCCGCGCGCGCGTCCTCGCCAGCCACGCCGAGGCCGGGCTCGTCGGCGCCTACCACCGCGGCTACCACGGCCCCATGGCCCAGCGCTGGGCCGCCCGCCCCGGCGCGGTGGTCCGCCTGGTCCTGGACCGCGACCTGGACACCGAGCGCGTCCGCGACCTGGAGGCGCACCCCCTGGGCGAACGGGTCGTGGACGGCCACGGCCAGTTCACCCTGCTCTCCCCGCCACCTCCCGGCCCCGAACCCCTCGCCCCGCTGGCCGCCCCCCTCGCGGGCCGCGCGCCGGGCACCGTCGCCCTCCCCGACGGACGCGCCGTCCCCGCCATGGCGCCCTTCCCGCAGGAGGATGACGGCCAGCTGCACACCCTGTACGACGCGCTCCTGTGGAACGCCGCCACCCAGCCCGTCCGCGACCACGCCCGCGCCCTGGCCCGGGGCTCCGCCCGCTGGCTCGCTCCGCTCACTCCCAGCCTGTTGGGCCGCCTGCGCGAGGTCGTCACCCATCCCCACTCCACTCCCGAGGACGCCCTGGCCGCCCTCGAACGCACCGTCTGCGGCCGCGTCCCCGGCCACACGGGCAGCGCGGACACCACAGGCGCCCACAAGGTCCTGCACGACCGGGCCGTGCGCGCCCTGGACCGGGCACGCCTGGCCCGCCCGGGCCGCGACCGCCCCGTCACCGTCCGGTCCTGGCTGGGAGGCCTGTCCGGCGGAGCCGAGGCCTGGTGGCGGGACAACCGGCCCGACCCTGTACACAGCCCCGCCTACGCCCGGGCCGTCGCCGCCGTGGACCTCTCCCTGCCCGACGGCCTGCCCCCCGGCGGCCAGGGCCTGTCCCTCCGCGCCCGCGACTGGGAGCGCCGTGCCGCCGCCCGCCTCGCCCTGGTCCTGGTCTCCTCCTGGCTGGCCGAGGCCGCCCGCCTGCCGCGCGCCGAGCAGGACGGGGGACGCCCTGGTGGGGGAGGCCCCGGGTGAGCGGCGGGCCAGGCCCGCCCGGGCTGCTGTGGGAGATCACCCTGCGGCTGTGCCTGCTCTCCGACACCCATGTCGGGGCGGCCCGGGCCACGCCCCGCCACGCCGCCGGAAGCGACGTGGACCTGCACGTGGACCGCGACCCGGCCACCGGCGCGCCCCGCCTGCGCGCCACCACCCTGGCCGGGCTGCTGCGCCATGAACTCGCCGCACGCACGGGCGACCCCGAGAGCGTCCGCGCCCTCATGGGCTCGGCGGAGTCCGACGCCGCTCCGGACGGGGAGGAAGCCGCCACGAGCGCGCTGGACGTCGACGACGCCCGCGCCGAACTCCCCGACGACACCGCGGTCGCGGTCCGCACCGGCACCCGGGTCGACCCGGCCGCGGGCACCGTCCAGCCGGGCCGCACGTGGCGGTGGGAGATCCTGCCCGCGGGCACCGTGCTCACCGCGCACCTGCGCCTGCACGTGCCCGCGCCGGCCGACGAGGCCCGCCTGCTCACCCTGCTGCTCCTGGCCTGCGACGGACTCTCCGGACCCGGCGTTTCCGGCCCCGGCATCCGCGTGGGCGGGCGCACCGGCCGCGGCTACGGCGCCGTCCGCGCCACCCACTGGGCGGCGCGCCGCCACGACCTCACCGACGAGCGCGGCTGGTTCGCCTACCACGCGCGCTCCTGGGCCCGGCGCTGGGAGGAGGGCGCCGACGCGCTCGCCGACGCCCCCGCAGACCTGGCCACCGCCCTGACCGAGGCCCTGCGCACCTGCGGGCGCGGGGCCACCGCCGCCCACGCGACCGCCCGCGCGCACCGGCCGGACCGCCGCCACCGCGCCGAACTCCACCTGACCCTGGCCGTCGCCGAGCAGCCCGACCCCACCGCCCCGCCGCCGCGCGAACCCAGGCCCGGCCTGCTCATGGTCGGCGACGTCCCCGTCCCCGAACGCCTGGGCGAGGTGGACCGGGCGCACCGCCACCGCCCCGCCGTCACCGACCCGGACAAGGCCGCCGTCCACCCCGCCCCGGTCCTCGGCGACACCGCGCTGTTCGCCCTGTTCAAGAGGGTCGGCGGCCGACTGGTCCGGGACGCGGCCGAACACCTGGGCGCAGGACCGGGCCGATGGCGCAACTGGCACGACCGCTGGTGGGGTGCCGACACCGACCGCCGCGGCCTCCCGCGCCCCTCCCGGATCCGGCTGCGCACCGTCCCCGTGCTCACCGGCGGAGCGCCCCTGACCACCACCCGGCTGACCGTGGACTCCCTCTTCGGCGACGCCGTGGACGGCCGCCTGTTCACCACCGACCTGCACTGCGGCGGCAGCGCCGAGGTGGTCCTGGACGTGCGCGAGCCCGACGACGCGGTCCGCGGCCTGCTCGCCCTCCTCGTGCGGGAGCTGGCCACGGTACCCTTCGACACCCTCGGAGCGGGCGCCGGAAGCGGGAACGGGCGCCTGACCGCGACCCGCGCCCTCCTGGCCACCCACCCCGCGGGCGGAGGGCCGCCGGACGCGGTGGACCTGGTCACCGCACTGTTCGTACCCGCCAGCGCCGACGCGGCCACCGCGCGCGGCTGGCTGGCCGCCCTGCACGCCGCGCTCGCCCCCGAAGCCACGACGGAGGAGCCCAGGTGAACCACGAACCCCCTCGCCCGCACGGCCTGGCCGTGCGCCGTTTGACCGCCGCCCAGGTCGACGGAGTCCTCGACGACGTCTTCGTCCGCGGCGTCCGCTGCCGCCTGCTCGACACCGGGACGCCGGACCTCCCCGGCGCACCGGGCCAGCCGCAGTGGCTGCTCGCCGAACTCGGCGACGGCCGCGTCACCGGAGCCTGCCCGGGACCGCGGTGGCGTCGTTCGGACCAGCCGCCCACCGCCCACCTGTCGGCTCCACCCCCCGGCCCCGACGCCGACCGCTGGCGGGTCCTGGAGGTCCTGGTGTTCGGCCCGCACGCGCAGATCCGGCTCGGGGAGGGCGCCGAGGCCGGGTGGATCAGCGCGGACGCCCCCGGCGACCTCCCGGAGGAGTTGCGCCCGCGCGACCGCTCCCTCCTCCTCCAGGGCTGGAACGGCCCCTCCCACAGTCGCACCCTGGACGGGGAGGTGCCCCTGTCGGTGACGCGGGAGCCCTCCGGCACACAGGCGGTGCTCCCGGTGGCGTGGACCGACTTCTCCGGCCGCCTCCGCCCCGCGTCCGGCGGCGGGACCGCTCTGGAGAGCACGGGCACCTGGCTGACGGTGCGCGAGTACTGGGCGCAGGACCCCGCCACCGGTGCGGTGGGCGTGGCCTTCCACCGGCTCACCGGGATGCGCCCGGGGGTCAAACCGACCGGACCGGAGTTCGACGTGGGCACCGGCGACGAGATCCGGGGGAGGGGAAGCCGTGGTGAACCCCGGTGAGATCGCCGCCCGGTTCGGCGACGCCCCGCGCCCGCGGGCGCGGCGGTTCCACGCCACCGCGCCCTACGGCCTGGTCCGGATCGCCGACACCCCCATGCCCGCCGCCGACCTGCACGGCGACCATCCCACCGACGCACTGCTGCGCAGCCACGACCGCACCATGGCGGGCACCCACTCGGGGTGGATCGACCTGACCCTGACCACGCTCACCCCCACCTTCGTCGGCCAGACTCTCGAACGCGGGCGCGTGAACGCCTCCACCCGCTTCCCGCACGGCGACCGCCACCTGCCCGCCGTCCCCGGCCCGACCCTGCGCGGCCTGGTCCGTAACACCGTGCGCATGCTCACCAGCGGCGAGACCGGCCCGGTCAACACCCCGATGCTGTTCTTCCGCGCACCCGTGCGCATCGACCCCGACAGCGCCGACAGCGCCCTGTCCACGCGCGCCCGCAGGGTCATGGCCCACCAGCACTCCCACTACCGCAGGCGCCGGTCCGGGCTGCGCACCAAGCAGGGGTTCCTGTTCCACTCGCCGCCCGACGGGCGCTGGTACGTGGTCGAGGTCCCCGCCACCGCCCTGTCCGGCGAGCCCGGCCAGGCCCTCAAGGTGCCCTTCACGGTCCTGCGCGAGAGCCTGCGCACCTGGGACTTCGGCGTCGACGACTTCCCCGACCCGCCCAGGAGCAACGCCTATGTCCCCACCACCCACGAACAGCACGGGCACCTCCAGTACCGGTGGGTGTACGCCGTCCACCTGCCCGGGGAGCGGCGCGTGGCCGCCGTCGCACCCACCGAGGAGGAGGCCCGCGCCTACCTCGGCGCCCGCGCCAACGGCGCCCGCGACCTGGGCCGGGGAGGGGTGCTGCGGGCCCTGGTGGTCCTGACCGGGGTCGCCGCGGGCGAGCGCCGCAACGCCTACCTCTTCCCCCGGCCCGCCGACCTGGGCGGACGCCTGCGCGTCCCGGACGCCATGGTGGAGCTGTTCGAGTCGGCCGAACAGGTCACCGGCTACCAGCGCGCCGCCTTCCCCGACACCCTGGGCACGGGCGCGGCCGACCCCGTGCGTGAACCGGTCGCCGGGGCCAGCGGCGGCGGCCTGCCCCGCCGCGGACTCGAACCGGTCTGGTTCGACCTCGACGCGTCAGGGTCGGTGGTCTCCTTCGGCCGCTCCGGCGGCTACCGCATCGCCGTCAGCGACGACAACCCGGTCCGCCGGGCCCTGCCCGCGTCCGTCCTGGGACCCCAGCACGGCGACCCGGGCCGGGCCGCCCTGGCGGGCCGCACGGTGGACGTGTGCCGCGCCCTGTTCGGCGACACCGACACCTTCGCGGGCGAGGCGGGGGCGTCCAAGGGCCGGGTGTCCTTCGGCAGCGCGCTGAGCACCGACCCCGATCCGGACTACCCCGACGGCGCGGCCCTGCGCGTGCAACTGCTCTCCCCCCAGCGCGGCTGCTTCGCCAACTACCTGGTCCAAGGGCCCGACGCCGCCTCCGGGGACCGGCCCGACATCATCACGTGGTCGCACGAGGGCCTGGTGCGCCTGGGCGGGTACAAGGTCTACCTGCACCGGCACCGCGCCGCCCCGGGCGGACCGGTGCGCTACGACGCCCGCACCCAGGAGGAGCTGGGACTGACGGTGCTGGCGCCGGGATCCCAGCCCGAACCGCCCCGCGACACCCAGCGCGACATCGTTCCCCTCCGTGACGGCCTCACCTTTCGCTCACGCATCACCTTCACCAACCTCACCGACGGCGAACTCGGTGCGCTGCTGCGCGCCCTGCTGCTGGACAACCCCGTGGACGGGGGCGACCCCGCCGACCCCGAACACGCGCACAAGATCGGTATGGGCAAGTCGCTGGGTATGGGCAGCGTCCACCTGCGCCCCGAGCTGTACCTGGTGGACCGGCGCGCCCGCGCGCTGTCCCTGGACCCGGGCGCCGGGGTCGTGCGCGCCGGGGAGGAACGGGTCCGGGGGTTCCTGGACGCGTTCGGCGCCGCCCTGGCGGCCAGACGCCTGCGGGGTGAGCCCGCCCCGGAGCGCTGGCGGGAGGTGGACCAGGCGGTGGACGTGTGCCTGGCCAGCCGGTGGCGCGGCCGCCTGCCCTGGGAGGCGACCGCGGTGATGTCGCTGCGCGAGTTCGCCGAGTACCCGGTGCTGCCCCCGCTCACCCAGCGGTTCCGCGACGCCGGATGAGCGCTTCCCCTCACGGGCGTCCGTCGACGGTCTCGGCCAGCGCCTCCAGCAGGTCCGCGCGCAGGTCGGGTTCCTCCTGGGCGCCCGACCACAGCGCCGGGGCGGGCTCCTCCTCCAGCAGCGCGCACAGCAGGGTGTCGAGTGCGTCCTGGGGGTCGGCCTCGAAGTCCTCCCGCGCGGCCTGGGCCCGCTCTGTCAGCTCCCGGGCGGTGCGCTCCAGCCAGGCGCGCTCCCGCGCGCCCAGCACCTCACGTCGCTCCGAGGCCTCCTCCTCGGGTTCGGGCGCGTCGGGGACGGGGGAGTAGGGCGCGCTGCGCGCCCGTCCCCGCGCCTGCTGCACCAGCCGGAAGTGGACGGGCATGTCCACCGCCATCCGGCCCAGCACGCCGGTGAGCCTGCGGGCGACGTCCTCGCCGCTCATGCCGGGCAGCAGGCCGCGCAGCAGCAGGCGGCGCCGCTGGTCGGGAGTGCGGCCCGCGTCGGCGTCGCGTCCGGAGGCCAGTTCGGCCAGCTTGCGCAGCAGGTAGTCGCCGGTGGCGGTGGAGACCATGGGCGGTTCCCCGACCGCGGTCAGGGCGCGTCCGCGCAGGTCGGCGACGGGTACGGCGCTGCCGTCCTCGGTGAAGGAGACCGCCTCGCCGGGGTGCACGTCCTCGGGCAGGTCGGCGGCGGGGTTGCCCCAGCCCGCGGTGAGCACCAGCATGGCCAGCGCCTCCTGGTCGACCACGTCCGAGGCGACCCGGGCCACGTCGCGGCGCTGCGCCCAGCGGCGCGGGCGCTCGGAGAACGCGCAGCGCACCTGGCCGTCGGCGGAGGCCTGCGGGTAGACGCGGCGCAGGTTCTTGTAGGAGCGGTCCCGGCGCACGTCGTCCAGGGCGTCGCGCAGCCGGTGCGCGGCGGTACGGTCGACGGCGGCGCCCTCGGGCACGGCGCGGCGCATGCGCACGGCGACGACGCCCTCGGGGTCGCCTCCGTGCACCGGGCACGGGCAGTGCTCGGCGCACAGGTCGACATAGTCGCAGAACTGTTCGGAGTGACCCGAGCAGCCCTGTGCGGTTCCGTCCGCGGAGCACGGCCCGCACCCCAGGACGCGCGTGAAGGTGCGCAGGAAGGCGGTGGAGCCGAACAACTCCCAGGCGGAGCAGTGGTGCGTGCTCACGAACTCTTCTCCCCGGTGGTCCGGGGCCGGGTCGCTTCCCCAGCCCTCCGGGAAAGCGCGTAAGAGAACGCGAGACCTCAGGTGACACCCCCGCGTCAACGGGAGGTCACCTATCAAATTAGGCCCACTGCGGGGGAAATGTCAATTGTTGGACTCCCGTACCAAGCCGCATGAATCCCTATAGACAAGTACAAAATGGATATCAGTAACAATGGCCTCAGTGTTTACGGCTTCTCCGGTCCGGCATGTTCCCCGGGGGGTGCGTGCTGTGTCCGAGAGACTGCGGTGAGGGCGCGGCGCCGCCGGACCCGGCGGTCGGCCCGGCCGGCGGAGGAAGCGAGAGGAACGGAGGTCGCCGGATGCGGGTGGTCAACCTGACGCCGCATGTGGTGACAGTCGTGGACGAGAGGTCGCGCGTCATCCGGCGCTGGCCCAGGTCGGCCCGACCGGCCCGGGTGGAGGCCGTCCGCGTCCCCGTGGGCCTGGAGGTCGCCGGGGTTCCGCTGATGGCCGAGGAGCGCACCCGGGCCAACCTTCCCGAACCGCAGGAGGGCGTGTGGTTCATCGTCTCCTCCGTGGTCGTCTCCGCCCACCCCGAACGCCGTGACCTGCTGGTACCCTCCGACCTCGTGCGCGACGGCAGCGGTGTGGTCACCGCCTGCCGCTCCTTCGTCGTCAGCGGCGCCCCGGTGCGGCTCGGCCCCTGTCCGCGGGACGCGGAGGCGGTGCCGGAGGAGGCGGTGGGCGCCTAGATCGTTGATGGGAGTTTCCTGAAACTCCTGCGCCCATGACGAAGGGCGTCGAGGATCGGTGTGTGACGACCAACCTTGACGCCCTTCTGACCGCACTCTACGTCCATCTGGACGACCACGTCCTGCCTTCGCGCGAACAACCCGTCAAACGCGGCCCGAACCGGCTGCTCACCAACGCCGAACTCGTCTGCGTCGCGGTGGCCCAGGTCCTGCTGCGCCATGACTCCGAACGCCACTGGATGCGCGCCGCCCCCGCCCGGATCGGCCACCTCTTCCCCCGCCTGCCGGGCCAGTCCGAGTACAACCGTCACCTGCGCGCTCTGGGACCGGCCCTACGCGCAGCGGCGATGTGGCTCGCCCGGGCCGTGCCCACCTGGTGGGAGCGGCTGCGGTTGATGGACGGCACCCCGGTGCGCTGCGGCGCCTCCCGGGTCACGGTCAACCGCTCCGGTCTGGGTGAGATCGCCGGGTATGGCATGGACAAGTCCCACCACGCCTTCTACTGGGGTGCCAAGCTCATGCTCATCACCTCCACCGAGGGGACGGTGTGCGCGTTCAGCCTGGCCCACCCCAAAGAACTGGACGAGCGCAAGCAGGCCCTGCACCTGCTCCACGTCCAGGACTGCGCCCCGGGCCCGGCCCCGATCGTGTGTGACAAGGGCTTCGCGGGGGTCGGGATCGAGAACGCGGCGGCCGACCTGGGGCATCTGCTCATTCGTCCGGTCCGCGAGGACGAACCCGAACCCGAGGTGGAGGTGTTACCGGTGTGACGCGAGCGCCCCTGACCTGTGACCGGCGGAAAGCGGCGCCGCCGCCCCGGGCGCTGGAGAAACCCGGGCGCTGGAGAAACGGAGTCCCACCGCATAGCGTGGTCGTCCGACGCCCCCTCCCGGAACAGGACGCCGTGGACAGCCCCCGTGCCGCCGTCGTGCTCGTCGGACAGAACCCCACCCCCGCGCTGCTGTCCTCGCTCACCCTGCGCGCCGACCACCTGGCCCTGGTGGCCAGCGACGGGACCCGGCCGCTGGCCCGGCGCGTGGCCGCAGCCGTGGAGCGCCTGGCCTCCCCCGAGTCGGTGAGCGTGGTGAGCGTGGGGCCCGACCCGCACGACTTCGGCCCGGTCACCGACACCCTGGCCGCCCTGCACCGCGCCAACGGCGGCGAACCCTGGTACCTGGACTACACCGGCGGCACCAAGGTGATGAGCGTGGCCGCGGCCCTGCTGCACGAGCGGGCCCTGCCGCCGGACCGGCACCCCCGTGCCCGCCGCTGGCGCCACTACCTGGACGCGGTCCACGACCGCCTGCGCACCGCCGACGGCTCCCATCCGGGGCGTCCGCTGGTCATCGACGGCGTCGACCTGCGGACCCTCGCCGGAATCCACGGCGCCCACTGGCTGGAGGACCGCGACCCCGAACCCGTCCGCCTCTTCGTCCAGGGCGGGCGCCAGGCCCTCCAAGCGCGCTTTCCCGACCTGTCCCCGGCCGTGCGGCGCGGCGTCGTCGCCGAGGGCCGCGTCCTGTCCCACCTGCTGCGCCACACGCGCCGCAGGCCCGACACCGAGGTCGTCGGGGCACGCCAGGTCGCCGATCCCCGCCACTCCGGGGGTTCCGTCGCCGACTTCGACGCCGTCCTGCGCCACCGCCACCGCGTGCTGTGCGTGGAGGCCAAGACCCGACCCGAGGACGTCGTCGCCCGGGCCGGGTGGACGGTGGCCAAGGCCCGCCGGGTCTTCGGCACCGCCGTCCAGGTGCTGTTCGTCCACTCCGGACCCGCGGTCCCCGGGCTGCGCGAGCGCGTCACCGCCTACAACCCGGCGCTGACCGCCCGCAGCGTGCACGTGTGGAGCCTGGAGGACCTGCTGTCCCGGCTGACGTCGTTCGAGGACATCCGCGGGGCCTTCTTCCCGGGCCTGTCCTCCTCCGGTGCGGGTGGTCCGGAACCGGTCCGCACGCCCGGCCCGACGCCCGGGCCCGGTTCGACCGGTGCCCCGGACCCGACCGGGGAGCCCGGACCGGAACGGCTGCCTGATCCGACCGGGAGGCCCGGACCGAACGGAGCCCCCGCCCCCGGCCCCCTCCCCGCACCGCCGGAGGCCGCCGAGCCTCCGCCGCCCGAGCGCCACCCCGTACCCGGGGACGGCCCCGTCCTGGTCACCTCCCTGGGCGGCAGCCGCCTGGGCACCCTCACCGCCGTGCACGCCCACCGGCCCGCCCGCGCCCTGGTCCTGTCCTCCAGGCAGAGCGTGCGCGACCGGATGCGCGAGTCCGCCGCCCGGACCCTGCACGCCGCCGAGCACCCCGAAGCCCCGCCCGCCGACGCCGCCCTGCTCAAGGAGACCGGATACCGCGACCGGGTCCGCTTCACCCCCGACCCCGTGGACGGGTCCGACGCCGACGCGGTCGCCGCCGCCGCCCACGACTGGATCGTGCGCGAGCAGCGGGCCGACCCGCCGCCCCCGGTCGTCGCCGACATCACGACCGGCACCAAGGCGATGAGCCTGGGACTGGCCCTGGCCGCCCGCCGCACGGGCGCCTGCGCCACCTACCAGTTGGCGCGCAGGCGGACCGTGGTCTGCCTGACCCACGGCGAGCTGCCCCTGCGGGGCCGCGCCAGCGTCGACTGGCACCTGGTCCTGCCCGGGTACACGCCGCTGCCCGGCGACGGTGCGGGGGACGGGAACGGTTCGCTGACCGGGAACGCCTGCCGGGCGGCCCGTACCCAGGTGGACACCGCCCTGCTCGACGCCGCCCGCACCGCACTCGTACGCGCGGCCAGCGGTCCGGTCCAGGTGTGGATGGACTCCTCCCTCACCGACCCCGAGGAGTGCCTGACCGCCCAGGAGCGGTCCAGCCTGGTGCTCACCTTCGAGGACCGGGCGGTGGGCCTGACCGCGCCCGGCTGGCGGCGGCGCCGCGACCCCGGCGGGGAGTCGCGCGAGGTGGGCCGGGGCGCGTGGGCGCAGAGCGTGTTCGCCGCCACCGCCCACCTCAGCACGCGCTGCGACGTGGCGGGGACGGTGGTCGCCCTGACCCGGCCGGGAGGCGACGTCAGCCGCGCGGTCGAACTGGTGGACTGGATCGCCCACGCGGACCCGTCACTGGACGGGGAGCCCGGACGGATCGCGTTCGGCGACCCCCTGCGCCCCCTGGTGGCGGTCGCCTCCCCGGGCGCCCTGCCCGCGCTGTTGGACACCGACGTCAGCCTGCTCTGACGCGCCGGCAGCACCGCCCCGGGCGTTCGGCCTGACCGTCTTTTTGCACGTCGGCGAACCTGTTCCGGAGGTTGCACGCACCCCTTCCGGGCAGGATGGGAGGGCAGGCAGGCCGGGACGCGGGAACGGAGTCAGCGGTGCGGTGCGGGGTACGTGCCCCCGGACTCGGTGGGCTCATGGCGGTGGTGCTGGTCGCCGCCTGCTCTCCTCCCGCCGACGACCCCTTCCTCGGGCAGGACGTCGCCTGGCGGCCCTGTCACGGGGACGCGGAGACCGCCGGACCGGCGGACGGCAACGGCGAACCCTCCGCGCGGGAAGCCCCACCCACCGCACGCGACACCGAACCGGCCGCGCGCGCCACCGGCCCGGCCGACCGGAAATCCGACTCGGAGTGGCTGGAGAGCCTGGAGTGCGGCACGGTCACGGTACCCCTGGACCACGACGAGCCCGGCGGGAGGACCCTCGACATCGCCCTGGTCCGCGCGCCCGCCAGCGGCCCGCCGGAGGAGCGCCTGGGCTCCCTGGTCGTCAACCCGGGCGGCCCCGGCGCCTCCGGAGTCCGAGCCCTGGACTCGCCCCTGTTCGGCGACGACGTCCGCGCCGCCTTCGACCTCGTCTCCTTCGACCCGCGCGGAGTCGGAGGCAGCGGCGGCTTCGCCTGCGGGGACCGGTACGCCCTGGTCGAGGCACGCCAGGACGTGGCCGGTACCGACCCCGGCGACCTGGGCGCCGCCGAGCTCCAACCCCTGGAGGACGCCGCCCGCAGGTACGCCCGGGCCTGCGCGGAGACCGTGGGGGAGGAGTTCCTGACCCGCCTCGGCACCGTCCACGTCGCCCGCGACCTCGACATCGTCCGCGACGCCCTGGGCGAGGAACGGCTGAACTTCGTCGGCCACTCCTACGGCGCCCACCTCGGCGCCCTCTACGCCCACCTGTATCCCGACCGCGTCCGGGCGGTGGTCCTGGACGGCGCCGTGGCGAGCGGAACCTCCAACGCGCGGGCCGCCGTCGACCAGGTCGCCGCCCTCCAGAGCACCTGGAACACGTTCGTGGCCCACTGCGCCCGGGACGCCGCCTGCCCGTTCGCCGGAGCGGACCGCGCACCCGGCTCCGGCGGCTCGGGAACCCTCAGCGAGGCCGACGTCCGGGCGACCGCCCTCCTGCGCGGCCTCGACCGCCTCCCCGCCGAGGCCGAGGGGATTCCGGTGGACGGCCGCACACTGATGACCATGGTCGTCATGGAGCTGTACCGCGAGGACGGCTGGGACCTGCTCGCCGACCTGTTCACCGCCCTCGCCGAGGACGACGCCGAGGGGACCGGGCGCCACCTCGGGATGCTCTACGACCGCACCTTCGGCGCGTACGCGCGGGCGGGCTCCGGCGAGGTCGCCCCGGGAACGGAGCACCAGGACGCGAGCGCGGTGTTCACCGCCGTGAACTGCGCCGACCGCGCCGACCCGGTGACCGTGCAGGCCTACCGCGACGCCGCCGACGAGGCGGCCGACCTCGCCCCGCTGTTCGGACCCGACCCGGTGTGGGACCACCTGCCGTGCGCGTACTGGCCCGAGACGGGAGAGGTCCCCACGGCCACCGCGCCGGACGCGCCGCCGGTCGTGGTCGTGGGCGCCGTCGGCGACCCCGCCACCCCCTACTCCTGGGCCGAGGGCCTGGCCGAACGGATGGAGACGGCCACCCTGGTCACCTACGAGGGCGCGGGGCACACCGTCTACGGAACGGGTCTCAGCCCGTGCGTGGACGACGCGGTGGACGCCTACCTGCTCACCGGCGAGGCGCCCGAACCCGGGTTCACCTGCCCCGGCGCACTCGACTGAGGCGCCCCGGACCGGCGCTCACGCCCGCGCCCGAGCCCGTGTACGCGGCCCGGCGCGTACACTCCAGTCATGGCCTATACGCGCGCGGTGGAGCAGGGTCCGTTCCGGACCGCCCTCGTCCCGGGCTCGGCCGCCGCGGCTCCCCCGACCGTCAGCCTGTCGACCTCCGTCCTCCCGGCGACGCCCCGCACCGGCCTCACGGCCCTGCACGGCCACGGTTAGCGACCTCTCCACGTAGTCCCGGCCGCCCCCGGAGGCGGCCGCGCCCGCGACTTCCAGCGTCCCGCGGCTCGTCACTCTCCGCGCGCACCGCGCGCCTCTCCGCCTCCGTCCGAGCCCCTGCCGGGCTGGACCGGGGCTTTCTCCCCCAGTTCCGCACCACTCTCCACGCCAGTCGGCTCCGTCGGCTGCGTCCGCGGGTGCGGCCGTGCCCACGGTGCCGGCCGCGCCACTTCCGAAGGGACCTCCCATGAAGCTGAGCGAACTGCTGTACGGCCACGACCACCAGGTACTGCACGGGGACCAGGACACACCGATCACCTCGGGGCCGTGCCTGGACGCCGACCGCGTGACTCCCGGTTCGCTCTACATCGCCCTGCCCGGACACCGCGAGGGCGGTCCCGAGGCACTCGGGGAGGCGCTCGCCCGCGGAGCCGCCGCCGTGCTCGTCGAGGGTCCGCTCCCGGCCGTGGACCGGCCGACGGACACCGGCGCGTGCGTGGTCCGGGTGCCGGACGCGCGGATCGCGACAGCACTGGTCTCGGTGCGCTACCACGGTGAACCGGGACGCGCCATGGACGTGGTCGCCGTCACCGGCACCAACGGCAAGACGTCGGTGTCGTCCATGTACGAGTCGCTGCTGACGCTCTCCGAGGGCGCCCGGGTGGGGGTCATCGGGACCTCCGGGGCCCGGGTGGGCGGTGAACCGATCCCCATGCCGAGGTCCGTGCTGAGCACGCCGGAGTCACCGGACCTCCAGTACCTGCTGGCGTGTATGCGCGGCCGGGGCAGCGGCAGCGTCGTGCTGGAGGCGACGTCGATGGGACTGCTCAACCACAGGGTGGACGGTTCCTTCGTCGACGTCGGGGTCTTCACCAACCTGACCCAGGACCACCTGGACGACCACGGCACGATGGAGAGCTACACGAGGGCGAAGATGCTCCTGTTCCAGGGCATGTGCCGACGCGCCGTGGTCAACGCCGACGATCCCGTGGGCGCCGCGATCCCGGCCATGATGCCCGGCGCCGTGACCACCTACGCCATCGAGGCGGACGCGGACTACCGGGCGACCGACCTGGCCGTCGACGCCTCGGGAACGCGGTTCGTCCTGCACCACGACAACCGCAAGTACCCGGCGGCGATCCCCGTCCCGGGCCGCTTCTCGGTGTCCAACGCGCTGGCCGCGGTGGCGGCCTGCCACGTCCTGGGCCACAACCTGGGCGCACTGGTGGACGCCCTCGACCGGATGCCGCAGATCCCGGGCCGGTTCGAGCACTTCGCCACTCCCGAAGGGGTCTCCGTCATCGTGGACTACGCCCACTCGTCCGACTCCCTGGACAAGGTCCTGTGCACGATCCGCGGGTTCGCCCCGCGCCGGGTGCTCACCGTCTTCGGCTGCGGCGGAGACCGGGACACCACCAAGCGCGCCCGGATGGGTGAGATCGCGGGAACCTACTCCGACCTGTGCTTTCTCACCTCGGACAATCCCCGCTACGAGGACCCGGAGGCGATCATGGACCAGGTCGCCCCGGGCATCGAGGCGGCCGGCACACCCTTCGCGCGGGTGGGCGACCGGCGCGGCGCCATCGCCCTCGCCCTGTCCTCGGCCGAGTCGGGCGACGTCGTCCTGGTCGCGGGCAAGGGCAGCGAGACCCACCAGAGCGTCGGCGGCGACCTCATCCCCTTCGACGACATGACGGTCGTGCGCGAGCTCGCCGGCGCCTGAGGGCGCTCCCCTTCCGTGCGGACCTCCCGGAGGGGACGCCGCCCGACGGGGGAACGGGCGCCGCGCGCACGACCGCCCCGACCGGATCCGGCCGGGGCGGTCGTCGGTGTCGACCGGGCTCCTGTCGACTGACGGGAACGCCGCGAGAGTAGTAGCGCTGGGGCGCCGCGCCGCAGGGTGCGTGTGTGCCGGACTAGAGCTCGGAGGCCGCCGCCTCGTCCACCCAGAACACGGTGCGCTCGGAACCGCGCGCACCGGCCACGGGGGCCTCGTCCACGCTGCCCCCGGCCAGGCCCAGCCGCACGGCCTCGGCCTTGCCCTCGCCCGAGGCCAGCACCCACACCTCGCGGGCCGTCCGGATCGACGGCAGCGTCAGGGTGATCCGCTGGGGAGGGGGCTTGGGCGAGTCGTGCACCGCGGCCACCGACGCCTCGTCCTCGCGCACCCCCGGCAGCCCCGGGAAGAGCGAGGCCACGTGCGCGTCCGGACCCACGCCCAGCAGGCACACGTCGAACACGGGGACCGGTCCCTGGGCCCGCGCGGCCACCGCCAGCTCCCGGCCGTAGCGGGTGGCGGCGTGCTCGACGTGGTCGCCGTCCATCCCGTCGGAGGCGGGCATCGGGTGCACGTTGTGCGCGGGCACCGGGACCGCGTCGATCAGCGCCGCGCACGCCTGGGTCTCGTTGCGCTCGGGGTCCTTGTCCGGCAGGAAGCGCTCGTCACCCCACCACAGGTGCACGTGCGACCAGCTGATCCCGGCCTCCCGGGCGTGGTCGCGCACCGCCTCCAGGGTGCGGATGCCGATCCCGCCCCCGGTCAGCACCAGGTGGAAGTCGCGCCTGTCCGCCTCGGCCTGGACGATCATGTTCACCAGCTTCAACGCGACGCTGTCGGCCAGCGCCCCCGCGTCGGAGTGGCGGACGATCTCCGGTTCGCTCATCCTCGTGCTCCGCTTCCGGAGAGCAGCGGCTCCAGGTGCCTGGCCGCGCTCTCGTAGATCTCGTCGGGGTCCAGACGGCGCAGTTCCTCGGCCAGGGCCCCGGAGGCGGCGCGCCGCGCCAGGGCCACCGTCTGGTCGGGCTGCCCGAACCGCGACAGCGTGGCCACCCGGCCGTCCACCCGGGAGATCACGATGTCCCCCTGGTCGGTGGTCAGGCGGACCTCGGTCAGGCCGGGGCCGTGCGAGGTCTCGCGGGCCACCGGCACTTCCAGCCGGTCCGACAGCCACGCCGCCATCAGCTCGGCGCTCGGGTAGTGCGACTCGGCCGTCACGCTGGCCGAGGTCACCCACCCGCAGGGCTGGTCCATGGCGCTGGCCAGCAGCGAGCGCCACGGCGTCAGCCGGGTCCAGGTCAGGTCGGTGTCGCCCGGGCTGTAGTGGGACACCCGTTCCACCAGGTCGCGGACCGGGTCCGGGGCGCGCAGCGCGTCGGTGATCCGGCGCTGGGCCAGGCGGCCGATGGGGTCCGCGACCGGGTTGGCCGGGCCCACACCCGGCCACCACACCACCACCGGTGCCTCGGGCACCAGCAGCGGGGTGACCACCGAGTCCGCGTGCCCGCCCAGCGGCCCGTACAGCCGCAGCAGCACCGCCTCGCCGGGGCCCGAGGTGCCCGGGCGGCGGATCTCGGCGTCGATGGCCGGTTCGGCGTCGGGGTCGCGCCGCACCAGCGCCACCACGCGCGAGGGGTGCTCGCGGCCCGCCTCGGTGGCGGCGCGCACCGCGTCGTAGTGGTCGGCCTCGTCGGTGACGATGACCAGGGTCAGGACCATGTTCATGGCACCGCCGCCCACGCTGAGCCGCTCGGCCATGAGCGCCTCGGTGATCTGCGAGGTCGTGGTGCGCGGCAGGTAGAGCGTCATCGGTTCCTCCAGGCGGGGTCGTGGCTGGTCACGGGCGCCGCCACTGGCGGCCGTCCCTGGAGAGCAGCTGCTCGGCCGACTCCGGGCCCCAGGTGCCCGAGCCGTACTGCTCGGGCTGGCCCGCCTTGGCCCAGTACTCCTCGACCGGATCCAGGATCCGCCAGGACAGCTCGACCTCCTCCTGGCGCGGGAACAGCGGCGGGTCGCCGATGAGCACGTCCAGGATGAGCCGCTCGTAGGCCTCGGGGCTGGCCTCGGTGAAGGACTGCCCGTAGGCGAAGTCCATGCTCACGTCGCGGACCTCCATGCTGGCCCCCGGCACCTTGGAGCCGAAGCGCAGCGTCACGCCCTCGTCGGGCTGGATGCGCAGCACCAGGGCGTTCTGTCCCACCTCGCTGACGTCGGTGCGCGGGAACAGCTGCTGCGGTGCGGCCTGGAACACCAGCGCCACCTCCGTCACCCTGCGGCCCAGCCGCTTGCCGGTGCGCAGGTAGAAGGGCACGCCCGCCCAGCGCCGGGTGTCCACTGACAGCTTCAGCGCCGCGTAGGTCTCGGTCACCGAGTCGGAGGGGATGCCCTCCTCCTCCAGGTAGCCGCGCACCGCCGCGCCGCCCTGCCAGCCCGCCGCGTACTGGCCGCGCGCGGTGCCCGTGGACAGGTCCTCGGGCAGCGACACCGACGCCAGTACCTTCTCCTTCTCCGCGCGCAGCGCGTCCGCGCTGTAGGAGATGGGCTCCTCCATCGCCACCAGGGCCAGCAGCTGGAGGAGGTGGTTCTGGATGACGTCGCGGGCCGCGCCGATCCCGTCGTAGTAGCCCGCCCGGCCGCCCACGCCGATGTCCTCGGCCATGGTGATCTGCACGTGGTCCACGTAGCTGCGGTTCCACAGGGGCTCGAAGAGGGTGTTGGCGAAGCGCAGGGCCAGGATGTTCTGGACCGTCTCCTTGCCCAGGTAGTGGTCGATGCGGAACACCGACGAGGGCGGGAACACGTCGTCCACCACCGCGTTGAGGTCCTGGGCGCTCTCCAGGTCGTGGCCGAAGGGCTTCTCGATCACCACCCGCCGCCACGGCCGGACCCCGCCCGCCTGGACCTGGTCCTCCTCGGGCTCGGCCAGGCCGCACCGCTTGAGCTGCGTGACCACGGTGGGGAACAGCTTGGGCGGCAGCGACAGGTAGAACGCGTAGTTGCCGCCGGTGCCGCGCTCGGAGTCCAGGCTGCGCACGCAGTCGGCCAGGCGGTCGAACGCGTCGTCGTCGTGCAGCTCGCCCTGGACGAACCGGACGCCCTCGCTGAGCTGGCGCCACACGTCCTCGCGGAACGGGGTGCGCGCGTGCTCGCGCACCGCCTGGTAGGCCTCGTCGGCGAAGTCCTGGTCCTCCCAGTCCCGGCGGGCGAACCCCACCAGACCGAAGCCCGGCGGCAGCAGCCCCCGGTTGGCCAGGTCGTAGATGGCCGGCAGGAGCTTCTTGCGTGCCAGGTCGCCCGTGACGCCGAAGAGCACCAGCACGCTGGGTCCGGCGATGCGGGGCAGTCTGCGGTCCAGGGCGTTGCGGAGCGGGTTGGGTACCGCTCCCGGCATCACCGGTTCTTTCACGTTCCCGTCTTTCCTGTCGAGAGTGGCCGGTGGGACGCTGGGCGCCGTCCCCGCCGGGGGCGGGGGCGGGGGACGGGCGGGAGGGGCGGCCGTCCCGTCGCCGGGACGGCCGCGCGGTTCAGGACAGCTTGTCGAGCTTGGCCGAGAGCGCGTTCAGCAGGCTCTCCCAGGACTTGACGAACTTGTCCACGCCCTCGTCCTCCAGCACGGCGAACACGTCGGTCAGGTTGATCCCGGCGTTCTCCAGCGCGGCGAAGTCGGCGCGGGCCTGCTCGTAGGTGCCCAGCACGGTGTTGCCGGTGATCTCGCCGTGGTCGGCGGTGGCCTCCAGCGTGGCCTCCGGCATCGTGTTGACGGTGTCGCGCGCCACCAGCTGGGTGACGTAGAGGGTGTCCTCGTAGGAGGGGTCCTTCACGCCGGTGGACGCCCACAGCGGCCGCTGCGGCGTGGCGCCGTGCTCCTCCAGGGCCTTCCACTCGGGGGAGGAGAAGACCTCCTCGTGGGCCTCGTAGGCCAGGCGCGCGTTGGCCAGGGCGGCGCGGCCCAGCAGGGACAGCGCCTCGTCGGTGCCGATCTCCTTCAGGCGCTTGTCCACCTCGGTGTCCACGCGGCTGACGAAGAACGAGGCCACCGACTGGATGCGGGACAGGTCGTGGCCGTTGGCGCGGGCCAGCTCCATCCCCTCCAGGTAGGCGTCCATCACCTGGCGGTAGCGCTCCAGGGAGAAGATCAGCGTGACGTTGACGCTGATGCCCTGGCCCAGCGTCTGCGTGATCGCGGGCAGGCCCGCGGCCGTCGCCGGGATCTTGACCATCAGGTTGGGCCGGTCCACCATCCACCACAGCGCCTTGGCCTCGGCGGCCGTGCGCTCGGTCTCGTTGGCCAGGCGCGGGTCCACCTCCAGGGAGACGCGGCCGTCCACGCGGCCGGTGGAGTCGTAGACCGGGCGCAGGGTGTCCGCGGCCCAGCGGATGTCGTAGGTGGTGATCATGCGGACCGCCTCCTCCACCGACACGCCCCGCACGGCCAGCTCGTGGACCTGCTGGTCGTAGGCGTCGCCCTCGGAGAGGGCCTTGTCGAAGATGGTGGGGTTGGAGGTGATGCCGACCAGGTTGCGGGTCGACATCAGCTCGGCCAGGTTGCCGGAGCGCAGCCGCTCCCGGCTCAGGTCGTCCAGCCAGACGGACACGCCCGCCTGGGACAGGTCGCGGAGTGCGTTGCTCATGGGTTCTTCCGCCTTCCTGGGGGGCGGAGTGCCGCCCCCGGTCACACACGTCAAAGGAGGACGGGCCCCGCCGGGATCCTCCGGCGGGGCCCGCCGGGGTCAGCCGCCGGCCTTGGCGATGGTCTTGCGGGCCGCCTCGACGACCGCCTCGGTCGTGAAGCCGAACTTCTCGTACAGGACCTGGTACGGGGCGGAGGCTCCGTAGTGCTCCAGGCTCACCGACTCGCCGGCGTCGCCGACGTACTGGCGCCAGCCCAGGGCGATCCCGGCCTCCACCGACACGCGGGCGCGCACGGAGGAGGGCAGCACCTGCTCGCGGTACTCCTCGCTCTGGCGCTCGAACCACTCCACGCACGTCATGGAGACCACGCGGGTGGGCGTGCCCGCCTCCTGGAGCGCCTTGCGGGCGTCCAGGGCGATCTGCACCTCGCTGCCGGTGGCCATGATGATCACCTCGGGGGCGTCCCCGTCGGCCTCGGCCAGCACGTAGCCGCCCTTGACCGCGCCCTCGGCCGAGGCGTACTCCTCGCGGTCCAGGACGGGCAGGTTCTGGCGGGTCAGCGCCAGCGCGGACGGGCGGTCGCCCCGCTCGATGACCGAGCGCCACACCACGGCGGTCTCGTTGGCGTCGGCGGGACGGATCACGTCCAGGCCGTAGATGGCGCGCAGCGCCCACAGGTGCTCGACCGGCTGGTGGGTGGGGCCGTCCTCACCCAGGCCGATGGAGTCGTGCGTCCACACGTAGGTGACCGGCAGCTGCATGATCGCGGCCAGCCGGACCGCGGGGCGCATGTAGTCGCTGAAGACGAGGAACGTGCCGCCGTAGGGCCGGGTGGGGCCGTGCAGGGCCATGCCGTTGAGGATGGAGCCCATGCCGTGCTCGCGCACGCCGAAGTGCAGCACGCGCCCGTAGGGACTGCCCGGGAACGTCTCGCTGGCGCGGTCGAAGGGCAGGAAGGACGGCTCGCCCTTGGGCGTGGTGTTGTTGGACCCGGCCAGGTCGGCCGATCCGCCCCACAGTTCGGGCAGCAGCGGCGCGAGGGCCGAGAGCACCTCGCCGCTGGCCTTGCGGGTGGCTACGCCCTTCTCGCTGGGCTCGAAGGAGGGGATCGCCTTCTCCCAGCCCTCGGGCAGCCTCTTCTCGACCAGGCGGTCGAACAGCTCTGCGTGCTCCCCGGCGCTCTCGTGCCAGGCCCTGAACTCGACCTCCCAGGCGGCGCGGGCCTCGCGGCCCCGGTCCACGGCGCGGCGGGTGTGCTCGATGACCGCGTCCTCGACGCCGAAGGGCTCGTCGGGCAGTCCGAGGATCGCCTTGGTGGCGGAGATCTCGTCCTGGCCGATGGCCGCGCCGTGGATGGCGCCGGTGTTCTGCTTGTTGGGCGCGGGCCAGCCGATGACGGTGCGCAGGCGGATGAAGGTCGGGCGCTCGGTCTCGGCCTTGCCGCGCACGATCGCCTGGAACAGGGCCTCGACGTCCTCGACGTACTCGCCGGTGGCGCTCCAGTCGACCTCCTCCACGTGCCAGCCGTAGGCGCGGTAGCGCTCGGCCACGTCCTCGGAGTGCGCGATGCGGGTGTCGTCCTCGATGGAGATCCGGTTGTCGTCCCAGATCATGATGAGGTTGCCCAGCTGCTGCGTCCCGGCCAGGGCGCTGGCCTCGTGGCTCACGCCCTCCTGGACGTCGCCGTCGGAGCAGAACGCGTAGATGTGGTGGTCGAAGGGGCTGGCGCCCGGACCGGCCTCGGGGTTGAACAGGCCGCGCTCGCGGCGGGCGGCCATGGCCATGCCGACCGCGTTGCCCACGCCCTGGCCCAGCGGGCCGGTGGTGGTCTCCACCCCCGGCGTGTGGCTGAACTCGGGGTGGCCGGGCGTGCGGCTGCCCCACTGACGCAGGCTCTTGAGGTCGTCCAGCTCCAGCCCGTATCCGGCGAGGTAGAGCTGGATGTACAGGGTGAGGCTGGAGTGGCCGATCGACAGCACGAAGCGGTCCCGGCCCGTCCACTCGGGGTCCGAGGGGTCGTGCCGCATGATCTTCTGGAAGAGCAGGTAGGCGGCGGGCGCCAGGCTCATCGCGGTGCCGGGGTGTCCGTTACCCGACTTCTCGACCGCGTCCATCGCCAGCGCCCGGACCGTGTTGACGGCGCGGAGGTCGAGGTCCGACCACTCCAGGGTTTGCGGGGTGTGGGCGTTCACGGACTTTCGTTCTCCTTCTCGGGCACCCCCCGCGCCCGGCGGCCGGAGCGCGGGGTGTGTCGGTTGCGTTCGTTCTCGAACCGCCGCCGGGACCCGGGCGGCCCGCCGTGGGGGCGGGGCCGAGTACTGCGGGAACGCGTACCCGCGGCCGTTCAGGGCGCGGACGCGGCGTCCCCGGGCGACGGCCGCCGCGGGCTGGAGACCACGACGGGTTCGGCCACGATCGAGCCTATCGTCCGCTACCCAGGATGTCGTTGCCCGACACCTCTCATTACCGGCTGGTAGGGGCCTTGGCGCCGCCTCCCGCGCGCACACGGGTGGCTGCGGCCACGGGGGGTGCGCCGCGGGGCGGGTGGTCGCGGGCGGCGCGTGGCGGGCTGGAAGCGCGTCGGAGCGTGTGCGACCCTTCAGAGCACCCGGCGGACCCCCGCCCGCATCCCGGCCCGAGGACCAGCGGTTTTCCTTGTGAGGGGGCTGGTCTCAGGCGCGCGCGAGGAAGTACTACAGTATGTCGTTGACGGGGTTTCCGCCGATCCAGACGCTTTGTCGGTCCGCCGGCCCCCGCGTGGCGAGCAGTGTCGAAACCCCTAGAGTTGTCGAGGTATCCGCGTGTCTGAAACCGAGCCGGTGGCCCCCGGGGGGACGCGAGAGAACCGTCCGGCCGTGAGGACCGGGTACTGATGGCCCTCACCAACCGCGCTCCGCGGACGAATCCGGACGGCGACCGGCCCCAGGCCCCCCGCAGGGCCTCGCTGGGCGCCCACGTCCGCGCCTACGTCGCCCTTTCCAAGCCCCGCGTCATCGAGCTGCTGCTCATCACCACCATCCCGGTGATGTTCGTCGCGGCCGGGGGGGTGCCACCGCTGTGGACCGCGGTCGCCACCCTGGTCTTCGGCACCATGTCGGCGGCCAGCGCGAACGCGATGAACTGCTACATCGACCGCGACATCGACCGTGAGATGCGTCGCACCCGCCAACGCCCCGGCGCGATGGACCTGGTCACCCCGCGCGGAGCCCTCGTCTACGGCCTGGTGCTGGCCGTCGGCTCCACCGTCGGGTTCGCCCTCCTGGTGAACGTGCTCTCGGCCGTGCTGTCGGTCTTCGCGATCCTGTTCTACATCTTCGTGTACACGCTGCTGCTCAAGCGGCGCACCGCGCAGAACGTGGTGTGGGGCGGCATCGCCGGGTGCATGCCGGTGCTCATCGGCTGGGCCGCGGTGACCAACAGCCTGGACTGGGCGCCCTTCGTCCTGTTCCTGGTCGTGTTCTTCTGGACGCCGCCGCACACCTGGACGCTGGCCATGCGCTACAAGGAGGACTACGCGCAGGCCAAGGTGCCGATGCTGCCCGTGGTCGCCACCGACCGCCGGGTGCTGCTGGAGTGCGTGCTCTACAGCTGGGCCACCGCGATCGTGTCGGTGCTGTTCTGGCCGGTGGCGGGCACCACCTGGTTCTACGGCGCGGTCGCCGTCGCCCTGGGCGCGCTGCTGGTGGTCCAGGCGCACCGCCTGCTCAACCGCTCCCGCGCGGGCGTGACCGGCGCGCAGCTCAAGACGATGGGCTTCTTCCACCTGTCCAACGGCTACCTGGCGCTGCTGTTCGTGGCGGTCACCGTCGACCCCCTGATCGCCGGCGTCCTGGGCTGAGCCCGCCCGTACGTCCGCCTGTGGGCGGCGCCCCTCCCGGGGCGCCGCCCACAGGTCTTTCGGCCGTCACCGGCGGCGGACCTCCACCATGAAGCAGCCGAACTCCACCGCGCGTACGTGCACCAGGGCCACCTCGGGATCGGAGAGGACCTCGCCGAGGATCCCGTCCACCTCCGCCGCACGCGCGTGGGGAAGCTCGACCAGCCTTCCGCCCAGGATGCGGCCCCGGGAGTCGTAGGCGCGCAGGACCCGGCGGGGGCCGTGCAGCGCGACCGGATAGCCGGTCGCGTGGGAGGGTCCCCCGCACTCCCCGGCGTGGACGAAGACCGGTCCGCACTCGTCGTAGGGGCCGGGGTCCGCGCCGGTCCGCTCCGCCCATCGGCGCAGCGGCGCGTAGGAGACGAGCACGATCCGTTCGCCGGGCTCACTGGGGCGCAGGCAGCAGCGCAGCGGGGAACCGCCCTCGTGGTCGGTGCGGGGTGTGCGGGCCAGCCCGGCGTCGTCCTGTTCGCGCAACCGCCCCAGGACGTGCGCTTCGATGGGCCGGGCTTCGTGTGTCGTGGTCATGACACCAACCTCCACCATCCGGTCCCGGTGCGCTGGCGGTGAACGGACATCACGTTCGCGTACCGACCGGCCGGGGCGGAGAGGCGGCTCCGACGGACCCCGCCCGGCACCCGCCCTCGCCGACGCCGGCACGGGACGCCGCGCCCGCAGCGAGATCGGTTCCCTGCGGCTGTACGGGTTGTACGGGTTGTACGGGCTGGGCGGCGAGCGCGTCGCCACGGCCTCGGGGGAGGCGGATGTGGTCGCCCAGCGGGTGAGCGCCAGCGCGGCCGAGACGGGGGAGCGACGGCCCTGGAACGCGCCACAGCGCGTCCGCTCCCCGAGTGCCCGCGGACCCTGGCACCCGGCACGGGTCCTGCGCCCGGCCCGGCCGCCCGGACCTCTGCTGCGCCCGGACGGCGGCTCCGCCGTCAGGGCCTGCGCCAGGCCAGCACCGCGGACCACACCGCGACCCCGGTCAGGGCCAGGGCCAGGGGGACGTGTGCCTGGATCAGCCCGTAGCTGCCCAGCGCCGCCTGCGCGAAGCCGAGCGCCAGGGCCAGCAGGCTGATCAGCAGGACCAGCCCCGGCGTACCCGCGGCGCGGCCCGAACGCCGCCAGTACCAGAACGCGGCCACCGCCTGGAGCCCCGCCGCCACGTGCGTTCCGAGGGCGCCGTAGTAGTGCAGCGGCAGCGCGTCCGTGTCGAACGTCACCAGCTGCCCTGCCGTCGAGCCCTCCCACAGCAGGGCCGCCAGGTGCAGGAGTACGGCCACACGCAGGGCCCGCAGCGGGCCGGTGGTGTCGGGGGCCGTGGTCGACCGGTCCATGTGCGGCTCACCTTCGGTTCGGGGTCGGGGGCGGCTTCGGTCCCCCGATCCTCGCGCATGCCGGGCGCGGAGCACCACCGGAGGCCCGACGTGGGGCCCCTTCCCGGCCCGTCCACCCCCACAGCCCTCCCCACGGCCCGCCGATCCTCCCCCTCCGGCCCTCCCCGCGGTCGGCCGGGGGCGAAAGCCGTGGTCGGACCGGTTCCCGCTACGATCGGTGCCCATGCCCCGTCTCGACAGCAAGGCCATCCTCCAGGGCCGACGCTCGCGCTACTCGATGACCCTCATCCTGGGCACCACCGTCAGCGTGGTCTGCATGCTCGGGATGCTGGTCTACCTGTGGCTGCTCGCCCTGGCCGGGGGAGCGGCCGCCGGGATCGACGGAGGGCTCGGCTTCGCCGTCAGCCTCGTCGCCGCGGTCATCCCCGTGTGCATCCTCGTGCCGCTCATCCTCATGCTCGACCGGATCGAGCCCGAGCCCGGCTGGGTCCTGTTCTTCGCCTTCGCCTGGGGCGCGGGCGTGGCCGTGGTGGCCTCCCTGCTGCTCAACAGCTGGGGCCTGGCCCACGTCACGGTGCCGCTGTTCGGCCGGGACCTGGGCGACTTCCTGGGCACGTCGGCGGTGGCGCCGCTGGTGGAGGAGAGCGCCAAGGGCGTGGTGCTGCTGATCCTGCTCTGGCGGCGCCGCCACGAGCTGGACACCTTCACCGACGGGGTGATCTACGCGGGGATGGTCGCCACCGGCTTCGCCTTCACCGAGAACATCCTGTACTTCCTCAGCGCGTTCTTCGACGGCACCCTGGTGGCCACCTTCGCCATCCGCGGACTGATCGCCCCGTTCGGGCACCCGGTCTACACCGCGATGATCGGCATCGGCGTGGCCTACGCCGCCATGCGTTCCGGAGCACTGCGCCTGCTGGCCCCCGTCGCCGGGTGGGCCGCGGCGGTGCTGCTGCACGGCATGTGGAACGGGTCCACCTACTTCGGCTGGTCCGGCCTGGCCGTCGCCTACATGGTGCTCTTCGGCGTGCTCATGGCGATCCTGGCGCTGGCCGCCCGCGACCGCCACCGCCAGGTCGGCGCGATCGCCCGCCACCTGCCGCCCTACGTCTCCACCGGACTGGTCACCCAGGCCGACATCGCCATGCTCAGCTCCCTGCAGGGGCGCCGCCGGGCCCGCGAGTGGGCGGCGCGCAACGCCGGTCGCAGGGGCCGCGAGGCGATGCGTGAGTACCAGCTCGCCGCCACCGAGCTCGCACTGCTGCACCGCAGGCTGGACGCCGGACTGCCAGCTCCCGACTGGAAGGTGCACCGGGACTCGTTCCTGGCGCTGATGCACGTGGCCCGGGACACCTTCCTGGGACGGATGCCCCAGCCGGTCGCCCCGGGCTGGGCGGAGAACCCCACCGACTCCGGCTTCCTGCGCCGAGCCGACTTCGCCCACGTCATCGCCCAGACGCGGGCCCAACAGGACTACGTTCCCCGTCACGGTCAGCAGGGTCCTCGCTGAGCTCCTGCCCCGGCGGCACCAGACGCGTGGTGGAGAAGTACAGGCGGCAGATCGCGACCCAGGTCAGGGCCGAGCCGAGGACGTGCAGGACCACCAGGGCCTCGGGCAGTTCCAGGGCGTACTGGGTGTAGCCCAGGGCGCCCTGGAGGATGACGGTGACCAGCAGGAACAGGCTGCTCCTGCGGACCGGCCGCCGGGTGCCGCTCCGGAAGGCGATGACGGCGGCCAGCAGGGCCCCGGCCGTGGTGAGCCAGGCCAGCGCGGAGTGCAGGCGCGTGACCGCAGCCAGGTCGAACCCCCAGCGGGGGGCCGCGGCGTCGCCGCCGTGCGGGCCGGTGCCGGTGACGACGGTCCCGGCGACCAGCAGCACGAAGCCGACCACGACCAGCCCGATGCTCAGGGCGTGCAGCATCGGGCCCACGGACACCTGCGGCTTGCCCTCGGGCTCCTGGCAGCGCACGTACAGGGCGACCGTGATGAAGACCATCACCATGGACAGCAGGAAGTGCGCGGCCACCGAGGCGGGGTGCAGGTCGGTCCACACGGTGATGCCGCCGACCACGCCCTGTCCCAGGACGCCGAACGGCACGATGGCGGCCAGCCGGACCAGGTCGCGGCGGCGCGGGCCCATCCGCATGACCGCGACGAAGGTGATGACGGCGACCGCCAGCACGACGAAGGTGAGCGTCCGGTTGCCGAACTCGATGGCGGCGTTGAGCGCGGCGTGCCCGGTGTCGATGGGCACGAAGCTCTCCGGCGTGCACCTGGGCCACTCCGAGCAGCCCAGGCCCGAGGAGGTGACGCGCACGGTGGCGCCGGTGACGGCGATCCCGGCGTTGACGACGATGTTGCCGAGCGCCCAGGCCCGCAGCGACCGCTGGGTGGGCGTCCAGATCGTGCGCGCGAGCAGGACCAGCGCGAGCACTCCGGCGGTCGCGACCGCGATCTGCCAGCCCCAGAGGGGGAAACCGAGAAGGGAGATGTCCTCCGCCGCGAGCGGGGGGACCGAGTTCGCGGCCAGCACCGCGGAGGCCGGGGAAACAGACATACGACAGACTGTAGTACACCGCTCCGGGAGCCGGTGCCCACCCCCTGCGCAGTCTCCCACCTGCGCCGACGCCGTCGCTTCGGCACAGGGGGAGGGGGCGCCCACGCGTGGGCGCCCCCTCCGCGACGGTGGGACCCGTTCTCCCGATCGGTCCGATCCCGGGGATCGTCGGTTCGGGAGGGTCCGCCGTGCTCGACCGGTCGGCGCGGCCCTAGCCGGCGTGGTTGGAAATGCACTGGTTGAGCAGGTCCAGGTCCAGGTTGAGCAGACCGAGGAAGCCCTGCTCCTGCACGCACGCCTGGTAGGCGTCCGTGTCGTTCTCACCCGCGGAGGCGGTCCCGAGCCCCATGCCGAGCAGGCCGGCGGTGAACAGGGCGGTCATCATCATCTTGGCGGTGGTGCGCATGGCTTTCCCTTCGAGTGCGAGTGGTCGAGCCGTTTGGCTGACCCACCAGGACAGATAACCATTTGTATCCATTCGGAAACTCTGAGTAGCAAAACTCCTGCTCTCGACCTTCCGGACAGGCCGCCCCAACGGCCCCGCTTCGGACACGGCGGTTCCGGCCCTCGCCCGCCTACCGCTCCCCGGGACTCTCCCGCGGCGGTCCGGTGGGCGCGCCGTCGGCCTTGCGGCCGCCCTCGCCGTCGCGGGCCGAGGTGCGCGTGGAACCCGCGCTGGCCGCGATCACACAGGCCACCGCGAACCACTGCCACACGGTCAGCAGCTCACCCAGCACCACCAGGCCCACGAGCGCCGCGGCGGCGGGTTGGAGGCTCATCAGCACCCCGAAGACGCGCGGCGGCATCCGGCGCAGCGCGCTCAGCTCCAGCGTGTAGGGCACCACCGAGGACAGCACGCCGACCACCAGGCCGAACAGCAGCAGGCGCCAGTCCAGCAGGGCCGCGCCCCCCTCGTACACGCCGATCGGCGCCATGACGACCACGCCGACCACGCTGGCGATCGCCAGTCCGGACGCGCCGCTGAACCGCTGGCCCGTCGACGCGCTGAGCAGGATGTAGCCCGCCCACGCGACCGCCGCCAGTACGGCGAACAGGATGCCCAGCGGGTCCATCGAGCCCGACTCCAGCCCCAGCGCGACCACGCCCAGCCCGGCCATGCCCGCCCACAGCAGGTCGATCCGGCGCCGCGATCCCAGGATCGCGATGGTCAGCGGCCCCAGGTACTCGATGGTGACCGCGATCCCCAGCGGGATGCGGGCGAAGGCCTGGTAGATGAGGAAGTTCATCATCGCCAGCGCGACGCCGTAGCCGACCACCACCAGCCAGTCGCCGCGCGAGCGCGCCCTGAGCACCGGCCGCGCCACCAGGACCAGGAGCACCGCCGAGGTCAGCAGCCGCAGCCACACGACCGCGGCCGGGGGCAGCACGTCGAAGAGGTTCTTGGCCACCCCGGCGCCGGTCTGCACCGAGACGATGCCGACCATCACCAGCCAGACCGGTGGTACCGCCTCCACCGCGCGGAGCGGGGAGAACGCTGCCTGAGGGCGGGACGGAGTGCTCATGGGCATTCATCCTACGTTTTCGGGGGTCCTCTCCGTCTCCCCGGCCCGCGTCCGGCCCCGGTTCTCCCGCCTCCGGTTCCGGTCCTCCCGGTTCCGCGCCGTCCCCGGAGCCCGGGCCACGACCGCGGCCAGCAGCAGTCCCCAGGCCGCCATCGCCACCGCGGGCTGCGCCAGGGTCATGACCAGCCCGTGCACCGTCTGGTCCGCCCGACCGGTCAGGAGCTGCACCCCGATCCACAGGAACGGCAGCGCCGCCGCGAGCAGGTTCACCAGCAGCGCGGCCCACACCAGCCCGGGCCGCGCGGGCCGCCGCCACACCACCAGCGCGCCGCCCGCGACGAGCAGGAACAACGGCGGACCGAGGTAGCGGACCGCGATGAACCAGGGGACTCCGAACGCTTCCATGCCCGGACCCTATCGAGCCCGCGCCAGTGGCGGGCGAACGTGCACCAAACCGGCAAAGTGGTGTGAAATGGTCCGGGTCGCGGATCGACGCGGCCCCCCGCCCGCAGCCCGCTGGAGTGTCCTCGATGTCCCGACGCCGTGCCCGTTCCCCCCGTGCCCACGAACGGTACGTCCCCCGCTGGCCGCTTCTGGCCGGAGCCCTGGCACTGCTGTTGGTGGCCCTCGTCGGCGGCTACACCGGGGGCCTGCTCGTGTCCGGCGGCGACCAGTCCGAGGGGCCGGAGATGACCACGGCATCGGGCATCCTGGTCCAGCCGTCCGGCGCTCCCGAGGCCGAGGAGCCCGCGGAGGAGCCGTCGGAGGAGGAGGTCGTCCACCCCGCGGGTCTGGACCCCGCGCTCGTCTACGCGCTCCAGAACGTCCACGGCGGCCGCGTCATGGACGTCGCGGGCACCTCCACCGCCAACGGCGCGCCCGTCCACCTGTGGGACCGCCACGACCAGACCAACCAGCAGTGGCGCCTCATCCCCGTGGACGGGGGCTTCTACGAGATCGAGGGCGTGGGCAGCGGCAAGCTCCTGGAGATCCCCGCCGACCCGGCCGCCCAGCCCGGCGCCGCGCTGCTCACCCGCACCGGCTCGCCCAACCAGCACTGGTCGCTCATCGAGGTGGGGCCGGGCGTGGTCCGCCTGGTCAACCGGGCCACCGGCCAGGCCCTGGAGGCGCAGGGCGGCGCCCCCGACAACGGCACCAGGGTCGCCCAGGCGCCCGACGGCGGCCACGCACACCAGCAGTGGCGCCTGCTGCCCGTGGGCTGACCCCCGGCCGGGGCCTACTCCCA
The DNA here is from genome assembly GCF_008638355.1 of Nocardiopsis deserti. Taxonomy (NCBI): domain Bacteria; kingdom Bacillati; phylum Actinomycetota; class Actinomycetes; order Streptosporangiales; family Nocardiopsidaceae; genus Nocardiopsis; species Nocardiopsis deserti. Next base: position 35,122 of record NZ_VWVS01000021.1, on the reverse strand, counting down.
GCGGAAGAGGCGGCTGGCCAGGACGCCGCAGACCAGCGCCCACACAGCCAGCACGGCGAAGGCGCCCAGGCCCGGCAGGGAGCCGTCGGCGGCCGTCCGCAGCCCCGAGCTGAGCGCGGTGATCGGCAGCGCCGACGCCGCCTGCTCCAGCGGGCCGGGGAAGCTGCTGGTCGGGAAGAGCACCCCGCCCAGGCCCAGCAGCAGCACGTACACCAGGTTGGCCCCGGCCAGGGTCGCCTCGGCCCGCAGCGTGCCCGCCATCAGCAGGGCCAGCGAACTGAACGCGGCGGTGGCCATCAGCACCAGCGCCACGGCCGCCAGCACGCCCGCCGGGCTCACCGCGGGCGACCAGCCCAGCACCAGCGCCACCGAGCACAGCACCACCGCCTGGATCGCCTGCACGCCCAGCACGGCCAGGGTCTTGGCGGCCAGCAGACCGAAGCGCGACAGCGGGGTCGCCCCCAGCCGCTTGAGCACCCCGTAGCGGCGTTCGAAGCCGGTGCCGATGGCCAGGCCCGTGAACGACGTGGACATCACCGCCAGCGCCAGCACGCCGGGCGTGAGCGCGTCCACCCGCGCCCCCTCGCCCACGTCCAGCACCGAGGTGAGGCTGAAGCCCACCAGCAGCAGCACGGGGATCACCATGGTGAGCAGGAACTGCTCGCCGTGGCGCAGCATGACCCGCAGCTCCATCCCGGCCTGCGCGGCGACCATCCGCCACATCGGCGCGGCCCCGGGTGCGGGGGTGAACAGCGAGGCGTCGTCGCCTCCGGACGCGGGCGCGCCGGCGCTCACCCGTGCGGAGGCGGTGGAGGTGTGCTCGTGCATCAGTCGCGCAGTTCCCTGCCGGTGAGTTCGAGGAAGACGTCTTCGAGGGTACGCCGCCGCACGCGCAGGTCCTCGGCCAGGACTCCGGCCGAGGCGCACCAGGCGGTGACCGTGGCCAGGAACTCCGGCCCGGGCGCGCCCGCGCCGCCGGGGACGACCGCGTACTCGCGGCGGCCTTCGGCGGGCCCCTGGGCCTCCACCCGGCTGCCCTCGGGCAGTGCGGCCTCCAGCAGGGCGGTGTCCACCGGGGCCTCGGTGGAGAAGCAGACCTCGCGGCGCTCCCCGGTCAGCTCGGCGGGGGTGCCCTCGGCGACCACGGCGCCGCGGTCGATGATGACCACGTCGTCGGCCAGCCGCTCGGCCTCCTCCATGTAGTGCGTGGTCAGGATCACCGCCACGCCCGCCTCGCGCAGGGCCGTCACCAGGTCCCAGGTGGCCATGCGCGCCTGCGGGTCCAGGCCCGCGGTCGGCTCGTCCAGGAAGACCAGCTCGGGGCGGCCGACCACGGCGCAGGCCAGGGACAGGCGCTGTTGCTGGCCGCCGGACAGGCGGCGGAAGGGCGTGGTGGCCACCGAGGTCAGGCCCAGCCGCTCCAGCAGCAGGCGGGGCTCGATCGGCCGGGCGTGGAAGGAGGCCATCAGCCGCAGCCACTCGGCGGTGCGGGCGCCGGTGGGCACGCCCCCGGACTGGGGCATCACCCCGACGCGGGGCTTGAGGGCGCCGGAGTCGGCCACGGGGTCCAGCCCCAGTACCCGCACCCGCCCGCCGTCGGCCCGCCGGAAGCCCTCGCAGATCTCGATGGTGCTGGTCTTGCCCGCTCCGTTGGGACCGAGCAGCGCCGTCACCGCGCCCCGGCGCGCGCTGAAGGTGAGGCCGGTGACTGCGGTGGTGGCGCCGTAGCGCTTGACCAGGTCGACGACCTCGACCGCGGCTGTGTCCATGGGCCCTGAGTCTACGTGCGGCCCGGCGGAGGGCTTCACCGCCCCGGCCGGGGCGTCGGCGGCCCGGCGGCGCGCCGAACACCCCTGTCCGTATTCCGGTACGGCGGTCTCGGCATGCGGTCGTCGGGAAGGATCGCGGCCCCGTCCTTGTTCGTGTCCGGAGGGTGGCCGGTGCGTGAACCCCCTGTTAGGCAAGCCTGTCCTTCGTGACCAAGTCCATGGGGTCGGGTTTGCCTCGGCGGACTTATTTACGCCACACTGATGTTGTCAAAACCAGGAGCAGCGTCAGAGAGAGGGAGGGGAGACTGTGTCCGAGGCGTCCAGTGTGTCCCGCCCCCTGGCCGGACCGGAGCGCGGGGCCGAGACCGGCACCCGCGCACGGGTCGCGCGGCTGATCCTGGAGAAGGGCCCGGTCACCGCCTCCGCACTGGGAGAGCGGCTCGGGCTCACCCCGGCGGCCATCCGCCGCCATCTCGACACCCTGACCAGCGAGGGCATGGTCGAGGCCCGCGACGCCCGGCCCCACGGCGGGCGACGCCGCCGGGGCCGTCCGGCGCGCGTCTTCGCCATCACCGAGGCCGGACGCGACGCCTTCGTCCACGCCTACGACGACCTCGCCACCAGCGCGCTCCGCTTCCTGGCCGACACGGCCGGTCCCGGAGCCGTCGGCGAGTTCGCCCGCAGTCAGGTCGCCGACCTGGAGCGGCGCTACAAGCCCCTGCTGGACGCTGTTCCCGCGAAACAACGCGTCCGGTTGCTGGCCGAGGCCCTCTCCAACGACGGCTACGCCGCCACCGCGGGCCAGGCGCCCGCACCCGGCGGCGGTGATCAGCTGTGCCAGCACCACTGCCCCGTCGCGCACGTGGCCGCCGAGTTCCCGCAACTCTGTGAGGCCGAGATCGAGGCCTTCGCGCGGCTGCTGGGCACCCCGGTGCGCAGGCTGGCCACCATCGCCCACGGCGACGGTGTGTGCACCACCCACGTCACCCCCCGGGGCGACGTGGCGAGCGGGGAGGACGGCACCCCCGCGTCCAAGGCCATCCGCCAGGCGGCGGGCGGCCCAGTTCACCACAAGGACGTCTGAGTCCAGGAGGAGTCCGCGCATGACGTCTATCGCGCATCCCGAGCTCGAGGGGATCGGAACATACGAGTACGGCTGGGCCGACTCCGACGCGGCCGGGTCTTCGGCCCGCCGCGGTCTGAACGAAGAGGTCGTCCGCGACATCTCCGCCAAGAAGGACGAGCCGGAGTGGATGACCAAGCTCCGGCTCAAGTCCCTTCGGCTCTTCGACAAGAAGCCCATGCCCAACTGGGGCGCGGACCTGTCCAAGATCGACTTCGACAACATCAAGTACTTCGTGCGGTCCACGGAGAAGCAGGCCACCTCCTGGGAGGAACTGCCCGAGGACATCAAGAACACCTACGACAGGCTGGGCATCCCCGAGGCGGAGAAGCAGCGCCTGGTCGCCGGTGTCGCCGCGCAGTACGAGTCCGAGGTCGTCTACCACCAGATCCGCGAGGACCTGGAGGAGCAGGGTGTCATCTTCCTGGACACCGACACCGCCCTCAAGGAGCACCCGGAGATCTTCGAGGAGTACTTCGGCTCCGTGATCCCGGCCGGCGACAACAAGTTCGCCGCGCTCAACACCGCCGTGTGGAGCGGCGGGTCGTTCATCTACGTGCCCAAGAACGTGCACGTGGAGATCCCGCTCCAGGCCTACTTCCGGATCAACACCGAGAACATGGGCCAGTTCGAGCGGACCCTGATCATCGTCGACGAGGGCGCCTACGTCCACTACGTCGAGGGCTGCACCGCGCCGATCTACAAGTCGGACTCGCTGCACTCCGCGGTCGTGGAGATCATCGTCAAGAAGAACGCCCGCTGCCGTTACACGACCATCCAGAACTGGTCGAACAACGTCTTCAACCTGGTCACCAAGCGCGCCGTGGCCGAAGAGGGCGCGACCATGGAGTGGATCGACGGCAACATCGGCTCCCAGGTCACCATGAAGTACCCGGCCGTCTACCTGATGGGCGAGCACGCCAAGGGCGAGACCCTGTCCATCGCCTTCGCGGGCGAGGGCCAGCACCAGGACACCGGGTCCAAGATGGTGCACTGCGCGCCCAACACCTCCTCCACCATCATCTCCAAGTCGGTGGCACGCGGCGGGGGCCGCGCCTCCTACCGGGGACTGGTGCAGGTGCAGGAGGGCGCCGACCACGCCAAGTCCTCGGTCAAGTGCGACGCGCTGCTGATCGACACCATCAGCCGTTCCGACACCTACCCCTACAACGACCTGCGCGAGGACGACGCCGAACTCGCGCACGAGGCGACCGTCTCCAAGGTCAGCGAGGACCAGCTCTTCTACCTGATGAGCCGGGGTATGGACGAGGACGAGGCCATGGCCATGATCGTGCGCGGGTTCGTCGAGCCCATCGCGCGCGAGCTGCCCATGGAGTACGCGCTGGAACTGAACCGGCTGATCGAGCTTCAGATGGAAGGAGCGGTTGGTTAAGTTGACCAGCCCCAGCACCGAACCCAAGGCCCACAGCCACGGCCTCGGGGAGATCCCGTTCTCCAAGTTGGCCACCCACGGGTCCTTCGACGTGAACGACTTCCCCGTCCCGGGCGGCCGCGAGGAGGAGTGGCGCTTCACTCCGATCCGCCGCCTCAAGGGCCTGCACGACGGCAGCGCCGTCGCCGACGGCACCGACAAGCTCGACGTGGACGCCCCCGAGGGCGCCACCGTCGAGACGGTCGGCCGCGGCGACGCGCGGCTCGGCACCGCCGGGTTCCCCGCCGACCGCGTCACCGCCCAGGCCTACACCTCCTTCGAGGAGGCCACGGTCATCACGGTCGCGCAGGGCGCGGCCCTGGAGCGGCCGGTCGTCGTCAACCGCCAGGCCCAGGGCGGCACGCGCTACGACCAGTTCGTCCTGGACGTCAAGCCGCTGGCCGAGGCGGTCGTGGTCCTCAACCAGACCGGCACGGGCGTGCGCGCGGGCAGCGTGGACATCCACGTCGGCGAGGGCGCGCGCCTGACGCTGATCAGCGTCCAGGACTGGGACGGCGACGCCGTCGACGTCTCGCAGCACAACGCCCAGGTGGCCAAGGACGCCACGTTCAAGTCGATCGTGATCACCCTGGGCGGCGACCTGGTCCGGCTCTCCCCGAAGGTGGCCTACAAGGGGCGCGGCGCCAACGCCGAGCTCCACGGGCTGTACTTCACCGGCGACGGCCAGCACCACGAGCACCGCTCGCTCATCGACCACAACATGTCCAACACCCGCTCGCGGGTGGAGTACAAGGGCGCGCTGAGCGGCAAGGACGCCCACGGTGTGTGGATCGGCGACGTGATCATCGGTGAGGGCACCACCGGCACCGACTCCTACGAGCACAACCGCAACCTCCAGCTCACCGACGACACCCGCGTGGACTCGGTGCCCAACCTGGAGATCTTCACCGGTGAGGTGGAGGGCGCCGGACACGCCGCCGCCAGCGGACGCCTGGACGACATCCACCTGTTCTACCTGCGCTCCCGGGGCATCCCGGAGGACGAGGCCCGGCGCCTGGTCATCCGCGGCTACTTCCTGGAGCTCATCAACCGGATCCCGGTCGAGGAGCTGCGTGAGGAGATCATGGCCAAGGTCGAGCGCAAGCTGGCCGCCCATGAGTGAGGCCGGACGCTGGGTGAAGGTCGCCGAGCTCGCCGAGATCCCCGAGGAGGGGGCCCTCGGGATCGAGACCGACGACGAGACGCCCATCGCCCTGGTCCGCAGCGAGGGCGAGGTGTACGCCGTGCGGGACGTGTGCTCGCACGCCGAGGTCCGTCTGTCCGAGGGCGAGGTCGAGGACGGCACCATCGAGTGCTGGCTGCACGGCTCCTGCTTCGACCTGCGTTCGGGGGCGCCGATCAACCCGCCCGCGACCCAGGCGGTCCCCACCTACGACGTGAAGATCGACGGCGACGACGTGCTCGTCTCGCTGGATGAGAAGAATTCCTGAGGCTGAAATGACCAAGTTCGAAATCCGCGGCCTGCGCGCCGACGTCCTCATCGGCGAGGGCGAGCGGCAGGAGATCCTCAAGGGCGTTGACCTGACCGTCAACTCCGGTGAGACCCACGCCATCATGGGCCCCAACGGCTCGGGCAAGTCCACCCTCGCCTACGCGATCGCCGGCCACCCGCGCTACGAGATCACCGAGGGCGAGGTCCTCGTCGACGGCGAGAACATCCTGGAGATGAGCGTCGACGAGCGCGCCCGCGCCGGCGTGTTCCTGGCCATGCAGTACCCGGTCGAGGTCCCCGGCGTGTCCATGTCCAACTTCCTGCGCAGCTCCGTCACCGCGGTGCGCGGCGAGGCCCCCAAGCTCCGCCAGTTCTCCAAGGAGCTCCAGGGGGCGATGAAGGACCTGTCCATCGACTCGGCCTTCGCCGCCCGCGGCGTCAACGAGGGTTTCTCCGGCGGTGAGAAGAAGCGCCACGAGATCCTCCAGCTGGAGCTGCTCAAGCCCAAGGTCGCCATCCTGGACGAGACCGACTCCGGCCTGGACGTCGACGCGCTCAAGGTCGTCTCCGAGGGCGTCAACCGCGCCAAGGCCGGTGGCGAGATGGGCGTCATGCTCATCACGCACTACACCCGGATCCTCAACTACGTGAAGCCCGACTTCGTGCACGTGTTCGCGGGCGGCCGCGTCGCCGAGTCCGGCGGCCCGGAGCTGGCCGACGTGCTGGAGGCCGAGGGCTACGAGCGTTTCGTGAAGGCGGGCGCGTAACCCATGACCACAGTCCGCGAGTTCGGTCGGGCCGGGGCGGCCCCGCTCGACGTCGCGGCGATCCGGGAGGACTTCCCGATCCTCTCCCGGACCGTCCGCGACGGGCGGCCACTGGTGTACCTCGACTCCGGGGCCACTTCGCAGAAGCCCCGTCAGGTGCTCGACGCCGAACGTGAGTTCTACGAACGCCACAACGCGGCGGTGCACCGTGGCGCGCACCAGCTCGCGGAGGAGGCGACCGACGCCTACGAGGCGGCCCGGGAGACCATCGCCCGGTTCATCGGGGCCGACGCCGGTGAGGTGGTGTTCACCAAGAACGCCACCGAGGGCGTCAACCTGGTGGCCTACGCGCTGAGCAACTCCGCGACCGCCGACGAGGAGCTGCGCCGCTTCCAGGTCGGGCCCGGCGACGAGGTCGTGGTGACCGAGATGGAGCACCACGCCAACCTGGTGCCCTGGCAGCAGCTGTGCCAGCGCACCGGGGCGACGCTGCGCTGGTTCCCGGTGACCGACGAGGGCCGCCTGGACCTGTCGGGGATCGCCGACCTGGTCAACGAGCGCACCAAGGTGGTGGCGTTCAGCCACCAGTCCAACGTGCTGGGCACCGTGAACCCGGTCGGGGAGATCGTCGCCCGGGCCCGCGAGGTCGGTGCGCTGACCGTGCTGGACGCCTGCCAGTCGGTCCCGCACATGCCGGTCGACGTGACCGCGCTGGGCGTGGACTTCCTGGTCTTCTCCGGGCACAAGATGCTCGGTCCCAACGGGATCGGCGTGCTCTGGGGACGCCGGGAGCTGCTGGAGGCCATCCCGCCGTTCATCACCGGCGGCTCCATGATCGGCGTGGTCCACATGGAGTACTCCACCTGGGCTGACCCGCCCCAGCGCTTCGAGGCCGGTGTGCCGATGGCCCCGCAGGCCGTCGGCCTGGCCGCGGCCTGCGACTACCTGTCCCGCGTGGGCATGGAGCGGGTCGCCGAGCACGAGCACGCGCTCACCGAGTACGCGCTGGAGCGGATCGGCGCCCTGGAGGGCGTGCGGATCATCGGCCCCACCGAGGCGGTGGACCGCGGCGGCGCCGTGTCCTTCGCCGTGGACGACATCCACCCGCACGACGTGGGCCAGGTCCTCGACGACCTGGGGGTGGAGGTCCGGGTGGGCCACCACTGCGCCTGGCCGCTGCACCGCAGGCTGGGCGTCGTCGCGACCACGCGCGCGTCCTTCTACCTCTACAACACGTCGGAGGACGTGGACGCGCTCGTGGAGGCCGTCAGGGCCGCGCAGAAGTTCTTCGGAACCCGGCCCTAGAGCGAGGAACAGCCTGATCATGCAGTTGGACGCGATGTACCAGGAGATCATCCTGGACCACTACCGCAACCCGCACCACAAGGGCCTGCGCGATCCGCACAACGCGGAGGCGCACCACATCAACCCCACCTGCGGGGACGAGGTGACGCTCCGGGTGGCGCTCACCCCCGCCGAGGGCTCCGACGCGCTCGACGGCGAGGCCGTCGTCAGCGACGTCTCCTACGACGGGATGGGCTGCTCGATCAGCCAGGCCAGCACCTCCGTGCTGACCGACCTGCTCATCGGCCGCACCGTCGCCGAGGGCATGACCACCCTGGACGCCTTCACCGAGCTGATGCAGTCCAAGGGCAAGGGTGAGCCCGACGAGGACGTGCTGGAGGACGCCGTGGCGTTCGTCGGCGTGTCCAAGTACCCCGCGCGGATCAAGTGCGCCCTGCTGGGGTGGATGGCCTGGAAGGACGCCGTGTCGCAGTCCCTGGAGAAGGAAGCCGCCTGATGAGCGAGAACGAGACGACAACGACCGAGGCCGCCGAGGCCACCGAGGGCGCTCCCCTCTCCCCGGAGGCGGAGGCGCTGGTCGAGGAGATCAGCGAGGCGCTCAAGGACGTGATCGACCCCGAGCTGGGCGTGAACGTCGTCGACCTGGGCCTGCTGTACGGGGTGAACGCCGAGGAGCAGGTGATCACCCTGGACATGACCCTGACCAGCGCGGCGTGCCCCCTGACCGACGTGATCGAGGACCAGGCCGTCTCGGCCCTGGACGAGTTCGGCCGCGAGGTCAAGATCAACTGGGTCTGGATGCCGCCGTGGGGTCCGGACAAGATCACCGACGACGGGCGCGACCAGCTGCGCATGCTGGGCTTCAACGTCTGACCCGCGCCGTCGCGCGGAACGGGCCGGTACCCCTCGGGGACCGGCCCGTTCGCGTGCGCGGGGGCCGTACCGTGCGGTGAACGGCCCCCGCGCGGTCAGGCGCGGGAGCCGCGGAGCTTCAGGGCCTTCAGGCGCTGGTGCCCGGGTCCGTCAGTAGACGAGGGGGGTGAACTGGGGAGCGTTGAAGCTGCCGCCGGCGTGGAAGTCGACGCTGCGGCCGGAGGGGATCCGGTACTGCGTGGTGGTCTTGGACTGGGAGTTGGCCCAGGTTCCCCGGATCGTCACGGAGTAGGAGGTGTCGGAGGAGTTGAGACCGGTGCTGGTGCACTGGCCGGGGTTGACCACGAAGGTGGTGAAGTTGCCGAAGTCGGCGTAGGCCGTGTAGTTGGAGGACACGTTGCACAGGCGGAAGGTGCCCGCGGCCGCGGCGGGGGCGGCGGTGCCCACCGTGAGACCGAGGGAGAGCAGTAGGCCCAGGGCCAGGGTGAGGGCGAGCGACTTGCCTCGTGAGAGCGCGGCGGACATGGAACTCCTCAGTGTGGTCGTGGATCAGGGGTAGGACCGCACCCGGAAGGGGGGCGGTGCGTAGTCAACCACACGCGGAAGGCCACTTCTAGGGTTTGTGTGCTTTTGCTCCTGCCTTTGTGTGTGTTCATGGGGACTTCGTGTGACTTTGGCGGCTGGTAACGCTCCGTTCGCACAGGAAACAGGGCATCGCTGTCGCGCTCCGCGGTGTCGCATAGGCGGCGGAGGCGGGGGGAGCGTACGTGGAGAAGGCCCCGGTGCCCCGAAGCCGACGCCACCGGTGCTCGGGAGGGGAAGGGTTCGACGGCCGGGGGTGAACGGGCCCGTTCCCGGATGCCGGGCGGGGCCGGGGCCGTGGTGGCCCCGGCCGGAGGAACGTGCCTAGTGCGCGGCGAACATGCCCGCGCGCAGCTCCGCGGCGATGTCGTTGTCGCCGCGCAGGGACAGCAGGTCGATCAGCGACTGGGGGTCGGCGAACGCCTCGTCGTCGCTGTCGGTGATCCGGCGGGAGAGGATCTTCAGGGCGTCCTCGGTGGAGGAGGGCGCGGTGTAGCCGCTCAGGTGCAGCGCCCGTGCCGTGGGGGAGTAGCCGCTCAGGTCGGTGGCGGGCAGCTTGCGCGCGTCCAGGCGGTCGCCCGCCACGGTGATGAAGACGCGGTCGCCGGGCTGGGCGGCCTGGCGGCGCAGCAGGGGGCGCAGGGAGTCGAAGGCCGGCTGGTCGCGCCAGACGAGCACCAGCAGGTCCGCGCCCGGGGCGGTCAGGCACAGCAGCCGTCCGGGCTGGAGCCCCAGGTGGGTGGCGTACCCGGTGGGGACGGCCACGGGCGCGCCGTTGAGGTGGTCGGCGGTGATGTCGATGCGGTGCCACCAGCGCCCGTCGGGGGCGCGGAAGCAGCGGGCCGCCATGGCCGGGTCGCTCGCACCGGGCCGCGAGGGCGGAGCGGGCGGTGCGACCGGGGACGCGGACGGCAGGCCGTGGGCCTGTCCGGGCGCCGGGCCCAGAGGCACGACGCGGTGCGGGTCCAAGGCGGCGGCGCCGAAGGCCGCGGGAGCCTGCTCGGGGCCGGGCCCGTGCTGGTGGGCGGGGGCGGGCTCGGCCGGGGCCGCGGACGGCTGCGCGTCCATGCGCCGCCGGATGGGCAGCCCGTTCTCGGTGGTGGCTCCCGAGTCCTCCGGGGCGGTGTGGCCCGGGTGGTTGGTCGGCATCTCCATGGGCACCGACGGGTCCGTGAACACGTGCCCGTCCCGCAGGCTCACCCCCGGGGTGCTCAACAGCCAGGCGCGCAGCTCCTGCTGGCGGATGCCGATCCGGCTGAGCCGGATCCCGGCCTCGGTCATGCTGGGGGCGTCGTCGAGCAGCTCGCGGGTCTGCCAGCGCAGCCGGTTGGGGTCGTCGGCGATCAGCCAGCCGTTGTGCATGCGCCGGTCGGTGAACAGGGTGATGATCACCCGCCACAGCGGCGTGTTGAGGGTGGGCACGTCCACCGGGTGGTCGGGGTGTGCGTTGATCAGGCGGTCGATGGTGGTCGCCGCGCCCAGCTGCTCGGACAGCTCGCGCAGGTGCTTGGTGACCGCGGCACCCTCGGGGGCGTTGAGCCAGCGCAGCAGGCGCTCCTCCACCTTGCGCTGGGCGGAGCGGATCTCGGTGACGTCCACCGCGATCTGCTCCGAGAGCACGCGGATGCTGATGGGGTCGGTGGCGAACAGGCGCTCGGCGGCCACCGTGCGCTCCAGCTCCGGCCAGGAGCGGAACATCTCCTCGACCAGGTCCACCAGGGGGTGCTGACCCAGCTCGGGGGCGGGGGGACGCTCCTCGGCGTGGTCGGGACGCATGGCCTTGGGCGGACCGAAGCTGGGGCGGCGCAGGGTGCGCCCGGGGCCCAGCAGGGAGCTGCGGAACTGGGAGCGCAGGTCGCCCGCGCCCTCGCTGTGCGCGCCGTCGCCGCCCACGGCCTCGGTGTGCAGGGCGGAGCCGGGGATCATCGCTGCCGAACTGACCATGGCCGTGGCCGCCTGCTCCCGGAGCGGGGCGCCGGAGGGCTCGCCCTCCTCGCCGCGCTGGGCGCGCAGGGCCCGCAGGGTGCGGATCGCGCGGGTCGCCGGGGTCTGCGGCGGCGCCGTGTGCCCGGAGCCCTCGGCCCCCGTCCCGGAGCCCGTGGCGGCGGTGAGGTACTCCAGCGCGCTGTGCACGTGCTCGGGCGCGGAGTCGGGCAGCCAGTGGGCGATGGTGCGCACGGCCTCCATCATCAGGGCGGGGGAGGGAGTGGGCCCTCCGGGAAGCTCGCAGCAGGGCTGTAGCGCCCGCCAGGCCACCGTGCTCAGGATGTCCATGGGGTCGCAGTCGGCGAGCGGCCACGCGCTGATCTCCTGCGGACTCGTGGAGATGAGGCGCTCCCAGTCCCCGGCGGTGGCCACGACCGCGCCGCGCACGGGCTCGGAGAGGTCGGAGCAGTCCACCAGCTGGGTGCGCAGGCTCGGCAGGAACTCGGCCAGCGGCAGGTGCGACCACTGCTCCAGGGCCAGGCGGGCGATGCCGTGTGCGAGCCAGGGCGGTCCCGCGATGTCCAGGACGCGTGCGACGGGCAGCGAGTGCCACCAGCCGTCGATCAGGCGGTCGTGGTGGAGCAGGGGTGCCACGTCCGGCGACCTCGACCACCGCAGTGCGGGCGCGAGGTCGACGAGGCAGATCGGAGAGACGGCGTTCATCCGCTGGGGACCTCGACCTCCTGGTGTCTGCACGTGAATTGGGGAGGAACCGCACGGGCCTTCGGTTCGATGCACCACAGTACGCGCCCCTCACCCGCGTGGAGGCCGGACGGGAGGCCGGTCCGTGTGCCACGGGAGGGCACGGCGAGCCGGGGGACAGGGGTGCCGTGAGCACTTCCCCGAGATCGTACGTCCCCTGAGGCCACATGGGTACCCCCGGGCGTGCCAGGTCCACCGCGACCGGTCCGTGACTGCGCTGTGTGATGACCGTGACGAGGGCGTTCCGGCGTTCGTGTCCGCGCGAACGTGTGAGTTACCTCATAGCAGACCTTGGGTTCCTCCCGGGCCAACCGGCCGTTGGTATTCACGGCGCCTTCACGCGGGTGTCCCCTGCGCGCAACGGGCGCGCGCGACCCCTCCGGGAAGGATGGACCGTGGCGGGGTGTGCCGACACACTCCGTCCCAGGCGCCCTGTCGTCGGCCGCGGGTATGCTGGACGGGCACTGTCCCTCGCCCGGGCGACCTTCCGGCCGGACGGCCGCGCCCGGTGGCCGACAGGGGGCGACGGTGTTCGGACACGGGTGGTGGCCGGACCGCGGCCCGACACCACGATTGCCGTACCCGCGCACCCTCGGCGCGCGCAGGCGTGGGACGGTCGAGCCGGATGATTGGTTGACGTGACAGACCTTGAGACGAATCCCCCAGCGGCCGTTCGGCCCCACAGACCGGACCCCATCCGGTCCTACGTGGCGATCGGCGACAGCATCACCGAGGGGATGGAAGACGACAGCGGCCCGGACGGAGAGTACCGGGGCTTCGCCGACCGACTGGCGGAGCACCTGGCCACGGTGACCCCCGACTTCCGCTACGCCAACCTGGGCGTGCGCGGACGCCGGATGCGCCACATCTTCGGTGAGCAGCTCGACCAGACGCTGGCCTGGAAGCCCGACCTGGTCACCGTCCTGGCCGGGGGCAACGACGTCCTGCGCCCCGGAGGGGACCTCGACCGGCTGGCCGAGCACTTCGAGTGGGGCATCCGCCAGCTGCGCGACGCCGGAATCCGCGTGGTGATCCTGTCCGGCCACGACACCGGGTGGATCCCGGTCCTGCGTTACTACCGAGGCCGCATCGCCGTGTTCAGCATGCACATGCGCGCCGTCGCCGAGCGCACCGGCACCGAGATCGTCGACCTGTGGGCGCTCAACGCCCTGACCGACTCCCGCGCCTGGAGCGAGGACCGCCTGCACCTCAACGGCGCGGGCCACCAGATCGTCGCCGCGCGCGTCGCCGACCTGCTCGGCTTCCCCATGGGACCGCCCGAGTCCTGGACCGACCCGTGGACCACCCCGCCCCGGCAGCTGCCCCGCATCCTGCGCCGCCGCGAGAACCGCCGCTGGGCCCGCCAGTACCTGGTGCCGTGGCTGCGCCGCCGCGCCATGGGCCGCTCCTCCGGGGACGGCCGCCTGCCCAAGCGCCCCGAGCTGGACTACCTGCACGACGAGGACACCCGGTCCCGGATCGCCAGGACCATCGAGGAGGGCAGGACCCGGGAGGGCACCTACAACGGCTTCGACCCCGCTGAGAGCGCGCCCACCAGCAGCCCCTCGGGTACCAAGGGCCCCGACCCGGTGGACTGACCCGCCCGCTCGCCGACATGCGGCGGCGCCCCGTACCGGTCCCGGTACGGGGCGCCGTTCGTTCCACCGCTCAGCTGCGCGACAGGGACTGGATGAGGTCGCTGATGTGCACCACACCCAGGCACTGGCCGTAGGAGTTGGTGGCGATCAGGTCGTCGTAGACCCGCTCGGTGTCCTGGCCCGCCACCCGCAGCGCGGCCAGCGCCGACATCCACGCCGGAACCGTGCGCGGGGGCTCGGCCAGCCGCAGCGCCGGACGCTTGGCGTGCAGGGCGTGCCCGTAGCGGCCCGTCACCGACAACAGGAAGCGCGTGCGGTCGACGACCCCGACCGGGCGGTCCCGGTGGTCGATGAGGATGACGCTGTTCAGCGCCGGGTCCCCAGTGAAGGACTCCAGCACCTGTTCCGCGGTCGCGTCGGAGTCCAGCCCCACGGGCGGCACCATGAACTCGGTGACCCGGGGCCCGGAGTCCTCCTTCCCGTCCTGCCCGGTGCTCGGCTCGGGCACCGGGGTCACCCGCTCGCCGGGCCGCCACGCGTGGTCGGCGAAGAACGGCCCCGTGCCCACGCGTATTCCGCAGCGGCGCAGCCGCACCACGTCCTCGGCGGTGCCCACGCCCGAGGCCAGCGCGTACACGCCGCTGCCCCGGCCGATCCGCGCCAGGCCCTCCACCACGGTGGCGTGCCGCTGGTCCCCGGCCACGCCGGACACGATCGCCGGGTCGATCCGCATCAGGAACGGCGCGGACTCCACCACCAGGTCCGGGCGCACCATCGCCGTTCCGAACCCGCACCGGAAACCCGCCGCGCGCAGTCGGGAGACCCCCGCCACCACGGTCCTGCGCGCCAGCTCGGCCATGTCCGGACTGAGCATGAAGGTGATGTCGCGCGGCCGACGGCCCGCACGGCGCAACAGGCTCTCCACCAGGGGGGCGAACCCCTCCCCGGCCAGGATCCGCGCGGGCAGCGGCAGGACCATCGGCAGCAGGCTCTCGGACACGGCGGTCTCCCGGACCAGGGCCAGGAGCCACTCGGCCACGGCCGACTCCTCCTGGGGGGACACCTCCGCGTAGGAGCCCCGCGCGGTGGGCGGCGGGGAGGCGGTGACCTCCACGGCCACCACGGTCCCCGAGTCCAGGTCGACGACGGGCTGGTACCCGGGGGCACCCGGAGCACGGCGGGCCACCGCACCCGGCCCGCCCGGATGCGCCGTGGGAGTGTGTTGGGGATGCAGCGCAGTCACAGTCCTCATGGTGACCCCGAAACGGTCCCACCTGAAGACTTGTCCTCGGCTGTTCCCCTCACCTTCACCGGGGTGTAGGGAGGGCGGCTCGGCGGTGTTCACATCTGGAGGCAAACGCGTACCGACGGTGAGGGACGCCTTCCCGGACGTGCGCGGACCCGTCCCGGCGCCGTCCATGCTGGTCCGCACGCGGCGTCGCCCGGTGCGCACACGGCACCGCCCGCCGGGACGGGCCCGGCGGGCGGTGCGGGGTTCGCCGACGCGGAGGCCGCGTCCGGCGAGGGGTCAGGCGCGGCGGAAGACCACCGCGATGTTGTGGCCGCCGAACCCGAAGGACTCGTTGATGGCCGCCACGTCGCCCGCGGGCATGTCCCGGGGCTTGTCGCGGACGATGTCCACGGCCACGCCCGGGTCGAGTTCCTCGATGTTGATGGTCGGCGGGATACGCCCGTCGTGCAGCGCCAGGATGGTCGCGATCGACTCCACGGCGCCCGCGCCGCCCAGCAGGTGGCCGGTCATGGACTTGGTGGAGGTCACCGCGACGCGGTCGGCGACGGAGTCGCCCAGCGCGGTGCGGATCGCGCGCGTCTCGCCCACGTCCCCGGCCGGGGTGGAGGTGGCGTGCGCGTTGACGTGCACGACGTCCTCGGGGGTGAGGTCGGCGTCGGTCAGGGCCTGGGTGATGGCACGGGCCTGGCCGGTGCCCTCCGGCTCGGGCTGGACGATGTCGTAGGCGTCGTTGGTGTAGCCCACGCCCGAGGCGTGCGCGTACACGCGGGCGCCCCGGCGGGCGGCGTGCTCGGCCGACTCCAGGATGAGGATGCCCGCACCCTCACCCATGACGAAGCCGTCGCGGTCCTTGTCCCAGGGGCGGGAGGCGTGCTGCGGGTCGTCGTTGCGCGTGGACAGCGCGCGCATGGACGCGAACGAGGCGATGTTGAGCGGGTGGATCGCGGCCTCGGTTCCGCCCGCGATCACCACGTCGGCGCGGCCGGAGCGGATCATGTCCACGCCGTTGGCGATGGCCTCGGCGCTGGAGGCGCAGGCGCTCACCGGCACGTGCGAACCGGCCCGGGCGGTGTACTCCAGGCTGATCGCGGCGGCGGGGCTGTTGGGCATGAGCATGGGCACGGTGAAGGGGGAGACCCGCTTCCAGCCCTTCTCACGGAAGGTGTCGTACTGCTCCAGGATGGTGAGGATGCCGCCGATCCCGCTGGAGACCACCACGCCCAGGCGGATCGGGTCCACCTCGGGGGAGCCGGCGTCCTGCCAGGCCTCCTGCGCGGCGATCAGCGCGAACTGCTGCGTGCGGTCCAGGCGGCGCAGGCGCGGCCTGGGGAGCTTCTCGGAGGGTTCCTGCGCGATCTGGCCGGCGAAGTGCACCGGGAGCTTCTCGTGCCACTCCTCCGGCAGCATGCTGATGCCGGAGCGGCCGTCGAGGAGCGCGGACCATGTGGTCGCGACGTCACCCCCGAGGGGGGTGGTGGCGCCGAGGCCGGTGACGACGACATCGGTCTTGGACATGATCCGATCGCCCTTCTCGTGGGTCGTTCCCGGCTGCGGGGCCGGGGGCGTTGGCGGGTGTGAGGGGAGCCGGTCGTGACGGCGGGCCGGGCGGCGGGACGGGGTGTGTCCCGCCGCCCCGAACGGTTCTACTTCTGGATGAAGTTGATGACGTCCTGGACCGTCTTGAGGTCCTTGAGCTGGTCGTCCGGGATCTCCACGCCGAACTTGTCCTGGGCGGCGACGGCGATCTCCACCATGGACAGCGAGTCGATGTCCAGGTCGTCGACGAAGCTCTTGTCCGGGGTGACCTCGGAGGGCTCGGTCCCGACGATCTCCTCGATGATCTCGCCGAGGCCCTTCAGGATCTCCTGCTCGCTGTGCTGGGCCATGTCGTCTTTCTCCTTGCTCGGTGATTCGTGTCGGCTCAGGGACACCACGTGAGCCGCGGACTCGCGGACCCGACTGGCGTGGTGTGACCGCGGGTTCGGGCGGGTGATCAGGGGATGCGGATCACCTGGGCGGCGTAGACCAGCCCCGCTCCGAAGCCCAGGGTGAGTACGGTGCTCCCCGACGGCAGCTCCCCGCGTCCGATCATCCGCGAGAGCGCGAGAGGGATGGACGCGGAGGAGGTGTTGCCAGCGGTGACGATATCGCGGGCCACGAGTGCCTGGGGCGCGCCCAGCTTCTTGGCGATGGCCTCCACGATACGCAGGTTGGCCTGGTGGGGGACGAAGGCGGTCAGCTCCGAGGGCTCCACACCCGCCCTCTCCATGGCCTCCAGGGCGACCTTGTACAGCTCGGTGGTGGTCCAGCGGAAGACCGCCTGGCCCTCCTGCCACAGGTACCTGCCCTCGCGCAGGTGGATCTTGTCGGCCCGCTCGCCGGAGGAACCCCACACCACGGGGCCGACGCCCTGCTCCTCGGAGGCGGAGACGATCGCGGCCCCGGCGCCGTCGGCGAAGATCACACAGGTGCCGCGGTCGTCCCAGTCCACCCAGTCGCTGAGCTTCTCCGAGCCGATCACCAGCACGTTGCGGGAGCTGCCGCCGCGGACCATGTCCGAGGCCACGCCCAGGGCGTAGCAGAAGCCCGCGCAGGCGGCGTTGAGGTCGAAGGCGCCCGGGGCGGTGATGCCCAACCTGGCGGCGACGGTGGCGGCCGTGTTGGGGATCTGGTCCTGCACGGTGCAGGTGGCCACGATCACCAGGTCGACGTCCTCGGGGGACAGGCCGCCGGCGGCCAGGGCCTTGCCGCCCGCCGCCACGGCCATGCTGGTCACGGTGTCCTCGGGGCCCGCGATGCGCCGCTCGCGGATGCCCACGCGGCTCTGGATCCACTCGTCGCTGGTGTCGACGCGCTCTTCGAGGTCGGCGTTGGTCATGACCCGGGAGGGCTGGTACTCGCCGAAGGCGGTGATCATCGCGCCTCCGGGAGCTCTCGGGGAGCTGAACATGGTTAGCCTTCCTGGTCTGTGGCCGCGGGGTTCCCGGCGTGCTCCTTGACGAGGGCACCGGCGCGGTCGAGGTCGTCGGGGGTCTTGACCGCGAGGAGCTCGACCCCGCGCAGCGCGCGCTTGGCCAGGCCGGTGAGCGTGCCCGCCGGGGTGAGCTCGATCATCGCGGTCACGCCCAGGTCGGCCAGGGTCTGCGTGCACGCGTCCCAGCGGACCGGGGAGGAGACCTGGGTGATGAGGCGCTCCAGGTACTCGGGTCCGCTCTCGACCACGGCGCCGTCGGCGTTGGAGAGCAGACGCACCGTGGGGTCGGAGGGGGACAGGGGGGCCGCGGCCGCCCGCACCCGCTCCACGGCCGGGGCCATGTGCTCGGTGTGGAAGGCGCCCGCGACCGGCAGGGAGCGCAGCCGCGCCCGCTCGG
Source organism: Nocardiopsis deserti (assembly GCF_008638355.1). Taxonomy (NCBI): domain Bacteria; kingdom Bacillati; phylum Actinomycetota; class Actinomycetes; order Streptosporangiales; family Nocardiopsidaceae; genus Nocardiopsis; species Nocardiopsis deserti. The sequence continues at coordinate 16,909 of NZ_VWVS01000021.1, read as the reverse complement.
GCGGGTTCTCGGCGAAGGCCGTGAGCTGCGCGGTGGTACCGGCGGCCACGATCTGGCCGGAGCCGTTGTCGTTGGCCGCGGTCAGTCCGGCGGCGGCGATCGCCGCCAGCACCTGCTCGCGGTCGCCGCCGAGCACGGCGGTCATTCCGGTCTCGGTCCGCGCCGCGGCGTCGGCCATGCCCCGGCCGCGTTCGGCGACCAACCCCAGGGCGTCCTTGGGGGACAGGACCCCGGCGATCACGGCGGCCGTGAACTCACCGACGCTGTGACCCGCGACGGCGTCCAGCAGCGCGCCCTCGGCGGGCAGCGCGGGGGAGGGCGCCGACAGGGGGCCGAGCACGGCGGAGGCCGCGATGAGGCCGGCTCCGACCAGCAGGGGTTGGGCGACCGCTGTGTCGCGGATCTCGTCCGCGTCCGCGGTGGTGCCGTAACGCATCAGGTCCAGCCCGGCCACCTCGGACCACGCCTCGACCTGCGCGGAGACACCGGGCAGTTCGAGCCACGGGGAGAGGAAGCCGGGAACCTGGGCGCCTTGGCCGGGAGCAACGATTACAAGCACGACATCAACCTTGCCCTGTAGGAGATCACCGGTCAGAGGGGGAGGAGCACGAACTTACTCGACACCGTTTGTTGGGACTCCACAAAACGGTGCCGAACGTGCGTCCACGGGCCCGGAACCGGTGGGAGAGGTCACTCTTCGACGGTACGCTGCGCGCGCGCCCGGTCACGCCAGCGGTTCTCGTCCGCCGTGGACGCGGGGCGGCCCGTCGGGCGGGCGCCGCGGGATGCGAACCTGGAGAGGTGAACACCGAACCCCACCAGACCCCGGACGACCAGGGCACCGCGGCAGCCCCGGAGGGCGCGGACATGTCCGTCCCCACGGAGCAGGAACGCGTCCGCGCCGAGACCGTGCGCCGCCTGGAGCGCTCCATGGGCGCGCTCGGCACGGCCGCCGTGGCGCGCATGGAACAGCGCCTGGGCTGGTTCCGCCGGATGTCGGCCGAGGACCGCTCGTGGATCGGCCTGGTCGCCCAGTCCGGGGTGGCCGCCTTCGTCGACTGGTTCCGCAACCCGGTGCGCGGCCGCCCGGCCATCACCGTCGAGGTCTTCGGCACCGCGCCGCGCGAGCTCACGCGCTCGGTCTCCCTCCAGCAGACCGTCGACATGATCCGCGTGGTCATCGACGTGGTCGAGGGCCAGGTGGAGGAGCTGGCCGCGCCCGGCGGCGCCCAGCAGCTGCGCGAGGCCGTGCTGCGCTACACGCGCGAGGTGGCCTTCAGCTCCGCGAAGGTCTACGCGCGCGCCGCCGAGGCGCGCGGCGCGTGGGACGCGCGCCTGGAGGCCCTGATCGTTGACGCCCTGCTGCACGGCGACCAGGAGGACGGCCTCCAGACCTGGGGTTCGGCGCTGAGCTGGTCGCACACCCCGGTCGTCGCGGTGGTCGGGGAGGTCGGCGACGACGACGGCGGCAAGGCCCTGGACGACCTGCGCTCGGCCGCGCGCCGCCTCGGCCACGACGTGCTGGCCGGGATGCAGGGCCGCCGCGTGGTCGTGGTGATCGGGGTGGGGGACCGCTACCCGGCGGAGGACCTGCCCGCGGCCGCGGCCGAACCGCTGGCCGGGCTCTTCGGCTCGGGCCCGGTGGTGGTGGGGCCGGCCGTTCCCGACCTGCGGGCCGCGGGGGCCTCGCTGCGCGCCGCGGTCAACGGGCTGCGGGCCGCCGTGGCCTGGCCGGACGCGCCGCGTCCGGTGCTCGCCGACGACCTGCTGCCCGAACGTGCGCTCCAGGGCGAGGCCGAGGCCCGCAGGCAGCTGGTCGAGGAGGTGTACGTGCCCCTGCTGGGCGCGGGGTCGCCGCTGCTGGACACGCTGTCGGTGTACCTGGAGCACGCCTCGTCGCTGGAGGCCACCGCGCGGATGCTGTTCGTGCACCCCAACACGGTCCGCTACCGGCTCAGCCGCATCGCCGAGCTCACCGGGCGCACGCCCTCCGACGGGCGCGGCTCCTTCGTCCTGCGCGTGGCGGTCGCCCTCGGGCGGCTCGCGCGGACCCACGACGCCTGACCTCCGGGCCCGGCCTCCGCGTGCGGGGACGGCCGGTTCCGGTCGCGGCACGGCGGCGGGAACCCGCCGCGTAACCCGATCGTTGCCTGCCATGTCCGTCCCCTTATGGAAGTTTCACCAGAGCCGGGTATGTCGGTAACTGGTTGTGTACGCCCGGGGACCACATGAAAAGGGATAGCTTTGTGGTGGGCGGGTTGCCGACGGGACCGTTGAGGCTGCGTCATCCTCGGGCGGAGGTCCCCGCACCGCCTCGTCACGACGTTCTTGGGGGGTCAACGCTGTGGTCGAGCGACCGAGGATAGGGTCCCGGCTCTTCCGTCCGATGATCGATTACGTTCTCGCGCCCACTCAGGAGGGTGAGCTGCGCAGACGGGCGCTGTTCTGGCTTCCCGCGCCGCTGCCCGTGCTGGTCGTGGTCTACCTGCTGGTGGGCGGCGAACTGGCCGCCTCGGGGTGGACGATACTGCTGGCCGCCAGCGTGGGCGTGGGAACGATGCTGCTCGCGCTGGTCGTGCAGCCCACACCCCTTCCCGAGGGGCTGGTGCCGCAGGTCTCCGCGCGCCGCTCGCTGCACCGCTTCCGCCAGTTCACCGGGCTGCGCATCACGCTGGCCCTGGTCCCGGTGGTGATCGGCGCGGCCGCGTCGGTGATCGGCGGGGGCATGTACCCGCTGTTCGCCGCGTTGGCGCTGGCCTGGCCGCAGCTGCTGCTGGCCCTGCCCACCTTCTTCACCATCACCAAGGCGCGCCGGGCCATGGAGGCGTGGGGCACCACCGCCTACCTGTGGCACGCGCTGTCGCGCCCGGCGAGGGTGACCTGGCCGTTCATCACCCCCGCGGTGCGCAACTGGCGCTCCTGGCGGGCCGAGAACGCACGGCAGGACCGGCGCAAGTCGGAGGAGGAGCGGGCCTGGAAGGAGGCCGTGCGCGAGGAGAACGAGCAGGTGCCCGACGACGCCGCCGATCCGGCCGCCGCGGAACGCACCCGGCCCATCCGGCCGGTGGACCAGGAGGCCACCGATGTGCTCCCGCACCTGGAGCCCGGGCGCACGAAGGCGTCCACGGGCGCCGACGAGGAGAAGCCGACCGAGGTCCTGCCGCACCTGGGCGCCCCGTCGGGGGACGGGGAGTCCGGCAGGGAGGTCCGGCCGACCCGGGCGATGCCCCACCTGGACGGGGACGCCGAGGCAGAGGACGACGGGGATGACGGGGCCAGGGCGGAGGCCGCCCCCGCCCGTACGCCCCGCGGCACGGTGAACCGGGCCCGCCACATCCTGGAGCAGGGCAGCGGAGCCCTCGGGCTCTCGGTGCGCAAGCCCCGGCGCGGCGCCCAGCCCAGCCGGCGCCCGACGCCCAACAAGCCCTGACCCGTTCCGACAGGCCCTGACCCGTCCGGGGGCGCCGCCGGTCAGCCCTGACCCGCAGCGCCCCCGGCGGCGTTGCGCACCCGCTCCGGACGAGGGGCCGGACACGGGGCCAGGGGCTCAGAGGTCCGCGGTCATGCGCACGTCGGGCAGTGCGTCGCCCCCGCCCCGGGCGCAGTGGTACCAGGAGGCCCGCGCCCCGCGCCCGTCGAAGTCGACCTCGCCCAGGGTGTTGCCGAAGTAGGGGGCCGACCCCAGGTCCCAGCTCAGATCGGGCTCGGGGACCCGCGCCAGCCGCGTCAGCAGCCACCCGATCGCGCGCAGCGGGCGGCTCACCGACAGCCGGACCATGCGGCGCATGCTCGCCGGGGCCTGGTTGCACAGCGGGGAGGAGACCAGCTGGGTCACCCGGCTCGTACCGCCCCCGCGGTGACGGGCGCGCGCCAGGTAGGAGAAGTGCACGTCCCCGCCCAGGAACAGCACGGTGGCCGGTTCCGGGCCCCGCTCGCCCCGCGCCAGCTCCCCCACGGCGTCGGACAGGCGGCGGAAGGAGTACTGGAAGGCGGCCCAGTGCTCCAGGTCGATGTCCTGGCGCAGCCGCTCGGCGGGCCCGCTCAGCCACCGCCCCCAGGCGCCCGCGCACACCGCCTCGTTCCAGGCCTCCAGCCGGTGCACGGCCGGGGGCAGCAGCACCGGAACGGTCGAGGCGACCACGACGTGGTCCGGTCCGCCGGTCAGGTGCCCGTCCAGCCAGTCGTGGCCCCGGGGCCCCAGGATCGACCTGGACCCGTCGGAGGGGTCGCCCTCGCCCAGGGCGCGGGAGCAGCGGGTGTCGACCATCACCAGCCGGACCCCGCCGAAGTCGTGGTGGTGCCCCCACTGGTAGCTCGACGGCTCGCTGTGGGCCCGCCAGGCGAAGGCGTCGACCAGGTCCCCGGTGTCGCCGTCGGTGTCGCGCACCCGCTTCCACAGCCGGTCCCCGTCCCTCTCCTGTGCGGAGAGGTTGCCCAGGTGCTGGTACACCCAGTAGGAGCCCAGGCCGCTGGTGATGCGCCTGCGCCACCAGGGCCGCCGGTCCATGGCGCGCCGCCAGGCGGCCGAGGTGTTCCAGTCGTCGCGCACGTCGTGGTCGTCGAAGACCATCAGGGTCGGCACGGTGGACAACAGCCACCGCACCTGCGGGTCGCTCCAGGCCTGCCGGTACAGCTCGGCGTACTCGTCGTAGTGGACGACCTCGTCGTCGGGGTCGTCGTCGGCGCCCCCGCGTGCGCGCCGCTCGCGCAGGAACGCGAGCATCGGCTGCTGCACCTCGTCGGCGTAGACCTGGTCGCCGATGAGCAGCAGCGCCAGATTGCCCCCGACCGGTTCGCGGGCCAGCCGCCGGGCCGTGGCGCGCAGCATGTCGGGGCCGTAGCGGACCACGCCCTCGGGGGAGTCGTGGGTGGGCGTGTGGCAGGACCCGTACAGCAGCCGCGTGGGTGCCTCCGGGTCCACGGTGCGCACGGTGCTGGGCGGGAAGGGGCTGTCCGGCTCCGGCCAGACCCGGTCCCCGTCCAGGAACACCTCGTAGGGCAGGCGCGCGCCCCGGGCCAGCCCCCCGACCGTGCAGACGGCGTAGTGGTGGCCGTGCACGGTGAAGGTCCGCGCGGTCGCCTCGGCGGTGCCGTCGACCACGACACGCACGGCACAGGGGGCGTCCGTCTCCACCCACACCGTGGCGCTGGTCTCCCCCGGGTGCCTGAGCAGGGGCCCCAGAAGCAAAGAAGCAGTCACCGTTTCGCCTCCCTTCGACCAGGTTCGCACATGTGGGGGACGAGTATGGACCCTCGCGGGGCCGAGCGCCATCCACAGCCGGGACCGTGATGGTTGCACGAGCGCCGCGCCTGCGCGAAGGTGGCGCTATGAGGACACAGATCCTGGAGCTGCACACCGGTGGATCGGAGAGCGTCACCGACATCACCCGCCAGTGCGGCGACTTCGTGGCCGAGACCGGAGGGGACGGACTGCTCAACGTCTTCGTCCCGCACGCCACGGCGGGTGTGGCGATCATCGAACTCGGGGCGGGGTCCGACGACGACCTCCTCGCCTCACTGGCCGACCTGCTGCCCGCCGACGACCGGTGGCGGCACAAGCACGGCTCGCGGGGTCACGGCAGGTCGCACGTGATGCCCGCCTTCGTCGCACCCCAGACCACCGTTCCGGTCGTCGGCGGAAGACTCGAGCTGGGCACGTGGCAGTCCATCGCCGTGGTGGACCTCAACGTGGACAACCCCGACCGGAGAGTACGCCTGTCCTACCTCTCGTCCTGACGGCGAAGGTTTGGCAGCGCGTTGACGGAACATGCCGCTAGCGTGTGAACTAGGCCATCAGCGATGGTCAGCGGACCCACGTGACGGGCGCGCAAACAGCCCGGCATCGTTGTGACAACTGCTTCGTGCAGGCAAGATTGAGAAAAACCATCTGTGGAGGAGAACTTTCGTGAGCGCGACCGCGGGCCAGGCACAGAGCGAACGCGGCTTGGCTGACCGACTCGGATTCAAGCCGGGTCAGGTGGTGCAGGAATTCGGCTTCGACGACGACGTCGACGAGAACCTGCGCGCATCCATCACCGAACTCACCGGTGAGGAGCTGGTCGACGAGGACTACGACGGCGACGTCGACGCGGCACTGCTGTGGTGGCGGTCCGACGAGGAGGAGGACCTCACCGACGCGCTGATGGACACGGTGACCACCATCGCCGACGGTGGGACCATCCTGGTGCTCACGCCCAAGGCGGGGCGTGAGCTGCACGTGTCCCCCAACGAGGTCGCCGAGGCCGCGACGACGTCGGGCCTCTCCCAGACCAGCGCAGTCAGCATCGGCGCCGACTGGTCGGGTACGCGCCTGGTCGTTCCCAAGCGGTGACGGACATCACCCGCGAAGGGTGAGGCATCCGGTGCCGCGCGTCCCAGAGGCGGGCGCGCGGCGCTGAGGAGTGCCCGCCGACGAAAGGGAACCATGACCGCCCCCGTGGGCGCTCCCGCGCCCGACTTCACCCTCCAGGACCAGTACGGCCAGGACACCTCCCCGGTGCGGGGCCGCCCCGTCCTGCTGGTGTTCTACCCGCTGGCCTTCTCGGGCGTGTGCTCGGGAGAGCTCGCCGAGCTGAGCGCGCGCCACCCCGAGTTCGCCGGGCTCGGCGCCGAGGTCCTGGCGGTGTCGGTGGACTCCGTCTTCGCCCTGCGCACCTGGTCCGACCGGGAGGGCTTCCCGTTCCCCCTGCTGTCGGACTTCTGGCCGCACGGCGGCGTGGCCCGGGCCTACGGGGTGTTCGACCCCGAGCGGGGCACCGCACGGCGGGGGACCTTCCTGATCGACGCCGGGGGCGTCGTGCGCTGGTCCACCCTTACGGGGTTCTCCGAGCCCCGCGACGTGGACGAGTACCTGCGGCAGCTGCGCGAGCTGGTCTGAGAACCCGGGCGCGGAGATTCCGGCGAAGCGGTATGATCTCGTCCGACGCACGGGCGCGTAGCTCAGTTGGTTAGAGCAATTGCCTTACAAGCAATAGGTCAGGGGTTCGAGTCCCTTCGCGCCCACTCGACTCCGAGACGACCCTGCTCGGGGGCCTTCGGCCGCCTCACCGGGTCGTCTCGTCGTTTCTGCGGGGGAAGACCCCCGACCCCCGAGGTGCCCCCTGTGGCCGGGGCCGCGCAGCCGTGGCCGACGGTGATCGGCGGGGGAGGCCGCGGCACCGGCTCACTCGGAGCGGGAGGCGCCCTGGGGCGGGGTGTAGGAGGCGATCTCGTTCAACAGGGCGAGGTGGCGCTCGAACGCCTGCTTGCCGCTGGGGGTGAGGCTGAGCCAGGTCCTGGCCCGCCGGCCCACCTGTGCCTTCGCCACCTTCATGTACCCGGCCTTCTCCAGGGCCGTCGCGTGTTGCGAGAGCGAGGAGTCGCTGACCTCCACGGTGTCGCGCACGTAGGAGAACTCCGCTCTCTCCAGCGGGACCAGGACGGCGACGATGGAGAACCGTACCGCCGATTGGAGCACCGGATCCAGGTCGCGGCGCGGGTGGTTCATCGCCCGGCCCTCCCCACGAGCAGGGCGGCCACGGCGAAGGGCAGCGACATTGCGGCCGCGGCGAGGGTCCACGCCAGCAGCGAGTCCTGGTACTGCCACCGCACGAGCGGGCCGACGACCAGGAGGTAGGAACCGAACCACACCGAGCTCGCCAGCACCGTCGCCCGGGCGGCGCCCGCAGGGAACACCCGGCGCCGCTGGGCCCACACGGAGGCCAGCATGACGGTCACGAACCATCCGCCGATGGCCAGGTTCCGACCGAAGCCGTCGGGAAAGAGCGCGTCGGTCAGGACGAGCAGCCCCGCCGAGGCCACACCCAGGAACAGCAGGTACCCGCCGTACCAGCGTCCGGCGGCGGTCGCGTGTTCGCGCAGGCGCGTCGCCTCGGTGATGGTCCGCTGGGCCGACTCGCGATCGTGTCCGTCCATGGTTCCCTCTCCTCCGTATCGAAATTCATAAAGCACTTTATGGCTCTTAAAGTGCTTGCGCAAGCATGTAGCCGAGATGGTTCGGTCCGCCACGGGATGGGGGAGCCGTCGGGGTGGTCCGGGCGTCGCTCCGAAGGCGCCCTCCCGTTCCGCGGCGCCGCCGGTGAGGTGCCCCAACCGGTTGCACGCCAAGAGGTACCCGGTTCCGATTTCTCCGTTGGATGACAGTGAACTCGCAGTTCACAGGGGCCTTCGGGTAACCGATGCGTTCGTCCTCCTTGCAAACGGTTGCACTAACCCCCCTTGACATGGAAAGCGCTTTCTCTACTCTCGAGGAAAGCGCGTCAACGCTTGTGCTCTACTACGAAGGGGGAGCAGTGAGACGATCAACCACGCGTCGACTCCTGTCGACGCTGGCCGCCGCGACCGTGGTGGCGGCCGGTCTGGCCCTGCCGATGGCCTCGGCCTCGGCGCAGACCGGCAGCGCCACGGGTTACGCGACCCAGAACGGCGGGACCACCGGCGGCGCGGGCGGACAGACGGTACGGGCCACGAGCGGGACCCAGATCCACGAGGCCCTGTGCAACCGGTCCAGCGCCAGCACCCCGATCATCATCGAGGTCGAGGGAACCATCAACCACGGCAACACCTCCAAGGTGTCGGGCGACAGCTGTGACACCGCCGACGACGTGATCGAGCTCAAGAACATCAGCAACGTCACGATCGTCGGCACCGGCAGCGGAGCCGTGTTCGACCAGCTGGGCATCCACATCCGGGAGTCCAGCAACATCATCATCCAGAACGTGACCGTCCGGAACGTCAAGAAGTCCGGCTCGCCCACGTCCAACGGCGGCGACGCCATCGGGATGGAGAGCGGAGTCCGCAACGTCTGGGTCGACCACGTCACCCTGGAGGCGTCGGGCGGGGAGTCGGAGGGCTACGACGGCCTCTTCGACATGAAGAACAACACCCAGTACGTCACCCTCTCCTACAGCATCCTGCGCAACTCCGGCCGTGGCGGTCTGGTCGGGTCCAGCGAGAGCGACCGCTCGAACGGCTACGTCACGTACCACCACAACCGGTTCGAGAACCTCGACTCGCGCGCGCCTCTGCTGCGCGGCGGCATAGGCCACATGTACAACAACCACTACGCGGAGCTCCACGAGTCCGGGATCAACTCCCGGGCCGGGGCCAGAGCGAAGGTGGAGAACAACTACTTCGAGGACTCCAAGGACGTCCTGGGCACCTTCTACACCGATGAGAGGGGCACCTGGGAGGTCGGCGGCAACATCTTCGACAACGTGACCTGGTCCAGCGAGGGTGACGAGAACTACCCCGCCGGGCCCAACCCCCAGTCCACCACGTCGGTGAGCATCCCCTACTCCTACGAGCTCGACGACGCCGGGTGCGTGCCGGGGATGCTGGGCCAGATCGCGGGCGCGAACACGGGCAACCAGGTCTCGGACGGCAACTGCGAGGCGGAGAACCCGCCGGACCCCGACCCCACCGACCCGCCGGACCCGGACCCGACCGACCCGCCGGACCCGGACCCGACTGACCCGCCCGACCCGGACCCGACCGACCCGCCCGAGGGGACCAACCTCAGCATCGGGGCCGGGGCCGACGGTTCCGGCAAGGCCAGCGGGACCAGCTACGGGAACGTCGTCGACGGCGACATGGGCACCTACTGGTCGCCGAGCAGCTCGACCGGTCGCATCTCGGTCAAGTGGGGATCCGACACCACGGTGTCCACGATCAACATCCGCGAGGCGGCCGGAGCCGAGGGCAACATCGGCTCCTGGCGGGTCGTCGAACACGACACCGGTGACGTCCTGGCCACCGGAAGCGGAGCGGGCGTCATCAACATCGACCCGACGACGCTGCGGAAGATCAACTTCGAGATCACCAGCTCGAACGGCACGCCGCGCGTCGCCGAGTTCGAGACCTACGCCGGCTAGCCGCCGACCCGCAACCGATCCGGCCGAGAGGCCGGAGCCGACCGGACAGCGGCCGGTCCGTCCGGAGGAACCGGACGGACCGGCCGTTCCCGGCGCTGACGCCGGGAGCGGGCCGCGGGCGCCGTCTCGGTGGCACTACCTGCCCAGGTTCCGGAACTGCCGCACCGCCAGCGGGACGAAGACCAGCATGATCACGACCGGCCAGACGAGTGCACCGCCGATCGCGTGCCCGTCGATCCAGTAACTCGTCTCCCCGGCGCCCGCGCCGGGGGTCGCGAAGAGCTCGCGGATCGCGTTCGCCGTCGAGGACACGGGGTTCCACGCCGCGACGGCCCCGAGCCAGCCCGGCATCATCTCCGGGGGCGCGAAGACCGAGGAGATGAAACCGAGTGGGAAGGCGACAGCGAAGAGGGAGCCCGCAACCTCGGTGTTCCTGATCACCAGGCCCAGGTAGACGCCCACGAAGATCAGGGCGAGCCGCAGCCACAGCAGCAGCACGAAGGCGGACAGCGTCTCGACCGGGCTACCGCCCGCACGCCAGCCGATGACCAGCGCCAGTCCCGCGATGACCGCGAGGTCGATCGCCGCCTGGATGATGTCGGCGACCCCGCGGCCGGTCACCACGGCCGACGGGGACATGGGCATGGACCGGAAACGGTCCATGAACCCCTTCTCCTTGTTCAGGGTCACGGAGAACGCCGTGTTCATGAACCCGAAAGCCATGATCATCGCGAACATGCCGGGCATGGCGTAGTCGATGTACCCCTCGCCCGCACCCTGCCCGGTGACGTCCATGGCCGAGCCGAAGACGTAGACGAACATGAGCACCATCACCACCGGCATGCCGAGCTGCCAGGCGAACGTGGAGGGCTGACGTGCCAGGTGGGTGAACTCCTGCACGACGATCGTCCAGCAGTCCCTGACGGCCCAGACGAGACGGGAGGCCGGGGCCGACGGAGGGATCCGGGAGGCCGTGAAGGGCGGGGGCGTCTGGTCGGTGGCGTTCATCGGGCGGTCTCCTCGGCGAGCCGTGCGGTCAGGTGGAGGAAGGCCTCGTCGAGGGTGGGCCGGCGCAGCCCGATGTCCTCGATCTCCAGGCCCCGCTGGCGGACCTCGGCGGCGACCTCGGTCAGCGCGCGGACGCCGTCGGCGACGGGGACGCTGATGCTTCCCTCGGCGAGGGCCACGTCGACGCCGGCCACCCGGCCGACGATCTCGGCGACCTGGGGCAGCGCGTCGGGATCCGCGACGGCGACCTCGAGCCGTTCGTCACCGATCCTCCGCTTCAGCCCGGCCGGGGTGTCGTCGACGAGGTTCCTGCCCCCGTCGACGACGCTGATCCGGTCGCAGAGCTGGTCGGCCTCGTCGAGGTAGTGGGTGGTCAGCAGCACCGTGGTGCCCTGCGCGGCGAGCTCGCGCACCGCCTGCCAGACCTCGCGCCGCCCCGCGGGGTCCAGACCGGTGGTCGGCTCGTCCAGGAAGAGCACATCCGGGGCGAGGATCATGCTGGCGGCAAGGTCCAGCCTGCGGCGCATCCCGCCGGAGAAGGTCCCGGGCGAGCTCTTCGCGGCGTCCGCCAGCCCGAAGAGCTCCAGCAGTTCGTCGGCACGACGGCGGGCCGCCGCCTTGTCCAGCCGGAAGAGCCGTCCGAAGGTGGTGAGGTTCTGCCGGGCGCTGAGGAGGTCGTCGACGGCGGTCTGCTGCCCGACCAGGCCGATGCTCGCGCGGACCTCTCTCGGCTGGGCGCGCACGTCGTAACCGGCGACCGACGCCTTCCCGGCGTCGCCTCTGGTGAGCGTGGCGAGGATGCGTACCGTCGTCGTCTTCCCCGCACCGTTGGGTCCGAGCAGGCCGTGGACCGAGCCGCGCGGCACCGCGAGGTCCACCCCGTCGAGGGCGAGCTTCTCCCCGTACCGCTTGGTCAGACCACTGGTCGTGACCGCTGGTTCCGATGGCCGCACGGGAGCCTCCTGTTTTCTGAGTACAACGTACGCAGCACGGTAGCGTACGCTGTCCGCAGTACGCAACCGCCTCCGCGCCGAGGGAGAGGGCATGACCGAGGAAAACCCGCTCGCCCGGAGCCAACAGCTGCTCTGGGAGGGCCTCCCCGAGTCCCGGAAGGGCCCCAGACCCGCCCTGTCCCTGGAGCGGATCGTGAACACCGGCATCGCCATCGCCGAGGCCGAGGGCATCGAGGCCCTGTCCATGCGCAAGCTGGCCGCGGCGCTCGGGATGGGCACGATGTCCCTGTACCGCTACGTTCCGAACAAGTCCGAGCTGCTCAATCTCATGCTCGACCACGTCAGCGGCACCCAGCTCGGCCGTCTCGACCCGGACGGCGGCTGGCGGGACACGCTCGCCACCGCCGCATGGCGGGGCCGGGAGCTGTACCTGAGGCACCGGTGGCTGCTCCAGGTCAACTGGAGCCGGCCGGTGCTGGGCCCCAACAGCGTCGCGGAGATGGAGGAGACCATGTCCGGCCTGGCGGACCTGCCCTTCAGCGACCAGGAGAAGTTCATGGTGATCTCCCTGCTGGACTCCTACGTCACCGGTTCGGTACGCCAGAGGATCCTGCGCGAGAACGCCACGGTCGAGAGCGGCATGACAGACGAGGAGTTCTGGGGCAACCAGCTCTCGGTACTGGTCAAGGCCATGGAGTCCGGCGACTTCCCCACCATGGCGGCCATGGACGATGAGGCCTTCGACGCCGACTGGGAGGAGACCTTCGCCCTGGGGCTGGGGTTCGTGCTGGACGGAATCGACCGGGAGGTGGCGCGCCGGGCCGCCCGTTGAGCGGGCGTCGGTACGGGGAGAAGGGCCGCCGGGGTGCCGGGCAGCCGCCTCCACGTGCTGCCAGGCGGCGAGCACGACACATCAGCCACCCGTCCTCACCGGCTGGCGCGTTCTCCTGCCAGTGAGCGTGTCGCCGCCGAACGGAAGCGGGAAACCGGCTGACGCGGGGCCCCCGCGTGTGCGACCGTGGCCGACGGGCCGGACTCCACGCGGCGCGGGCGCACCCGCCCGTCCGGCCGCCCGGGGAGGAACGCACATGCGCGTGTACTACGACACCGAGTTCGTCGAGCGGGGGCCGGAGCACCCCCTGGTCCTGGTCAGCATCGGCATGGTGGCCGAGGACGGCCGCGAGCTGTACGCGGTCAGCTCCGAGTTCGACCAGGACCTCGTGCGCTCGCACCCGTGGCTGTCCGAGCACGTCTGGCCGCAGCTGCCGCTGCGCGACGGACCGGAGGGCGCCGTCCTGGACACCGGCCACCCGCACGTGCGCACCCGCGGGGAGATCGCGCGCATGGTGCACGAGTTCCTCCGCGCCACCCCCGAACCGCAGCTGTGGGCATGGTACGGGTCCTACGACCACGTACTGCTGTGCCAGCTGTGGGGGACGCCCCGCGAGATGCCGCGCGAGGTGCCCTTCCTCACCCACGACCTCAAACAGGAGGCGCTCCGGCTCGGGGACCCGAGGCTTCCGCCCCAGAAGTCGGGGCTGCACCACGCCCTCGCCGACGCCCGGCACCTGATGCGGCGCGCACGGTGGCTGGAGGAGCACTCCTGACCTGAGCCTCCCCTGTCAGGGGCCTTCCCGGAGCTCCCGGCCAGCGGCGGCCGGTCCCCGGCGGCGGCCCGACCTCCGAGGCGGTCTCCGTCCGTGTCCGAATACCCGGGGCATCGGGATTTCCCAAGTATCCGGGTGCCCGGGGCATCCCACCGTAGGATGGGTGGACGCCGAAGCGAGGGGAAGCACGATGGTCCGGCTCACCAGGGCGCAGCGCCAGGCCCGCAACCGGGCACGCGTGCTGTCCGCGGCCGGGGACGAGTTCGCCGAGCACGGCTTCCGCGACGCCAAGGTCGACCGTATCGCCGAACGGGTCGACCTCACCCGGGGCGCGGTCTACTCCAACTTCCCCGGCAAGCGCGCCCTGTACCTGTCGGTGCTGGCCGACGCCGCCGAGCGCTCCGCCGAGGCCGCCCGCCCCGAACCCGGGTACACCGCCCGCACGGCACTGGGCGCGCTCGCCCGCGCCTGGGCCTCCCGGCTCCCCACCACCGGCGAGTCCCCCCTGACCGGGACGGCGCTTCCGCCCGAGGTCCTCTCCGACGAACCGGTCCGGACCGCCTTCGCCCAGCTCATGCGGCTGAACGCGCTCCTGCTCGGTCTGTCCCTGGAGGCGCTGGAACCCCCGTCCGACCCCGGTGGGCGCCGGGTGCGCGTGGCCGGGACCGTGCTCACCACCCTGTACGGGACCGGCCAACTGGCCGGGGTCGCGCCCGGCTTCGCGGACCCCTTCGCGGTGGTGCGCGCCTGCGAGCGCCTGGCCGACCTGGACCTGGAGGACGCCTGGCCGCCGCCCCACCTGGCGCACGTGCGCCAGGCCCTGCCCGCCGACGAGGAGTGGTCGCCGCCGGAGGCCTTCGACGCGGTCCGCAGGCGCCCCGTGTCCCTGGCCGAGGACGGGATCGTGGTGGTCCTGGGCACGCAACGCCTCGAAGCGGCGGAGGAGGCGCTGCGTTCAGCGCCCGCGGGGTCCTCGGTGACCGCCGTGGTGGTCACCGAGGACCCGGACGAGCTGATCCCGCTCGCGCGGCTGGCCGTGGCCGACCTGTGCGGCTGCCTGCGCCAGGCCCTCCCCGAACGGGCCTGGCCGCGCCTGCGCGTGGTGTTCGACGCCTCCGGTGAGATCGCCGCCGCGGCGGGCGTGCCCTTGGTCGGCGACGCCACCGAGGCCGCCGTCCGCGTCGCCGACGGCCGGATCACCGCCCGTTCCGACGCCCGCGGCGCGGGTCACGCCGTCGCCGCGGACCTCGGCGCGAAGGCGGGCTGCCGGTAGACGGCCCCGGACAGGAGACCCCGTCACCGGTCGGAGTCCTCCTCCGGTGCCGGGGGCCGACCGCCCAGGGCGCGCAGCACCCGCGCTCCCTCCGGATCGGCGCCCGCGGCGCGGGCACGCGCCGCCTCGGCCGAGCCGAACCCCGCCACCGCCCAGGCCGCGACCTCCCCGCGGGGCACGCCCTCGTCCCACCACTCGCACATGAGCGCCAACGCGTCGCGGCCGTCCCCGGCCAGCGCCGCGCCCTCCCGGGGGGAGAACCCGATCGCCCGGTACACCCGGGCCTGCGCGGGGTCCACCCCCGCGCGGGCCCACGGCACGGCGTCGGTCCCGTCCCAACCCGTGTCCAGGTAGGCGCGCGCTGTCGCCGCGGGTACTCCCGCCGACAGCAGGGCGTCCATGGTCTGGGCCTGCTCCTCGCTCAGGTCCAGGCCGGGGGGCCGCCGCACCGGCAACAGGGCCCCCAGCAGCCGACGCGGCCGGGGACGCTCACCGGCCAGGTGCCGTTCGGCCGCCTCGGCGGGGGAGTAGCCCAGCTCGTGCCAGCGCACGGCGTCCCGAGGGGCCATCCCCGCCCGGAGCATGGGCCGGACCGTGTACGGGCTCAGTCCGGCCGCGCGCCACTCCTGGGCGGGGCCGGGCCGGTACACGCCGCTGCCGCGCCAGCGCTCGGCCTCCGCCAGCCGGAACCCGGCGTCGATCCAGCGGCGGGCGTCCGCCACGGTGAAACCACGCGCGGTCCACAGGTGCAGGTCCTCGGGTTCGGGCTCGTGGTCGTCGAATGCGACGTTCATGGTCTCCTCCGTCCGTCAGGGCCCCCACCGGGGCCCGGGTCAGTGGGCGCCGTGCCGTGGACACCGGCAACCCTTCGTTCGTGTCGTGGGTCGGCGGGCAGGGGCACCACGTGGGCCCAGTCCGGCGGTGGCGGCGGCACGGCCGCCCCGCCGACCAGCCCGACCGCGACCGGCACCGGCGGACGCCCGCCCGGCCAGGGGGTGTGCCCGTCGGTGAGCACCAGCAGCAGGTCCGGCCGGGGACGCGTCGCCACCGCCGCCGCGATCCCCTCGCGCAGGTCGGTGCCCCCGCCTCCGAGCAGCCGGATCTCCCGTGCCCGGCGCACCGTCTGCACGGGGTGGGCGCGCAGGTCGCAGCAGACCACCCGCAGCCGTCGGCCGGGGCCGCAGACCCGCGGGTTGGCCGCGGCGACCACGCGCACCCCCTCGGGCAGGTCGAGGTCTCCCACGGCGCGTTCGAGCACCACGCGCAGCATGGCCGCCTGGACCGCCGGGGGCGCGGTGGTCAGTTCGTCGAGGAAGAGCAGACCCAGGCCCCGTGCGGCCAGGCGCTCGGCCCAGCGCGGTGGAGCGAACCAGGTGCCGTCGTCGCGGACGACGGGCAGCCCGGAGAAGTCGCTGGGTTCGCGGACGGAGCCCACCACCACCTCAACGGGCAGCTCCAGCGCGCGGCCCAGCGCCGCCACCGCGGAGGTCTTGCCGGTCCCCGGCGCGCCCCACAACAGGACGGGCAGGTCGGCGCGGACGGCGAGCGCGAGCGCCGTGCGGACGGCGGAATGGGACGTCATCTGGTCCTCCGGAGGGTGCGTGGGCAGGGCGGAGCGACGGGTGGCACGTGCGTCCCCGCTGGTGGCGGAGGTGTCGCACCTCCATGAGTCAACGTAGGTTGACTCAGGGGAAAAGTCAATCGACGTTGACGGGTGGTGGTGTGTCGGGGAAGGGCTGCGGTCCGCCTCCGGGCGCGGGCGCGACGCGGTCCTGCTTTGCGGCCCGTCCCGGCAGGGGCTACCGTGAGAATCCGGATGTTGAGATCATCTGGCCTCGGGGGGCGACCCCGCCCAACCACCCGGGCGCTGCCCGCGTGAGGAGAACGTTTCTAGTGACACGCACCGGTGCCAGTGGGCCCCTGCTCAAGTGCTCGTTCTGCGGCAAGGACCAGAGCCAGGTCCGCCGCCTCATCGCCGGGCCCGGTCACATCTGTATCTGTGACGAGTGCGTCGGCCTGTGCAACGAGATCATGGAAGAGGAGGAGGGCGTCCTCCCCTCGGAGACCGACTGGGACTCTCTGCCCAAGCCTCGGGAGATCTACGAGTTCCTGGACTCGTATGTGATCGGTCAGGAGCAGGCCAAGAAGGCGTTGTCGGTGGCGGTGTACAACCACTACAAGCGGGTGCGTTCGGAG
>NZ_VWVS01000020.1:0-139647 GCF_008638355.1 Nocardiopsis deserti | reverse complement strand
CTTGCGGCGTCTGAGCCAGCGTAGGAGCTCAGCGTGTTCGTCCTCGGACAGCTCTACCGGTTCGAGTTTGGGGCCAGGTCGATTCACCCCTACAACCCTAAACCAAATAACCAATCAGCACACTAGACGGTTTTTCCGCCGACCCCCTTGACCTGGAGCGTGCTCCAGGTTCCATGCTCTCTCTATGGGGAACTATTACACGCCGGGCCAGGTCGCCGAACGCTTCGACCTCACCCTGGACACCCTGCGCTACTACGAGAAGGCGGGGCTGCTCCGCCGGGTGGAGCGGGCTCCCAGCGGGCACCGTCGCTATCGGACCGACGACGTCGAGATGCTCGACATGATCCGGTGCCTGCGCGAGACCGACATGCCCATCGTCCGCCTGCGCGAGTTCGCCGAGCTCATCCGCGAGGGCGATCACACCGTTCCCGACCGCCTAGACCTGCTCCAGGGCCACCAGGAGCGGCTGGACGAGCGCATGGAGGAGATGCGCCGGTGCCAGAAGGTGATCCAGCACAAGATCGACTACTACCGCGGCGTGCTCGCCGCGCACACCCCCGAACCCCTCAAGGAGACCTCCTGATGCGCTACACCACCATCGGCGACCGCCGCGTCAGCGCCCTGTGCCTGGGGGCGATGAAGTTCGGCAGCGAGACCGACGACGCCACCTCCGCCGCGCTGCTCGACCGCTTCGTGGCGGCCGGGGGCACCTTCGTGGACACCGCCGACTGCTACCAGTTCTGGGTGGAGGGCTTCGAGGGGCACGAGAGCGAGACCTTCCTGGGGCGGTGGCGGCGCGAGCGCGGCGTCACCGACGAGGTGGTCATCGCCACCAAGCTCGGGGCGCAGCCCACCGTGCCCGGCACCGGCGCGGAGACCAAGGAGGGCCTGTCGGCTCGGGCCGTGGCGACGGCCGCCGAGCGCAGCCGCGAGCGTCTGGGCGTGGACCGCCTGGACGTGCTCTACGCCCACAACGAGGACCCGAAGACCCCGCTCTCCGAGACCCTGGAGGCCTTCGCCGAGCTGGTCGGCGAGGGCTCCGTCTCCCACCTGGGGCTGAGCAACCACCGCACCTGGAAGCTGGAGAGGGCCCGCGCCGTCACCGAGGCCCGGGGCTGGCCGCGCCCCCGCGTGCTCCAGTACCGGTACAGCTACCTCCAGCCCCGCCTCGACCTGCCGCTGCGCTCTGCGGGCCACATGCACGCCACGCCCGAACTCCTGGACTTCGTACGCGCCGAGGCGGCCGAGGGCCGCGAGCACACGCTGGTCGCCTACACCTCCCTGCTGTGGGGCGCCTACACCCGTCCGGAGAAGGCCGCCGAGCTGGATCGGGCCTACGACCACCCGGGGACCCCCGCACGTCTGGCCGTCCTGGACGAGGTCGCCCGGGAGACCGACGCCACCCGCAACCAGGTCGTGCTCGCCTGGCTGATGGGCGGCGACCCGAAGGTGGTGCCGCTGGTGGGGGTGAGCTCCCTGGAACAGCTGGACGAGGCGATCGAGGCCACCGACCTGGTGCTCAGCGACGAGCAGTGGAGGCGCATGGCCGAGGCGGGGTAGCCGGTGGCCGGCCGGGGCGGGGCCGCGCACGGTGCGGCGTTGTCCACAGGGCGAAGACGCGACCTGGTGGGAGAGAGGGCAGCCGGTCACACTGGATTCGGGG
The DNA here is from genome assembly GCF_008638355.1 of Nocardiopsis deserti. Lineage (NCBI taxonomy): Bacteria > Bacillati > Actinomycetota > Actinomycetes > Streptosporangiales > Nocardiopsidaceae > Nocardiopsis > Nocardiopsis deserti. Next base: position 137,984 of record NZ_VWVS01000020.1, on the reverse strand, counting down.
GCACATACGGTGCCCGCAGGCGGGGCGCAGCGCCCCCGAACCGAGGTTAGGCCGTCTCCAGCGGGTGGCACCAGTCTGTCTCTCCCCCCTGTGGACAACCGGCTACGCCCGCCCGCGCGCACGCTCGGAAGGGCGGCGCGGGTGACCGGCCCCGGTCACCAGTCCCGGACAAACCACGTGTAACACCTCATATGTATGCATGCGCGGTTTTCACCATCCTTTGACCGGATACCTTCCCTAGTGGCGGCGGAGCGGCCGCGCCGCCTCGGTCCGCGAACCCGGGGGAGGGGCGACTTGCCCGAAAGCACGTACCACCAGATCCACTTCGCCTGGGCCGAACCCACCCTCCTCGGCCGGTTCGGCCCCGGACCGGCCGCCTCCTCCCTCCCCGAGGCCGAGCAGCCCGTCCTGCGTTCCTGGCGCGACCGCCTCGTCCCCGCGCTCACCGCCGACTACCGCTCCGCGCTGCCCGACACCGACCCGGGGGAGTACCCCGAGACCCTCTGGGCGCGCACCTACCCCGACGGGCAGGCCGCGCTGGTCTACCGCTGGCCCGGCGACGTCCGGTCCGCGCACGCCTGGGCGATCGTGGGGCCCGCGCACGGACTGACCCTGCCGCGGTTGCTCTCCCTGCACGAGAACCCCCACACCCGCCCGGCCCCGCGCCGTCCCCCGGCGCCGGGCTGGGCGACCATGGACACCCTGCCCACGCCCGAACCCTGGGAGCGCACCGCCGCACCCGGGGCCGTGCGCACCCGCGACCGTCGCGCCGCCGAGACCACCGTCGAGGACGAACCCCTCCTGGTGGGCGCGGTGGCCGCCGCCCTGTACCGGCCCGACGCGCCGATCCACATCGCCCTGGCGCCCGAGCGGGCCGACCTGTGGCAGGCGGTGCAACTGCGCTTCCTGTGGGGCGTGCACCGGGTGCTGCACGACGTGCTCACCCCTCCCCGCGCCATTCCCGCGGCCGGGTGGAGCTGGTCGTTCTCCACCTACGACCCGGTACTGGGCACCGCCGACGGCCAGCACCTGGCCTTCGGCCCGCCGGTCGCCGACGCGTCCGGGCCCTTCCTGGAGCCCCCGGCCCCCGACTACCGCGCGGTCGCCGAGGGGCTCGTGTCCGTCCTGCGGGAGGAGGGCGGGGACGCGCTCGCCCGCCACCTGGCCGAGCGCGGCGTCCCCGAGGCCCCGACCTTCGCCGACCGGCGTGCGCTGCTGCGCGACTGGCTCGCCCCGCGGCCCCGGCGGTTCGACGACGTCCCCGTCCCCGAACGGCTGCCGGACCAGGACGGCCCGGACGGTGGGGCGCTCCTGCCCGACCTGCCCGAGGCCGAGGCCCCGGGGGAGGAGGAGACCGGTCCGTTGCCGCTCTCCGGGTCCCGCGTTCCCGTGGGCCGCCCGGGACTGGAGGCGGACGTGGCCCCGGGCGGCGCCGTCCCGGGCGTGCCCGGCGGCCAGCGCTCCCTGAAGGGGATCACCGAGGAGGGCGTGGAGTCCTCCACCGCCGGGACGGGGAGCGGCGGACGGCGGCGCGGGGGCGGCCGCGTGGACCCCGCTGCGGGTGAGGCTGAGGGGACACCCGGGGACGACGGGACGCGCCGAGAGGGCCGGACGCACGGGGGAAGCGAGGCGGACGGGGACAACGAGGCGCTCTGGCCCGAGCCCGTGGCCGAACGCCTGACGGAGGAACCGGAAACCGACGGCACCGGTGACGCCCCGCGGCGCCCGGAACCGCGCATCGCACCCGCGCGGGCGCGGACGTCCGCGATCCCGGAGAGCCCTTCCACGCGGTCGGGCATCTTCGGGGCGCCCGAGCCCCACCGTAGGCCGCGTCTGGTCCCGGACACCAGCGACGAACGGGATTCCGCCCGCGCCCTCGAACACCGCGAGCACGCCTTCGGGACCGAGGACGCGGAACGGAGCGGCCTCCGGGCCGCTGACGCGCCGATGCCGCACGAGCCGGAGGCGGAGCCGCCCGGGGAGGGCGGACCGCGGGCCTTCCGAAGCGGCCGGGAGTCCTTCCGGTTCCTCGGCCGCGGCAGACGTGCCGTTCCGGAGACGGACGAGACCGACTCCCGGGGCGAAGCGCCACGGGAGGAAGCCGCGTCCGTGTCCGCGCCCGCGTACGGAGCGCCGGAAGGCGAGACCGGATGCGCGCCCGACTCCCGGGACGGAGCGCCACGGGAGGAAGCCGCGCCCGTGTCCGAGTTCGCGGGCGGAGCTTCGGGGGACAGGGACGCGGAGGCGTCACCGGCCCCGGCCCAGGACACCTTCGGAACGGGCGGGACGGCAAGCCTCGCCCGCGAGTCCGCACCGCCCCCCGAATCCCTCCAACACCAGCAGCCACACGCCCCCGCGGACGAGTGGACCATCGCCGCCTCCCCCGGAACGCAGGGGCCCGCGTCGGACCGAAGGGCCGCGGACCCCGACCCGGCCCCGGGCCCCGGCCTCACGGACGGCCCCGAGGACCGTGCCCCCGCCGACGCGCCGCCCCTGCCGGTGGTCCCCGACGCGGAGGCCGACCTCTCACGGCGGGCGCCGCTCGACTACGCGGCCGAGACCGAACCCGACCCGGAGCACTTCCCCGACGACGAGGCCTCCGAGGACAACTGGCCCACCCAGTACGTCGACCTCCCCCTGTCCCGGCTGGAGCGCTGGCACTACCGGCACGGACCCGAGGGCGCCCGGGCCGACGTGGTCGACGCCCGCGCCGCCGTCCGCGCCGAACGCGCCGAACTCCAGCGGGTCCGCGAGGAGCGCGACCACTACCACGCGGAGGTCCAGGACCTGCGCCGCGAGGTCGCCCGCCTGGACCGGTCCTGGCTGGACCGGGCGGACGGGGAGGAGGGCGTCCCCGAGGGGCCCCGCCCCCGCCGCTGGCCCTCCCGCGTCCTGGTCCTGGTCCTCCTCGCGGCCTTCCTGGCCACCGGGCTGGAGGCGGGCGCCCGCTTCGGCCTGGGCACTGTGGACCTGTTCGGACTGCTGGGCGCCGCGATCACCGGCGCCTCCTGGTGGCCCCTCTGAGCGGTGGCCCCTCCGGCAGCGGAACCCGGCCCGCCGGCCTCACCCCTCGGCGGCCCCCGCCAGGCGCTCCAGCACCCGCGGCAGCTCCCCGGTGTGCGCCACCGCCAGCCGCCGCGTGGCCCGGGTGACCGCCACGTACAGGTCGTTGCCGCCGCGCGGCTGCGCCAGCACCGCCTCCGGTTCCACGACCACCACCGCGTCGAACTCCAGCCCCTTGGACTCGGTCGCGGTCAGCACCACCACCGCCTCCTCCAGGGAGTCGCGGGCCCGCCCGGAGGCCGCCGTCCCCGGACGCGCGGCCCCCGGCAGCGCCGCCGCCACCGCGTCGGCGTGCCGGTCCGCGGTGATCACCGCGATCCGGCCCTCACCGATCGCGGCCGCCTCCTCCGCCACCAGCGCGGACAGGTCCGCCGCCAGCGACGCCAGCCGCACCGCGCGCGGCGGGTCGCCCTCCTCGCGCACCGACTCGGGGACCTCCTCGCCCGGAGCGGCCACCCGCAGCACGTCGGCGGCCACCATCATGATCGGCTCCGGCGTCCGGTAGTTCACCCGCAGCCGCTCCACGTGCACCTTGCCGGGTGCGTAGGGTTCCAGCGCCTCCAGCCACGAACGCGTCCCCGACGCGCTGCCGGTCTGCGCCACGTCCCCCACCACGGTCAACGACCGGGTCGGCACGCGCCGCATCACCGTGCGCCAGGCCATCGGCGACAGCTCCTGGGCCTCGTCCACGATCACGTGCCCGTACGCCCACTCCCGGTCCGCGCCCGCCCGGTCCGCGGTGGTGCGCGCGGCCCCGGCGTCCCGGTGGCGCTCCGCCAGCGCGGCCGCGTCCATCATCCGGTCCTCCAACAGGCCCGTGAACTCCAGCACCCCCTGCGCGTAGCGCTCCTCCTCGGCCCGCTCGGCGCCCTCACGGCGTTTCCGCGCCCGAGCGGCGCCGCCGTCCTCCCCGAGCAGTTCCGCGGCCTCGTCCAGCAGCGGCACGTCCTCCACGCTCCACGGCTCCCCGGCGGAGCGCCCCAGGAGCGCGCACGCGTCCCCGCCGAACCCGGCCCGCGCCCCCACCCGCTCCAGCGCCTCGGGATCGGCGAACAGCTCCCGCAGCAGCCGCTGCGGGGTCAGGTGCGGCCACAGGGCGTCCAGCGCCTCCCGCACCTGGTCCTCCGACCACAGCCGTGCGCCCGCGAACTCCAGGTCCTCCTCGTCCGCGGGTCGCCCGAGCAGCCGCGACTCGGCCCGGGCCAGCTCCGTGAGCAGGGACCTGACCACGTACACGCGCGCGGTGTTGTGCGGCAGGCGCAGTCCCCGCGCGGTCCGCAGCACGCGCTCGCACAGCGCCCCCGGCACGGTGAGCGCGCCCGCGTCGGTCTCCACGACCAGGTCCGCGCCGCCGAACGCCTCCAGCGGCGTGCGCTGGCGGTCGGCCACGGCCGCGTGCACCAGGTCGGCCATCGCCAGGCAGCCCTTCACCGCCGCCGTGCCGTGCGCGTCGCGGCGGGAGGCCGCCACCCCAGGGAACAGCTCCCCGACCGTGCGCATCACCGCGTCGGTCTCCCCCAGGGAGGGCAGCACGTCGCCCACGTAGCGCAGGAACGCCGGGTTGGGCCCCACCACCAGCACCCCGCGCCGCTCCAGCACGGCGCGGTGGGTGTAGAGCAGGTAGGCGGCGCGGTGCAGCGCCGCCACGGTCTTGCCGGTGCCGGGCCCGCCCTGGACCACGAGCACCCCGGCCAGCCGGGCGCGGATGACGCGGTCCTGCTCGGCCTGGATGGTGGCGACGATGTCGCCCATCCGCCCGGTCCGGCCCCGGTGCAGCGACGCCAGGAGCGCGGCCTCCCCGACCAGCTGGCGGCGGTCGGTGTCGGTCAGCCCGTCGGGGTCGAACACCTCGTCGTCGAGCCCGAGCACCCGGCGGCGGCGCACCCGCAGGTGGCGGCGGCGGGTGACCCCGTGCGGGTCGCCGGGGGTGGCGGCGTAGAAGGGGCGGGCGGCCGGGGCCCGCCAGTCCACCAGGATGGTCTCGTACCCGGCGTCGCGCAGGCCGATCCGTCCCACGTACCGGGTCTCGGGCCCGTCGCCTCCGTGGGAGAGGTCGACGCGGCCGAAGCACAGGCCCTCCTCGACCGCCCCCAGCTGGGCGCGGCGGCGCGCCTGCTCGTAGGAGCGGGTCTCGCGCTCCACGAGGGCCGCGTACCCTCCGCGTTCCTGGAGGTGGGCGGAGGCGAGCTGCTCGGAGGTGTGGGCGCGCAGGGCGTCCAGGCGCTCGTACATCGCGCTGATCCTGGCCTGTTCCACGGTCAGGGCCGACGAGGTGCCCTCGTCGGCTCCGGCTTGACAGAACTCCATCGGCTTGCTATGCTCCGTATGTTGGGTCTTTTGTGAGTGAATCCAGAAAGCGACAATGGATTCCGTACCCTAGCACAGCGCCGCGCGCCTCCGCGAGAGCGCTTTCGCACCCCTCCCTTCTCCACGCCGCCGCACGGTCCTCCCCCGTACTCCGGGTCACCCCCGTGTGCCGTCCGCGTCGCGACCGGGCCGGAAAACCTCCGCGTCGGGCTCCCCGACGCGCACCGCACCCGCTACACTCGTGTCCATGCGACAGACGACCACCCAGGCCCAGTGGTGGCGCCGCCCCTAGGCGGTGCTCCGAGTTCGCATACCCATGCAGCGACCGCCCCGGACCGGCGGTCGTTTCGTGTTCTCACGGCCCCGGACGGTGCGGCCCATCCGACCGCGCAGCCAAAAGGACCGGCCGTGAACCCCAGCGACGCACAGACCAGCACGTACCTCACCGAGGGCGGCGTCACCGTCCACCGCAGCGCCACCCCCTGCGATCCCGAGATCCTCACCGAGCTCGTCCGGTCGGTCGAGCGGCGCCGCGGCGGCGTGCTCTCCTCCGGCATGGAGTACCCGGGCCGCTACGACCGCTGGCACCTGGGTTACGTCGACCCGTGCCTGGAGATCACCACGCGCGGGCGCCGCGTCGCCGCCACCGCCCTCAACGCCCGCGGCCGCGTGCTGCTGCCCGTCCTGGCCGCGGCCCTGTACTCCGTCGGCCTCCCCGACCCCGACAGCACCCTGGCCGACCTCGAACACGGCAGCGTCGCCGTCACCGTCCCCGAACCCGACCCGGAGGAGTTCTTCTCCGAGGAGGAGCGCAGCCGCCGCCCCAGCGTCTTCACCGCGCTGCGCGCCGTCATGGCCGCCCTGCGCAGCCCCGAGGACGCCAACCTGGGCCTGTACGGCGCCTTCGGCTACGACCTGGCCTTCCAGTTCGAGCCCGTCGAGCGCCACATCGACCGCGACCCCGACGACCGCGACCTGGTCCTGCACCTGCCCGACGCCGTCATCGTCCGCGACCGCAAGCGCGAGACCTGCGTGCGCTACACCTACGACTTCACCGTCCCGGCCGACGGCGACCGCGCCGAGGCCACCACGCGCGGCCTGCCGCGCGAGACCGAGCCCACCCCGCCCGTGGTCGCCGCCGAGGTGCCCGAGGGTCCCCGGCCCGGCTCCTACGCGCACGTCGTGGCCAAGGCCAAGGAGAAGTTCCGCCGCGGCGACCTGTTCGAGGTCGTCCCGGGGCACCGCACCTACGCCCGTTGCTCCTCGCCCGCCCGCTTCTACGAGCTGCTGCGCGAGCGCAACCCCGCCCCCTACGAGTTCTTCTTCAACCTCGGAGAGAGCGAGTACCTGGTCGGCGCCTCCCCGGAGATGTTCGTCCGCGTCACCGGCGAGCCCGGCACCGGCCAGCGCGTGGAGACCTGCCCCATCTCGGGCACCATCCGCCGCGGCGAGGACGCCCTGGGCGACGCCGAGAACATCCAGGAACTGCTCTCCTCGGTCAAGGAGAAGTCCGAGCTCACCATGTGCACGGACGTGGACCGCAACGACAAGTCGCGCGTGTGCGAGCCGGGCAGCGTCCGCGTGATCGGCCGCCGCCAGATCGAGATGTACTCGCGCCTCATCCACACCGTCGACCACATCGAGGGCACCCTGCGCCGCGACTTCGACGCCCTGGACGCCTTCCTCACCCACATGTGGGCGGTCACCGTCACCGGCGCGCCCAAGACCTGGGCGATGCGGTTCATCGAGCAGAACGAGACCAGCCCCCGCCGCTGGTACGGCGGCGCCGTCGGCGTGCTCAACTTCGACGGCTCCATGAACACCGGCCTCACCCTGCGCACCGCGCACATCCGCGACGGCGTGGCCGCCGTGCGCGTGGGCGCCACCCTGCTCTACGACTCCGACCCCGAGGCCGAGGAGCGCGAGACCTTCCTCAAGGCGCGCGCCCTGCTGGAGACCCTGGCCCTGGGCGAGCGGGAGGACGCTCCGGCCGAGACGGGCAGTGCGACCGCCGCCGAGCCCGCCGCGCTCCCGGGAGAGGGCATGCGGGTGCTGCTCGTCGACCACGAGGACTCCTTCGTCAACACCCTCGCCGACTACGTGCGCCGCCACGGGGCCGAGGTGACCACGGTCCGCTACGGGTTCGACCCCTCCCTGCTCGACCGGCTCGCCCCCGACCTGGTCGTGCTCTCGCCCGGACCCGGCCTGCCCGCCGACTTCGGGATGTCGGCCCTGCTGGACGCGCTCGCCGCCCGCAGCCTGCCGGTGTTCGGGGTGTGCCTGGGACTCCAGGGGATGGTGGAGCACGCCGGGGGAGAGTTGCGCACCCTGGACGAGCCGGTGCACGGCAAGCCCGGCCGCGTGCGGGTCTCCGGCGGTCGGCTCCTCACCGGCCTGGGTGAGGAGGACGCCTTCCCGGCCGCCCGTTACCACTCCACCTACACCCTCCCCGAGCTGGTCAAGCACTTCGAGGTCACCGCGGTACTGGAGGGCGGTGCGGGAGAGGAGCCCGTCGTCATGGCCGTCGAGGACCCGGCCGCGCGGTGGTACGGGGTCCAGTTCCACCCCGAGTCGATCCTCACCGCGACGGTCGGTGAGGGCATCGTGGCGCGGGCCCTGCGCCTGGCCCGCGGCTGAGGCCCGTGGCGTCGCCCCGGGGACCGTCCCCGGGGCCGCGGACCCCCGCGCGGAGGGTGTGTGCGGAGGGTCACGCGGGTGTCTCGAGGAGTGCGGCGGTGTCCGGTGCGCAGCGTCTACCTGTGTCAAGACGCCTTTCCCGAATCACATCCAACCAAAAAGTTTGATCAACCTGTTACGGGACAGTGGTTGTGTATGGGTATTCTGCTGACAATCCTCGGAGTCATTCTCATCATCGCCGGTGTTCTCGGGGTGCTGCGCGGGCAGCTCCTGTGGGGCATCATCGCCATCGTCGTCGGGCTCTTCGTGGCCCCCGGCTACTTCTACGGCTTCTAGCGGGTTGTCCCTCCTCCGCGTAGCGGACAGCACGACCAGGAGGCACGCACAGCACCGATCGCGGGCCGGGTGCCGCGCCGGGGGGACCCGGCGCGGCACCCGGCCCGCACGCTGTCCCCGGCCGACCCCCGCCGACCCCGTGTACCCTCGGGGAGGGCTGGTCAGCCCCCGCCCCCGTCACGCCTCCCGCCCCGCGCCGCCCGTCGGTCGCGGTGCTCAGGCGTGCGTTCGGGGAGTCGGGAACACGAACGGGAGGCATGCTGTGAAGAGGGTCGAGCCGCAGGTCCGTCTGGTGGCGCGTCCGCAGGTGGACTACGACGCCATCGCCGACTACCTCAAGGAGGTCGGCGGGGAGGCGTGGCTGGAGCGGTTCGACCGCGGTGAGCTCGACGCCCACCTCAACGACCCCCAGAACCTCGCCGAGTTCGCCGGGCGGCTGTGCTACCGCTCCTGGGAGCCGGGCCTGAACCCCAACGTGACACGGGTGCGCACCGACCAGGACGCCTACCTCGGCAACATCCTGGCCAGTATGCACGGTTCCGTCCTGGAGCACATCAGCTTCAGCTTCGTCCTGCACAACGTCTCGCGCGTGCTCACCCACGAGCTCATCCGCCACCGCCCGGGCGTGGCCGTCTCCCAGGAGTCCCTGCGCTTCGTGCGCCTGTCCGACCTGCCGTTCTGGTTCCCGGACTGGGCCGAGGACGACCCCGAGCTGATGGAGCGCGCCACCGCGATGCTCCGCCAGATGGAGGAGTTCCAGCTCTGGATGGCCGACCACTTCGGCCTGGACGACGAGGGCGTCAAGTTCGCGGAGAAGAAGCACAAGACCTCCTTCATGCGCCGCTTCGCCCCCGAGGGCGTGGCCACCGGCCTGGTGTGGACCGCCAACGTGCGCACCCTGCGCCACACCCTGGAGGCGCGCACCGCCCCCGGAGCGGAGGAGGAGATCCGCCTGCTGTTCCACCTCATCGGCCGGGCCCTCCAGGAGGAGGCCCCGGCGCTCTTCGGCGACTACGAGGTCCAGGACGGCGCCTGGGTGCCGAAGTACCGCAAGGTCTGAGCGCCTCCGGACCGCTTCCGGACACGGCCCGCCCCCCGGGGCGGGCTTTTTTGTGCGCGCAGGAAACCGGGACTTCTCCTCCCCCGGCGGGTGCGCGGCTCGCGGCGCCCGGTGCGAACACCCCGGGGCGGCGCCGCGGGCGGAGGCGCCCGGGCTGCCGGTTCCACGCGGAACGCACCACGGCAGGGGGCGGTCCAGCCCCTCGCGGTTCCTGCGCACCCGGGGAAACCCGTCCGTTTCGGACCCTCTCCCTCCCAGGGCGCGCACCTTTCCGGCGATAACGCCGCCTAACGCGCGATCTGCGCATATCTTGGCGAAGGGGTGGAAAGAATGCTTTTCTGCATTTTCCTTCCCCTGGCGCTTTCCCCCCTGTTCCGGCTCCGGGTAGTGGCTGCCCGAAAACCTCTGTGGAAACAAACCGGGACTGGTCTTTGTGGTGGCGGCGGGTCAGGATGTCCGGGGCGGCTTCGCCGTATCGGTGATATGTGCGGGCCGAACCTTCGGAAAAAGTGTGGAACGAAAAGGGAGGCAATCGGAATGAGGGCTCTCGTGTCCGCCGCGGCGGCACTCGCGTTCGCGGTGGGCGGGACCGTGGCGGGCGCCGCTCCGGCCTACGCCGCGACCGGTGAGGTCGTCGTCTTCACGACCGAGTTCGAGGAGTTGCGGCGCTACCCCGAACCCCCGTCGGGCACCTGCCAGCGGCTTCCCGAGACCGCGCACGTCCTGGTCAACCTCACCGATGCGGACGTGCGTATGCACGCCGGCACGCACTGCTTCGGGCCGTCGGTCCTGGTCGCGCCGGACCACGGCTGGCACGCTCCGCCCAGCGGGCTGTTCAGCTTCTCGGTGGCCTGACCCCGACCGGTCCCGCGGCCGCCGCCCGGTGGCCGCGGGACCGCACGGCGGCCGTGCGGCGCTCCGAAGGTGCTGCGGCCGTAGAGGAGAAAACGCCATGAAAGGACGCATTTCCTTCTTGCCGTACGGGTGGCAACATGTCCGTTTCCGAGTTTTCGGACCCAGGAACGTGTTCTCTCCTTTGACGATTTCGGTGCGATGTCCGAGTGTGGTGGGGAAACGTGTGGCCGCTGCGTTCCAGGATTTGGCAGCGCACCGCAGTGAAAGAGGAAGGGAAAGGTGCCCGTACGTTATGCTGCACACCCTCATCGTCGGCCTGGGCAGATCGGGAGAAGGGCTGCACCTGCCGTCGCTGGCCAAGGCGCGGGCCCAGGCCCCCGCCCTGTTCGCCCCGGGGGCGGTGATGGGGTTCGACCCGTTCCGGCCTCCGGTTGAGGGGGTCCTCACGGCCGACTCCCTGGAGGAGGCGGCCCGCTGCGCGCCGCCCCCGCGCACCGTGGTCCACCTGTGCACGCCGCCGCACCTGCGCTCCGGTCCGCTGGAGCACCTGGCCCGCCTCGGCTACCGCATGGTCGTCGTGGAGAAGCCGCTGGCCCTGGACCTGGTGGACCTGGCCGCCGTCGCCCGGCTGCGGCGGCGCTGGGACCTGGACCTGACCGTCACCACCCAGTGGCTGGACAGCGCGCTCACGCGGCGGCTGCGCGCCGCGGTGCGGGGCCGCGTCTTCGGTGACCTGCGCTCCATCACGGTCCTGCAGAACAAGCCCCGCTTCACCCGAACCTCCGAGGCGCCGGGCCACCCCACCGCCTTCGACGTGGAGGTCCCGCACGCGCTGGCCGTGGTGATCAGCCTGGCCGGGGGAGCGGACGTCGCCGCGGCCTCCCTGGAGGACATGGTCACCGACCAGGCCCGGCTGCCCGGACTGGGCCGCGCCCGCCTCGACCTGGCGCACCACGGCGGGGTGCGCAGCCGGATCGACTCGGACCTGACCTCCCCCCTCCGCGAGCGCCGCATCGCGCTGGAGTTCGACCGCGCCGTGCTCACCGGCCACTATCCGTGCAGCGCGGCCGACCACACCGCCCAGCTGTCGGTGGACGCCACCGGGCACCGGGCCTCCCACTCGGTCTTCACCGACGACGCCCTCCCCGCCTTCCTCCGCGCCGCCTACGCCCGCTACGCCCGCTCCTTCCGCGGCCCCGGCACGCTCCCGGTCCAGGTCGAGGCGGTTCGGCTGCTCACCGAGGCCAAGGCGCTGTGCGCGGCCGACGGCCGCAGGCAGGAGGTGGACAGTGCCGTCGGCGCCTGAACACACCCCTCCGCCGCTCGCCGGCATCGGCGACGAGGCCGCGCCCGACCTCGACGGGCAGCTCGCCGCCCTCGCCGAACTCGGCTGGAACCGCCTGGAACTGCGCACCGTCGACGGGACCGCGGTGGCCGCCCTGGACGAGCGGACCTTCGACCGCGCCGCCGGACGGATCCGCGAGGCCGGGACCGACGTGGTCGCCGTCGCCTCCCGCATCGCCGACTGGTCCAGGCCCGCCACCGGGGACTTCGCCCCCGACCTGGCCGAACTGGACGTCCTGGCCCGGCGCTGCGCGGCGCTGGACACCCGGCTGGTCCGGATCATGTCCTACCCCCGGGACGGGCTCCCCGGGGCCGAGTGGGGGCGGCGCGTCCGCGCACGCGTGCGCGAACTGGCCCGCCGCGCCGAGGACGCGGGCCTGGTGCTGGTGCACGAGAACTGCGCGGGCTGGGCCGGGGACCGCGCCGACCGCGCCCTGGATCTGCTGGCCGAGGTGGACAGCCCGGCCCTACGACTGCTGTTCGACACCGGCAACGGCGTCGCCCACGGCTACCGCGCCCCGGAGATGCTGCGCGACCTCCTCGACCACGTGGCGCACGTCCACGTCAAGGACGCCGTCACCGCACCCGACGGCGGGGTCGACTACGTCCTGCCCGGGCACGGTGAGGCCGGAACCGCCGAGTGCCTGCGGCTGCTGGCCGCGCACGGCTACGCCGGAACGCTGTCCATCGAACCCCACCTGCACCTGCGACCGCACCTGCGGGTCTCGGGCGCCGACCCCGGCCGCGGCGACCGGTCCGCCTTCGTCGCCTACGGGCATGCCCTGGAGGACCTCGTGGCCCGCACCTGGCACACCGGGGAGCGGATCCGACGCCCCGGGGGCGCGGCTCGTCGTACCGAGGACGACGTCCACCGTGCCGGGGATGGCTCCCACCGTGCCGTGGACGCGGACCACCAGGCTGGGGCCGTTCGTACCGCTGAGGCCCGCCGCCGCACCGAGGGGGTCCGATGACCGCCGCGCTCACCCCCGCCGACCGCGACCTGCTGCTGCGGCTGCTCGAACTGCCCACCGCGGGCCCGCTGGAGACCGGCCCCGACGGGCCCCCGCCGCTCCTGCGCGAGGCCCAGCTCCTCTACGCCCGCGCCGCCGCCGGAGTCGGGTTCGGCGTCGTGCGCCACGCCCCGGCCGACCCCGCCGACATGGACCGCCCGGACGTGCCGGCCCCGGTCCGCGAGGCCCTGGCCCGCCCCGGCTTCCTCGACTGCCAGCCCAGCCTCGTGCTGCGGCTGGGCCCCGATCTGCCCGCCGAGCGCACCGTGATGTTCAACGTGCACCTGGACACGGTCGCCGGACAGCAGCCGGTCGGCTTCGACGGCGAACGCTTCCACGGGCGCGGCGCCATCGACGCCAAGGGCCCGGCGGTGGCTCTGCTGGCCGGGGTGCGCGCCGCCCGCGAGCGCGACCCGGCCCTCGGCCGCGACGTCGCGGTGCTCGTCCAGGCCGTGGCCGGGGAGGAGGGCGGCGCCATGGGCACCCTCGGCACCCGGCCGCTGGTCGAACGCGGCCACACCGGCCGCCTCAACGTCTTCTGCGAGCCCACCCGGACGCGGTTCCTGCCGCGCAGCACGGCGGCGATGACCGCCCGGGTCTCGGTCCGCGGGGACGACGCGATCGACGACCGCCCGCACACCGGGCACAACGCCTCCGTCCTACTGGGATACCTGGCCCAGCACCTGGGCCGCGCCCTGGACGCGCACGCCCGCTCCGGCGCGGTGTGCCTGGCCGGACTGCACACCGGCACCCTGCACAACAGGGTCTACGGCAGCGGGTCGCTGCTGCTCAACCTCGCCTACGGCGACGCCGCCGCCGGGCGCGTCCTGGAACGCGCCCTGACCGACGCTCTCGACGGCGGACTGGACGCCTTCGCCAAGGACTTCGCCGACACCGCGCTGTTCGCCCGCACCGCCGCCGACGCGCGCGCCCTCACCCGCCTGGAGTGGAGCAAACGCGGCCTGCCCGCGCTGGACGACCGCGACCCCTGGGGGCACGCCCTGCTGCGCCGCGCCGGAATCGCCCCGTGGCCCGCGGACGAACCGGCCTTCACCTGCGACGCGATCTGGATGTCCGGGGTCGCCGGAGCCAGCACCGTGGTGCTGGGCCCCGGCGACCTGGCCGCCAACAACGCGCACGCCGACGGCGAGTTCGCGCGCGCCGACGAACTCGACGGGTTCGCCGACGCCGTGGCCCGCGTCCTGGCCGCCTTCACCGACCAGACCCCGCGCCGGGCCTGAGCCCCATCCCCACACGAGACCGAAGAGGAAGGCGACGAGGACATGCGCGCACACCACACCCCTCCGCACCCCCGGGAGGCCCGGTGAACACCGCGGCCCCCACCCCGGCCCCGCCGCGACACGGGACCGTTCGGGTACGCCACGACGACCTGGTCGCGTTCGCCGCCGGGGTGTTCGCCGACCGCGGCCTGCCCCCCGGCCGGGCGGCCGAGGCGGCGCGAGCGCTGTGCCACGGCGACCTCGCCGGACCGCGCTCGCACGGCCTGGCCAACCTGACCCGCCTCTACCTGCCGCTCCTCGACGAGGGCAGGGCCGACCCCGCCGCCGAGCCCCGCGTGCTCGCCGACCTCGGCGCCGCCGTGCTCTGGGACTCCCGGCGCGCCCTGGGCCTGTGGGCGGCGAGCGAGGCCATGGACCTGGCCGCCGAGCGCGCCGCGCGCCACGGCATCGCACTGGTGTCCGTGCGCGGCGCCACCCACCTGGGCTGCGCCGGGTACCACGCGCTGCGCGCGGCAGAGCGCGGCATGGTGGGCCTGGTGGCCAGCAACTGCGGACGCCAGCGCATCGCCCGCCCGCCCGGCGGCGCGGTCGCGATGCTGGGCACCAACCCGCTCAGCGTCGCCGCCCCGGCGGGCGGGCACCCCCCGTTCCTGCTCGACATGAGCACCACGGCCGCGCCCACCGGCCGGGTCCGCCAGGCGGCCCGGGAGGGCCTCACCCTGCCCGAGGGCCTGCTGTGCGACGACACCGGGGCGCCCGTCACCGACCCCGCCGCCTTCGACGCCGGGCGCGCGCACCTGATGTGGCTGGGCGGCGACGCGGGACGCTACAAGGGCTTCGGCCTCGGCCTCATGGTCGAGGTGCTCTCCGCGCTGGTCCCGGGGGCGGGGACGGGCCCGCACCCCGACGCCCTCGACGGGGACGGCGGCCCGAGCGGACGCGACGACGACATCGGCTTCTTCGTCGCCGCGATCGCACCCGACGCCCTGCGGGAGGGGGCCGACGACGACGCGCGGGAACTGTTCGGCGCGCTGTTGGCCTGCCCGCCCACCGACCCGGACGCACCGGTGCGCTACCCCGGCTGGCACGAGTACCACCGGGCGCGCGAGCTGCGCCTGGCTGGCGTGCCGCTGGAGGCGGAGCTGTACTCCGAACTGGCGGAGCTGGCCGACCGGACCGGCCTGCCCTTCGAGGCGATGCGGGAGGAGACGCGATGAGCGCCCCGCTGCGCACCGGGCTGGTCGGCCTCGGCGTGATCTCCCGCTTCTACCTGGAGGCCCTGCGCACCGCGCCCGGCCTGGACCTGGTCGCGGTGTGCGACCGCGACCCCGGCGTGCTCGCCGCCCACCCGGTCGGGGCGCGGGGCTACACCGACCACGTCCGGATGCTCGACGAGGCCGGGCTGGAGGCGCTGGTGGTCACCGCGCCCAACGACGCCCACGCCCCGATCTGCGCCGACGCGCTGCGGCGCGGGGCGGCCGTGTGCGTGGAGAAGCCGCTCGCACTGGACGCCGTCCAGGGGGAGGCGCTGGCCGGGCTCGCCCGGGACCGGGGCGCGGTGCTGTTCACCGCCTTCCACCGCCGGTACAACTCCGCGCTCGCGCGGCTGCGCCGGGACCTGGCCGGGCGGCGGGTGGAGGAGCTGACCGTGCGCTACCTGGAGCGGATCGAGGAGCACGCCGGGACCGACACCTGGTACCTGGACCCGGCCCGCTGCGGCGGCGGATGCGTCGCCGACAACGGACCCAACGCCTTCGACCTGGTGGAGTGGCTGCTCGGCCCGGCCGAAGCGGTGTCGGCGCACGTCGCGCGCGACGCCGCGGGCACCGACCGCCGGGCCGAGGTCGTGCTGCGCGCCGCGGGGGCGCGCGCCCGCGTCCTGCTCGACTGGTCCCACCCCGGCGAGCGCAAGGACGTCGAGGCGCGCACCGCCGACGGGGCGGTGCTCACGGCGGACATGCTGGAGGGCCACCCCGGGTTCAAGGACTCCCTGTGGCACGAGTACGTGGGCGTGCTCGCCGAGTTCGAGCGGCGGGTGCGCGGCGGTGTGGTCGAGGACCCGGGCGGGCCGTCCGCGCTGCGGCTGGTCGGGGACGCCTACCGCCTGGAGCGGGCCGCGGAGCCGGCGGGGGAGGGAGCCCGATGAACCCCCGTGAGGACGGCCCCAAACGGGACGTCACCGCGACGCTGGTCAAGGTCCTGGTGCACCGCAGGAGAGAGCGGGGCATGCGGCTCGAACCCCATGCCAGCCGGTGCGTGCGCGCGGGGGAGGTGCACGAGCTGGTCGCGACCGACCACACCGAGACCGCCCCGGGGGCCCGGATCGACCGGGTGGGCTTCCTCGGGTTCGCCGAGATCACCGGCGCCGGGGTGGTGGACCGGGGCGACGAGGTGTGGATCGGCCCGCGCCGGGTGGGGACGGTGCTCGGCTTCGACGGCTGCCACCTGCCCAACCACTACAACGTGCTCATCCGCACCGACCCGCTGCCGACCGGGCGGGACCTGGGGCTGGCCGCGGGGGAGGCGCTGGTGTTCCGCCAGGGGCCGCCGGTCACCGCGGACCCGGTCACCGAATCGGTTTCCGAAGAATCTGGCATTTGCAGAAAAATGTCCGATATAAAAAATCAATAGCATCTCCATATTCTCCTGAACCGCTTTTGTGGTGCTCGCTTTCGCGCTAATATTCTGTGTGTGGGGAGGGTTCGGCCGGACTCGGTCGGAGGGTCCTTTCCTCTGCTCGAAGAGAGCATCGTACGTCTGTTTTTCCATATGGAGCGAGAGGGAAAATCAATGACGACCGCAACCAAGGCCAACAGCCGCCTCGAAGAGCGTTTCCGTCTCTGGGACGCCAACGGCAACGGCGCCATCGAGCGCTCGGACTTCGAGGCCGAGGCGAACGGTATCGTCTCGAGCCTGGGAGCCGAGGGCACCGCCCAGGGCAACGAGCTCAAGGCCGCCTACCTGGCCATGTTCGACCACCTGTCCTCCGTCGCCGGCACCCAGCGCATGAGCCAGGAGCAGTTCGTGCAGGCCGCTGAGCAGGAGATCATCAGCAAGGGCGACGCCGGTTTCGCCACGGTCGTCCAGCCGACCATCCAGGCCATCGTCAACGTGCTCGACGTCGACGGTGACGGTGAGATCAGCCCGCCCGAGATGCAGAAGTGGTTCGCCGCCATCGGGCTCCAGGGCGCCGAGGCCGACCGGGCCTTCTCCGAGCTCGACGTCGACGGAAGCGGCAAGCTGTCCATCACCGAGCTGGTCGACGCGGTCCGCGACTACCACCTCGGCCGCAACGACATCCCCCTCCTCGGGAGCTGAGCCCCCCGTCCCGGCCGCGGCCGACCGCCGCGGCCGGGGACCACCCCCCGAGCCACTCCCCTCCGCGGTGCGAGAACGCGGAAAAGTGAAGTGCCCCATTTCTCCCGCGTTCTCTTCTTCGAGAGGTTCGGGAAAGACTCTCCTCGGTGTGTGTGGGGCGTCCGGGGCCCGGGTTCGGGTGCCCTTTTCGAATACAGGTATGACGTCGTGCATCTGTTGTTCCATGGCGAAGTGAGGGAAACCCATGACGACCGTCACCAAGACCACCAGCCGCCTTGAGGAGCGTTTCCGCCTCTGGGACGTCAACGGCAACGGGGTGATCGAGCGCTCGGACCTCGCGGCCGAGGCCGACGGCATCATCTCTCGGCTGGGCGCCGAGGGCACCCCCCAGGGTGAAGCACTCAAGCAGGCCTACCTGACCATGTTCGACCGCCTGGCCCGGAGCGCGGGCACCGAGCGGATGACCCGCGACCAGTTCGTCGAGGTCGCCACGCGGGACATGATCAGCGGCGAGGACGGCTTCGCCGAGGTCGCCAGGCCCACACTCCAGGCCACCATGGACGTGCTCGACACCGACGGTGACGGCGAGATCAGCCGGAGCGAGATGCGCGAGTGGCTCGACGCCGTCGGCGTCAGCGCGCAGGACTCCGCCCGGGTCTTCGACGAGCTGGACACCGACGGCAGCGGCACGCTCTCCGCCTCCGAGCTGGTCGACGCGGTCCGCGACTACCACCTCGGTCGCAACGACATCCCCCTCCTCGGAAGCTGAACCCCCCGCTCCGGCCGTGGCCGACCGCCGCGGCCGGCGGCCGTCCCCGCCCCCTCCCGCAGCGTAGAAACGTGGAGAAGTGAAGAGAACGCTCGCGCCCCCCGAAGCGGCGCCCCCGGGGAGAACGCGATTTCCCGTACCTTTTTTCGACCAGTCCCAGAGCTTCGGAGAGCTGTGGCCGAACATCCGTGACAACTGCCTCCGGGTCATGGACCGGGGAAAGTTCTCGCACGGGGCCATGGTCGCCGAATTCGAGGACGCGCTGGCCCGCTGGACCGGAGCCCGGCACGTGGTCGGCGTCAACTCCGGAACCGACGCCCTGGTCATCCTGCTGCGCGCCGCCGGACTGCGCCCCGGCGACGAGGTGATCGTCCCCGCCTACTCCTTCGTCGCCACCGCCAGCTCCGTCGTGCTCGCCGGAGGCGTCCCGGTCTTCGCCGACATCGAGGAACACGGGTACGGCATCGACCCGGCCTCGGTGGACGCGGTGGCCACCCACCGCACCCGGATGGTCATGCCGGTCCACCTGTTCGACCGCCTGGCCGACATGGAGGGCGTGCGCGAGGTCGCCCGGCGCCGCGGCCTGACCGTGCTGGAGGACAGCGCCGAGGCCATCGGCATGCGGCTGCACGGCGTGCACGCCGGACTGCTCGGCACCGGCGGCGTGCTGTCCTTCTTCCCCTCCAAGACCCTCGGCGCCATCGGCGACGCGGGCGCGCTGCTCACCGACGACGACGCCGTCGCCGAGACCGCGCGGGCGCTGCGCCACCACGGCCGCTCCGGGCGCACCCTGGACGACTTCCCCGGCATCGCCAACCCGACGGTCGTCTCGGGCTGCAACAGCAAGATGGACGACATCCAGGCCGCCGTGCTGCTGGCCAAGCTCTCCCGGCTCGACGCCGACATCGCCCGCCGGGCCGAGCTGTCCGCGCGCTACGACGCCCGCCTGCGCGACCTGCCCGGGATACGCGCCGTGCCCGGCGCCGTCACGCCCCACCCCGGCGGCAACCGGGTCGTCTACGTCCACCTCGTCGAGGCCCGGGACCGCGACGCCCTGGTCGCCCACCTGGCCGAGGCCGGGATCGGCACCGAGACCTACTACCCGATACCGCTGCACCTCCAGCCCTGCTTCGTCCGCCTGGGACACGCGCCGGGCGACTTCCCGCACGCCGAGGCGGCCTGCGAGGCGGCGGTGGCCCTCCCGCTCTACCCCGACCTGACCGACGCCCAGGCGGACCGGGTCTGCGAGGAGATCGAGGACTTCTGCGTTCGGAGGCACGGATGACCACGGCGACCGCGCAGCGCATCCCCTTCTTCGCCCCCGACCTGTTCGACGGCGACCGCGACGTCCTGCTGGAGGCCGTCCACGCGACCGGCACCGGCAGCGCGCAGAAGTTCATCCTCGGCGAGCGCACCGCCCGCCTCGAACGCCAGCTGCGCGACCGCCTCGCCGCCGCCGACGTCGTCGCCTGCTCCAGCGGCACCTCCGCGCTCACCCTGGTCCTGGCCGCCATGGAGGTCGGCCCCGGAGACGAGGTGGTGGTACCGGCCTTCGGCTGCGCGCCGCTGGCCAGCACCGTCATCGAACGCGGCGCGCGCCCGGTCTTCGCCGACGTCGACCCGGTCTCCCTGACCCTGGACCCGGACGCCGCCGAGACCGCCCTCACCGCGCGCACCAGGGCGCTCATGCCCGCGCACGTGTTCTCGATGATGGCCGCCATGCCCCGGTTCCGTGAGCTGGCCGACCAGTACGGGCTGCGCCTGGTCGAGGACTCCGCGCTGGCCCAGGGCGGAACCCTCGGCGGCCGCCCCGCCGGACTGTGGGGCGACGCCGGGGTCTACTCCTTCGTCCAGGTCAAGACCTTCGGCATGCCCGGCGAGGGCGGCGTGGTGGTCACCGGCGACGCCGAACTCGCCGTACGTGTGCGGATGCTGCGCAACCACGGCCAGGACGGCACGCACCGCTTCCTGCACCACCGGATCGGCCACAACAGCCGCTTCGACGAGGTGATGGCGGGGTTCCAGCTGCACCGGCTGAACGGGCTGGAGGCCCGGCTCGCACGCCGGGCCGAGATCTCCACCTACTACTCCACCCGGTTCGCGCAGCTGGCCGGAGCCGGGATCACGGCGCCGCCCACGGGCGGCGACGGGCGCTGCCACTACGTCTACACGCTCCTGACCGAGCGGCGCGACGAACTGCGCACCCACCTGGCCGCGCACGGGATCGACACCCACGTGTACTACCCGCGCGTCCTGCCCGCCCAGCCCGCGTTCGCCCCGCACGCCCGGGCCGGTGCCCGCTGGCCCAACGCGGAGTCGGCGGCCCGGCGCAACATCTCCCTGCCGCTGTACCCGCACCTGGACGACGCCCAGGTGGAGCACATCGCCGACACCGTGTGCGCGTTCGCCGACCGTTCCCGGAGAACCAGATGACCGACCACACCGCCTCGCCCCCCGCCGCCGGACCGGCGCCCGCAGCCGCGCCGCCCCGGGGCACGCTGGCCGCCTACGCGCGGCTGGCCAAGCTCGACATCTACGACTACTACATCGGCCTGCCCCTGGTACTGGCCATGCTGGCGCCCGCACTGCGCTGGGAGCCGGGCACGCTGGGGCTGCTCCTGCTCATCCTGCTCGCCGAGGTGGCCGTGGTGGCCGCCATGGTCGCCTTCGACGACGTCACCGGCTACCGGGACGGCAGCGACGCGGCCAACTACGGCTCGGACGCGGCCCGCCGCCGACTGGCCCGCAAACCCCTCGTCGCCGGGACGCTCACCGAACCGCAGGCGCTGCGCTTCGCCTGGGCGGCGACCGCGGCGAGCGCACTGCTCTGGGGCCTGGTCGTGCTGGTCGCCCCGCACCAGCCCGCCTGGGCGGTCGGCCTGGCCGCCCTGTGCGTGGTCGCCTCGGTCCAGTACTCCTGGGGCCTCAAGATCAGCTACCGGGGCTTCCAGGAGGTCTTCCTCATCGGCCTGGGCGTGGGCTGGGTCCTGGTGCCCTACGGACTGCTCACCGGGGAGCTGAACGGCTTCCTCGTGGTCCAGGCCCTGCTGTTCGGCTTCGGCCCGATGCTCTTCGGCCTGTACTCCAACACCAACGACGCCGCGGGCGACCGCGCCGCCGGACGGATCACCGTGGCCGCGCTGGTGCCCAGGCGCCTCAACGCCGCCTTCATCATCGCGGCGACCGCGGCCGAGAGCGCGCTCATCACCGGCTCCACCCTGGCCGGGATCTCCCCGTGGTGGTTCCCGCTCGCCTTGGCCCCCGTCTTCCTGATGCGGGTGGCCCAGCTGCTCATCGGGTTCGTCCAGGGCGACATCCTGCGCGCGCGCCGCCTGGCCATCCACACCCACCGGGTCACCGTGGTCCTGCTCATCGCTGCCCACCTGCTGGCCCCCGTGCTCCTGGGAGCCGCCGTATGAGCGAGGGGCTCGACGTCGCCGTGGTCGGAGCGGGCCCCGCCGGACTGGCCACCGCCCACGCACTGGCCCGCGCGGGGCGCTCGGTACGCGTCCTGGAGGCCGACGAGGCCGTGGGCGGGCGGATGCGCACCCTGCGCGAGCACGGCTGCCTCATCGACACCGGCGCCGAGATGCTGCCCCCGGCCAGGGCCTACCCGGCCACCTGGCGGCTGATCCGCGAGGTCGGCCTGGACGCCGACCGCGGCGCGGTGCCCCGCATCCGCGGCGCCCTGGCGTCCTGGCGCGAGGGTCGGGCCCGGCCGCACGTGGGCCGCCCCCTGGGCCTGCTCACCGGCGCCGGGCTGTCCCCGCGCGCGCGGGCCGACCTGCTGCGCCTCCAGACCCGGCTCGCCCGCCTCGGACTGGACCCCGAACACCCCGAGCGCTCCCCGCTGGGCGCGCGCACCCTGGCCGAACTGCTCCGCCCCTACCACCCCGAGCTGCGCTACCGGCTGCTCGGCGCCCTGGCCGCCGGGTTCTTCGGCTGGGACCCCGAGCACACGGCCGCCGCGCCCTTCGCCGCGCACCTGGTCTCCGCGGGCAGCAGCGCCCGCTGGCGCACCTACCGCGACGGCATGGACACCCTCACACGGGTCCTGGCCGACCGGCTCGACGTGGTCACCGGCCACCCCGTGACCGGTGTGTCCGCGGGCCCCGACGGGGTCAGGCTGGACTCCCCGGCGGGCGCGGTCACCGCCCGCGCGGCCGTGCTGGCCGTGCCCGCCCCGGTCGCGGCCGGACTCCACCCCGGCGCGTCCGGCGTCGAGCGCGCCTACCTGGAGGCCTGCGAGTACGCGCCCATGCTCCGCGTCTCCCTGGTCCTGGACCGCCCGATGGAACCGGCCGGGGCGCGCGGCGGCTTCGCCACCCTGGTGCCCGCGCTGGAGGACCCGCTGCTCAACGTGGTCACCGCCGACCACAACAAGCACCCGGGCCGGGTTCCGGCCGGACGGGGCCTGGTCTCGCTGGTCGCCTCGCCGCGCGGCGCCGCCGAACTCCTCGACGCCTCCGACGCACTGGTGGCGGAGCGGCTCACCGCCCGCGCCGAACACCTGCTGCCCGGCCTGTCCCGGCACGTCGAGGCCGTCCGCGTGCACCGCTTCCGCCACGGTCTGCCCGCCGCGGGGCCGCCTGCGCTGCGCGGGCGCGCCGCCTTCGCCGTCCGCCCGCCCGCCGCCGTGGACTACGCCGGGGACTGGATCTCGCTGCGCCCGTGCAGCGAGGGCGCGGTCTCCTCCGCGGCCACGGCCGCCGCGCGGGTCCTGGCCTTCCTCGCCTCGACGGCCCAGACCCCCGTTCCCACCTCCAGCGAGGAGCGACACAGATGACGCTGTTCACCAAACCCCTCCACCTGGGCACCCTCTTCGACGACCTGGCCGCGCGCGGCTCCGCGACCGCCGTGCACCTGAGCAGGCCGCTGGACATCGCCCCCGGCCTGGGCACCGAGCTGGACGTGCCCCGGGTGGCCGAACTGGTGCGCGAGGCGGCCGGATGGCTCGCCGCAGCCGGTGTGCGGCCCGGTGACCGCGTCGCGATCGCCAAGCGCAACCACTGGGACTACGTACTGCTGAACTGCGCTGCGGCCCGGCTGGGCGCGGTGCCCGCCTCGCTGTCGGCGCACCTGGAGCCGGACGCGCTGGAGGTCCTGCTCAAGCGGCTGGACCCGGCGCTGCTGGTCACCGACGCCGCCCTGCTGGCGGCGTCCCGGGACGCGGGGGCCGACCCCGCCGTGCACGCGGCCCGCACCCTGGTCGTCGACGCCTCGGCGGGAGCCGAGGGCCCGGTCGGTGGCGGTGGCGGTGGCCCGGTCGGGGACAGGGTCCCGGTCGGGGGGTGGGGCCCGGCCGGGAGCGTCCTGCACCTCGACGACGTGCGCGGCACCGACGCCCCGCCGCCGCGCAGGCCGCACCTGGACGCGCCCCTGGCGATCATGCACACCTCCGGCACCACGGGCGTGCCCAAACTGGTCCCGCACTCCACCCGCACGATCATGCGCCGCCTGGCCGGGTTCGAGGCGCACCGCTGGCCCGTGCTGGGCAGCCGCCCCGACGACACGGTGACCGGCGCGTACTCCTTCGCGCACGGGCGCGCGCTCGCCTGGACGGCCAGCGTGCTGTGGCTGTCCCCGGGCGCGCTGTCCGTCGTCACCGGAGCCGACTGGGCCGAGGCCGGGCCGCTGCTGGAGCGGCACCGCCCCACCACCCTGGAGGCCGCCCCCGCGGTCTTCGCGCGCTGGCAGGGCCGGGCCGGGCGGGAGGGCGCCCCGTTCGACCGGGTGCGGCTCTACGTCAGCACCTTCGACGCCGTGCACCCGCCCACCGTGCGCGCCTTCCTGGGCGCCACCGGCCACCGGCGCCCGGTCTGGATGCAGGGCTGGGGCCAGAGTGAGACCGGGCCGCTGACCTTCCGGTTCCTCACCCGGCGGGCGCTGGCCGCGGAGGACGAGCGCCACCCGACCACCCGCGACCTGGGCCGTCCCGTCCCCACCCGCACCAGACTGCGCGCGGTCGACCCGCGCACCATGCGCCCCGTCCCGGCCGGGACGCCCGGCCTGATCTTCTGCCGCACCGAGGCCCTGTGCCTGGGCTACGTCGGCGAGGAGGGCCGGTGGCGGTCCAAGCTGGTGGGCGAGTGGTGGAACACCGGCGACATCGGCGTCCTGAGCCGTACCGGCGCACTGCGGCTGGTGGACCGCGAGGTGGACGCCCTGCGCGAGGGCGGCTGCCTGGAGGTGGAGGACGTCGTGGACGACCGCCTGCCCGAGGTGCTGGAGTGCGTCGTCCTGAGCGTTCCGGACGGGCCCCCGGTGCCGGTGGTGGCCACCGAGAGCGGGGGACTGGACATCGTGGCCTGGCGCGGCGCCGTCGCCGACCTGCCCGAACTCGCCGACCCGGTGGCGGTGACCTGGGACGAGCTGCCGCGTACCGGCACCGGCAAGGTCCGCCGCTCCGTGCTGCGCGACCGCCTGGGCCTGCGCCCCGACACCTGCGGGACGGGGAAGTGGACGTGACACCGGTGGACGCGGCCGTGCTTCCGCTGGCCGGGGCCGCCGCGCGGGCGGTGGGCGACTCGGCCGCGCTGCGGATCGCGGCGGCGCGCCTGGAGGCGCTCGGCTGCGCGGTCTCCCGGACCGGCGGGCCCCCGCCCCCGCAGGCACCGGCCGGGTGGATCGGCCTGGTGGCCGTCCCCGGCGGGCGGGGTCCGGGCGGGAACGGCCTCGGCGGGGCAGGCCTGGCCGGGGACGGCTCCGGCGGAGAGAACCGGTGGGGGGAGGACCCGGGCGGAGAGGGAGCCCGGGTGCTGCCGGTACCGGTCGGCTGCGCCGTCGGCTGGTCCGGGCCGGTCGCGGCCCCCATGGCGGGGGAGCGCGACGTCCAGGCCGCCTGCGGACTGGCGCACCTGCACGGCCGGGCCCGCGGGGCGCCCCGGTTCCTGGGCGTGGACTACGCGTCGGTGTGCGCGGGGGTGCTGGCCGCGCAGGCGGTGGCGGCCTGCGCGCTGGCCCTGGCGCGCGGCGGTCCGGCACTGTCCGCGTCGGTCTCCGCGGCCCAGGCCGCCCTGCTCGCGGCGGGACCCTACGTCGCCGCGGCCACCGCGCAGGAGCGGGGGGCCGCGTCGGGCGGTACGGGGCCGTTCGGCCGGGAGGTCCCCGGCCCCGATGCGCGCGCGTCCCTGCCCGGAACCGTCCCGCCGTTCCGCTCCGCCGACGGAGCGCGCTTCGAGATCGAGACCCTGGACGCCGAGGTCTGGCTGCGGTTCTGGACCGACCTGGGTGCCGTCCCGGCCGAGATCGCCGCCGGGTGGCCGCCCTTCCAGCGGCGCTTCGCCACCGCGGTGTGCCCGCTGCCGCCCGAACTGCCCGCCGCGATCGCGGCCGTGGACCTCGCCCGGATCCGCCTGGCCGCCCGGCACGCGGGCATGAGCATCGCCCTCATCCGCGACGTCCGGGCCGCCGAGGAACCCGCCCCGGCCTCGGAGTGGCGGCTGCGGGTGCAGGGTGACACCGGCGTCCCGGTTCCCGCCCTGGCACCGCTCGGTCCCGACACCACCGCGCCCCTGGCCGGACTGCGTGTGGTGGAGGCCACCAACCGCGTGCAGGGCCCGCTCGCCGGACTGCTGCTCGCCATGCTCGGCGCCGAGGTGGTGCGGGTCGAACCCCCGGGCGGCGACCCCATGCGCGGGGTGGCGCCGATGGCGGGGGGCTGCTCCGCCCGGTTCCTGGCCCTGAACCGGGGCAAGGGCGCGGTCGAGATCGACCTCAAGACCGCCGCAGGGCGCCGGAGCGCCCGGGACCTGGCCGCCACGGCCGACGTCCTGCTCTACAACTGGCCGCCCGGCCGCGCCGAGGGGTTCGGTCTGGGCCCCGACGACCTCGCCGACCTCGCCCCCGGCCTGGTCCACGTGCACGCCGACGGGTGGGGCGGCCGGGCCCCCGAACCCGGCGCGCTGGCCACCGACTACCTGGTCCAGGCGCACGGCGGGGTGGCCGACCTCCTGGCCGGGCCCGGCCAGGAGCCCGCGCCGTCCCTGCTCACCCTCACCGACGTGCTCGGCGGGATCCTCGCCGCCGAGGGGGTGTTGGCCGCGCTACTGCTGCGCGTCCGCACCGGCGCCGGGGTCCGGGCCCGGACCGCCCTGTCGGACGCGGCCCGGCTGCTGCGCCGCGCCGGACGCGGCACCGAGCACGGGGAACGGAGCGGCACGGGGCCCGAGCGGTGGGGCGGCCCCACACCCGGGCGACGAGGCGGCACCGCGTCCGGGGAGCGGGGCGGTCCCGCCCCCGTGGAGGACCTGGCGGCGATGGCCGCCGCACCGGCGTTCGCGGCGGCCTTCGACACGGTCGGCGGCGCGTCCTGCGTCCGGGCACCGTGGGGTTTCGCGCCCGCCGCCGACGCCCCGAGCGCCGCGCCCGTCCGGGATGATCTTGCTCCCAGCGTCACTGTCGGCGCCCACAGTGGCACCAGCAGCAAGATCACCGGCGAAGAGACCCCACGCGCCACACCGTCAACGTCTCCGGACGGCGCAGTGGCCGCCCACACGCCTGCGGAGAACCGATGACCTGGACCTCGTCCAACGGACTGGAGCTGTGCGACCTCGTCCCGGCCGACCTGCGCGCCCGGTGGACCGCGCGCGGCTGGTGCCCGGGCCGGGACCTGTACACCCTCTTCCACGAGCACGCGCTCGCGCATCCCGGACGCGACGCCGTCATCGACGACCGCGGCACGCTCGACTACGCCGGGCTGGACGCCGCCGTGCGCCGCGCCGCCGCCGCGCTGGCCGCCGGGGGAACGGGGGAGCGGGACGTCGTCGGCGTCCTGCTGCCCAACGGACGCGAGGCCGTCGTGGCCGAACTCGCCGTCGCCGCCGTCGGCGCGGTCGCGCTGCCCGTCCCCGACGGCCGCTCCCCGGCCGACGTGCGCAGCCTGCTGGCCCGCTCCCGGGCCGCCGACCTCGTCACCACCCCGGAGCGGGCCGCACGGATCCGCCGCACGGACCTGCCACGCCTGCGCCGGGTGTGGTCGTTCGGCCCGGCCCGCCCCGGGACGCGCAGCCTGGACCGGCCCGACGCCGGGACGGTCCGGGACTGGCGTCCCGCGCGGCCCGACCCCGAGTCCCCGGCCCGGATCC
Organism: Nocardiopsis deserti; assembly: GCF_008638355.1. NCBI lineage: Bacteria > Bacillati > Actinomycetota > Actinomycetes > Streptosporangiales > Nocardiopsidaceae > Nocardiopsis > Nocardiopsis deserti. Next base: position 110,958 of record NZ_VWVS01000020.1, on the reverse strand, counting down.
TGGTCTCCTCCGGCTCGGAGGGCGAACCCGGCATGGTCGCCTACAGCCACAACGCCATGGCGGGAGGCCGGGGCAACTACGTGGCGGCGCTGCACACCGGACCCGGTTCCATGCGCAACCTGGTCCTGGTCTCGCTGGCCTCCTCCTTCGGCTCCTGCGGGGTGCCGGTGACCCTGGCCCGGCTCGGCGCGACACTGGTGGTCCTGCCCCGCTTCGACCCGGCCGCCGCGCTGCGCGCGATCGAGCGGCACCGCCCCACCCACCTGATCGGGGTGCCCACCATGCTGCGGCGGATCGCCGCGCTGCCCGAGCGGGCCGACACCTCGTCCCTGCGCGCGGTGGTGGCCAGCGGCGCCCCGCTGCACCAGGAGGTCCGCGACGCCTGCGCCGCCCGCTTCGAACGGCCCGTGGTCAACGTCTACGGCTCCACAGACGGGGTCAACTGCCACACCGGCCGCCGCCCCGAGGCGTGGGAGCCCGGCCTGGCCGGGCATCCCGCCCCCGACGTGGCCGAGGTGAGCGTCCGCGATCCGCGGGGGCTCCCGGTTCCGGAGGGGGAGACCGGCGAGATCTGGGCCCTGGGCCCGATGACACCGCTGTGCCACGTCGCCGCGCCCGGCCTGGACGCCGAACGGCGGGCCCCGGGCGGGTGGGTGCGCACCGGCGACCTGGGCCGACTGGACCCCGACGGCGCGCTGCGGGTGGTGGACCGCCTGCGCCGGACCGTGATCCGGGGCGGCGTCAACATCTTTCCGGCCGAGGTGGAACGCGAACTCGGCGCACACCCCGCCCTCGCCGAGGCCCACTGCGTCCCCGTCCCCGATCCCGACCTGGGCGAGCGCATGTGCGCCTGCGTGTCCCCCGCAGGGGGAGCCGCCGCGCCCTCCCCGCAGGAGTTGCTCGCCTTCCTGCGCGACGAACGCGGCCTGGACACCCGTGCGCTTCCCGAACACGTGGTCGTGCTGCCCGAACTGCCGCTCGGCCCGACCGGGAAGGTGTGCACGGCCACCCTGACCCGCGTCGCGGCCGAGGCCGTCGCCGAGCGCCGCCCGCCGAGCCGACCGGCCGGACCGACCCGGCCGGCCCCGACGATCCGACCGACCGATTCGACACCGAAGGAGGAGCCGGTGACCGACACCGCCGCCGAGGACCAGCGTTACGTCTTCGACAACCACAGCGAGCACGCCTTCGACCAGCACCGCTTCCTGGCCGCCGCCTACGACCCGATGACCACCGAGCGCCTGGAACAGACCGGTGTCGGGCCGGGGTGGAACTGCCTGGAGGTGGGCGCGGGGGGCGGCAGCGTCGCACTCTGGCTGGCCGACCGGGTCGCCCCGGGCGGGAGCGTGCTGGCCACCGACATCAAGCCCGAGCGCATCCCCGCCACCGGGGGCCTGGAGGTCGTCCGGCACGACGTGGTCCGCGACCCGCTGCCCGAGACCGCCTTCGACCTCATCCACTCACGACTGGTGCTGCTGCACATCCCGGAGCGGATCGCGGTCCTGGACCGCCTGGTGCGCGCCCTCAAGCCCGGCGGCGTGCTCCAGCTCGACGAGTTCGACATCACCTACGGCCCGGCGCTGCTCATGCCCGACGCCGAGTCCCAGAAGCTCTACGAGGAGTTCCAGGAGGCCAAGACCCGGCTGATGATCCGCGCCGGGGCTGACCCGGCCTGGGGCCGCAACGCCGCCGAGGCGATGCGCCGCGCGGGTCTGGTCGACGTCGACCCCCGGCCCCGGCTGGAGCTGTGGGAGGCCGGATCGCCCGGCGTGCACCTGATCGCGCACCACACGCGCCACCTGCGCGACGCCTTCGTGGACGAGGGGATGACCGACGAACGGCTCGCCGAGGTGCGCGCGCTCCTGGCCGACCCTTCCTTCCGGGCCTGTTCCTGCGCGATCTACTCGGTCCAGGGCCGTCGTCCCCTCTGAGCGCTGCCGGTGCCGTGTCCGTTCGCGGTGATCTTGCTCCTGGTGTCACTGTCGGCGCCGACAGTGACACCAGGAGCAAGATCACCGTGGAAGGGGCTGCTCGGGAGAGTCTGTCGGCGGTGTCGGCTAGGTTGCCCGTGTACCAAGGGCAGTGTTCGAGGAGGGCGACCATGACATCGAGGTCACCGCGCACCGACCGGGGCAGCAGGACCGTCCGCGCCTCCGCGGCGGCGGTCTACGCGGCGATGACCGAACCGGACGCCCTCGCGGCCTGGCTGCCGCCGGAGGGCATGACCGGCCGGGTCGACCGCTTCGAGCCGTGGCCCGGGGGCGGGTACCGCATGGTGCTGACCTACCTCGACCCGGAGGCGGGGCACGGCAAGACCTCGCAGACGGAGGACGTCACCGAGGTCGCCTTCGCCGAGCTGGTGCCCGGGGAGCGGGTCGTGCAGCGGATCGACTTCGAGTCCCCGGACCCCGACTTCGCCGGGACCATGACGATGACCTGGACCCTCACGGCGGACCCGGAGGGCACCCTGGTCACCGTCGAGGCCGCCGACGTACCCCGGGGCATCGACCACGCCGTCCACGAGGAGGCCCTCGCCTCCTCCCTGGCCAACCTCGCTGCCCACGTGGAGCGGTGACACGCGGAGCGGTGAGGCGCCCGCCGCGGCGGGCGAGCGCCTCGGCCTTCTGAGACCAGGCTTCTGAGGTCGGGTCCGGTCGTCCGCTGTCAGCGTCACACCCCGCGCCCCGGCCCTCCGTTCCCTGCCTTCACCCCGCCTGGTCCCGGAACCCGGGGACCCCGGCCCTCGCGGCTCACGTGTGTGCCGGAGGCCGCGTTCGCCTTCGGACGTGGTGGGTGGTCACGGTGAGGCGGAGGCCGCGAGGGCTCCCGCCAGGCCTTCGAGGATCAGGTCCAGACCGAGTGCGAACTCGTCGGCGTAGGCGTAGCCCGGCCGCGGGGCGTGGTCGGTCATCATCTCGGTCAGATGGGGGTAGCGGTCGGCGGGCATTCCCTGGCGGATCGTCCCTGCCACGTCCTCCAGCTCCTCGGACGTCCGAAACGGCAGGCTCGCCTCCTGGAGGACGAACCCGTAGACGTAGCTGTCCAGGGTCGAGAACGCCTGGGCCGCCATCGCGATGGAGAACCCCGCCCCCCGCAGGCACCCGATCACCCAGTCGTGGTGGCGCAGCGTGGCCGGACCGGGGTTGCGGCGGGAGTCCATCAGTCCCAGCGCCCACGTGTGGCGCGAGAGCACCGCCCTGGCCGAGAGCGCGCGCAGGCGCATGGCGGCCCTCCAGCCGACCGCTCCGTCCGGTAGTTCGATCTCGCCGAAGACCAGGTCGACGACCCCGTCCAGGATCTCGTCCTTGTTGGCCACGTGGTGGTACAGCGACATCGCCTCCACTCCCAGGTGCTCGGCTACCTTGCGCATGCTCACCGAGGCCACACCGCGCTCGTCGGCCACGCTCGCGGCCGCCTGGAAGATGCGCTCCCGGCTCAGGGAGGGGCGTTGCCGTTCGGGACTCGGTGCCACGTGGAATCTCCGTGAACTGTGTCGGTGCTCCGCCGTCTCTCCTTGACGGCCTTACTGGTGTAAGGCTAGCTTTCAAGTACAGCCTTACGGGTGTAAGGGAGAGGTTCGCGGCCGTGCCGGTTCCCCGGGACGTTCGCCGGACGATCGGAAGGGGACGGGTATGGGCACGGGACAGGGGAGACCGGAGGGCGGGCGCCGGTTGCGGGTTTGCGTCATCGGGGCCTCGGGCAAGCTCGGGCGGTACATGGTCCAGCACGCCCTGGACCGCGACTACGAGGTCGTGGCCGTGTGCCGGGCCCGGAGCGTGGAGAAGCTGGCGGACTTCGGGGACCGCATCACCGTGGTCCCGGGACAGACGGACGACCGGGAGGTCGTCGCCCGCGCGGTCGCCGGATGCGACGCGGTGCTCACGGTCCTGGTCCCGTGGGGAGTCCACGGCTACTCCTCGGGCACCGCCCAGGCAGTGCTCGACCTGGCGCCGAAGGGCGCACGGTTGGTGTTCTCCTGCGGCTGGCACATCACCCGCGACGGCCGGGACGTGTACTCGCGCCGGTTCCTCGCCACCGTCCGGATCATGACCGTGCTGGCACGGCTGGTCCGCGCCGTCGACATCGACGACCAGGTGGAGGCGTGCCGCAGGATCTTCCACAGCGACACCCGGTGGACGGTCGTACGCGGCAGCGACCTGGAGGAGGGGGAGAGTCAGGGGCTGCCGGTGTGGAGCAGGCACATCGGGGATCCGGTGCTGGCCAGCAACATCACCCGGCGCACCGACTTCGCGCTGTTCATGGTCGAGGCGATCACCGACGACGCGCTGGTCCGCGAGGCCCCGGCGATCGTCGGCCGCGGCACGCCCTCGGCCCTCGCGCACGCCCGTCCGTCAGCGCCGCAGAGCGGGGAGGAGCCTCGCTGAGGGCGCCCGCCCCTCACGTACCCCCACAACGCCGAGCCCCGGAAGCACCACTGCTTCCGGGGCTTCGTGGTACCCGGCTTCCTCGCGGCCTCAGGGCGTCCGCCGATGTGTTCAATGCGCGCACCCTCGCCCAGCGACCGCGTCCCTCTTCCCCGTGATCTTGTACTTATAGCGAGAGTGGACGTCCCAACCTCGCTATAAGTACAAGATCATCGCAGGTCAAGACCCTTGCGTCACACCAACAACGTTTCCGGCCCGTCCACACCCAGCACCCGCTGGCGGGCGCTCTCAGTACAGGTCATCCAGTTCGCGGAGAAGAGCGCGCAGTTCCCGGGCTCGGTGCGGGGTCATCCGGTACGCCACCGCGTCCAGCAGGTCCCGCGTTTCCCAGAGGTGGTTACGACAGCTCGGCGCGCCGCACCCCTCCTCCTGCCCGTGGTCCCACAGCCGCCGGTACGGGTTGCGCACGAACCGCTCCCAGAAGTCGAAGGCCTCGCGGACGCGCCCCGGGTACAGCTCCGGACGCTGAAGCTCCAATCGGGCGACCTCGGCGTTCGCCGCTCCGGACAGCCCCGGCAGTGCGAACGGTTCACCCATCCGGTGCCTTCTCCTCGGGGGAACGCGGGCACGGATGCTTCCCGGCCGTCTACGCGGCACGGGCCCGTCTGCTGATGGTCATGCCGGGATGATGCCACAGCCGGTCCCGCTGCTCCACTCCCGGAACCCCGTCCCTTTCCGGGACCCCGTCCCTTTCAGACCGTAGTCACGCGGCTACCGTAAAAACGTTTTTCGTGTTAACTTCCTGTTGCATGGGAGCGCTCCCCACCCCTCACTCCTTCCGGACACCGCCGTCCGGAGTTCGCACAGAGGAGCAGCAGTGCCCATCAACCCCCCACGCCCCAGTTCCTCCGGCGCGTTCCGGACCGCGCCGCCGTCCTCCCCACCCTCCCGCAGACCCCTCTCGCGCCTGTCGCGCCTGCGGAGGTTCCTGTACTCCGCCCTGGCCGTCGTGCTCTGCACGAGCGGCCTCTCCATCGCCGCCACCGCCCCCGCCCAGGCCGCCGACATCGACACCGGCGCCTACTACGTCCTGCGCAACCAGCACAGCGGCCTGGTCGCCGACGTCGAGAACGCCTCGACCGCGGACGGAGCCCAGATCATCCAGTGGCACGACCTCGGTGAGTCCTGGCAGCAGTTCCGCTTCGTCTCCGCAGGTGACGGCTACTACCGCATCGTCAACCGCAACAGCGGCAAGGCGATCGACGTCTGGGAGCACTCCACCGCCAACGGTGCCGAGATCCGCCAGTTCACCGACCTCGGCAACGCCAACCAGCAGTGGCGCCCGGTCGACACCGGCGGCGGCGTCCAGCTGATCAACCGCCTCAGCGGCAGGGCCCTGGAGGTCTGGGAGTGGAGCACCACCCCGGGCGACCGCCTGTCGCAGTACGACTCCCTCGGCGGCGCCAACCAGGTCTGGGACCTGGTCCGCGTGGACGGTGACGGCGGCGGGGGAAACGGGGACTGCGGCAGCGGTTCCTACGACGCCGAGGCCGTCCAGAACGGATCCACCTGGACCGCCCGCAACGGCGGCAGCACCGTCTACACCGGCGGCGACATGCTCGCGGCCATGCGCGCGGCCGTGGGCAGCCTCAGTTCCGGCCGCACCTCACAGGAGAGCGTCGTCGTGCGCGGCTCCGGCTCCATGCCCGCCAACACCTCGCTCGACCTGCCCAGCCACACCTCGCTGGAGGTGTGCGGCACGATCCACGTCAGCGGATCTGCGACCGGGAGCAACGCCGCCGTGCGCGTCAGGCACGCCGAGAACGTCTCCGTGCCGCACCTGGCGGTCACCGGCTCCCCGTACTTCGGCGTCTACGTCCGCACGTCCCAGAACGTGCACTTCGGCCAGATCGACCTGCGCCTGTCCGGAGGACTGGGCATGCGCATCGACAGCCGTGACAACGACGCCGTCCGCGAGGCACGCGACATCAGCATCGACGACGTGTACGTGTCCGGTACCGGCAACCACGGTGTGGAGACCTACGGCGTCGACGGGCTGACCATCGGCACCGTCACGGCGCGCGACACCGCCTACTCCGGCCTGCTGCTCAACGACACCGTCAACGCCACGGTCGGCCTGGTGGACGCGGAGGGGGCGGGGACCGGGACCGGTTACGCGGCCTTTCGCATGGCCAACCGCAACGGGCGCCTCGACGGCGGCTACCCGACCAACATCCGGGTCGGCGAGGTCCGCGCCCGCGGCGGCGGCCGCGGGGTCTTCTGCGTCTCCGAGAGCGGCGGCGCGGTCATCGACCGCGTGGACATCGCCCAGACCGGCAACAACGCGGTGCTGGTCGAGAACTGCCACAACGTCACCTTCTCCGGGGGCACGATCGCCGGTCCGGGCAGCGTCCGGATCGCGGCCCGCTCGGAGTTCGCCAACACCTCGAACATCACGTTCCAGAACCTGACCCTGGCCAACACCTCGCTCGTGGAGAACCCGTGCTCGGTGAACCTGACCGTCCGCAACGTCACCTTCCAGAACAGCAGCGACCAGACCTGCTGACCACGGCCTGACCAGGGCCGGAACACGTCCTGACCACGCGTGACGCCGGGGCCCGACCCCCTGGGGCCCCGGCGTCGCTCCCTACCCGGCACCGTGCGGCATGCCCTCCCGTCGCCCCGCTCCAGCTTCCGCCTCCGGCCCCGTCCCGGACCCGCCGCGCGCGGTCCGGGGGCAGGCGCGGACCGAAGAGCGGTGGTGGGAACGGCGGGACCCCCGCATCCCAGCCCTGTGCGCCCGCACCAACACCAAGAGTGCCGACGCGGTGTGCGGTCCCTTTTCCCGGTGCGCTCTCGCCGTCTATCCTCCGGGCAGCAGTAGCCGCCACGGACGTGGGCCGCGGCGACCCTCACGACCGCCGGACCGCGGTCATCCCCGGGACCCGTGACCCCGGCGACCGCCGAACCCCCGCGACCGCCACCCGTTCCCCGGCGGGCCGACCTGAGGACCGAACCCGTGCAGATCCTCGAACCCGTCACCCCCGACGCCGTCCTCCGGCGCTTCCGCGCCACCCACCCGTCGGAGGACGAGGTCTCCCGTGCCACCAACGGGTACGCCGAGAGCGCCCTGACCCTGGCCACCCGCCAGCTCGGCGGGACGTGGCACCGGGTCGCCCTGGACCGCGCGGACGTCCTGTCCGTGCTCCTGCCCTGGCACACGGGCGAGTACGGGGAACGCGAACTGGTCCCCCCGGACGGGGCGACCGTCGCCGAGGCCCTGAGCACGCTCACCGCCTGGCGCCGGGAGTACCCCACCACCAACCCGGTGTGCTGGAACAAGCTGGACTGGCACACCGAGGCGGCCCACGCGCCGCTGTTCCTGAGCTCGCGCGCCCTCGACCACCCCTTCTACGAGCGGCTCGAACGCACCGACGCGGTGACCCACCTGGACGGCCTGCACCGCATGCTCGCCTGGGCGCTGGCGGACCGGCTTCCCCCGCAACCCGTCCTGGAGGCGTACCTGGCCGGTCCCGTGCCCGGCCTCCGCGACCCGGAGGCCCCCGACACGGGCCGCTCCCGCACCGACGTCCCCGCGGAAGGCGCCCCCGACCCGGGCGCCCCCGGCGCGCACGCGCCCTCCACAGCCCGTCGCTCCGGAACGGTCCCAGCCGAGGCCACCGCCCACACCAAAAACGCTTGACCCCGAGGGGCCCAACCTCACGTGTGCGTCAATTCCCGGCCGCCCCGGGCAAGGGGACGGCCAACACTCTCCCCGGACTCGTTAGCGGCTTGGGTGAGCCGTTAGTCCGCGCAGCTCATGGCGGGTAGGAGGTGGGCGGACAGCGTTGGGGCACCCGCCCCTCGACCACGCGAACCACTAGGGGGACATCGTGGCACGCGATCGCACACCCGCAGACCTGATCGGGCACCACGTCCTCGATCGGGAGGGCCAGAACGTCGGCAAGATCAACCAGGTCTACCTCGACGACAACACCGACCAGCCGAGCTGGGTGTCCGTGCACACCGGTCTGTTCGGCAGGCACGAGACCCTCGTCCCGCTCCAGGGCTCCCAGCCCGTGGAGGAGGACATCCGGGTCCCCTACGAGAAGTCCGTCGTCAAGGACGCCCCGCACGTCGACGCCGACCGGCACATCTCTCCCGAGGAGGAGCAGACGGTCCGCCAGTACTACGCGCAGCACGGCGGCCCCCCGATGCGGGGTGAGGAGACCGCGATGGGCCGGGGCCCCGGACCGCAGACCACCGGCCGGGAGGACATGGCCGGAGGAGCCGCCGGAGGCATGGCGGGGGGCATGGCCGGTGACGCCGCCACGCGCGACCGGGACGCCGCCATGGCGGACGAGCGCGACGACATCTCGATGACGCGCTCGGAGGAGCGCGTGGACATCGGGGTGGAGCGGCGCGAGGCCGGACACGCCCGCATGCACAAGTACGTGGAGACCGAGCAGTTCGACGAGACGGTCCCGCTGCACCACGACGAGCTCCAGGTCGAGCGGCGTCCGGTGGACGACCCCTCCGCGGTGCGCGAGCCCCGGGAGATGAGCGAGGACGAGGAGACTTTCACGCTCTACGAGGAGCGCCCGGTCGTCTCCAAGGAGCAGGTCCCCGTCGAGGAGGTCCACGTCCGCAAGCGCGACGTGACCCGTGACGAGCACGTCCAGGGCCAGCGCCGCCGCGAGCGGGTCGAGTTGGAGGACGACGAGGGGGAGCCGCCCGCCAACGCCTGACCCGGCCGCCCGGACGGGCCTGGACGGGGCTGGAGTCGTCCCCGGACACACGGTCCGGGGACGACGCGTGCGCACCGCTGTCGTGCGCCGACACGGAGGGGGAGGTACATGACTGAGCCGGGGGACGTCAGCGAGGAGACCATCGGGGACGGGGGAGCGGAGGAGGAGCCCACGACGTCCCCGCCGCGCGGGCGCGAGGCCGGGCCCGGGCGCGGGCACACCATCGTCGTGGGCGCGGGCATCGCCGGGCTGGCCGCCGCCGACCGGCTCGCGGAGGAGGGCGAGCGCGTCACCGTCGTGGAGGCCCGCGACCGCCTGGGAGGGCGCATCCACTCCCTGCGCGCGTGGGACGGCACGTCGGCCACGCTCGACGTGGGCGCCTCCTGGATACGCGGTGAGGAGAACAACCCCCTCGGGCGGCTGGTCCGCGAGATCGGCGTCCGCACCACCGTGTTCAACCGCTCCACCGAGACCGCCTACGACCCCAAGGGCCGCAGGCTGCTCTTCGACCGCCACCGCCGCAACATGGAGGACGTCAACCTCCTGCACGAGCACATGTACTGGGACAACGTCGGCGCCACGCCGCAGGAGTCGATGGAGGAGGGCATCAAACAGGCCCTCTACGACGCCAACCTGGTGCGGGGCAGGGCCCGCGACGCCAACGAGATCGTGCACCGCCTCGTGGAGGGCGACCACGGCGCCGACGCCGACGAGGTCGCCTTCACCGCGGTGGCGGCCCTGCACGAGTTCAGCGGCGACGACGTCGTCTTCCCGGACGGCATGGCCCAGGTCACCGACCACCTGGCACGAGGGCTGGACGTGCGCCTGGAGCACGTGGTGCTGTCGGTCTTCCACGACGAGGACGGCGCGGGCGTGCGCGTGGACACGTCCGGCGGGGAGGAGACCCTGACCGCCGACCGGGTCCTGGTGACCCTGCCCCTGGGCGTGCTCAAGGCCGGGGGGGTCGGCTTCGACCCGGCGCTGCCCGAGGACAAGAGCGGCGCCGTCGAACGCCTGGGCAGCGGCCGCCTGGAGAAGCTGTTCCTGCGCTTCGAGGACGTCTTCTGGGGCGACGCCGAGGTCCTCGTGCACCTGGGGACCGAGGAGGGGACGTGGTTCCACTGGTACGCGGGTCAGCGGGTCATGGGCGCGCCGATCCTGGTCTGCCGCAACGGCGGCAACGCGGCCCGGTTCCTGGAGGAGAAGGACGAGGCCGACGTGGTCGGGCACGCGATGGACTCGCTGCGCGGCCTGTTCCGCAAGGTGCCCGAACCCGTCGGCCACCACCTCACCCACTGGATGGACGACCCGTTCGCCCGGGGCAGCTTCTCCTTCACCGCCGTGGGATCGGGGGACGAGGACCGGGTGGCGCTGGGCGAGCCGGTCGGCGAACGGCTGTTCTTCGGGGGAGAGGCGACCGAGACCGAGCACACGGCCACCGTGCACGGTGCCCTGCTCTCGGGCCGGAGGGAGGCCGAGCGCATCCTGGAGTTGTGAGCCCGCCACCGCGGATCCGCGTGCGGCCCGGTGGGACCGTGGCCGGAGCAGTGGCGCTCGGGCCGGCGGAGGCCACACCCGGGGCGGCGGGGGCGCGTGCGGCGCGGCGGCTCCGCGTCGGAAACCCGCCGTGCTCCGGGCCACCGCGGGGGCGTTGGTCAGAGCCCCAGGCGGCTCTCCACGGTCCGGATCCCCGCGCGGCAGGCGTGTTCCACCTCGCGGTGGTTGCGCAGCCGCTCCAGCAGGCGGAAGGGCCGCGGGTCCGCGTCGGGGCCGCCGTCGGCCTCGGTGACCGCCAGGACCTGCCCCGACAGCGTTCCGGCGCGCGTCCAGCGCTCCCAGCGCTCGAAGTCGGGGCTGGCCTGGTGCCCCATCACCAGGGCCCGGCCGCCCCGGCCGGACAGGTCGCCGCCGTCGCGCGACCACAGTTCCACGCTCCGGCCCGGACCGGCCGACCAGTCCCGCGCGGTGACCACGTCCACGCGCACGTCCGCGCCGGGGCCCGCTCCCGCGTCCGCACCCATGCCGACGTCAGCGTGTGCACGCGCGTCCGCGTCCGCACGCGATCCGGCAGCGGTGACTGGCGCTCCCGTGCCCGTGCCAGCGTTCGTGCCCGTGCCCGCGTCCGTGTCGGCCCCCGCGCTCCACTCCCGTACCAGCAGGGCGTCCTGCGCGCGGTCGCGCCTGCGCACCGTCTCCACCCGGTCCACCCCGGTCAGGGTCACCAGGGCGCGCGCCATCCACCACCAGTTCTCCTTGCGCGCCATCAGGCTCCCCGCGCGCAAACGGGTCGGCGGGTGCTTGGCCGCCTCCTGCTCCACCAGGTCGCGGCCGAACAGGCGGCCCCCCGGGTCCAGCCGCACCTCCACCGGCCCGACCCCCACCAGACCGGTGTCCGTCCCCGGGGCGGGTGCGGTCAGGCTGAACGCGGCGCGCGTGCCGAGCGCGTCCACCAGGTCCAGGCGGGCCAGCGGAAGGGCCGCGCACGGCGTCTCCCCGTCCGTCAGCGGCACCACCGGGACGCTCACCGGCAGCCCCCGCGGAGTCACCCAGGACAGCTCGCCGACGGCCGAACGCCGCCAGGCCGTGGCGAAATCTTCCACATACTTCCTTTTCTGTGATGTGTGACTCATGTTAATTTCTCGGGACTGTACCCGAACCGCCTGGACAGAGCACACACAGACCCCGCCCACCCGGTCCTGACACCGGAAGAAGGAAGACCCCCATGCCCGCTGTAGCAGTACTGCTCGGCACCCTGGCGATCTTCGCGCTGGCGTACCGCTTCTACTCGGCCTACCTGGCCAAACGGGTCTACGCCCTGGACCCGTCCTTCACCACGCCCGCGCACACGCTCCAGGACGGCGTGGACTACGTCCCCACCAACAAGCACATCGTCCTCGCGCACCACTTCATCTCCGTGGCGGGCGCCGCACCCATCGTCGGCCCGGCGATCGGCGTGTTCTGGGGCTGGGGACCGGCACTGCTGTGGGTGATCCTGGGCACCATCTTCGGATCGGGCGCCCACGACTTCGGGTCGATCGTGGTCTCGCTGCGCAGCAAGGGCCGCAGCATCGGCACCCTGGCGGGCGACGTCATCGGGTCCCGGGCGCGCATCCTGTTCCTGCTGATCATCTTCTTCCTGGTGACCCTGGTGAACGCGGTGTTCGCCATCGTCATCGCCGGGCTGTTCGTGGGCACGCCCGAGTCGGTGCTGCCCACCCTGGTCACCATCCCGCTGGCCATCGCCGTGGGGCAGGTGGTCTACCGCCGCCGCACCGCCGCGCTGCTCCCGTCGATCATCGCGCTGCTCCTGGTCTACGCCTGCATCCCGCTGGGCCAGCTCCTGCCCGTCAGCCTCGCGCCGGTCGCCGAGGCCACGGGGATCACCGAGAACCTGCTGTGGATCGTGATCGTGTTCGCCTACGCGTTCGTGGCCTCCCGCCTGCCGGTGTGGCTGCTGCTCCAGCCCCGCGACTACATCAACCAGCAGCAGATGATCGTGGCACTGCTGGTCATCATGGTCGGCGTGACCGTGGGCATGGACACGATCGCGGCGCCGCTCTTCCGCGACACCCCGGCGGGCTCCCCGCCGATCTTCCCGCTGCTGTTCATCACCATCGCCTGCGGCGCGGTCTCGGGCTTCCACAGCCTGGTCGCCTCCGGGACCACCTCCAAGCAGATCGACAAGGAGACCGACGCGCGCTACGTCGGCTACCTGAGCTCCCTGGGCGAGGGAACGCTGGCGCTGTGCTCGATCCTGGCCTGTACCGCGGGCGTCATGGTCTACTCCGCCAACTCCGGCGTCGAGTGGGGCACCCTCTACGTCGACTGGGAGGCCGCCTCCGCCGACCCGCAGGGCATGTTCGTCCAGGGCGTGGCGGGCTTCGCCTCCAACATCGGCGTCCCCGAGAGCACCGCCCTGGTCTTCGGCGCCCTGGTGATCGTCAGCTTCGCCGTCACCACCCTGGACACCGCGGTCCGGCTCAAGCGCTACATCATCCAGGAGATCGCCACGATCACCGCCGAGCGCTTCTCCTCCGGCAGCGCACCGCACCGGGCGATGTCCTTCCTGGCCCGCAACATCACCGTCGCCACGCTCATCGCGGTGCTCATCCCCCTCGCGCTGACCCTGGTCCCGGGCGACTTCGCCGTGGGCACCCTGTGGCTGCTGTTCGGCACCACCAACCAGCTCACCGCGGGCCTGGCCCTGTCGGTCATCGCCGTGTGGGTCACCAAGCGCCACCGCAACCCGGTCATGATCCTCATCCCGCTGGTGTTCCTGGCCGTCATGACCGTCTGGGCGCTGGTCATCCAGCTCCGCGACTTCGCGGTCTCGGGCGACGCGATGCAGACCTTCCTGCTCGCGCCGCTGGACGGCGTCATTCTGCTGCTGGCCCTGTGGATGATGGTCGAGGCCGCCATCGCCCTGAACAAGGCGCGCAAGAGCCCGCCGGTCGCCGAGGCCGCGACCGAGGAGACCACCGCCGGGAGGGACGAGGGTGAGGGCAGGTAACCGCCGCGCCCGGGGCGGCACCCCGTGAGCGAACCGGGCACCGGCGCCGGGCCCCCGCCGGGAGCCTGGCGCCGCGCCGTCGCCGCCTGGCGCCGCTTCGAGGACTTCCACCAGCAGGTCTTCGAGGCGCGCTGGGGGCACGCGCGCCGACGCGAGGCCCGCACCCAGCAGGACACCCTGCGGGCCCTGCTCATGCTGGAGAGCCTGGGGGTGGACAACCCCGTCGCCTACGAGACCCTCGACCTCATCCCGTACATGGTCGCCGACCTGCACGAGTGGCACCAGAGGATGGGCCGCAGGGACTTCGGAGCACCCGGAGGCTGCTGTTGACCGAGACCGGACCCGCCGCGGTCCCCGCCGCGCCGATCACCTTCGTCGGCGGCAAGGGCGGGGTCGGCAAGACCACCCTGGCCGCCGCGCACGCGCTGGCCCTGGCCGACGCCGGGCACCGGGTGCTGGTGATGTCCACCGATCCCGCCCACTCGCTCGGCGACGCCCTGGAGACGCCGCTCAAGGACGAGCCCGTCCCGGTCGCCCCCAACCTGTGGGCCGCCGAACCCGACGCCGACGCCGCCGTGCGCCGCCGGATCGCCCAGGTGGTCAGGGACGCCGAGCGGGCCGTCCCGCCCGAGGTGATGCCCGCGGTGCGCCGCCACCTGGAGCAGGCGGGGGCCAGCCCCGGCATGGCCGAGTCCGCCCTGGCCGACCTGCTCGTGGACCGCATGGAGGAGGTGGGGCGGCGCTGGGACGCCCTGGTCGTGGACAGCGCCCCCACCGGGCACCTGCTGCGCCTGCTCAACCTGCCCGCGCTCCTGACCCCCTGGGTGGTGGGCCTGACACGCCAGCGCGAGCGGGCTCGCCGCGCCGAGGCCTTCGCCGACATCGTCGGCGGCTCGGAGGAGGAGGCCGACCCCCTCACCGAGCGCCTGCACGCCCGCCGCCACCGCCTGGAGCGCGCCGCCGAACGCCTGCGCCGGGACGCCGAGGTGCGCCTGGTGACCCTGCCCCGCCGCATGGTGCTGGCCGAGACCGCCCGCGCCGTCGAACAGCTCACCGGGGCCGGGTTCCGGCTCGCCCCCGTGGTCGTCAACCAGATCCCGCACGGGGACGCCGCGGGGCCCGACACCGCCGAGGCCCTGGCCGCCACCCGCGAGCGCTTCGCCCGACTGGGGACGGTGGAGGTCCCCCTCCAGGACGCCGAGCCCACCGGCCCCGAACACCTGCGCCGCCTGGCCTCCCTGCTCACCGCCCGCTGAGGGTCCGGAGACGGGGAACGGCGGCCGGGCCCGCGGGCGGGGAACCCCGCCGGACCGCCCCGCGTTGGACGGTGGTAGGGGCTCCGGAACGGGGGGTTCCGGCCGGGGAAACCGGAAAGCGTACACGGTACGATCGGGGTGCGGCCGTCCTCCGACCAGGGCGGGTGGACCCACGGTGGCGGGAAACGACCCTCCCGCCCGTTATCGTTGGCGCCATGGGGCGATCCGCGCAAGAAGGCAGACACACGGCGGGGGGCGATGTGGTCAGCCCGGCGGTCAGTGACCGCGTCTGGACGGTTCCCAACCTACTGAGCATGCTCCGGCTGCTGGGCGTGCCCCTGTTCCTGTGGCTCGTGCTGGTGCCCCAGGCCGACTGGTGGGCCCTGCTCGTGCTGGCCCTGGCGGGCCTCAGCGACTGGCTCGACGGCAAGATCGCCCGCGCCTGGAACCAGGCCTCGCGCCTGGGCACCGTGCTCGACCCCCTCGCGGACCGGCTCTACATCTTCGCCGCCCTGCTCGGCCTGGTCATCCGCGGCATCGTGCCCTGGTGGCTCATGGGCATCCTCGTGCTGCGCGACGTCCTCATCCTGGGCGCCCTGCCGCTCCTGCGCCACTTCGGCTACGGGCCCCTCCCGGTCAACTTCGCCGGCAAGGCCGCCACGCTGTGCCTGCTGTACTCGTTCCCGCTGCTGTTCCTCGCTGGTTACGCCACGATCGCCGCAGATGTGGCGAGAATTATAGGTTGGGCCTTCGCACTCTGGGGAACTGCTCTGTACTGGTGGGCCGGACTGCTCTACGCCGTACAGGGACTGCGCCTGATGGCCCAGACCCGCCGCGACGAAAGCGCTGATCGCACCGACGGCCCCAGGGCCGTGGGCGACAGCGACCCCGTGCGCGGTCACGCCCAGGACCGACCCGGTCCAGCCGCACCGGCGACCGCTGACGGCGACCCCGGCGCGGCCGCCGGGGGCGCGGACCGACCGAGCCGCCCGGACCAGGGGCGGACCGGCCCCTGATCCGCACGCGGACCGGCTCACCACGAGTCCTGTCGGATCGAAAGGGAGTGTCGTCTCCGCATGAGAACATGTCCCGCCGCCCGCAACGGCGTGCGCTCCGAACACCATCCCCCCTCGGTGCGCACCGACGGCCCAGCGGTACGGAGGTACCGACGATGAGCCAGGCCGAAGACACCACCCCGGAGGTCACCGCACCTCCGATGAAGGCCGTCGTGATGGCGGGCGGCGAGGGAACCCGCCTGCGCCCCATGACGGCGAACCAGCCCAAACCACTCCTCCCGGTGGTCAACAAGCCCATCATGGAGCACGTGCTGCGCCTGCTGCGCAAGCACGGCTTCACCGAGACCGTGGTCACCGTGCAGTTCCTGGCCACCCTCATCCGCAACTACTTCGGCGACGGCGAGGAACTGGGCATGAAGCTCAGCTACGTCGCCGAGGAGGTGCCGCTCGGCACGGCGGGCAGCGTCAAGAACGCCGAGGAGCACCTGCGCGGCGAGCCCTTCATCGTCATCTCCGGCGACGCGCTCACCGACATCGACCTGACCGACATGGTCCGCTTCCACCGCGAGAGCGGCGCCAAGGTCACCATCGGCCTCAAGCGGGTGGAGAACCCGCTGGAGTTCGGCATCATCATCGTCGACGAGCAGGGGCGCGTCCAACGCTTCCTGGAGAAGCCCACCTGGGGCCAGGTCTTCTCCGACACCGTCAACACCGGCATCTACATCATGGAGCCGGAGGTCCTCGAACGCGTCGCCGAGGGCGAGGTCGTCGACTGGTCCGGGGACGTCTTCCCCCAGTTGCTGGCGGAGGGCGAGCCCCTCTACGGCTACGTCGCCGACGGCTACTGGGAGGACGTGGGCACCCACGAGAGCTACCTCAGCGCCCAGGCCGACGTGCTCTCGGGCAAGGTGGACGTGGACATCGACGGCTTCGAGGTCTCCCCGGGCGTGTGGGTCGGCGAGGGCGCCGAGGTCCACCCCGAGGCCGTCCTCAAGGGCCCGCTCTACATCGGCGACTACGCCAAGGTCGAGGCGGGCGCCGAGCTGCGCGAGTTCACCGTGGTCGGCAGCAACACCGTCGTGCGCTCGGAGGCCTTCGCCCACCGCACGGTCCTGCACGACAACGTGTTCATCGGCCGCGGCGCCAACCTGCGCGGCGCCGTCATCGGCAAGAACACCGACGTCATGGCCGCCGCCCGGATCGAGGAGGGCGCGGTCGTGGGCGAGGACTGCGTCGTCGAGTCCGAGGCCTACCTCCACAACGACGTCAAGGTCTACCCGTTCAAGACGATCGAGGCCGGTGCGGTGGTCAGCACCAACGTCATCTGGGAGTCGCGCGGGCAGCGCTCGCTGTTCGGCCCCCGGGGCGTGTCCGGCCTGATCAACGTCGAGATCACCCCGGAACTGGCGGTGCGCCTGGCCAACGCCTACGCCACCACCCTGAAGAAGGGCGCGATCGTCACCACCTCGCGTGACGTCTCGCGCGCCGCCCGCACGCTCAAGCGCGCGATCATCAGCGCGCTCACCGCGGCCGCCATCGAGGTGCGCGACCTGGAGGTGGTGCCGCTGCCCGTGGCCCGCTTCCACACCTCCCAGAGCGGTGTCAGCGGCGGCATCACGGTGCGCACCACGCCGGGCGACCCCGAGTCGGTCGACATCCTGTTCCTGGACGGCGACGGCGCCGACCTGTCGCCCGGTGCCCAGCGCAAGCTCGACCGGGTCTTCTCCCGCGCCGAGTACCGCCGGGCCTTCCCCGGCGAGATCGGCGAGCTGACCTTCCCTTCGCGCAACGTGGAGAGCTACTCCCACGAGCTGCTGCGCAAGGTGGACACCTCCGGCGTGGCCGAGGCGGAGCTCAAGGTCGTCGTGGACTGCGCCGGGGGCAGCGGCTCGCTCATCCTGCCCTCCCTTCTGGGCCGGATCGGCGTGGACGTGCTCACCGTCAACAACCGGCTGGACGAGTCCTCGCCCACCGACACCGTCGCCAAGCAGAACCGCGACCTGGCGCGGCTGGGCGAGCTGGTCGCGGGCTCGGGCGCCGACTTCGGTGTGCGGTTCGACCCCGTGGCCGAACGGCTGTCCATCGTGGACGAGAGCGGCGACCTGGTCCACAGCGACCGGGCCCTGCTGGTCGTCCTGGAGCTGGTCTGCGCCGAGTACGGGACCGGCACGGTGGCCCTGCCCGTCACCACCACCCGCGTCGCCGAGACCGTGGCCGCCTCGCACGGGGTCAAGGTCCACTGGACGGCCACCGCCACCGACGAGCTCACCAAGGCGGTCCAGGCACAGGACGACGTCATCTTCGCGGGCGACGGCCGGGGCGGGTTCATCGTGCCGCGGTTCAGCCCCACCAGCGACGCCATCGCCGCCTTCGTGCGGCTGCTGGCACTGGTGGCCCGGACGCGCCGCTCGCTGAGCCAGATCGACCGCACGATCCCCCAGGCGCACCTCCTGCGCCGTTCGGTGCCCACCCCGTGGGCGGTCAAGGGGAGCGTGATGCGCGCCGTCGTGGAGGCGGCTGGCGGCCGCGAACTCGACACCACCGACGGCGTCCGGGCGATCGAGCCGGACGGAAGCTGGGCCCTGGTCCTGCCCGACACCGCGGAGGCCGTGACCCATCTTTGGGCCGAAGGTCCCAACCCCGACACAGCGCACCGCCTGCTGGACGAGTGGGCGGCCGTCGTGGAACGGGCCGAGGGCTGAGGCGGGCCGCGCGGGCGCGGACGGACGACCGTCCGCGCCCGCGCGGCGCGTGCCCGCGGCATCACGCCCCGTGCGCGGGCGCGGGCCCTACCGTGAGTGACCCCGCGGGTTAAAATCGACATACAGACAGGTCGTGGCGGTTCGGTGAAGCCGGTGCGAATCCGGGGGGATCCGTGGAGAACCAAACCCGCCGACACGGCATCAGCACCAGGACAGGTCTGTTGTCCCGCCCCGGCCCGCCACCGTCGCCGGACACCCCGCTCACCGATCCGTTCGCGGCGGGTCGTCCGCGGCGGGCCGGGGAGGAGCAAAACCCTTCCTGGACAGGGATATGGTTTAAAGTCGAGTGTTCCCCGAAGCGCCGCGTCGCCCACCGGACCGGGTATCCCGGCAACGGCGGACACCCCCGCCGGTGGTGACAAGGAGTGCGACACGGGGGATGAGACCTAGCGACCGACCGCGTGAGGCGCACCGCTGCCGCGACAGCGGGCCGCCTCACCGCGTACCGGACGGTGTGCGGGCCACGTGCCCGCCCGACGCCCGGTGCGTGCCACCGATCAGCCCAATCAAGCACCGCCCCGTGCGGTAGGAGGCCGAGCCGACCTATGTCGAGCGTTTACTGCACGCAGTGCGGTCACGCCGTTGCGGATGATGCCCGTTTCTGCTCCCACTGCGGAACTCCGATCCGCAGAGCCGAACAGCAGGGCCCCCGACCCGGCACTGGCAGGGACTCCGGCGGAGACGTCACGTCCACGATCTCCCTCTCGGGCATACAGGCCCTGGAAGAGGAGGAGTCCGGCGACGAGCTGGGCGGCGACGACCCCGCCAACCCCGACGCTCTGCCGCCGGGCACGGCGCTGCTGGTGGTCAGGCGCGGCCCCAACGCCGGGAGCCGTTTCCTGCTGGACAGTGACGTGACCACCGCCGGCCGCCACCCCAACAGCGACATCTTCCTGGACGACGTCACCGTCTCCCGACGCCACGTGGAGTTCTTCCGCCGCGGCGACGGGTTCGGGGTCCGCGACGTGGGCAGCCTCAACGGCACCTACGTCAACCGCGAGCCGGTCGACGAGGCGCAGCTCGGGGGAGGGGACGAGATCCAGATCGGCAAGTTCCGGATGGTCCTGCTGACCAAACCGCGCCGCTGACCGGCGCGGGGACGGCCGAGGGAGCGGCGGGTGGGCCGATGAGGTTTGCGGCCCCCCGCCGCCGGAGAGCTTTGTAACGAAGGGTGCCGATTTCGCCCTCGGGTCCTGACCCGCAGCGGGAGCAGGGACGAGCGCCCATCCGGCATCACGACCCGTGGGACGGAGACGCTGTGAAGCACATGGAGGTCGTCGGCGTCCGTGTTGAGATGCCCTCGAACCAGCCGATTGTCCTGCTCAAGGAAGCCGAAGGCGACCGCTACCTGCCGATCTGGATCGGCGGCGTGGAGGCCACCGCGATCGCGCTGGCCCAACAGGGCGTCGCACCGGCCAGACCGCTCACCCACGACCTGTTCCGGGACGTCCTCGACGCACTGGACACCGGGCTCAAGACGGTGAACATCACCGGCCTCAGCGACGGCATCTTCTACGCCCAGCTGGTCTTCAGCAACGGTGTGGAGGTGAGCGCGCGCCCCTCCGACTCGATCGCCCTGGCGTTACGGACGGGCACACCCATCTACGCGCACGAGGACGTGATCGACGAGGCCGGGATGCCGATTCCGGACGAGCAGGAGGACCAGGTCGAGGCGTTCCGGGAGTTCCTGGACAACATCTCGCCCGAGGACTTCGGCAGGCGCGCGGAGTAGTCCGGCGGCGAACGTGTACTCTCCCCGGGGCCCGCGCCCGCGCGCGGGTCCCGCGCCACGGCGGTGGCGTGCCCCGGGAGGACACACCCCGACCTGCGACTTCATCCGCGGGGCCGGTGATAGATTGGGTAACGGAAGTGGTCGTAATGATCAGGGCCGAAACCCCCGGGTGCGCGTCGGGCGCCACCGGGGAGGCCCCGGCACACCGGTGCCGCGCGCACTTGGCGACGCGCCGCGCGGTGTCGTTGACGCTGCCGGTCGGCCGTCCTACCTTCAGTGCAGTGGAACCCACGGCGCACCCGTTCCCTGAGTGGACATCCCCTGTCGAGACCGCCGTGGGACGAGAAGCCGGAGGTCGGCGTGGCGGTAGCGAGCGGCAAGCGGGATCCCCATGACAGGCGGTCCGCGCTGCGGCTAGCGGGGCAGCAGGGCCTACTGTGCGAAGAGGACGTGGTGGCGCTGCCTATGGACGCCGGGTATCGGGGCCCCGCGGCGTGTACGGCCGCCGGGATCAGCTACCGCCAGCTCGACTACTGGGCCAGGACCGGCCTGGTGGAGCCGAGTGTGCGCACCGGAGCCCACAACGCCCCCCTGTACAGCCTCCCCGACATCCTGTTGCTCAAGGTCGCCAAACGGCTCCTGGACACCGGGATCTCCCTCCAACAGATCCGCACCGCGGTCGACCACCTGCGCGGCCGCCCCGCCCCCGACCTCGCCCGCATCACCCTCATGAGCGACGGCGTCAGCGTCTACGAGTGCACCTCCCCGGAGGAGGTCGTGGACCTCATGCAGCGCGGGCAGGGCATGTTCGGCCTGGCGCTGGGCAACGTCTGGCGCGAGCTGGAGGAGGCCCTGGGCGTGGTTCCGGCCGAGGAACGGGCCGACCTGCCCGCCGCGGCGCCCCAGCCCGTGGACGAGCTGGCCAGGCGCCGCAGGGAACGCCGCACCGGCTGAGGCGGGCGGACCCCCGTGTCCGGCCCCCGTGGGCCGGTCCCCGGTTGTCCCGTCACGCGCCGCCCCGCGGCTCGGCGGTCCCCTCCCACACGGCCTCGCATCCCGGGGGCCGGCATCCGCAAACGAATGGCAGCCAGCGCAAGCGCATGCAAACGGCTTGCGTCCGATGCCGTACCTTGGTGGCATGAAACGTCGACTCGCGGAGGTCGCCGAGAAGGTCGGGGTGAGCGAGGCCACGGTCAGCCGGGTCCTCAACGGCAAGCCCGGCGTCTCCTCCAGCACACGCGAGGCGGTCCTGACCGCCCTGGACGTCCTCGGGTACGAGCGCCCCACCCAGCTGAGGGGGGAGCGCGCGCGCCTGGTGGGCCTGGTCCTGCCCGAGCTCCGGAACCCGATATTCCCCGCGCTGGCCGAGGTCATGGCGACGGCGCTGGCCCAGCGCGGGTTCGCGCCGGTGCTGTGCACGCGCACCGCCGGAGGGGTCTCGGAGGAGGACTACGTCGACCTGCTGCTCGCCCAGCAGGTCTCGGGCATCGTCTTCGCGGGCGGCCTGTACGCCCAGGAGGACGCCGCGCACGCCCACTACGAGCACCTGCACGAGCGCAACCTGCCCACGGTGCTCATCAACGCCGCCATCGACTCCCTGGACTTCCCCCGGGTGGCCTGCGACGACGCGGTGGCCGTCGAGCAGGTGGTCGGCCACCTGCGCGCCCTGGGCCACGAGCGCATCGGCATGGTGGCGGGCCCGCCCGACCACGTGCCCTCCCGGCGCAAGCGGGCCGCCCTGCGCGCGTGCGCGGACGGGACGGGCGCCGAGCCCGTGGTGGAACACGCCCTGTACTCGATGGAGAACGGGCGGGCCGCCGCGGACCGGCTGCTGGAGAGGGGCGTCACGGGCATCCTGTGCGCGAGTGACGTCATGGCGCTGGGCGCGGTGCGCGCCGCCCGCCGACGCGGGCTGTCGGTGCCCGGGGACGTGTCCGTGGTGGGCTACGACGACTCGCCGCTGATGGCCTGCACCGATCCGCCGCTGACCACGGTGCGCCAGCCGATCGAGGCCATGGGCCGTTCGGCGGTGGAACTGCTGGCGCGGTGGATCGACGGCGGCCCGGTCTCCCGGGCGGAGCTGATGTTCGAACCGGAGCTGGTGGTGCGGGCCTCGGCGGGCCCGGCCCCCCAGACGGCGCGAACGGGAGGCTGAGGGGCCGCCCGGCGGTGTGTCCGGCGCCCCGGGAGGTCAGGCCACCGGACGGCGGTGCGGAGGAAAAGGGGTGCGGCGATCCTCGCCGCACCCCTTCGTTATGCCTTCGTTAGGCGGGTTGGGGCGACTTCGGAAGGTGATGCAGGCCTCATTATCCCTGCATTTCTGGCTTGTGTCGTCGATTTGCGTAACTTAGTTGGTTTCTTGCGATTCTGTGTCGATCGGTTCTATAGTTCCGGCACCATCACGTGGCTTCACTCGGGGGAGGAGCCGGAGAGGAACGACCAGGCCATGGACACAACACGTGCCGTACTCCCCGGGCGCACCCGCGGATTCCGCACCCGCACCGCGCTCCCGGCCGCGGCCGCGGCGCTGCTGGTCGCTGTCAGCGGCTGCGCCCCGGATGACGGCGGCGGCTCCGGCCGGGTGACCCTCGTCGTCAACGGCCAGCCCGAGGCGGCCCTCCAGGTCGAGCGGGAGATCTTCGACGCCGACGTCGCCGAGTTCGAGGAGCTGCACCCCGACATCGACATCGAACCCCGCGAGGGCTTCATGGACCCCGAGACCTTCCAGGCCAAGCTCGCGGGCGGCCAGCTGGAGGACGTCTTCTACGTCTACTTCACCGACCCGGCGACGCTGATCGAGCGCGGTCAAGCCGCCGACATCACCGAGCAGGCCGAGGCGCTCGGCGTCGTGGACCAGCTCCAGCCGGGGCTGCTCGACGTGTTCCGGGACGGGGAGGGACGCCTGTACGGCCTGCCCACCGCCAACTACTCCATGGGGCTGGTCTACAACCGGACCCTGTTCGAGGAGGCCGGACTCGACCCCGACGACCCGCCCGCCACCTGGGAGGAGGTCCGCGAGGCGGCCGAGGCCGTCAGCGCACTGGACGAGGACTACGTCGGCTTCGGGGAGCTGAGCACCGCCAACCAGGGCGGCTGGCACTTCAACGCCTGGATGAACTCCCTGGGCGCCGAGGTGGTGGACCGCGACTCCATGACCGCCTCCGTGGACAACGCCGAGGGCCGCCGCGTGCTGGAGACCCTCCACGCCATGCGCTGGGAGGACGGGTCCATGGGCGAGCGCCAGCTGCTGGAGTTCGAGGACCTGCAGCGGATGATGGGCGCCGGGACGCTCGGCATGTACGTCGGGGCGCCCGACAACCTCAAGCCCGTCGTGGACAACTTCGAGGGCGACTTCGCCGACTACGGGCTGGCCCCCATGCCCGAGCAGAGGGGCACCCTGATCGGCGGCGAGGGGTACATGTTCAACCCGCAGGCCGCTCCGGAGCAGATCGAGGCGGGCCTGGCCTGGCTGAGCTGGAAGTACCTGAACCCCGACCGCTTCCAGGACGCCGTCGACGACGCCCTGGCCCTGGACTCCCCGGTCGGCCTGCCCATGGCCCCGACGCCCGACATCTGGACGGGCGACGTCCGCGAGGCCCAGCTGGAGCTCAAGGAGGCCAACGCCAACGTGCCCCTGGAGAACTACCAGTCCTTCGTCGACGCCCAGCCCGACGTCCCCGGATTCGTCGAGCCGCCGCAGGCCCAGCAGGTCTACGCCGTCCTCGACACCGTGATGCAGGCCGTGCTGACCCGCGAGGACGCCGACGTCGACGCGCTGCTGGCCACGGCCGAGGAGGAGATCGACGCGGTCCTCGGCGGCTGAGCCCGAGCCGGGCCGGCCAGCGGCCGGGCACCGCGGCCAGGCGTTCCGGTCGGCTGTCCCGACCCGCCCCGCGGCCGGGCGTTCCGGCCAGCTCTCCCATCCGGGTGCTTCGTCCGAGCTCCCCGGCCGGGCCCACGACCAGCCCCACTCCCCACCGCGGCGGCCCGCCTCCCGGGCCGCCGCCCAGCCGACCGGAGGCACCCATGCCCGACCTCGCCCTGCGGACCGCGACCGCGCGGACGCGGGAGCGCCCGGCCGCCCGCCGCCGAGCCCCCGGGCGCGCGGGAGCGCGCCGCCTGGGCGCCAACGCCGTCGCCTACGCCTTCCTGTCCGGAGCCCTCGTCTGCTTCGTGTTCTTCTCCTGGTATCCCATCACGCGCGGCGTCGCGCTGGCCTTCCAACGGGTCAACTTCGTCGCCGCCCCCGACTGGGTGGGGCTGGAGAACTTCCGCACCCTGTTCGGGGACCCGCTGTTCGCCACCGCGTGGGCCAACACCGGCTACTTCACCCTGCTGGCGCTGGTGCTGGGCTTCGCCCTCCCCTTCGGCATGGCCCTGGTGCTCAACGAGCTGCGCCACGCGCGCGGTTACCTGCGCCTGGCGGTCTACCTGCCGGTCATGCTGCCGCCGATCGTCTCGGCCCTGCTGTGGAAGTGGTTCTACGACCCCGGTCCCGGCCTGGTCAACGGCGCGCTGCGGGCGGTCGGGCTGCCCGGCCTCCAGTGGCTCAACTCCGCCGACACCGCACTGCTCTCGCTGGTCATCGTCTCCACCTGGGCGAACCTGGGCACCGCCACCCTGATCTACCTGGCCGGGCTCCAGGGCATCCCCGGCGAGCTGTACGAGGCGGCAGAGCTCGACGGCGCGGGCCTGCTCCAGCGGGTGCGGACGGTGACCGTCCCGCACATGCGCTTCGTCATCCTCGTCATGCTGCTGATGCAGGTCGTGGCGACCATGCAGGTGTTCGTGGAGCCCTACATCCTCACCGGCGGCGGCCCCGAGGGCGCCACCACCACGGTCCTGCTGCTCATCTACCGCTACGCCTTCACCTTCGGCGACTTCGGCGCGGCCAGCGCCCTGAGCCTGATGCTCTTCGTGGTCCTGGCCCTCTTCTCCGCCCTGTACCTGTGGGCGACCCGACCCCGCTGACCGCGTCCCCCTGCGAGGAAGCCATGACCCCCACACGCCCTGCGCCGCCCCGCGCGCGCCGCCGCCCGAACCCGCCGCGCCCTGCCGAACGCACGCTCGTCTCTCCGCTGACGCTGGCCGGGACGCGCGGGCGCCTGACCTACCGGCTCGTCCTGGTCACCGTGGTCGCCTCGGCCACCGTCGTGTTCCTGGGCCCGATGCTCCTGGCGGTCACCGGCGCCCTCAAACCGCCCGCCGAGCTCGTGCGCACCCCGCCCACCCTGCTGCCCCGGGAGTGGCGCTTCTCCACCTACACCGAGGCCTGGGGCATCCTCGACCTGGGCCACTTCATGTGGAACACGTTCGTGGTGGTGGGCGGCGCCTGGCTGTTCCAGCTCGGTGTGGCCGTCCCCGCCGCCTACTCGCTCTCCAAGCTCCGCCCCGTCCTGGGCCGTGCGCTTCTGGGCATGATGCTGGCCACCCTCATGCTGCCCGCCGCCGCGCTGCTCATCCCCACCTACCTGACCGTGGCCGACGTGCCCCTGCTCGGGTTGAACCTGCTCAACACCCCGTGGGCGATCTGGCTGCCGCTGGGCGCCAACGCCTTCAACGTCTTCGTGCTCAAGAGGTTCTTCGACCAGATCCCCGCCGACCTGCTGGAGGCGGCCCGGCTCGACGGTGCCGGACCCGTGCAGGTGATGCTGCGGATCGTGCTGCCGCTGTCGAGGCCGATCCTGGCCGTGGTCTCGATCCTGGCGGTCGTGGCCGCGTGGAAGGACTTCGTCTGGCCGCTGGTGGTGCTCCAGGACCCGCAGGTGCAGACCATCACCGTCTACCTGGCCCGGATCTCCACCGACATGCCGCTCAACACCCTCATCGCCGGAATGGTGATCTCCAGCCTGCCCGTGGTCGCCCTGTTCCTGCTCTTCCAGCGCCAGATCATCGCCGGTCTGTCCGCCGGAGCCCTCAAGGGCTGACCCGTCCCCGCCGACCCCCTCGAAAGGACGCAGCACCGTGGCCCACACCCTCCACCTGCCCGCGCAGGACCCCGCCTCGTCCGCGGACCCGGCCTGGTGGCGCGGAGCCGCCATCTACCAGGTCTACCCGCGCAGCTTCGCCGACGGCGACGGCGACGGGATCGGCGACCTGGCCGGAGTCCTGCGGGAGATCGACCACCTGGCCGCGCTGGGGGTGGACGCCCTGTGGATGAGCCCCTGGTACCCCTCGCCGCTGGCCGACGGCGGGTACGACGTGAGCGACTACACCGACGTCGCGCCGGTCTACGGCGGCCTCGACCAGGCGAAGCGGCTGGTGGAGGCCGCGCACGCGCGCGGCATCCGGGTGATCATCGACATCGTGCCCAACCACTGCTCCAGCGAGCACGCGTGGTTCCGCGCGGCGCTGGCCGCGGGGCCGGGGACGCCCGAGCGGGAGATGTTCTGGTTCCGGCCCGGCCGGGGCGCGGACGGCTCCCTGCCGCCCAACAACTGGCGCTCCCGGTTCGGCGGACCGGCCTGGACCCGGGTGACCGAGGCGGACGGCGAGCCGGGGGAGTGGTACCTGCACCTGTACTCGGCCGAGCAGCCCGACCTGAACTGGGAGCACCCCCGGGTGCGCGCGGAGTTCGACGACGTGCTGCGGTTCTGGTTCGACCGGGGCGTGGACGGGTTCCGCGTGGACGTGGCCGACGGGCTGGTCAAGGATCCGGACCTGCCCGACGCGCGCGAGCCCGAGGAGGGTGGGGCGCCCGACGAGCGGGCCTTCTCCGACCGCGACGGGGTGCACGAGATCTACCGCCGCTGGCGCGCGATCGCCGAGTCCTACGGCCCCGACCGGGTGTTCGTGGGGGAGATGTGGCTGCCCGACCCCGAGCGGTTCGCCCGCTACCTGCGCCCGGACGAGCTGCACAGCGCCTTCAACTTCGACTTCCTGAGCTGCCCGTGGGAGCCCGCGGCGCTGCGCGGGGTCATCGACCGCACCCTGGCCGCGCACGCCCCGGTGGGAGCCCCTGCCACGTGGGTGCTGTCCAACCACGACGTCACCCGGCACGTCACGCGCTACGGCAGGGCCGACACCGGGTTCTCCTTCGCCGACCGCCAGTACGGGGCGCCCAGCGACCCGGAGCTGGGCACCCGGCGTGCGCGGGCGGCGGCGCTGCTGGCCATGGCGCTGCCGGGCGGGGTGTACGTGTACCAGGGCGAGGAGCTGGGCCTGGGCGAGGTGGACGTGCCCGAGGAGTGGATCGACGACCCGGTGTTCGCCCGGTCGGGCGGCGCGGACCGGGGCCGGGACGGGTGCCGGGTACCGCTGCCGTGGTCCGGGGAGCGGGCGCCGTTCGGGTTCGGCCCCGAGGACGGCGCGCGGCCCTGGCTGCCCCAGCCCGACGGGTGGGCCGCGCACACCGCCCGGGCCCAGGCGGCGGACCCCGCCAGCATGCTCAACCTGTACCGCCGGGCGCTGACCGTGCGCCGGGCCGAGCCCGCCCTGGGCTCGCCTCCTGCCGGGGGCGGTTCCGGGATGCGGTGGCTGGAGTCGGGGCCGGAGGTGCTGGCGTTCGTGCGGAAGCCGGACGTGGCGTGTGTGGTCAACCTGGGATCGGAGGCCGCGGAGCTGCCCGCCCACGTGGAGGTGCTGGTGGCCAGCGGGCCACTGGAGGGCGACCGGCTGCCCCCGGACACCGCCGTGTGGCTGCGCCTTCTCGTGCGCTGACCCGTTCTCTCCGTCGTGATCTTGTACTTGTAGCGGGGTTGGGCGGCCGAGACACGCTACAAGTACAAGATCATCGCAGTTCAGGGCCACTTGCGCCACGCCAGCAACGTCTTCGGTCGGCCCATGAGCGTGCCGCCTGCCGCCCCGGGGTGTCGACCACCCCCTGACCGCGGTCGGTTCCGCTGGACGGGCACCCCGGGGCCGCTGCCGCCCGAGGCCGCGACGGAGGCGGACACGGTTCCGTTCCCGTGCGCTGGCGCAGCCGCCTGGAGGAACCTCCAGGCTCGCGGTGTGATCTGGGCGAAACGCCTGCCCGGAAGCGCTGCCCGGGGCGACGATCGAGTACGGTCGTAGTCACAACAGGGATGAAAACCGACATTCACCCTGC
This sequence comes from Nocardiopsis deserti, assembly GCF_008638355.1. Taxonomy (NCBI): domain Bacteria; kingdom Bacillati; phylum Actinomycetota; class Actinomycetes; order Streptosporangiales; family Nocardiopsidaceae; genus Nocardiopsis; species Nocardiopsis deserti. The sequence continues at coordinate 82,502 of NZ_VWVS01000020.1, read as the reverse complement.
TTGTACACACGTACAGATCGTCAGCTGGCTGTCGACACCGCGCGAGAGAGACCCCGCAACGGGGCGCCGACGGGGCAATACTCCCCAGTAACCTCTCAGGCACCATGGACCGCGTGGAGGAGGCCGCTCTGAAGCCTGGGCACCGCCGTGCCCGGTGACAGAGGGGGAGACCGTGAGGAACACCGCCGACCCGACTCGGCCCTGTCACCAGGAGGTCTCCGTGCCAGACCAGCCCGTGCACACCCCGGGCGCGCCCGCCCGGGTGTTCGCCGACCGCCACATCGGCCCCACGCCCGCCGAGGTCCAGGAGATGCTCAAGGCGGTCGGCTACGGCTCCACCGCCGAACTCATGGCCGACGCCGTGCCCGAGTCCATCCTCACCGGCCCCGGACGCAGCGCGCCGCTGGACCTGCCCCCGGCGCTGGGCGAGGCCGAGGCCCTGGCCGAACTGCGCGACCTGGCCGCCCGCAACCAGGTGCGCACCTCGCTGATCGGCCAGGGGTACTACGGCACCCTCACCCCGCCGGTCATCCTGCGCAACATCATGGAGAACCCCGCCTGGTACACGGCCTACACGCCCTACCAGCCCGAGATCTCCCAGGGCCGCCTGGAGGCCCTGCTCAACTTCCAGACCATGGTCTCCGACCTGACCGGCCTGCCCGTCTCGGGCTCCTCCCTGCTCGACGAGGCCACCGCCGCCGCCGAGGCCATGACCCTGACCCGCCGGGCCTCCAAGAGCAAGGCCGACGTCTTCGTCGTCGACGCCGACGTCTTCCCCCAGACCCTGCACGTGCTGCGCACCCGCGCCGAACCCCTCGGCATCGAGGTCGTGGTCGCCGACCTGGCCCAGGGCCTGCCCGAGGGCGACGCCTTCGGCGTCCTGGTGCAGTACCCCGCCTCCAGCGGCGCCGTGCGCGACCCGGGCCAGGTCATCGCCCAGGCCCACGAACGAGGCGCCCTCGCGGTGGTGGCCGCCGACATCCTCGCCCTGACCCTGCTGCGCAGCCCCGGCGACCTGGGCGCCGACATCGCCGTCGGCTCCACCCAGCGCTTCGGCGTCCCACTCGGCTTCGGCGGCCCGCACGCCGGTTACATGGCCGTGGGCGAGAAGCTGCGCCGCCAGCTTCCCGGCCGCCTGGTCGGCGTCTCGGTGGACAACGCGGGCAAGCCCGCCTACCGCCTGGCGCTCCAGACCCGCGAGCAGCACATCCGCCGCGAGAAGGCCACCAGCAACATCTGCACCGCGCAGGTCCTGCTCGCCGTCATGGCCGGGATGTACGCCGTCTACCACGGCCCCGACGGCCTGCGCGCGATCGCCCGCCAGGTGCACACCCGCACCGCGGCCCTGGCCGACGCCCTCGCCGAGCGCGGCTTCGAGGTCCTGCACCACTCCTACTTCGACACCCTGCGCGTGCGCGTGCCCAGCGCCGCCCGCGTCGTGGAGTCCGCGCTGGAGGCCGGGTACAACCTGCTCACCGCCGACGAGTACACGGTCGGCGTGAGCGTGGACGAGACCACCACCGAGGTCGACCTGGAGAAGGTGCTGGCCGCCTTCGGCGAGGCCGAGCGCGGCTCCTCGCGCGTGCGCCTGAGCGTGGACGAGGACGCCGACCGCCTGCCCGTCGAGCTGGCCCGACAGGTGGACTACCTCACCCACCCGGTGTTCGGCACCCACCGCAGCGAGACCTCGCTGCTGCGCTACATGCGCCGCCTCTCCGACCGCGACCTGGCCCTGGACCGCACGATGATCCCGCTGGGCTCGTGCACCATGAAGCTCAACGCCACCGCGGAGATGGAGCCCGTCACCTGGCCCGAGTTCGCCGGGCTGCACCCGCTGGCTCCGCTGGACCAGGCCGCCGGGAGCGTGGCCCTGATCCGCCAGCTGGAGGCCTGGCTGGCCGAGGTCACCGGTTACGACGCGGTGTCCCTCCAGCCCAACGCCGGGTCCCAGGGCGAGTTCGCCGGGCTGCTGGCCATCCGCGGCTACCACCGCTCGCGCGGCGAGGCCCACCGCGACGTGTGCCTGATCCCCAGCTCCGCGCACGGCACCAACGCCGCCAGCGCCGTGATGGCCGGTATGCGCGTGGCAGTGGTGGCCTGTGACGACAACGGCAACGTCGACCTGGAGGACCTGCGCGCCAAGACCGGCAAGCACGCCGACGACCTGGCCGCCATCATGATCACCTACCCGTCCACGCACGGCGTGTACGAGGACACCGTCACCGAGGTGTGCCGCCTGGTCCACGAGGCGGGCGGCCAGGTGTACGTGGACGGCGCCAATCTCAACGCGCTGCTGGGCTGGGCCAAACCGGGCGAGTTCGGGGCCGACGTCAGCCACCTCAACCTGCACAAGACCTTCTGCATCCCGCACGGCGGCGGCGGTCCGGGCGTGGGCCCGGTCGCGGTCCGCTCACACCTGGCCGGTTTCCTGCCCAACCACCCCGGCCAGCCCGAGGCGGGCCCGCACACGGGCGTGGGCCCGGTCTCGGCGGCCCCGTTCGGTTCGGCGGGCATCCTGCCCATCTCCTGGGCCTACGTGCGCATGATGGGCGAGGAGGGGCTGCGCTCGGCCACCGAGGTCGCGGTGCTGTCGGCGAACTACCTGGCCAGGCGGCTGGAGCCGTACTTCCCGGTGCTCTACACCGGTGCGGGCGGCCTGGTGGCGCACGAGTGCGTCGTGGACATCCGCCCGCTCCAGAAGGCCAGCGGCATCAGCAACGAGGACCTCGCCAAGCGGCTCATGGACTACGGCTTCCACGCGCCGACGATGTCGTTCCCGGTCAACGGCACCCTGATGGTGGAGCCGACCGAGAGCGAGAACCTCGCCGAGCTGGACCGCTTCGTGGAGGCGATGGTCGCGATCCGCGGCGAGATCGACAAGGTGGCCTCGGGGGAGTGGGACGCGGCGGACAACCCGCTGCGCAACGCCCCGCACACCGCGGAGGCGGTGACCGCCGACGAGTGGTCGCATGGCTACACGCGCGCCGAGGCGGCCTACCCGCTGGCGTCGCTGCGCACGGACAAGTACTGGCCGCCGGTCGGCCGGATCGACCAGGCCTACGGGGACCGCAACCTGGTCTGCTCCTGCCCGCCGCCGGAGGCCTTCGAGCTGTAGGGCGGCCGAGGCCGCGGTGAGGGGCGCCGGTCCTGGGACCGGCGCCCCTTCCTTGTCCCGCGTGTAGATCTACGTCGTAAAAGTGCGGTCTGTTCTCCATGCTCACCGGGAGAGGGGAAGAACCGGGCAGCCTCCACGGCTTCGGGGCTCCGGCGCGGACCTCCGGTCCCCGGCCACCGCAGGCGTTAGAGTTGCGGCGACACGGATCGCGTTCCCACCACGCGGACCGCCACCCCGCCACCCCCATGGAAAGCGGAGACATGACCACGACGTCCGGACCCTCCGCGCGCTCTGGCCCCGCCGACCCGCCCCCGGCCACCGACCCCCGGGACACCGACGAGGCCGAGGCGCCGACCGGGCAGGGCGCCGCCGAACTGTGCGACCAGGCCCAGGACCTCGCCGGTAGCGGCCACCTCAAGCGCGCCGCCAAGCTCTACCAGCAGGCGGTGGCCGCCAATCCCCACCCGCGGGTGCAGGCCCGCGCCCTGCTCGGCCTGGCCGTGGTCGAGGACCAGCGGGGCGACCTGGCCGCCGCCCGCGAGGCCGCCCGCCGCGCCCTGGCCACCGGCGACTCGCGGTACGCCCCGCGCGCCGCCTACCACCTCGCGCTCTCCCTCGAACAGGACGGCGACCACGCCGAGGCCGACCGCGTCTGGCGCCGCCTGCTCGACCTGGGCGGGGCCGACTACACGGCCGTGGCGCACTACGGGCTGGCCCGCTCCGCCGAGGGGCGCGGCGACACCGGTGGGGCCGAGGAGCACTGGGAGGCGGCGCTGGCACTGCCGTCCGATCCCGGTTCGCTCGGTCGCCTGCACGCCACCACCGTCGTGGACGCCTCCCGCGACCTGGCCGAACGCCTGTTGGGGCGGGGGCTGCCGGGCGCCGCAGCGGCCGCGGTCGAACGCGGTCTGTCGGTCGCGGACGATCCCGGTCTGCGCCTGCTGCGCGCCGCCGCCCACCTGGAGCACGCCATCGCCGACGTCGGCGCGGTCGTGGACCCGGACGAGGCTTCCGATGACGCGGGGGAGGCGGGGGCGGGGGCCGCGCCGGGCACCTTCGCCGCCGCCGTGGAACTCCTCGCGGGGCTGCTGGCCCTGCGCGGAGACCCCGCCGCGGCCGAGCGGGTCTGGCGGCTGGGCCTGGGCGACCGGGACCCGGACACCGCGGGGGAGGTGCGTCGGCGGCTGCGCCGGGCCTTCGCCGGGCCTGGGGAGGAAGGGGACGGCGGGGCAGGGGAGCCGTGGTGGGACCCCTACCTGGAGGAGGCGGCGGCGACCGCGAGCGCTCCCGCGCTGGCGGGGGAGCTGTTCGCCGTGGTCACCCAGATGCACGCCCTGTTGGCGCTGCCGGTGGCGGAGGGGGAGGCGCGCCCGGCCGCGCTGCGGTCGGCCATGGAGCAGGCGCTGCGCACACCGAGCGAGCTGGTGTGGGGGCCCGGTGTGCACGCCGACTTCCGGCGTCGGCTGAGTGAGGCGATGGGCGGCCAGGACGTGCTGCCGGAGGGGTGGCCCGACTCGGTGCGGGAGTGAGGGCCGGGGCGGGCCCCGGTTGCTCGCGCGGTCACCAGGGGCCGCCAGGGGACACGTCACCGCCCGGGGTCGTGTATCCCTCGACGGGCGGGACGCGTCGGTCTCGCGGCCGCGGTGCGTGGGTGTGGCCGGGCGTCAGGCGGCGACGCGGGGCCGGTGCGGGGCGACGACCACCCCGTCGGGGAGCAGCTCACCGGTGTCGTCGAAAAGGACGACGCCGTTGCAGAGCAGGCTCCAGCCCTGTTCGGGGTGGCTGGAGACGACCCGGGCCGCCTCACGGTCGGTGTCCTCGAAGGACGGGCAGGCAGGTTCGTGGCTGCACATGGGACAGGCCTTTCGGTCCAGAGGTGCTCGTCGTTGAGCTGACGCCAAGAGTAGTGGTTCACATCACATGCTTGTTGCGGTTTGGTCCGGATGTGTTTGCCCTGCTGCTGCCGTCCGCTCTCAGGGGGTGAGATACCCCCAGGCCAGCAATGGTTCTGTTCTGTCCGGCCCCGGCCACAAGGAACTCAGTACCCGCCGCGTGTCCGGCGTGCCGCCGGGCGGCTGCGCATCCCCGCACCGGCCAGTCCGCCGTGCTGGAAGGCCCTGACCAGCTCACCGCCGAGGTTGACCCCCGCGCCCAGAGCCAGGCCCACGGTGACCGCCTCCGCGAGGCTGAGCAGCCCGGCGGAGGGGTCGCCCTGCGTGATCTCGATCAGGCCCCGGTACAGGATGCTGCCCGGCAGCAGCGGGGCGATCGACGGGACCAGGTACGGCAGCACCGGTCTGCGCGTGCGCCGCGCCAGCCAGTGGCCCACCACGCCCACCGCGACCGCGCCCGCGACCGTGCCCACCACCGCGGGCACGAACAGCAGGTCGCGCATGCTCGCGTAGATCACCCAGATCATCACGCCGAGCACGCCGATCATCGGCAGCATCCGGGGCGGCACGGCGAGCGAGATCGCGAAGGCCACCGCGATTCCCGCCGCGCCGATCAGCACGGGGATCTCCATCGAGGTGCCCGCGGAGGGGAGGTCCTCCAGGTCGATGTTCACGCCCAGGCGCTGCGCGGTGTAGGCGACCGCGCCCACGCCGGACACGATCGCGCCCAGGATGAAGAAGGTCTCCAGCAGGCGTGCCGCCGCCGACACGTAGGTGCCGCTGATGCCGTCCTGGAGGCTGGAGACCAGCGGGCGGCCGGGCAGCAGGGCCATGATGTTGCCGGTGATGATCGCCCCGGCCTGGAGGCCGAGGTTCAGCGTGGTGCTGGCCCACAGCAGCGCCACGCCGATCGTGGCGGCCACCACCGCGGCCCCCGCCATCTGGTAGAACTCCGCGACGCCCCGCTTGGCCAGGAACACCGACGTGCGGTCGCCCATGACGGTGGCCAGGAAGGCCGCGGTCGCCACGATCAGGCCGCCGCCCACCATGAGGCTCGCGCTGGAGGCGATGAGGCCGAACCCGATCGCGATGAGCCAGTTGGGGTAGGGCATGCGGGCGCGCCTGATCTGGGTCAGCCGGGCGGTGGCGTCCTCCAGTTCGAGCAGGCCGAGCGCGCACTGCTGCACCAGGGTGTGCAGTTCGTTGACGCGGAAGTAGTCCAGGGTGCGGCGGCGCACCACCCGTTCGCCGGTGATCGGGGGGTGCTCGCCCCCGGGGTGGGTGGACAGGGTGATGGTGGTGAAGGTGACCGAGACCTCCGAGCGGGGCAGGTCGAAGGCGACCGAGAGGCTGAGCATCGCCTCGCTGACGGCCTCGGTGCCCTCTCCGCTGGCGAGCATCAGCTCGCCCACCCGCAGCACCAGGTCGATGGCTCGGGCGTCGGGGAGGTTGACGTCCTCGGTCTCGTCGAAGCCGTCCGGGGTCAGCTCCCGCTCGTGCGCCTCCCGCCAGTCCCGCATCCTGCTGAGCAGGCGGTCCTCGCTCGGGGGCACGGGGCGCTCCCGCTTGCTTGGCATCCCTGTCTCCGTCTCCTCCCCGCCTGTACCCGTGGTGACCGGCGCGCTGTGGACAACCCATGAGGGGACGCGGTCCCGGAGGGTGGGGTTCGCCCGGAACGGGGTTCGTGGCCGGTGAGTTCGATCACCGGATCATCCTTTCAAGGCCGGGGGCCCGTCGACAGCGACGCGCCGGGGTCTTCGGCGCCGTGCCCGGGGCCCGTGTGCGGGAGGTCGGGGGTCGCGCCGGATCGGGCCGCGGCCCCGGCGGGCCCGGGCCTCACGCCGCGCGCCGGGTTCGCGTGCCGGCGGGGGCGGGACCGCGAACCGGGTGGCCTGGTATGCGTGCCGCGGGCAGGGGACCGCGGACCTGGTGGCCCGGTTTCCTCGGCGCGCGGGCCGGAGGCGTCAGCCGGAGCCGCCGTCGCTTTCACCGGGCCGGACCAGCCCGTGCTCGTAGGCGTAGACCACGGCCTGGACCCGGTCGCGCAGTTCCAGCTTGGTGAGGATGTTGCCGACGTGGGACTTGACGGTCGTCTCGCCCAGCACCAGGTGGGCGGCGATCTCGGCGTTGGACCACCCGCGCGCGAGCAGGCGCAGGACCTCGTGTTCGCGGGTGGTCAGGGTGTTCCCGGCGGGTGCGGTGCCGGGGGAGGCGGAGGGCAGGAGCGGGGCGAAGCGGTCGAGCAGGCGGTTGAGCACCGTGGGGGAGATGGCCGCCGCCCCGTCCGCGACCATCTCGACGGCCGACACGAGTTCGGCGGGCGGGGCGTCCTTGAGCAGGAACCCGGAGGCGCCCGCGCGCAGCACCTCGACGGCGTACTCGTCCAGGTCGAAGGTGGTCAGTGCCAGGACCCGCACCCGGTGGCCCAGGGGCCGCGCCCACGACACGATCTGCCGGGTGGCCTCGATCCCGCCCATGCCGGGCATGCGCACGTCCATGAGGACCACGTCGGGCAGCAGGCTGCGGGTCGAGCGGACCGCCTCACGGCCGTCGGAGGCCTCCCCCACCACGGAGAGGTGCGGGGCGGACTCCAGGATCATGCGGAAACCGGCGCGGACGAGGGGCTGGTCGTCGACCAGCAGTACTGAGACGGGCACAGGGGGAATTGTGCCGTATCCCGGTGGCGGCCGGATCCGAAGCCGGGGGACGGGGCGGTCGGGGTCACCCGCGTAGGCGGTCCGCCGGTGCGGGCAGGGGCGGCGGGGTGCCGCCGAACGCCGGGCACAGCGCCTGGTGCTCGCACCAGTCGCAGAGTTTGCTCTTCTTGGGCTCCCACACCCCTGCGCGTCCGGCCGCCTCGATCCGCGCCCAGATGTCGGCGATCTCGGACTCCGCGGCCCGCAGTTCGTCCTCGGTGGGGTCGTACCAGCGCACCGCGCCGTCGCCGCCCAGGTAGACGAGCTGGAGGCGGGTGGGGACGACGCCGAGGTCGCGCCAGATCATCACCGCGTAGAAGAAGATCTGGAACCGGGCCTTGTCCTCGAAGCGGGGGGCGGGCGACTTGCCGGTCTTGTAGTCCACGATCCGGATCTGGCCGGAGGGGGTGACGTCGATGCGGTCCACGTAGCCGCGCAGCCGCAGGCCGGTGGGCAGGGACACGTCCATGCGCATCTCGCGGTCGCGGGGCTCCAGGGCGGTGGGGTTCTCCAGGTCGAAGTAGCGGCGGACCAGGTCGCGGGCGGACTCCAGCCAGGTGTCGCGCTCGGCGTCGTCGGCGAACAGCTCGTCCAGCTCGGGCTTCTTCTCGCGCAGCTTCTTCCACTGGGGGTCGACGAGGCCGACGGCGTTGCGCGGGTTGCGCGACTCGGCGGGCAGCTCGTACAGGCGCTCCAGGCAGGCGTGGACGAGGGTGCCGCGCAGGGCCGCCGCGCTGGGCGCCTCGGGCAGGCGGTCGATGGTGCGGAAGCGGAACAGCAGCGGGCACTGGAGGAAGTCGGAGGCCCGGGAGGGGGAGAGGGCGGACGGAAGGAGCGCGGTGGTCATGGTTTGAGCCTATGAGAAGGTCGCGACAGGGTGCGAGGTGAGGAAGGCGGCCTGTGGAAAGCGGTCCGTGGAGAAGCGGGTGCGGGCGGCGGACCCGAATCCGGGCAGCACGGTGCCGACCGGCCCTGTGGGCCCCCTGTATCCAGGAAACACCGGCGTCCCGGCGGCGCGCCACGGGCGGAGCGGGCCTGTGGACAACCGGGCGGTCCGGAGCGGCGGGGCCGGGTCGTGGGCGCCGTCCGGCCACGGCGGGCGAGCCGTAGTCTGGGGGTGTGACGACCGGTAGTGACCCATCCGCGCCCAAGCCCCGCGACCGTTCCGCCAGACCGGGGTTACTGATCGGCCGCCCCTTCGGCATCCCCGTGTACGTGACCTCCTCCTGGCTGATCGTCGCGGCGCTGATCACCCTGGTCTACGGCGGTGTCGTCCAGGGCCGCCTGGCGCTGGGGCCCACCGCCTACCTGCTGGCCTTCGTCTTCGCCGTCCTGCTCTACGCCTCCGTGCTGGTGCACGAGCTGGCGCACGCGGTGGTCGCGCGCATGTACGGCCTGCCGGTCCGGCGCATCGTGCTGTACGTGCTGGGCGGGGTCTCCGAGATCGAGCGCGAGGCGCCCACACCGGGCCGGGAGTTCTGGATCGCGTTCGCCGGGCCGCTGTTCTCCCTGCTGCTGGCGGCGGGCGGGTTCGGCCTGTACCTGTTCACCGAGCCGCGCACCGTGGTGGGTGAGCTGCTGTTCCAGCTGTGGATCGCCAACCTTCTGGTGGGCGCGTTCAACCTGCTGCCGGGTCTTCCGCTGGACGGTGGGCGGCTGCTGCGCGCCGGGGTGTGGAAGGTGACGGGCAGGCCCTTCGCGGGGAGTGTGGCCGCCGCCTGGGGCGGCCGGGTGCTGGCCCTGCTGGTGGTGGCGCTGCCGTTCCTGATCACGTGGTGGGCGGGCGGACGGCTCAGCCCGTGGAGCGTGGTGTGGGGCTTCGTCCTGGGCGGTTTCATGTGGATGGGCGCCTCCGACGCGCTGCGCGCCGCCCGGGTGCGCGAGCGCATCCCGCGTCTGCGTGCCCGCGATCTGGCCCGGTCCTCGGTGACGGTGCTGGCCGACACGCCGCTGGCCGAGGCCGAGCGCCGGGCCCGGGAGGCGGAGGCGGTGGAGGTCGTGGTGACCGACGCCCGGGGCGCTCCCTCGGCGGTGGTGCACCCGGCGGCGGCCGGGGCGATCGAGCCGGAGCGCCGTGCGTGGGTGCCGGTGTCGAGCGTGTCCCGGGCGGTGACCGAGCATTCTCTGGTGCCGGTGGGGCTGGAGGGTGAGGAGTTGCTGCGGGCGCTGACGGGTCATCCACTGCCGGAGTATGTGGTGGTGGATGAGGGCGGTGGGGTGCGCGGGGTGCTCAGGGCCGCGGACGTCAACGCGGTGGTCTCGGGCGGACGCTGAACCGGCTGAGGCCGACGGTGCCGGTGGGGCCGCTCTCTCCTTCGCGGTGGGGGCGCGCCGCACGGGTGGCGGACGCCGGACCGGGAACGCTGGGCGGTGTGCGCGGGTGCCAACCTTCTCCTTCGCGGCACGGTTGGAAGGTGTGCGGCGTGGGTGGCGGGTGCCGCCGGGGTCAGCGGCGGGCGCCCTCGGGCCACAGCACCGAGACCGGGCGAAAGAGCGAGCGCGCGTAGGCCACCACGTCGGCGGTGCCGCCGGGGCCGCGCGCGGGCTGGCCGTCCCAGACGGCCACCAGCTGGTCGCAGCGCCGTACGAGCAGCCTTCCGGCCTCCAGGTGGGCCTCGGGCGTGGACTCGGTGTAGGGCAGTGTGTGCACGAGGACGGCCTGTCGCAGGAGGCGGTCGTAGACGGGGTGGTGTTCCTCGGGCAGCGCCTCGCGGTAGCCGGATGCGGGAATGACCGCCTCCAGCGGGGCTCCGGCCGCGACGACGGCCTCGGCGAAGACGGCGTCGGCGCCGTCGGCCAGGCAGGACAGGCCCACCATCTCGCAGCCGTAGGGTTCCAGGTGGGCGGTGAGCAGCGCGGTGACGGTGCGTCGCACGTCGGGGGCCAGGTCGCGGTGACCGGTGACTCCGATGTGGATCACGAAACCTCCCTGATGATCGCTTCGCGGCTTTTCTACCCTCAAGCGGTGATGCCGCTCACCAGGGACAGAAGCCGGTCGTCCAGGTCGGCCACGCAGCGCGCCCGCGTTCCCGAGTGCTGGCGGCGAAAGGCCCGGACCCGGCCGATGACCCGCTCGGACTCGTAGCGGACGCCCGTGGTCAGTGCCTCGTGGACCAGGCGGAAGGCCTCGTCCACGTCCCCCGCCTCGGCGTGCGCCGAGGCCAGTTCCACCTGGAGGACCGCGGACTGCTTGGGGTTGGCGCTGTTGGGCGCGAACGCCTCGGCGAAGGCCCGGCGGGCGTCGTTCGGCTGGCGCAGCCGCACGCCCACCCGGGCGCGGTAGCCGGCGACCTTGGCCTCGTCGAAGGCGAACACCCACGGCCAGGGCGGGTCGGTGTTGGCGGAGCGGGCCACCTCCCGCTCCGCCTGGCCCAGGGCGCGCGCGGCGGCCGCGCCGTCCCCGTTCCCGGCGTGCGCGAGCGCACCCACGCAGGCGAGCCAGGCGCGCGCGGTGGGGTGGGCGGCGGGGCCCAGGACGTGTTCGGCCTCCTGGACCAGCCCCAGGCCCAGGTGGTGGTCCTCGGCGGTGTCGGTCTCGAAGGCCGCCAGGGAGCCCAGCATGTACACGTCGAGCAGGCGCATGTCCGCCTGGCGAGCGCGCATGACCGCGGTGCGGTAGTGCGCCCTGGCCGATCCCATGTCGCCCCGGTCCGCGTGCAGCCAGGCGGCGAAGCCGGAGGCCTCGCTGGCCGCGGCGCTCAGCTCGCCGTGGAACGGTGTCCCGTGCGAGTGCCCACGCATCTGCTCGGCCAGATGCACGTGCGCCACAGCGCTGGGCAGCAGGTGGCGGGAGGGGGAGGTGGCGTCCATGCGGCGCTGGCCGCCGGTGATGGCGCGCAGCGAGGGCGCGGTCGTCTCGTTGACGGTGCCGGGGCACGGGCCTGGCGCCACCGGGGCCGGAGCCGCACTGGTGGCGCCCGTGGCGCCCGTGGCGCCTGTGGTGACGGTGGTGGCGGTGAGTAGGGCTCCCGCGGCCACCGCGCGTCCGAAGTCGCGGCGCCTCGTGGTGTCCACCCCCTTCTCGGCGGGACGGGCCTGGGGTGCGGCGCCGCCGAAGCGCAGCAGGTGCAGCGGGATGCCCAGGCGTCGGGCGAGGTCGTGTACCTGGCTGATGGTCAGCGACTGCTGGCCGTTGACCACGCGCGAGACCCAGCTCTGGGAGTAGTCGATCGCGCGGGCGAGGTCACCCTGGGACCAGCCGTGCGCCGCGCGCACGCCCTCGATGACCGTCGCCATGTCACAGGTGGCCAGGGCACCCGCCATGCGGGGACGTGTCCACAGGTCCGGTGGAAGAACGCCGTCTGGTTGGGGCATGAGCTTAGGTTAGGGACTCGGGGCGCAGCCGGTGGCTATGTGTAAGAAAGAAGTCCGTATGCGTGATCCGCATAGGACCGGCCGTTTCGCCTCCGGATACGGCAGAGTGCAAGAGTCGTTGGTCCCAGAGGTGTCTGGGAAGGGAGGGGAGTCCCGTTGACCGTTGAGACCCCGCCGACGGGGAGTCCGAGCCTGAGGCGTGACCCGGGCACGGCCGAGCCGGTGAACCGCGTGGAGCTGACGGAGCTCGCCCTGCGCGGGCTGGCCGCCGAGCTGCGCTCACGCGGGGTGGAGGTCCGTGAGGACGGGTTGTGCGGGGCGGTGGACGCCGGTCCCAGCACCCGGCCCCAGCGCGCCCTGCTGCGGCCCCACCGCGGGGGCCTGTGGTGGTGGATGCGCTGGCCGCTCCAGGACGGGCTGCCCACGGCACTGGCGGGCGTGCCCATCTCACCGGTCGCGCACACCGCCGCCGCCGCGCGGCGGATCGTGGTCGCCCTGTCCATGTCCGTCAGCGAGGGCTGAGCACGAGCGGTCCGCCGCGCGGAACGCCCCCGGCGTGATGCCGTAGGAGCGGCCGAACCACCGCGTCAGGTGGCTCTGGTCGGCGAAACCCGACCGCGCGGAGGCCTCCGACAGCGGTGCCCCCGCCGCGATCAGGTCCCGGGCCCGCCGCAGCCGCAGCTGCCGCTGGTACTCGCTGGGCGCCATCCCCCGCACCGCGCGAAAGGCCCGGTAGACCGCGAACCGGCTCCGTCCCGCCGCCGCGGCCAGCTCCCCGGCTCCCACGTCCTCGGTGAACCGCTCGCGCAGCACCGCCTCCACCCGGGCCGCCACACGCGCCGCGTCCGGGTCCGACACCCGCGCCACCGCCGGCCGCCCGACCGCTCCGCGGTCCGTCATCGCCACCACCGCGCCGCGCAGGGCCTCGTCCACGGCCAAGCGGGGGCTTCCCCGCCACAGCGCCGAGTGCAGCCCCAGCAGCGCCCGGGCCAGCCGGGGGTCCCCCACCACCGGGTCGGCGAACAGCGGCAGCCCGGTCCGGCACTCGGCGGCGTCGGCGAGTACCTCCCGCACCAGTTCCGGCCCGATGTGCACGATCCGGTAGGTGAACCCCGGCTCGGCCCCGGCGTGCCCGTCGTGCGGGTCGTCCGGGTTGAACGCCAGCACCATCCCGGACACGCTCGCGTGCGCGCCGCCCCGGCAGTTGAACGCCTGCACGCCCGACTCCGTCACCCCGAACGAGTACGCGTCGTGGCTGTGCCGGTGGTAGGCGTGCCGCTCGAAGTGCGCGTGCATCGCCTCCAGCGGTCGCTCGGGCGAACGCCAGTACCTGGCCCAGTCCCCTCTCACGCCTCCATTGTCGGACGCCCGCGGCTCCCGGCGGTACCCGCGCGCACCGGCGTCCGGTCGACCGCCCGGAGAGGCCACGACGCCAGAACCGGCGGTACCCGTGCGCACCAGCGTCCAAGACGGCGGGGCCGCGTCCGCGCCATCCTCACACCCATGCGTTTCGACACCAAGATCGCCGTGGCCGTTCGCGAGGACCTGGCCCCCTGGCAGAAGCTCAACGTGACGGCCTTCCTCAGCAGCGGCGTCGCGCACGCGCGCCCCGACTCCGTCGGCAAGCCCTACGAGGACGCCTCGGGCAACACCTACCTCGCGATGTTCCGCGAACCCGTGCTGGTCTACGGGGCGGACGCGCGCACCCTGGCCCGCACACTGGAGCGCGCCCGCTCCCGGGGCCTGGCCACCGCGCTGTACACCGAGCAGCTGTTCGCCACCGGCAACGACGACGACAACCGGGCCGCCGTGCGCGGGGTGGCCGCCGCGGACCTGGACCTGGTGGGTGTGGCCGTGTACGGGCCCAGAGCGGACGTGGACAAGGTGGTCAGGGGGCTGCGGCCGCACCCCTAGGAGCGCTCGCCCGGGTCGCCTCAGACAGCCTCGGGCCCGGTCTCCTCGGACTCGGCGGCGGCCAGGGCGGCGCCGACGATCCCGGCCGTGTTGAGCAGCGAGGCGGCCACGACGGGCGTGCGGATGTCCAGCAGCGGCAGGAACTTGTCCGCCTTGCGGCTGACCCCGCCGCCGACCACGATCAGGTCCGGCCACAGCAGGTCCTCCACGACGCGGTAGTAGCGGTGCAGCCGCTCGGTCGCCCACTCGCGGTAGGACAGCTCCTCGCGCTCCTTGGCACCCGAGGAGGCCCGCGTCTCGGCGTCGTGGCCGTCGATCTCCAGGTGTCCGAACTCGGTGTTGGGCACCAGGCGCCCGTCCACCACCAGGGCGGTGCCGATCCCCGTGCCCAGGGTGGTCAGCAGCACCACCCCCGGCACGCCCTTGGCGGCGCCGTAGCGGGTCTCCGCCACGGCGGCGGCGTCGGCGTCGTTGAGCACGCGCACCGGTCGGCCGGTGGCCTCGGCGAACAGCGCCCGCGCGTCGGTGTCGATCCAGCTCTTGTCCAGGTTGGCCGCGGTGCGCACCACGCCCCCCTGCACCACGCCCGGGAAGGTCACGCCCAGGGGCATCCCCGCGGCCTCGGGGAAGTGCTCGGCGATCCCGTGCACGATCTCGACCACCGCCTCGGGGTCGGAGCGGTCGGGGGTGAGGACCTTCGTCCGCTCCTTGAGGAACTCGCCTGTGGTCAGGTCGACCGGCGCGCCCTTGATCCCGCTGCCGCCGATGTCGATTCCCAGCCCCGTGGTCAGCTGTGACATGGGTTGTCTTCTCCCGTGGTCCTCGTGGATGGTCGGGCGCGGTCAGGGGCCCGTCAGGCTGAATACTGCCCTGGGGGCGGGATTTTCGCACGTGCGGGCGCACCGCGCCCGTTCGCCGCGGTACCGGGGGGCCGATACCCTGGGCGATCGCCCTGCCAACCAATAGCGACGTGGGAAGACGAGAGCGACGTTGACCGGTATCCATGGCCGCCGCGGCCCCTTCACCGACGGCGACACCGTGCAGTTGACCGACCCCAAGGGTCGCATGCACACCATCACTCTGCGAGAGGGCGCCGCCTTCCACTCCCACAAGGGCAAGGTCGACCACGACGACCTCATCGGACAGCCCGAGGGCAGTGTGGTGCGCTCCAACACCGGCACGGCCTACGTGGCGCTGCGCCCCCTGCTGATCGACTACACCCTGTCGATGAAGCGGGGCGCCACCATCGTCTACCCCAAGGACGCCGCCCAGGTGCTCGTGGAGGCTGACATCTTCCCCGGCGCGCGCGTGGTGGAGGCCGGGGCGGGCTCGGGGGCCATGTCCAACTGGCTGCTGCGCGCGGTCGGTGAGGGCGGCATGGTGCACTCCTACGAGCGCCGCGCCGACTTCGCCGAGATCGCCCGCAAGAACGTGGAGAGGTTCCACGGCGGCCCGCACCCGGCCTGGAAGCTCACCGTCGGCGACCTGGTGGAGGAGCTGGACGAGACCGACGTCGACCGCGTCTTCCTGGACATGCTCGCGCCCTGGGAGTGCCTGGACGCGGTCGCCGGCGCCCTCATCCCGGGTGGTCTGGTGTGCTGCTACGTCGCCACCACCACCCAGCTGTCGCGCGTGGTGGAGCAGCTGCGCGAGGACCCGCGCTTCTACGAGCCGCGCTCGTGGGAGACCATGCTGCGCACCTGGCACGTGGAGGGCCTGGCTGTTCGTCCGGACCACCGCATGATCGGGCACACCGGCTTCCTGGTGGTCGCGCGCCGCCTGGCCGACGGGGCCGAGGCCCCCGAGCGCCGCCGCCGTCCGGCCAAGGGCGCCTACGGCAAGGACTTCACCGCCGCGCGCGAGCAGGACCGGCGCGCGGCCGAAGCGCAGGGCACCCCGGCCGAGGAGGTCAGGGCGCTGGCCACCGACGCGGCGGTCCCCGAGGCGCCCCGCGGTGACGGGGACACCGGCGGGGCGGTCGACGCCTCCGGCCCGCAGGCTCCGGGGGACGACGCCCGCGACTGATTCACGGACCCTCGCCCGAGCCCGCCCGCACACGCCGCACGCCGCCCCTGATCTCCTCACCGTGCGTCTTCGGCGCGGTCCCCACGGGGACCCGTCCGGGCGGGCTTCGGCGTGTCCGGGGAGGGCCCGCTGACGTGGGTGGGGAGGGATCGCCAGGAGGGGCGGATTCCTTGCCCGCGCCCGGACCCAGAGGTTACGTTCTCATTACGTCGGGTCATCCGGTAGCACTCTGACCTGTGATGACGCAAGACCTGGAAATGAGGCCTACGACACTCTCCGGCCCTGGGAGGTTAGGAATAGGGCGAGGGTAGGTAGGCTCCGATGTAGTTCCTCATAGGGAGGTGGCGGACGTGGCTGAGCGCGACGACGAGCGTCAGAGCGACCGGGACCGTGAAGTCGAAGAACTCACGGCCCAGGTCTCCTACATGGAAAAGGAACTCAGCGTGGTTCGGCGCAAGCTCGCCGATTCGCCCCGGCATGTACGCCTGCTGGAGGAGCGGCTGAGGGAGGCACAGGCCAGTCTCGCCGCTGCCAACGGCCAGAACGAACGGCTCGTCTCCACTTTGAAGGAGGCGCGCGAGCAGATCGTGGCGCTCAAGGAGGAGGTCGACCGGCTGGCCCAGCCGCCGTCGGGCTTCGGCGTCTACCTCGGTTCACGCGAGGACGAAACGGTCGAGATCTTCACCAACGGCCGCAAGATGCGGGTCAACGTCAGCCCCTCGGTCGATCTGGACAACCTGCGCCCCGGCCAGGAGGTCATGCTCAACGAGGCCTTCAACGTCGTCGAGGTGGAGTCCTTCGAGACCGTCGGCGAGGTCGTCATGCTCAAGGAGATCCTCGAGGACGGCGAGCGCGCCCTGGTGATCTCCCACCACGACGAGGAACGGATCGTCCGCCTGGCCGAGCCGCTGCGCGACGAGGCGATCCGCCCCGGCGACTCGCTGCTGCTGGAGCCGCGGTCGGGGTACGTCTACGAGCGCATCCCCAAGTCCGAGGTCGAGGAGCTCATCCTCGAAGAGGTCCCCGACATCTCCTACACCGACATCGGCGGCCTCTCCGGGCAGATCGAGATGATCCGCGACGCGGTCGAGCTGCCCTACCTGTACAAGGAGCTCTTCTACGAGCACCAGCTGCGCCCGCCCAAGGGCGTGCTGCTCTACGGCCCTCCCGGATGCGGTAAGACGCTCATCGCCAAGGCGGTCGCCAACTCGCTGGCCAAGCAGGTCGCCGAGCGCACCGGCCGCGACGTCGGCAAGAGCTTCTTCCTCAACATCAAGGGCCCCGAGCTGCTCAACAAGTACGTGGGCGAGACCGAGCGGCACATCCGCCTGGTCTTCCAGCGCGCACGGGAGAAGGCCTCCGAGGGCACCCCGGTCATCGTCTTCTTCGACGAGATGGACTCGATCTTCCGCACCCGCGGCTCGGGTGTGTCCTCCGACGTGGAGAACACGATCGTGCCCCAGCTCCTGAGCGAGATCGACGGTGTGGAGGGCCTGGAGAACGTCATCGTCATCGGCGCCTCCAACCGCGAGGACATGATCGACCCGGCGATCCTGCGGCCCGGCCGCCTGGACGTCAAGATCAAGATCGAGCGGCCCGACGCCGAGGCGGCCCGCGACATCTTCGGCAAGTACATCACCACGGACCTGCCGCTGCACGACGAGGACCTCGTCGAGCACGGCGGCTCGGCCAGGGCCACGGTGGACGCCATGATCCAGCGGGTCGTGGAGCGCATGTACACCGAGGGCGAGGAGAACCGCTTCCTGGAGGTCACCTACGCCAACGGTGACAAGGAGGTCCTGTACTTCAAGGACTTCAACTCCGGCGCGATGATCGAGAACATCGTCTCCCGGGCCAAGAAGATGGCCATCAAGGACTTCATCGACCAGCAGTCCAAGGGCATCCGGGTCTCGCACCTGATGCAGGCCTGCGTCGACGAGTTCAGCGAGAACGAGGACCTGCCCAACACCACCAACCCCGACGACTGGGCGCGCATCTCCGGAAAGAAGGGCGAGCGCATCGTCTACATCCGGACCCTGGTGACGGGCAAGAAGGGCGCGGACTCCGGTCGGAGCATCGACACGGTGCCCAACACCGGCCAGTACCTGTAACAACCCACTCTGAGAGCGCCTTGAGGGGCCGACCGGACTTTCCGGTCGGCCCCTTCCCGTGCCGGTTGTCTCCGGTCCCCGTGGGTGCTGTTCAGTCGGGTGCGGGCGCGAACACGCCGTCGAGTCGGTGCTCGATCAGCTCCACGGCCTGCTCGGGGCTGTGCCGACCGAGCAGGACGCTGGTCTGTAGGCCCGTGGCGCCGGCCACCAGGAAGGCGCTCTCGGCCTCGGCGTCGACCTCCGGCGGTACCTCACCGGTCTGTCGGCCCCGGTCGAGCAGACCGGCCACGAGGCCCTCCAGGGCGCGGGGCGCGTCGCGGGCCGCGGCCGTCAGGGCGGGGTCGGTGACGAAGGGGATGAAGTAGGCGGCGTACACCAGGTGCCGGTTGCGGCGCTCCTCGTCCAGGGGGAGCAGCTCCCACAGCACCCCGCGCACGAGCGCGCGCATACCGGGGGCCTCGCCCAGCTCGGCCAGGCGTTGCCCGGCCCGCTGTTCGGCTTCGGCGTTGAGGATCTCCAGCGCGCCCAGCAGCAAGCGGTCGCGGGTGCCGAAGTAGTACTGCAACAGCCGGGGGGAGACCTCGGCCTCGGTGGCGACCTGGCGCAGCGTGACGTGTTCGAGTCCGCCCCGGGTGGCCAGGCGCCACACCGCCTGGGCGATCTGTCGGCGGCGCAGGTCGTGGTCCACCTGTCGGGGCATGGCGGGTCTCCTCGGGGTCGCGGCCACAGCGGGCGCGTTTTTGTGGTGCGATCGTACCAAAACCGTGTTATGGTTCGATCGAACCATAAAGAGACGCGCGTGGGATGCCCCGGTTCCGACTCCGCGCGGGCCGGAGGGAGGAACAACGATGGCGTATGTGGCGTGCCTGGTCGCGGGCCTGGTGATGCTGGTCCTGGGGGCGCAGGGAGGGATCCGGCTGCTGGTCGACCACGGTGAGGCAGGGATCCTCCACCAGGTGCCCGGAGGCTTCGCGGTGTGGCTCGCCTGCTATGCGGCGATGGCGGTCCTCGGCGTCGTCCTGGCCGGGTGGGGTGCGGGAAGGGCCAGGAGGTCCGGGCACACCAGGTGAGCGGACGCCGGGGGCGGCGCGGCCCCCCGGCCCTCCGTTCCACGGGCCGGGAAGGTGCTCCCGCGCGGTGAGGGCGAACCGGTGCCGACCGGCTCCCCGGCGGCGTCCCACCCGTCCGGGTACACCGGGGAGAGCCGGTGCCCCACGGCTCCACGGCCGTGGAGCCGAAGGCGGCTCACAGGTCCACGGGGTCGCGCACGAGGGGGCAGGTCATGCAGTGCCCGCCACCGCGCCCACGGCCCAGTTCGGCGCCGACGATGGGAATGACCTCGACACCGGCCCGGCGCAGCAGGGCGTTGGTCTGCGTGTTGCGGTCGTAGGTGACGACCACGCCCGGCTCCAGGGCGACGGCGTTGTTGGCGCTGTCCCACTGCTGACGCTCCGAGGCGTAGGCGTCGCCGCCGGTCTCGATGACCCGCAGCTCCCGCAGGCCCAGAGCCTCGGCGACCACGTCCGTGAACGCGCGGCCCCCCTCGTCGGCGACCTCGATGCCCGGGGCGCGGTCGCTCGGCCACAGGGACAGCGTGTGGACGGCGTCCATGATGCGCGGATAGAGGGTGACGGCGTCGCGGTCGACGAAGGTCAGGACGGTGTCGAGGTGCATCGCGGACCTCAGCTTGGGCATGCCCGCGACGATCACCCGCTCAGCCGCGCCGTTCTCGAACAGCGCCGCCGCCACCTGGGTGATCGCCTGCCGTGAGGTGCGCTCGCTCATGCCCATGAGCACGACTCCGTTGCCGACCGGCATGACGTCGCCGCCCTCCAGGGTCGCCCTGCCCCAGTCCTGTTCGGCCTCTCCCCACCACACGGTGTCCCCGGCGAAGTCGGGGTGGAACCGGTAGACGGTCCGCATGAGCAGGGTCTCGTCGTGGCGGGCGGGCCAGTACAGCGGGTTGAGCGTCACCCCGCCGTACAGCCAACAGGTCGTGTCCCGTGTGTAGAGGGTGTTCGGCAGGGGAGGCATGAGGTACTCGCGGGCCCCCGTCGACTCGCGGGCGAGCGCGAGGTAGCCGGACCGGAACTCCTCCGGCAGGTCGGTGGAGGCCAGGCCGCCGATCAGGAACTCGGCGAGGCGCCGGGGGGCGAGCGTCTCCAGGAACGCGCGCGTGTCGTCCATCAGTCCGGTGCCGACCTGGTTGGCGGTGATCTTGTGGTCCAGGAGCCAGGAGCGGGCGCCCGGTACCGCCATGGTCTCGGCGAGGAGGTCGTGCAGTTCGACGACCTCGACGCCCCGGGAGCGCAACACGTCCGTGAACCCGGCGTGGTGGCGCTGGGCGCTGTCCACCCACATCACGTCGTCGAAGAGCAGGTCGTCGGCGTTGGTCGGGGTGAGGCGGCGGTGGGCGAGCCCGGGGGCGCAGACCAGGACCCTGCGTAGTCTGCCGACCTCGGAGTGGACGCCGTGCACGGGCGCGGTCGCGGTGGTGTCGGCCATGGTGGTTCTCCCCCTGGTGAGTTGTTTCCGGTGACCTGGCGCGGCCGCGGGTCACAGACTGATCCAGCCGGCCGCCAGGGCGGTCACGCCGGCCGCGGCCCCGACGACGGAGAGGGCGCACACGGCGAGTTCACCCGGGGAGAAGAGTCGTCTGCGCTGCTCCCTCCGGGCCTTGACGAACAGCAGCGTGGCCGGCGCGTAGATGATGAGGGACACCAGCAGGTACTTCGGCCCGGCCGCGTACAGCAGGAACGCCGTGTAGACCGTGGCGAGCACCGCGATCACCAGGCCCAGGCGGACGGGACCTCCTCCGCGGACGGCCTCCGGGTCGGCTCCCGCCGCGACCCTGACCGCGAACACCGCCGCGAGCAGGAAGGGGATCAGGGTGAGCGAGCTGGTCAGGTTGAGGGCGAAGTCGAACGCGTCGTCGGAGAACAGGGTGACGACCAGGACGACCTGGGACAGGGACGTGGTCATCAGCAGGGCGGGAACCGGGACGTCGGAAGCGCTGGAACGGCGTAGGAAGCGCGGCATGTCGTCGTCCTTGGCCGCGACGAACAGCACCTCGGCCGCCATCAGGGTCCAGGCCAGGTAGGCGCCGAGCACCGAGACGATCAGGCCGACGCTGACGAACGCCACACCCCAGGGGCCGACCGCGCGCTCCAGGACACCGCCCATCGAGGGCTGGCGCAGCTCGGCGATCTCGCTCATCGGCATGATGCCGTACGACACGACGGTGACCGAGGCGAAGACGGCGAAGACGCTGAGGAAGCCCAGGACGGTCGCGCGGCCCACGTCCTCGCGCCGTCTGGCGTGGCGGGAGTAGACGCTGGCGCCCTCGACCCCCAGGAACACGAACACCGTCACCAGCATGGTCCCTCGGACCTGTTCGAACAGTGAACCGGTGTGGCCGGCGCCGCCGAGGTTCTCCGCGAAGACCCCCGGGTCGAAGTAGAACAGCGCCAGGAGGACGAAGACGAGGATGGGGACGATCTTGGCGACCGTCACGATCCGGTTGATCGAGGCGGCCTCCTTGATCCCCCGTCGTACGAGGAGGAAGAACGCCCACAGGCCGACCGAGGACAGTGCCACCGCCAGGACCGTGTCTCCGTCGCCCAGGGGTGGTGCGAGGGCGCCGATCGTCGACATGATCAGCACCCAGTAGGTCACGTTGCCGACGCAGGCGCTGGCCCAGTAGCCGAACGCCGAGAAGAAGCCGAGGTACTCGCCGAAGCCCGCCTTGGCGTAGGCGTATACGCCGGCGTCCAGGTCGGGGCGGCGCACGGCCAGCATCTGGAAGACGAAGGCGAGCATCAGCATGCCGGTACCGGCGATCGACCAGGCGATCAGCGCGCCGACGACCCCGGTCTCCCCGGCGAACCTCGCGGGCAGCGAGAAGACGCCGGCCCCCACCATCGAACCGACGACCATCGCGGTCATGGTCAGGAGGCTCAGTTTGGCGGCGGCCGGTGCGGTCCCGGTCTGCCCGTTCCCGGTCATGGTGTCCGCCTCCGCGGTCGTCCGTGGCCCCGTCCCACGGCACGGCCTCTCCGAGGGTGGTGGAGTGATTGCTTGGAGTGACAATCTATGTTCGGAGTGAACTCTTCCGAAGCCCTCTCGGGAGGTTCGGCGTGTTCCGCCGCCCGGCCCGCCCGGTCGAGGCGACGTGCCCCGCGCAGACCCCGGTGCCGTTCGGGGAGGGGGCGTGCGCCCCCGGCGTTCTTCGCCGTGCTTCCAGGGGGCCGTGGAAGCCGTCGTGCGCCGTGACCCGCGAGGGGGCGGCGCGCCGCCGTCCCGCGCAACGCCGCCGAACACGGCACTTGGGCCACAATTGGCGCGGAAGCGTTCAAGACCGCGCCCCGGTGGATAACCTCTCACCATGAGTGTGCGGCGGATTATGGGTATCGAGACCGAGTACGGGATCTCCGTACCAGGCAACCCCGGGGCCAACGCGATGGTCACCTCCACCCAGGTGGTCAACGCCTATCTGGCCGCCTCGGCGGCCCGGGCGCGGCGTGCCCGCTGGGACTTCGAGGAGGAGAACCCGCTGCGCGACGCGCGCGGCTTCGACCTGGCACGTGAGGTCGCCGATCCCACGCAGCTCACCGACGAGGACCTGGGCCTGGCCAACGTCATCCTCACCAACGGTGCCCGCCTGTACGTGGACCACGCCCACCCCGAGTACTCGGCGCCCGAGGTCACCAACCCGCGCGACGCGGTGCTGTGGGACAAGGCGGGGGAGCGGGTGATGGCCGACGCCGCCGCGCGGGCGGGGGCCACCCCGGGCATCGAGCCGATCCAGCTGTACAAGAACAACACCGACAACAAGGGCGCCTCCTACGGCTGCCACGAGAACTACCTGATGCACCGGTCGACGCCGTTCGGCGACATCGTCCGGCACCTGATCCCCTTCTTCGTCTCCCGCCAGGTGGTGTGCGGGGCGGGCAAGGTCGGCATCGGCTCCGACGGGCAGGGCAGCGGGTTCCAGATCTCCCAGCGCGCCGACTTCTTCGAGGTCGAGGTGGGGCTGGAGACCACCCTCAAGCGCCCCATCATCAACACCAGGGACGAGCCGCACGCCGACCCCGACCAGTACCGGCGGCTGCACGTCATCATCGGCGACGCCAACATGAGCGAGGTCTCCACCTACCTCAAGCTGGGGACGACGGCGCTGGTGCTGTCGATGATCGAGGACGGGTTCCTGAGCGTGGACCTGTCCCTGGAGACCCCGGTGGCCGACCTCCGGGAGGTCTCGCACGACCCCGGCCTCACCCACCGGGTGCGGCTGCGCGACGGGCGGCGGATGACCGCGCTGGAGCTCCAGTGCGAGTACCTGGACCAGGCCCGCAAGTACGTGGAGGACCGCTTCGGCACCGACGTGGACCCCGACACCGCCGACGTCCTGGACCGCTGGGAGTCGGTGCTCAACCGGCTGGGCGCCGACCCGATGAGCCTGGCCGACGAGCTGGACTGGGTGGCCAAGCTCAAGGTGCTGGAGGGCTACCGGTCCCGGGACTCCCTGGAGTGGTCGCACCCGCGCCTGCAACTGGTGGACCTCCAGTACTCCGACGTGCGGGCGGACAAGGGCATCTACAACCGGCTGGTGGCGCGCGGCCGGATGAAGCGCCTGCTGGAGGAGCCGCAGGTGGACCGGGCGGTCACCGAGCCGCCGGAGGACACGCGCGCCTACTTCCGAGGGCGCTGCCTGGCCAAGTACGCCGACGAGGTGGCCGCCGCCTCCTGGGACTCGGTGATCTTCGACCTGCCGGGTTACGACTCGCTCCAGCGGGTGCCGACCCTGGAGCCGCGCCGGGGCACCAGGGAGCACGTGGGAGCGCTGCTGGACGCCTCCCCGACCGCGGCCGACCTGGTGGCGGTGCTCACCGGGGGCCGCTGACCCGGCGGGCGGCGGATCCCCGGCGGCCCCCGGGGCCGCGTGCGCCTGCCCGCGGTCCCCGTCCGGCCCCCTGGGCGGGGCGCCTCAGGTGTGCCAGGTGCCGTCGCGGCAGCGCATCGGCTCCAGGCTCAGGGCGGTCCACAGCTCCAGGCGGGTGCGGGGCTCGTCCAGGCGGCGGCCCATGACCCGCTCGGCCGCGCGCAGCCGTGAGCGCAGGGTGTTGCGGTGCACCCCCAGGTCCCGGGCGGTCGCCTCCACCTGGGCGCTGTTGTCCAGGTAGTGGCGCAGGGTGTGCGCCAGCTCCGTGCCGTTGCGGGCGTCGTGGGCGCGCAACCTGCCCAGGACGGCCTGGTCGAAGGCGCGCGCCCCTCGGCCGGGACCGCGGAGCGCAGCAGCGCCCAGGCGTCGGTCTCGTCCACGTGCCGGTACCCCTGCGTCGCGGCCTGGCGCGCCCGGTCCACGGCCGAGGACAGGTCGTCGGGCCCCCGGGCGGTGCAGGCCCCGGCCGCGACCGGGCCCCCGTCCGGGGCGGACAGCGCCGCGAACAGGCGCCTGCCCAGGCGGGGCGCGCTCCCGCTGTCGGGCAGGACGGCCACCAGCACGTCCTCCAGGGCGCACAGGCCGCCGTTCCGCGCGGCGTCGGTGTCGCCGAGCACGTCGGTCAGCGCGTCCGCCGCGTGGTCCAGCAGCCGGGCGGGGGAGGGACCCCGCAGGCACACCACCTCCCAGGGCGGGGCGGGCAGGGGCGGCGGCACCCGGGGCCGCCCCGTCACCGCGGCGAGCAGGACCGGGGCGCGTTCGCGGTACAGCGCCCGCCGGGCGTCGCGCGAGTGTAGCAGGCCCACCGCCAGCAGCGAGGCCGCGTGGTTGGCGAGCATCCGCACATGCGGCGTCACCGGGGACGGGCAGCGCAGCGCCAGCCAGCCCAGCGTCCGCCCGGTCGGCCCCAGCGTCTGGAGGAGGACGCTCGCCTCCCCGTCAGCCAGCACCGTCATCCCGCGCGGGCGCCCCGCCAGGGCCGAGCGCACCAGCGCGTGCCAGGGGGGTTCGGTGTCGGGCACGGCCGCGCTCGTCATCCCGTTGCGGTCCAGCAGCAGTGACGCCCCCGAGGCGGCCGAGGACAGCTCGCCCATCACCCCGGCCGGGCCCGAGCGCAGCGACGCGCGCGCCATCGCGTCCTGCGCGGTGAGCACCCGGTGCTGCTCGCGCGTGCGCTCGGCCGCGTAGCGGTCGGCCACCGCCTCCACCACCGCGACGAAGGGGGTCTCGCCCTCCACCCGCAGGATCGGCAGACCCAGGGCGTCGCCCTCCTCCAGCACCTCGGGCGGAATCTCGCGCAGCCACATGTCGATGGCCAACCCCAAACCGGCGCACCCGGCCCCGTGTAGTCGGCGCACGTAGGCGCGGCGCGCCCGCTCGTCGGCGCCCAGACCCAGCCCGACCGTCAGCACCAGCTCCCCGCCGCGCAGCCAGCGCACCGGGTCGTGCAGCTCGATCACGTGCGCCCAGCGGATCGCCCGGTCCAGGCCGGACCGCCCCGCCGCCACCCGCACCTCCAGGTCCGGGTCGGCCGTGATGTCGCGGACCGTGATCGCCAACGCCCCTCCTCCTGCCTCGCGGGTTGTGCACTGTGCACATGTGTAACAGCTGGCGTGGTGCACACCGTCCCGGCACGGACGACCTCGGAGTGTCTACGGTCACAACAACACCCGAACCACCGGCTGTGGTCTGCGGTGGCGCCCGTCCGCGACGTGTCAGCGGCGGGGCCGCCGACCGCGGACGGGCCCCGCCGCGGCGGGGCCGCGCCGGTCCGCGGTGCCGGCCCGCGGCGCACGCCGACCGGACGTCCCGGTCCGGGGCCGCACCGAACGCGCAACGGAGTACACATGTCAGAGCGGACCGCCCCCACGTCCTCGCACCCCGCGCGTGCGGCCGTGGCGGCCTTCGTCGGCACCACCATCGAGTGGTTCGACTTCTACGTCTACGCCACGGCCGCCAGCCTGGTCTTCGGCACCCTGTTCTTCCCGCCCGGCACCGACCCGGTGGTCGGTTTGATGGCCTCCTTCGCCACCTTCTCGGTGGGCTTCTTCGCCCGCCCGCTGGGCGGCCTGGTCTTCGGCCACTTCGGTGACCGCCTGGGCCGCAGGTCCGCGCTGGTCATCACCCTGCTGATGATGGGCACGGCCACGTTCTGCGTCGGTCTGCTGCCCACCTACGAGCAGGCGGGGTTCCTCGCCCCGGCGCTGCTGGTCCTGCTGCGCTTCGTCCAGGGCATCGCCGTGGGCGGGGAGTGGGGCGGCGCCGTCCTGATGGCGGTCGAGCACGCCCCCGAGAACCGCAAGACCTTCTACGGCTCCTTCGCCCAACTCGGCAACCCGGCCGGTGCGCTGCTGGCCACGGGCTCGTTCGGGCTCATCGCCGCCTGGGACGCCGACCTGCTCCACACCTGGGGCTGGCGCCTGCCCTTCCTCGCGTCGGTCCTGCTGGTTCTGGTGGGCCTGTTCATCCGCCTGAAGGTGGAGGAGTCCCCGGTCTTCGAGGCCGTGCGCGAAGGCGCCGACCAGCCGCGGGAGCTGCCGCTGCGCGAGGCCGTGCGCGGCTCCTGGCGCCCGCTGCTGCTGGGCGTCGGCATCCTGCCGGTGGCCGTCGGCGGCTACTACGTCGTCACCACCTTCCTCCAGGCCTACGGCGTCACCGAGGTCGGCATCAGCGAGCAGGTCATCCTCAGCGGCCTGAGCCTGGCCGCGTTCGTCGAACTCGTCGCGACCCTGGGCGTGTCCTGGCTGGGCGACCGCTTCGGCACCGTCCGCGTCGTCACCATCGGACTGGTCGGCGTCATCGTGCTGGCGCTTCCCCAGTTCCTGGTGCTGGAGACCGGCAGCACCGTGCTGATCTTCGTGATGCTGTGCGTGATGCGCCTGGCCATGGCCGCGGTCTACGGGCCCATCGCCCGCGTGCTCGCCCAGATGTACCCGCCGCGCACCCGCTACACGAGCATCTCCATCGCCTACCAGTTCGCGGGGGCGGTCTTCGGCGGCCTGGCGCCGATCGTGTGCACCGCCCTGCTCGCCGCGACCGGCAGCATCCTGCCGGTGGCGGGCCTGCTCATGGCCATGGCCGTGGTGAGCATCCTGTGCCTGGCCAGGGCGCCGCGCCACAGTGACACCGACCTCGTCGCCGCCTGAACCCCGTCCCGTGACCGCCGCGCGGCCCCCCGGGCGCCGCGCGTCCCCCGCACCGCCGCCGGGCCGACCGGCCCGGCGCCAGTCCATCAAGGAGGAACCCCACCCGTGTCCGGTCTGCTCATCCACAACGCCAACGTCCTGACCATGGACGACGCCAACCCCCGGGCCCGCGCCGTGGCCGTGCGCGAGGGCCGGGTCCGCCTGGCCGCGGACACCGAGGCCGCCCGCGCCGCCGCGGGCCCGGGCGCGGTGGAGGTGGACGCGGGCGGACGGACCGTCCTGCCCGGGTTCATCGACCCGCACAACCACCTACTGTCCACCGCCGAGTCGCTGGCCGCCGTCGACGCCGGGTACCCCCGGGTGGGCAGCGCCGCCGACCTGGTCGCCGTCATCGGGGCCGAGGCCGAGCGCACCCCGCCCGGCCAGTGGATCCGCGCCTTCCACATGGACGACGCCAAGTTCCCGGGAGGGCGCCCCACCCGCCGCGACCTGGACGGGGCCACCGGTGAGCACCCGGTCATCGTCTACCACGTCTCGGGCCACCAGGCCGTGGTCAACTCCGCCGCCCTGGCCTGGAGCGGCATCGGCGAGGACGTCCCCGACCCGGCGGGCGGCTCCTTCGTCCGCGACGAGGGCGGGCGCCTGACGGGCATGGTCCTGGACTCGGCGATGGAACTGCTGCTGCCCCTGGCCGTGGACATCGGCTGCCACGGCCCCAACTTCCACACCGACCTGCCCGCCGAACAGCTCCTGGGCTGGCTGGCCGCAGCGGCCGACCCCTACCTGTCGGCCGGGGTCACCACCGTGTGCGATCCGCAGGTCTCGGCCCGCGAACTGCGCGTGTACCGGGCCGCCCGCGCGGCCGGGACCCTGCCGCTGCGCACGTTCGGCATGCCGCTGTCCCACCAGCTGGACGCGCTCACCTCCGCCGGGCTGGCCAGCCCCTTCGGCGACGACTGGCTGCGGCTGACCGGCATGAAGTTCTACTCCGACGGCACCCTGCTGGGCGGCACCGCCAAGTTCAGCGTCCCCTACGGCGAGCACGGCGAGTTCGCGGGCAGCCTCTACCACCACCCCGACCAGCTGGTGGACCTGGTCACGCGGGCCGCCGCCGAGGGCTGGCAGGTGGCCGTCCACACCCAGGGCGACGCGGCCATGGAGAACACCCTGGCCGCCATCGCCTCGGCCACGCGGGTGTCGGGCCCCGACCCGCGCCCGCGTGTGGAGCACTGCGGCTACCCCACCCCGGAGCAGGCCAAGCGCTTCACCGACTACGGCGTCATCCCCGTCAACCAGCCCAACTTCCTGTACGACAGCGGCGGCGACTTCCTGCGCCGCCTGGGGAAGCGGGCCCACCGGCTCCAGCCCATGCGCGAGGAACTCGACCTGGGGCTGCGCCCGGTGCTCTCCAGCGACTCCTTCGTCTCCAGCCTGCGTCCGATGGACACCGTGGCCAACGCGGTGTGCCGCACCACCCGCGAGGGTGCGGCGATCGGCGTCGAGCAGGCCGTCACCCTGCACGAGGCCCTGCGCGCCCACACCCTGGACGCCGCGCACGCGCTGGGCGTGGAGGACCGCCTGGGCGCGCTGCGCCCCGGCCACCTGGCCGACCTGGTGGTGCTGGACCGCGACGTGGAGTCCCTGCCCGCCGAGCGGCTGCGCGAGGTCGACGCGTGGATGACGGTGCTCGACGGGCGCGTCGTCCACCGCGCCCCTGAGGCCTGACCGGGACGGCGCGCGGGACCCGGGGGTCCGTGCCCGGCGGCGGCTTCCCGCCGGTCCCCGCCGGTTACCCGCCTTCGTGGCCCGTTCCCGGGCGCGGCGCACGTCCGGTTCCGCTGTCCGGGGCCTCGGGCCCCGCACATGGGCGTCCCCCGCCCGCGCCTGCGCGCGGACGGGGGACGTGCGGGGGAGGGGGTCAGCTGGTGCGGATGCGAACACCCCACGAGTTCACCATCGGCATGACCTCCTGGTAGTAGGTCGTGCCGCCGAAGGAGCAGTTGCCGGAGCCGCCGGAGGTGACGCCCTGGGCCTGCGAGCCGGAGATGAACGAGCCGCCGGAGTCACCGGGCTCGGCGCACACGTTGGTGCGGGTGAGCGAGTAGACGGTGCCCTGCGGGTAGCGCACGGTCTGGTTGCGGGCCTGGATGGTGCCGCAGTGCCAGCCGGTGGTGGAGCCGGAGCGGCACACCGCAGAGCCGGTCGGGGCCTGGCTGGTGCCGGTCACGGACTGGTAGCCGCCGGAGTTGTAGCGCGAGACCAGGTTGGTCAGGGTGAAGTTGGAGGTGCCGCGGACGAAGGCGGCGTCGTTGCCCGGGAAGACCGAGTTCTGGAAGGTGCCGCGGCCGTTGCCGATGGTCACGCTGGTGCCGACGGTGCCGCAGTGGCCCGCGGTGACGAAACCGGGCTGACCGGCGCTGTTGGTCGCCGGGAAGCCGACGGAGCAGCGGCCGCCCATGTAGTAGGCCAGGCCGCCGATGATGTCGGCGTAGACCTGCGGGGCCTCCTCGGACTCCTCCACCCGGACCGAGGAGGCGTCCACGCCGGCGTCGGCGAGCAGGGCGGCGACGTCGGCGTCGGAGCCCTCCAGCACCTCGACCACGACGGTGTCGCTCTCCACGTCCGGGTACCAGCCGAGGACGCTCTCCGGGGCCTCGGCGCTGTTGAGGTCCTCCACGACCTCGGTCAGGCCCTCGGCGCCGTGGGAGACGACGGTGGCCTCGGCGCCGGTGGCCTCGACCGCGTCGACGGCCGAGGCGTCGGTGACCAGCACGGTGAGTTCGAGGGTCTCGGTGTCGAACAGGGAGCCGCCGTAGGCCTCGCCCGCGGCCTCGGTGGCCTCGGCGTCGGTCTCGATGGCGGCTTCCTGCGCCGAGAGCAGCTCCTCGGCCTCGGCCGAGGACAGGTCGAGGTCGCGCTTGAGCGCTTCCGCCATGCTGGCGGCGCTGTCGTCGGCGACGGGGGTCTGGGGGACGGGGGCGGGCGCCGCGAGGGCACCGGGGGCCATGGACAGTGCCATGCCGAAGGCCAGGGCTCCTGTGCCCACGGCGGAGATGATGGTGGAGGGTCTCATGGGGGTCCCTACTCTCCAAGGGGGATAGACGGGGGATTCGGGGCTCTGCGTTCCTGTAGGAACGGAAAGCCCCTTTCGGGCATCGAAGTTGATCCGATTCCCGAAATTCACCGAGACATCCGGTAAACGATCACCAACATAAGTGCACACTTTGACGCTGCAAAGACCCGTGTGGTGTGGATTCATTCAGAAGGACGCGGGATTGTCCCATGACCCTTCGTTTCGCGATGGCTACGCGTAGTCGCTCTGCGTGCGACCTTGCGCTTTTCGCGTTCGACCGGTGACAGAGCGAATCGGCGCGGGCGCGTCAAGGGGTTTCTCTGGCCGGATGCGGACACCGGTACCGGGTGCCATCCGTAACACCACGGCTACAGGGCTGTAACTCCGAAGGTCAGGGGCGGCCCGCGCGGGCCTTCCGACGGGGTCCGGCCCCGGAGGAGGGCGGGCGCGCACGTGGCCGGACCCGGACACGGGAGGGGCTTGCGGGACGCCTGGGGTGCCTGCGTGTGCGGGCGCGGGGGAGAAGCCGTGGTCTCCCCCGCACGAAGCGCCCCCGCACGAAGCGCCCCCGCACAACAAGGGCGCCCCCGCCCACTTGCGTGGACGGGGGCGCCGTGGGCGCTGCCGGAGCGCTAACCGGTCACCAGGGACAGCCCCCAGCTGCTCAGCAGGGGAGTGACCTCCTGGTAGTAGGTCGTGCCGCCGACGGAGCAGTTGCCGGAGCCGCCGGAGGTGACGCCCTGGGCCTGCGAGCCGGAGATGAACGAGCCGCCGGAGTCACCGGGCTCCGCGCACACGTCCGTCCGGGTCAGGTCCTGGACCGTGCCCTGCGGGTAGCTCACCGTCTGGCCGCGGGCCTCGATGCTCCCGCAGTGCCAGCCGGTGGTCGAGCCGGAGCGGCACACCGCCGAGCCGACCGGGGCCTGGCTGGAACCGGACACGGCCTGGGGGCTGCCGGAGTCGTACCGGCTGACCAGGTTGGTCACGTCCCAGTTGGAGGTGGCCGCGACGAAGGCGCCGTCGTTGCCCGGGAAGACGGACTCCTCGAACGTGCCGGAGCCGCTGCCGTCGGAGCTCTCGGCGCCGGTGCCGACGGTGCCGCAGTGGCCCGCCGTCACGAAGCCGCCCGCGCCGGAGCCGTCGGTCACGGCGAACCCGACCGAGCAGCGTCCGCCGCCCATGTAGTACGCCTCGCCGCCGACGATGTCGGCGAACAGGCGCGGCGTCTCACCGGTCTCCTCCACCTGGACGGCGGAGGGGTCCACGCCCGCGGCCTCGATGAGGCCGTCGGCGCTGGCTCCCTCGGCGACCTGGACCACGACGGTGTCGTTCTCCACGTCCGGGTACCAGCCGACGACCCCTTCCCGGCCGCCGGTCTCGTTGAGCGCGTCGACGACCTCGGCCAGGCCCTCGGTGCCGTACGAGACCACGGTGGCCTCGGCGCCGGTGGCCTCGACCGCGTCGACGGCCGAGGCGTCGGTGACCAGCACGGTGAGTTCGAGGGTCTCGGTGTCGAACAGGGAGCCGCCGTAGGACGCTCCCGCGGCCTCGGTGGCCTCGGCGTCGGTCTCGATCGCTTCTTCCTGCGCCGCGAGCAGCTCCTCGGCCCCGAGCGGGGTGAGGCCGAGGTCTCTCTGCAGCGCTTCCATCATCGTCTGGGCCTCGCTCGCTGGCTCGGCCGGTACGGTCGCCGCACTGGCGCCCGGCGTCACGGAGAACGCCAGACCGAACGCGAGTGCGCCGGTGCCGATAGCGGAGATAGCGGGGGAGGGTCGCATAGATCCCTACTCTCCTTGGGGAACTGACGGGGGTTCGGGGCCCGACGCCCGCCGGCGAGGACGTCGGACCCCAGCGGGGCCGTGCACAGGGCCCGGCCCCACGATGTGCTTACCGAAGGCCCTGTCACCAAGACACTCGGTAAACGAACACACACCATAAGTGCACAACCTGGATAGCGGAAGAGCGGGCACCGGAGTCCACCTCTCCAGGGATGGCAGGGCCATCGGATGATCGAATGAATTGCAATATGTGACGCATGGTGATGATGTGTCTGACCTTGTGCTTCTCTGTCGATATCGCTTCCACAACATGGAAGCGGAGTTCTGGCAAGAGGTGTTGCGTGGCCGGATGCGGTCACCGGAACCGGGTGCCATCCGTGACCATGTGGACACGTAGGAGTAACCCCGAAGGTCAGGGCGGTGACCCGCGGGTAACTCACGTGCGCAGGGCGATCAGCCGTACCTGTGACGGCTCGGTGCGGGTGCGGCGGTGCGGGCTGGAACGGGCCGACGCGGGCTCCCGGAGCGGTCCGGGAAGCGGCGGCCCGGCGGTCCCCGCCGAGCCCGCGCGGCGTCCGCGGCGTCGGCCGTGACACGCCCGGGGCGCGGCGCACACGCGTACGAGCACGTGGGCGCGCACATGGGACGATCCGAGGTAACTAGCGAGTATCGGGCCCCGGGAAGGGGGTTGAGGTGCCCGGTGTTGGGCCAAGATAAGGGCAAGAGCCCCGAACGGGGAGCCCGAACGGGAGGTAACCGGCTATGGCGACGAAGGACACGGGCGGCCAGAAGCACGCCTCACGCCGTGACGAGGAGGTCGAGGAGACCGAGGCCTCGGCGGACGTTCAGGAGCGCAACGACCAACTGGACGAGGACGTCGACGACATCCTCGACGAGATCGACGACGTGCTGGAGAGCAACGCCGAGGACTTCGTCCGGCAGTTCGTGCAGAAGGGCGGCCAGTAGTCGCCCCGCGGCGGTTCGCTGACAGCGCACTCCAGCGCCGTCAGCCCCGTCGCGCGCAGGACTAGGGTCAGTTCCAACGGTCGGCGCACAGCCTGGCCGCAGACAACAAGGACAACAGGCGCCCCACCCGCCCCCATGCCGGGGTGGGGCGCGCGTGGAGGGAGTCGCGTGTTCGAAGGGTTCGAGGGCGGACGGTTGCCCGCCGCTTTCATGAGTGCGGGAACCTCGTCCTTCACCGAGTTTCTCAGTTCGGTCCGCCCCGAGATGCTGCCCGGACACAAACTGCCCCCGGGCGGAGGGACCGAGCACCTCACCCCCGACGCCACGACCATCGTCGCACTGACCTTCCCCGGCGGTGTGCTCCTGGCGGGCGACCGCAGGGCCACGCAGGGCAACGTCATCGCCAACCGCGACATGGAGAAGGTCTTCCGCACCGACGAGTTCTCCGCAGTGGCCATCGCGGGTTCGGCGGGGTTCGGCATCGAGCTGGCCCGCCTCTACCAGGTCGAGCTGGAGCACTACGAGAAGATGGAGGGCCGCTCGCTCTCCCTCGAGGGTAAGGCCAACAAGCTCGCGCAGATGGTCCGCGGCAACCTCGGCCTGGCCATGCAGGGCTTCGTCGTCGTCCCGCTGCTGGTCGGCTACGACGAGAACACCGGACAGGGCCGTGTGTTCAGCTACGACGCCACCGGCGGCCGCTACGAGGAGCAGCGCTACCACTCCATCGGCTCCGGCTCGGTCTTCGCCAGGGGCTCGATCAAGAAGCTCTACCGCGAGGACCTGGACCAGACCGGTGCCGCCAGGGTCGCCTTGGAAGCCCTCTACGACGCCGCCGACGACGACTCCGCCACCGGTGGCCCCGACCTGCACCGCAAGATCTTCCCCCTCGTCGACGTCGTCACCGCGGACGGCCACCGCCGTCTGCCCGCCGAGGACGTCGCCCGCCTGGCGACCGAGGTGGTCCAGGGACGCGCGGCCGACCCCGACGGCCCCACGGCCACGCTGGGCTGAACCGGTCCCGTCCCACACCAGACATCTCCCGACTAGGTAAGGAAACGATCCGCGGTGTCGATGCCGTTCTACGTCGCCCCCGAACAGCAGATGAAGGACAAGGCGGACTACGCGCGCAAGGGCATCGCGCGCGGCCGCAGCGCCGTCGTCCTGCAGTACGAGGGCGGGATCCTCCTGGTGGCGGACAACATGTCCCGCACCCTGCACAAGATCAGCGAGCTCTACGACCGGATCGGCTTCGCCGCCGTCGGCCGCTACCCCGAGTTCGAGAACCTGCGCCTGATGGGCGTGCGCTTCGCCGACGTGCGCGGGTACCAGTACGACCGCCGCGACGTCAGCGGGCGCCAGCTCGCCAACATCTACGCCCAGACCCTGGGCACCGTCTTCAGCGAGAGCCTCAAGCCCTGGGAGGTGGAGATCGTCGTCGCCGAGGTCGGCGACACCTCCGCCGAGGACGAGATCTACCGCATCACCTTCGACGGCTCCATCGTGGACGAGCAGGGCTTCGTGGCCGTGGGCGGCTCCTCCGAGCACGTGTCCGGCGTGCTCAAGGACCGCTTCGCCGCCGACGCCCCCCTCAGCGCCGCCCTCAACGCGGCCACCCACGCCCTGGCCAGGGAGAACGGCGAGGAGCGCGAACTGGAGGCCACCAACCTGGAGGTCGCGGTCCTGGAGCGGTCCAGGGAGCACCGCAAGTTCCGCCGCATCCACGGCCAGCGCCTGACCGACCTCATCGAGGAGGGCAGGGCGGCCGGCGGCACCGCGTCCGGCGGCGCCACCGGAGGCACCGGCACCGGAACCACCGGAAGCACCACCGCGGGCGGGACCGACGAGTGACCTGGAAACGATGATCACGGTGCTGCGCTCCCGAGGCGCCGCACCGGCCGGGCGGGTGTGGACGGCGCGGCCCCGTCGTCCACACCCCGGTGAGGGAAGTTGGTGAGGCCGCGTGGAACGACGGATCTTCGGGCTGGAGAACGAGTACGGGGTCACGTGCACCTTCCGTGGACAGCGCCGCCTGTCCCCGGACGAGGTCGCCCGCTACCTCTTCCGCAGGGTGGTCTCCTGGGGGCGCAGCAGCAACGTGTTCCTGCGCAACGGCGCCCGCCTGTACCTGGACGTGGGCAGCCACCCCGAGTACGCCACCCCCGAGTGCGACAGCCTCGTGGACCTGGTGGCCCACGACAAGGCCGGTGAGCGCATCCTGGAGGGGTTGCAGGTCGACGCCGAGCAGCGCCTGCACGAGGAGGGCATCGCCGGGGACATCTACCTCTTCAAGAACAACACCGACTCGGCGGGCAACTCCTACGGCTGCCACGAGAACTACCTCGTGGGGCGGCACGGCGAGTTCGGACGCCTGGCCGACGTGCTCATCCCCTTCCTGGTCACCCGCCAGATCATCTGCGGTGCCGGAAAGGTGCTCCAGACCCCCCGCGGAGCCCTGTTCTGCGTCAGCCAGCGCGCCGAGCACATCTGGGAGGGCGTCTCCTCGGCCACCACGCGCTCGCGCCCCATCATCAACACCCGGGACGAGCCGCACGCGGACGCCGAGCGCTTCCGCCGCCTGCACGTCATCGTCGGCGACTCCAACATGAGCGAGACCACCACCCTGCTCAAGCTGGGCTCCACCGACCTGGTGCTGCGCATGATCGAGGCCGGGGTGGTCATGCGCGACTACACGCTGGAGAACCCGATCCGGGCCATCCGCGAGGTCAGCCACGACATGACCGGCCGCCGCAAGGTGCGCCTGGCCAACGGGCGCGAGGCCAGCGCGCTGGAGATCCAGCGCGAGTACCTGGACAAGGTGCAGAGCTACGTCGACCGGCACGGCACCGACGCCACCGGCAAGCGCGTCCTGGAACTGTGGCAGCGCACCCTGGAGGCGGTCGAGACCCAGAACCTGGAGACCGTCTCGCGGGAGATCGACTGGGTGGCCAAGTACCTGCTGCTGGAGCGCTACCGCGACAAGCACGACCTGTCCCTGTCCTCGCCGCGGGTGGCCCAGCTCGACCTGACCTACCACGACATCCACCGCGACCGCGGACTGTTCTACCTGCTCCAGGCCCGTGGCCAGATGGAGCGGGTGGTCGGCGACCTGAAGATCTTCGAGGCCAAGTCGGTGCCGCCGCAGACCACGCGGGCCCGGCTGCGCGGCGAGTTCATCCGACGCGCCCAGGAGCAGCGCCGCGACTTCACGGTGGACTGGGTGCACCTCAAGCTCAACGACCAGGCCCAGCGCACGGTGCTGTGCAAGGACCCCTTCAAGTCGGTGGACGAGCGGGTGGAGAAGCTCATCGCCGGTATGTAGGACTTCCGGACCACTGCTCCCGGAGCCCCGTCCGGCGGTCGAAGGCCGTCCGCGGCGGGGCTCCGGTGTTCGTGGTGTTCCGGGGGGTGGTTACGGTCCTTCTTTTCGGTAGTGTGACTCTGTCCCAAGCCGGAAATCAGAGGTTGTGACCCATGCACCGACGTGCTGCCGCCCTCGCGGTGCCGCTGACCGCGATCGCCCTGGCGGTCTCAAGCTGCGGAAACATCCCCGAAGAGTGGCGTACTCCCGCCTTCATGCGTATGGGGGAGGACCAGCTCGACCCGCGGCTTCCCGAAGTCACCGGCGAGGTCGGTGAGGAACCGGAGGTCGCCTTCCCCGACGAGGAGCCGCCGACCGAGCAGATCTCGGGCGTTGTCGAGGAGGGCCCGGGCGAGAACGAGCTGGTGCGCGCGGACGACCTCCTGATCGCCAACGTCGTCCAGTACCAGTGGACCGGTCCCGGCGAGGGCGCGCCCGTCGAGGGGCAGTCCAGCTACGAGACCGGCGCCCCGGACCTCATCCGCATGGA
This sequence comes from Nocardiopsis deserti, assembly GCF_008638355.1. Taxonomy (NCBI): domain Bacteria; kingdom Bacillati; phylum Actinomycetota; class Actinomycetes; order Streptosporangiales; family Nocardiopsidaceae; genus Nocardiopsis; species Nocardiopsis deserti. The sequence continues at coordinate 45,683 of NZ_VWVS01000020.1, read as the reverse complement.
GCAGATGCCCGAGGAGATCAGCGACGTGCTGGTCAGCCAGCCGGTTGGCAGCCGGGCCGTGTACGTCTTCCCGCCGCTCACCGAGCAGGAGCGCCAGCAGGCCGAGATGTCGGGCCAGCCCGTCCAGGAGGGCGCGAGCATCCTGGTCATCGACCTCATGGACCGCTTCAACAAGGGCTCGGTCGTGCAGGGCGAGCAGGTCACCGACGGCGGCGACGGCCTGCCCACGGTGACCCAGGAGGGCCACAGCGAGCCCACCATCGAGATCCCCGACACCGACCCGCCCGAGGACCTGGAGGTCGTCCCGCTCATCGAGGGCGACGGCGCCGAGGTCGAGGAGGGCCAGCAGGTCATCGTCCAGTACAGCGGTGTGCGCTGGGAGGCCGACGAGAACGGCGAGCACCCGGTGTTCGACTCCACCTGGAGCCGGGGCGGCGACCCCTTCGACACCACGATCGGCGCGGGAGCGGTCATCCAGGGCTGGGACGAGGGCATCGTCGGCCAGCCGGTCGGCAGCCGCCTGCTGCTGGTCGTGCCCGGTGACATGGCCTACGGCGAGACCGCGGAGGAGACCGGGGGAGCCCCCGCCGGGACGCTGGTCTTCGTCATCGACGTCCTGGGCGCCTACGACAACCCGCCGCCCGCCGAGCCCGCCGAGGGCGAGGGCGCCGGTGGCGGGGAGGCCGCGCCGGAGGAGTCCCCCGCGCCCGAGGAGGGCGCCGAGGGCGGGGAGTAGCCCCCGGCGCGTCGGTGTACGCCCGAGGCCGGGGAGCGGTCCCCGGCAGGCCCGAGCGCGTACACGCGTGAACACCCGGACAGCCGGACACCGGACGCCCCCGCGGGGAGGAGAACCCGCGGGGGCGTCCGCGTGTCCGGCGCGGGTGGTACCCGGGCGGACACGCCCGGGTACCGCGTTCCACTACCGTTCCCCGACCGGTGCGTAGAGTCGAATCCATCGGTGGACGGGCGAGGGGGAAGCTCATGTCAGACCGTCGGCGCTACTGCTACGTCTCCGGGCTGGGCCTCGGTGTTCCGGCGCTGGAGGAGCTGTGCGCCCAAGGCTTCCCGCCGAGCCTGGTGGTGTCCCATCCGGCCGAGTTCGCCCACTGCTCCGGCTACCTCGACTACGGCGCCCTCGCCGGTCGGCTCGGCGTGCCGCACCTGCGCGCCGACCTCGACTCGGGCGAGGTGCGCGAGGCCCTCACCGCCCACGGCATCGACCTGATGGTCGTCGCGGGCTGGTCGGGGACCGTACCGGGGGAGGTCCTGTCCTCCCTGGCGCTGGGCGGGGTCGGACTGCACCCGGCGCCGCTGCCCGTCGGCCGCGGCCGGGCGCCCATCCCGTGGACGATCCTGCGCGACATGCGCTCCAGCGCCGTCACCCTCTTCCACCTCGACGGGGAGGAGCACAGCGGCGACATCGTCGACCAGGCCTGGTTCGACGTGGCCCCGGACGCCACCGCCGCCGGTCTGTACGAACGCGTGGGGCACCTACAGGCGGACCTGCTCGTGCGCCACGTGGAGGGCCTGCTGGAGGGCACCGCGCCCCGGCGGCCGCAGAGCGGCCACGCGTCGGTGTGGCCGCGCCGGCGCCCCAGCGACGGCCACCTCGACCTCACCGCCTCCGGAAGCGACGTGGACCGGATGGTGCGCGCGCTGGCCGAGCCCTACCCGGGGGCGTTCGCGATGTTCGGCAGCGCCCGGATCACACTGTGCTCGGGACGCCTGGTCGGCGGGGTCCCCGGCGGGGCGCCCGGGCAGGTGGTCGCGACCGGTCGGGGGCGGGAGTGGGGGATCACCTGCGGGGACGGGTCCGTGTTCGTGCCCGAGGTGCTGCGGGTGGACGAGGGGGTGCGCGCCCGGCCGACCTCGCTGGCCATGTTCCGGCCCGGGACCTTCTTCGAGGCCCCCTCCCAGCACATGCTGGAGGGCACCCGGCGGGCGCCCCTGCCCGGCCAGGCGCCGAGCGGTCCGAACAGGGCCGTGCCCGCGGCCCGGACGGCGTCGGAGGCACCGGCACTGGAATCCCGGAGCCCGGGGGCAGGGGCGGGGGACGCGCGGTCGGAGACCTCGGCCTCGGAGGAGGGGGCTTCGGAGACGGACGTGGCAGGGGGGCGGGGGGCGCCGGAGGCGGCCGGGGCGGAGGTTCCGGAGGCGCGGGCCCCCGAGCAGGTCTCGAAGCCCCGGGCTCCCGAAGCCCAGGCGGGCGGTGCGAACCCCGCACCCGGGATCGTGACGGGTGACCCCAGCCCGGCCGACCAGCGCTGAGGCGGGCGGGCCGGATTCCGGGGCCTCGGGCGGGACGTGTCGTAGGCCGTCCAGCGCTGAGGCGGCGTCGGAGCCCGGAGCCCGGAGCCCGGAGCCCGGAGCCCGGAGCCCGGAGCCCGGAGCCCGGGACCCGGAAACCCGCGGCCCGGGACCCGGAAACCCGCGGCCCGGGACCCGGAAACCCGCGGCCCGGGACCCGCGTCCTGGAACTTGCGTCCTGGAACGCGCACCCCGGGGCGGGGTGCGCTGGAGGCCGGGCAGCGCAAGGCGGGCGGGGCGCGAGCGCCCCCTTTACCAGGGTAGAAGCCCGGCCCCATCCCGGACCAGAGCGCTCTGGAACCTGTGGACAACCCGCCCGCGGCGTCCCCGTTTCGCGCGCCTACAGCAGCGCGGCCGCGTGACGGCCCGCCGCCGCGGCGCTCAGGAAGGCCGCGCGGTCCTCCTCCAGGCCCCGGCCCATCGTCGACACCTTCACCGGAAGCGTCCGCACCGCCTCCTCCAGCCCGTCCACACCCACCTCCACCAGCGTGTGCCGCTCGCCCAGCGCCTCGGCCTGGACGCGCACGCGCTCGCCGAACACCCCCGGCAGCAGCGGCACCACCACCTCCGCCCGCGCCAGCGCCACCCGCCCGTAGGCGGTCAGACTGTGGTGCGACACCCCACGGTGCCGCTCGCGCGCGTCGGCCTCGCTCACCCGCAGCGACGCCACCGGACGCCCGCCCAGCACCGCCGCCGCGTTCACCGCCTCACCGCACGAGACGCCCGAGAACCCCCACGGGGTCCCGGTGCCCAGGTTGCCCGGGCCCTGGCACACCACTGCCACGTCCGCGCCCAGCACGTGCCGGGCCGCCAGCAGCCCCGAGTGCACGGTCACCGCCTCCAGGTCGCCGCCGAAGGACTGCCCCGTGGTCACGCACCCCGCCAGCATCCCCTCCTCCCGCAGCGCTCCCACCAGACGCGAGAACGCCGCGGGCAGCGCGCCCCCGTCCAGCATCACGTGGACGATCCGAGCCCCGGGACGGTGCGCGCGCACCCCCGCCACCACGGCGGGCAGCGCCGAGTGCAGGTCGGCCACCACCACCGGCATGCCGTCCACGCCCTCGGCCGAGCGCAGTGCCTCGTGGTGGGGCGAGCCCTGCTCGTCGGCGCCCAGAACGGTCGCCTGCAACGGCGTGTAACGGGCCTTGACCAGGTGGCCGGGCCCCCGGGGGTCGGCGGGCAGCCGGTCGGGCACGGCCACCACCAGCGCGTACCCGCCCGTCCCCAGCCCCAGGTCCAGGGCGCCGGTGTTGAGTAGTACGGTGTCGCCCGTCTCGGGCGAGCCCACCAGGTCGGTGTAGGCCAGCGCGCGGCAGGTCACCTCCCCGCCCGCTCCCGCGGCCTCGCGGCCTCCAGCGCCTCCTCTGCCGCCTGCTTCGCCGACGGGCTCCAGCGCCACCGCGCACAGCACGACCCCCGGCCAGGAGGGGAGGATCTGACGGACTTCACCACGGCGCCACCGGATCATGAGATTGTTGGGCATCGCCTCCCGCCTTTCGGGTCGGACAGGCGACGTCCGTCTCCTTTCTGTCATGAGATAACAAGAATTACAATTAGAATGTAAACATGGCCAGGTCGACGGTGAAGCGGGCGTTCAAGTACCGCTTCCATTCCACGGATGTGCAGTCGGCGGAGCTGTCGCGCACGTTCGGCTGCGTGCGCCTGGTCTGCAACCGCGCTCTGGCCCACCGCACCCGCGCGTGGTACACCGAACAGCGCCGGGTGGACTACGACGAGTCCTCGGCCGTGCTCACCGAGTGGAAGAAAGACCCCGACCTGGCGTTCTTGAACGAGGTCTCCAGTGTTCCGCTCCAGCAGGGACTGCGTCACCTGCAAGCGGCGTTTCGCAACTTCTTCGACAAGCGCGCGCGGTATCCGCGTTTCGAGTCCCGCAAGAAGTCGCGTACCTCGGCCGAGTACAGCCGTTCCGGGTTCAGGTACCGCGACGGCCACAACACACTGGCCAAGATGACCGAGCCGTTGAACATCCTCTGGTCTCGGCCTCTGCCCGAGGGCGCTGAGCCCTCCACCGTGACCGTGTCCAGGGACGCGGCAGGCCGGTGGTTCGTTTCGGTCCTGTGCGAGGACGTCGTTGCCGATCACCCGGCCACCGACAGCGCGGTCGGTGTGGACGCCGGAATCACCTCCCTGGTCACCCTGTCCACGGGGGAGAAGATCACCAACCCCCGCCATGAGCCTCGTGACCGCGCCAGGCTGGCTAATGTGCAACGGGCGCTGTCGCGTAAGGCCAAGGGCAGTGCGAATCGGGGCAAGGCGCGTCGGAAGGTGGCGCGGGTGCACGCCCGTGTCACCGACCGGCGCCGGGATTTCCTGCACAAGCTCACTGCTCGACTCGTCCGCGAGAACCCGGTGGTCGTGCTCGAGGATCTGGCGGTGCGCACCATGGTCAAGAACCGCAGGCTGTCCCGGGCGATCTCGGATGTGGCCTGGCGTGGGCTGCGCAGCATGTCGGAGTACAAGGTGCGGTGGTACGGGCGGGACCTGGTCGTGGTCGACCGGTTCTTTCCCTCCTCCAAAGCGTGCCCGGAGTGCGGAACCGTGCGGAACGAACTGTCGCTGAACGTGCGTGAGTGGACGTGCCCCCAGTGCGGGGCCACCCATGACCGTGATGTGAACGCGGCGAACAACCTCAGGGCCGCCGGGCTGGCGGTTGTTGCCTGTGGAGCTGGTGTGAGACCTCAACGGGAGTCCTCCCGGACGGGGCGACCGGCGGTGAAACAGGAAGCCCAGCGGGTGACCGCTGGAATCCCCTCCCCTTGAGGGAGGAAGAAGCCAAGCAAGGCACGGTACCGTCGTTGCTGAACCGGTGCCGGGGCGACGCGCCAGCGTCCGCCGCCGCCGGTCCATCCACCACGGGCGAGAAGGGTGCGGACGATGTCGCGCAGGAAGACGGAACGACAGCTGAACCTGGTCATCTGTCTGTTGTCCACGCGCCGCCACCTGACCGCTCAGGAGATCAGGAAGACGGTGCACGGCTACGCCGAGGCCGAGACCGAGTCGGCCTTCAAGCGCATGTTCGAGCGCGACAAGCGCGAACTGCGCGACAGCGGCATCCCCATCCAGGTGGGCACCGGCGACGCCATCAGCGGCGAGGAGGGCTATCGCATCTCGCGCTCCGACTACGAGCTGCCCGAGATCGAGCTCCTGCCCGACGAGGCCCTCGTGCTGGGCCTGGCCGCCCGTGCCTGGCGGCACGCGTCCCTCGGTGAGGCCGCCGCCAACGCCCTGTTCAAGCTGCGTTCCGCCGGGGTCCCTGTCGACAGCGAGGCCGCCCCCGGCCTCACGCCCGCCATGCGCACCGACGAGCCCTCCTTCGGACCCGTCTGGCAGGCCGTGCGGGACCGGCGCCCCGTCTCCTTCGCCTACCGCAAGCCCGGCCAGACCGAGGCCGAGACCCGTGAGATCGAACCCTGGGGCATCGTCAACCTGCGCGGCCACTGGTACGTGGTCGGCCACGACCGCCTGCGCGACGCCCGCCGCGTCTTCCGCCTGGGCCGCATCCGCGGCGAGGTGACCGTCCTGCGCGGCGGCCCCGACATCGTCGTCCCCGAGGGCGTGGACCTGCGCTCGGTGGTCGCGGGCCACAGCGCCGAGTCCGAGCGCACCGCCGTCCTGCGGGTGCGCACCGACTCCGCGCACGCCCTGCGCCGCAGCGCCCTGCGCGTGGTGCCCGGCGAGCGCGACAGCTCCGGCGTCGGCTGGGACACGCTCACCCTGCCCTACACCGACACCCCCGACCTGGTGCGGCGCGTGGCCTACTTCGGCTCCAACGCGGTCGTCGTCGAACCCGTCGGCGCCCGCGAGGCCATGGCCGCGCACCTGAGGGCCACCGCCGAGACCGTCCCCGCCACCGAGGCCGGCGACGGCCCCGGCTCCGCAGAGGAGGCCGAGGCCCCCGCCCGGGGGCCCCGCTCCGCCGACCAGCTGCGCCGCCTGCTGATGCTCGTCCCCTACGCGCTGGGTCGCGACGTGCGCGTACCCGAGGTGGCCAGCCACTTCGGGCTCAGCGAGAAGCAGGTGGTCGCCGACCTCAGCCTGCTGTGGATGTGCGGCCTGCCCGGTTACACCCCCGGTGACCTCATCGACGTCGACCTCGACGCGGCCAAGGAGACCGGCGAGATCATCATCGCCAACGCCGACACCCTCGCCCAGCCGCTGCGCCTGACCGCCGACGAGGCGGCCAGCCTGGTCGTGGGCCTGTCCCTGCTGGAGGCGCTGCCCGAGACCGGGGGCCTGGAGACCGGCGCCCTCAAGCGGGTGGGCGAGAAGCTGCGCGCCGCCGCGGGGGCCGCCCTGGGCTCGCTGGCCGACTCGGTCCAGGTGCGCCTGGAGGGTGACGCGCAGGTCGCCCAGACCCAGCGCCGCTGCGCCGACGCCCTGGAGGCGGGCCAGCGCCTGCACCTGCGCTACCTGTCGGGCTACCTGGACCAGGTCACCGAGCGCGACGTGGACCCGATGGGCCTGGTGGTCCAGGACGGCTACCCCTTCCTGGAGGGCTACTGCCACCTGCGCCGGGACGTGCGCCTGTTCCGCCTGGACCGGGTCCTGGAACTGACCGTGCTGCCCTTCGCCGCCGAGGTGCCCGAGGGGGTGGGCCGCCGCGACCTGTCCGGGGGCGTCCTCCAGCGCTCGGAGCGCGACGCCCTGGTCGTCCTGGACCTGGAGCCCGCGGCCCGCTGGGTGACCGAGGACTACGTGTGCGAGTCGGTTGCCGAGCTGCCCGGGGGAGGGGTCCGCGCCACCCTGCGCACCCCCGCCCCGGCCTGGGTGGTGCGGCTGGCGTTGCGCCTGGGCCAGCAGGGGCGCGTGGTGTCTCCCGTGGCGCTCGCCGAGGAGGCCCGGGCCGAGGCCCGCCGTGCGCTGGAGCACTACCGGACGCCCCAAACCTCCGCGAAATTGGTCGAGACCACTTCGTCTCCCGAGTGAAGCCCAGACGTTCACCCCGGGTCAGGGGACAGTTCGGGTCGGAAGGGATAAGGTTGCAGCGTGATCGTCCTCGCTGTCCTGTTCGGTGTGGTTGCGGCCGGGCTCGTCGCCATCGGCGCTCTCGGGCTGCGCGCACGCCGCGCGGCGGGGCTGCTGTCCCGAGCGGTGGCACGGGCGTCGGACGAGTACCGGGCGAGCAGCGTTGACCTGCGTGAGCGCGTCGGCCGCGGCGGTGCGGGGCCGTGACGGCCCCGTGTCCGAATGCGCGTACCATCGAAGGCGCTTGGTCGCGCCCCACAGAGAGGTAGAACCATGGGACCGTTCAACGGACCTACCATCGCCATCCTCATCGTCCTGGCGATCCTGCTCTTCGGAGCCAAGAAGCTCCCGGACCTGGCCCGCTCCCTGGGACGCAGCGCGCGCATCCTCAAGGCTGAGACCAAGGGCATGGTCGACGACAACAACGAGTCCGAGGAGAACGCGGACACCCGCGCCCAGGCTCACGACCAGCAGGCCTCCCAGCAGAACGCGCCCGGGCAGCCCCAGCAGCAGGATTACCCGCAGCAGCCGCAGCAGCCGCAGCAGCCGCAGCAGCCCCAGCAGCAGGGTTACCCGCAGCTGCCCCCCGGCCAGCGCATCGTCGACGAGTCCGGTGAGACCACGCACCGCACCTACGGCAACTAGGTTCCCGGAGGCCGCGGAGCGACGCGCGCCAGCTCCGTCCGCCCCGGAGTCCAGGGCCCTGACGCCGACCGGCACGGGGCCGCAGGAGACGACGAGAGAGTGACCGCACGATGAGGGCACGAAGCCGGGCCACCAACCCCGAGGCCCGGATGCCGCTCATGGACCACCTGCGCGAGCTGCGCAACCGCCTGGTGAAGGCGATGATCGCCCTCGCCCTGGGCGCGGTGGTCGGCGTCCTGACCGACGAGTGGGTGTGGGACTTCCTGGTGGAGCCCTACTGCTCCCTGCCGGTGTCCCAGGTGAACGGTCCCGACGACTGCTCCCTCATCGTCACCGGGCCCTTCGACGCCTTCTTCGTCTCCATGAAGATCTGGCTCTTCGTCGGCGCCCTCGTCTCCGCGCCGTTCTGGCTGTACCAGCTGTGGGCCTTCGTCGCCCCGGCCCTGCACGGGCGCGAGAAGCGCTACGCCTACATCTTCGCTCCCCTGGCCGCGATCCTGTTCGTCACGGGCGCGATCCTGGCGTACTTCATCACCTCGTACGCGCTGACGATGCTCTTCGGGTTCCTGCCCGAGGACGCCGACCCCTTCCTCACCATCAGCGAGTACCTCAACTACATGCTCATCATGATGGGCATGTTCGGCCTCGGCTTCGTGCTGCCGCTGCTGGTGGTGCTGCTCAACATCCTCGGGGTCCTGCCGCACGCGGCCATCGCCAAGTGGCGCCGCGTCATCATCTTCACGGTGTTCGTGATCGCGGCCGTCATCACCCCGGCCGAGCCGATCTCCATGCTCGCCCTGGCCGTTCCGCTCATCGTCCTCTTCGAGGTGGCCGAGCTGTTCGCCTTCCTCAACGACCGGCGCAAGAGGCGCGACGACCCCTACGCCGACCTGGACGACGACCAGATCTCCGAACTCGACGAGACGCCCTCCGAGCTGGACGAAACCCCCTCACCGCTGGACGGCCCCGACGTGGGCGAGGAGAGCGGAAGGCGCTCCTGAGCCCCTCCGGCACACGCTAGGGTCGGGCGGTGGGGCAGGCCGCGGCGCTGTCCCGTCGGTCCGGGGACCCCGGCCGACGCCGGTTGCTGGGAATGAGGAAGTGCGATGAGCGAGCGGACCGAGACCGAGCGGGAGCTCCCGCCCGAGGCCATGGGCAACGAGAAGTGGCACGACACCACCGACGCGGTCTGGATGCGGTCCTCCCTGTCCAAGGAGGAGTCCGAGGCCGTGGTCGAGGTCGCCACCTTCGACGACGGCTTCCGTGCAGTTCGCGACGGCAAGTCCCCCGAGAAGGGCACCCTGTTCTTCACTCCCGCCGAGTGGGAGGCCTTCGTCCTGGGCGCCCGTGACGGCGAGTTCGACATCCCCGAGGAGTACCTCACCGAGGAGGAGCGCCGCATCCAGCGCGGTGAGGTCGACACCGAGGTGGCCTGGGTCCCCTCGCCGCTGAACACCCCCCGGGCGATGGAGGAGTACCACCGCCGCCAGCGCGAGGAAGCCGAGCGCAACGACGCGGAGGGCTCCGAGTAGCACCGACCCGCCCGTGCGCCGGGCACCGTCAGCACGGCGGCGTCCGGCGCGCGCGGAGCGGGGTGTGCGCCGGGCCGGGAACCGGAGCGGACCCCGGCCTCGAAACGGTCCTCCACGCGATGGCGCGGGGCCCGGCGAGCCACTTCTCCTCCGGTCCCTACTCCACTTCCTCCACCTCTTCTGCCTCCTCGGGCTCGTCCTCGTCGCCCTCGAACGCGTCGCCGATCTCGTCCACGACCTCGGCCGCCACGTAGCCCGCCGCGAGGCCGCCCGCGACACCGAGCGCGACCCCGCCGACGGCGCCGAGCATGCCGCCGCCCTCCTGCTCCCCGTGCTCCCCCTCGTGCCCGGGGTGGCCGGAGAACCCGCGGCGCCGGTACAGCGCCTGCCCGATCCACTCGTCCACCGCCCGCGTCCAGTCGGTGTGGTCGGCGTCGGAGTGCTCGGCCCGGAGCCAGCTGGGGGCGCCGCCCTCCGAGAACTCCTCGGCGTGGCGGTCGAAGGCGAAGCCCACCGCGACGCCCGCCGGATCGGCGCAGAAGAGGACCTCCACCTCGCCGACCTCGTGCGCGTGGTGCTCGGCGGGGTGGAACACCAGGCTCTGGAGGAACGCGGCCTCCTCGTGGGGTCCGGGCGGCGGCCCGCCCTCCACCCGCACCCCCGCGAACACGGCCCCCAGCCGCGGCATCGCCTCCAGCACGTGCTCCTGGACCGGCAGCGGATGGATGTGGACGCGGTCGAGGTCGCCCTTGTCGGCGGCCCCGTCGACGACCACCTCGGTGCGCAATCCCGCGGAGACACCTGGCAGCGACGAGCCCCCGGCCTCGGTGACGGGCGCCTGCCAGGGGACCGGGTGGCTGAAGGGGATCGACAGGTGCTCCCCGGCGTCCAGGCTCACACCCGCCGCCACGGGGACGCGGGTGCACTCCGCGCCGCCGGTGGCCTCCCCCTCCTCGTCCTCGGTCTGGACGACCAGCACGAGGACGATCTCGGCGATGTCGGTGCGGCTTCCGCCGCCCGTGAGCTCGACGCTGCCCTCCAACAGGTCTCCGGGCCGGGTGTGGGGGTGCGGCAGGACGGTGTCGACAGTGGGTCCGTCGGCACCGAAGGCGGCGAGCAGGCGTTTGAGGACCATGGCTTCCTTCCGGGAGGCGTCGTGTGCGCCGCGGCGCGCTGGCGGCCGGTGCGCTGGTGTCGCCCGCCCAACGCGGACGCGGTGCGCGCCGGTTCCGCGGGGACCGGGTTCGGACTCCGAGGGAGGGCTTTGGGGGCGTCCGCAAACACGTCCGTGCGCAGCGTGGCCGAGACCGTGCGCAGCGTGGCCGGGACCGGCTGCGGAGTGCTCGCCGACGGTACTGGTGGAACCGGTGCGCCCCGCAGGTCCACGGTGGTCCGCGCCGTGGCCGGGCCGGGCGGCTGTGGTCTGGCAGATGTCGTTTGGGGCGGGCCGCAACACGGCTGTCCCACCTTCCTGCCGGGCGTGTGGCACGGACCCTGACCGGAACCGGTCAGGGGGTGCGCTGACCGCATGGCGGGCCTAGTGTTGTCCTGGTCCTGTGGCCGCCCCGACGCGCACGGTCACGGTTTTCCGTGGGCCGTGCCCGGGCGGTCCTCCGACCCCGAAGGTGCGTGATGGTGCGATTTCTTACCGCGGTCCTCCTGCTCGCGGCGGTGACGGCGTGTGCGGGTGCCGACGGAGGCGTTGACGACGGCGCAGCTCCTTCCCCGTCCCCGTCCCCCTCCGCCGCGGAGGCGGTGACACCGTCCCCGTCTCCCTCCCCGTCCCACTCGCCCTCGGTATCCGCCTCGACCGGTTCCGGGGAGGACGCCACCGCCGACGTCTGCGGCAGAGCCGTCGAAGCGGCCCAGGCCCGGGAGGACGGTGCCGCCCAGATCGCGGAGAGCGGGGAGCGGCTCACGCTGATGGCGGTGGCGGCGGCGCCCGCGATCGACGACGAGGTGCTCCAGATCTACAACGACAACTATGACCAGCCGCAGGAGGCGGTGTCACTGATCGCGAACTGGTGCGAGGAGAACGACTACTAGGTCGTCGGGGGAGTGCCCCGGAGCGATCGCGGGCATGAGGCAGGCGTTCAACGCTTGCTGTGCGTGCGTGGTCGCTCGCTCCTGCGTTGGCATCAAAGGCAGCGGATGTCCGGGGTCCCTGTTCAACGCCCTGGTCGCGAGTGGTGGCGGTGGCGGCGGCACCGGCTGCCGCGTAGTGGTGTGGGAGGGCGTTCAACGGTGGGGGTTCGGGGGTGGTTGCTCGTTCCTGCGTTGGCATCAAAGGCAGCGGGTGTCCGGGGTCCCCGCCCAACGCCCCACCCGCTGATGGTGGCCGAGGCAGCGGCACCGGCTGCCGCGTGGTGGTGCGGGAGGGCGGTCAACGGTGGGCGTTCGGGGGTGGTGGGCCTCTGCTGCGTTGGCACCAAAGGCGAGCGGACCTTCCGGCCTCGGGCAGCGGTACCGGCCCCCGGTGGTGGGGGTGGGCGACGGTGGCAGCGACGACGGTGGGCGTTGGGCGCGGGTTGCGTGTCGGGCGCGGGCATGCCGGGGCTCGGTACGGCCGGGGGTCATTCCCGGGGCGGTGGGTCCGGGTCCCCGCCGGGCGGGTGGTGCCGTCCTTGTCCTCGGTGTTGGTGTGTGCGCAGTTCGCGTTGGTACTTGGCCCGGTTGTGCGGGCCGCACAACGGTTGCAAGTTGGCTACCACCGTGCGCCCTCCTCGGGAGAACGAGGTGACGTGGTCGGCTTGGCACCAGGTCACCGGCACCTCGCATCCGCCCGGGTGGGCGCACGTGGTGTGTCCGTGGAAGGCGGCGGTGCGCTGTCGGGCTGAGGCCAGCCGTCGGCTGTGGCCCACATCCAGGACCTGTCCGGTGGGGGGTGCGGTGAGCATCCGCACCACCTCGGAGTCCCCCGCCAACTCGTGCACCACCCCGGCCGGGATCACCCGTCCGCGCTCGTCCAAGGCCGGAACCTCCTGGCCCTGGGCGTTCAGGTAAGTCTGCACCGGTACGACGATGCGGATCTGCGCCAACGGAGCCGGAGCCTGGGTGCATCCGGTGTGGGTGGTGGCAAAGCGCAGTGCCGCGATGAGCGCGTCATGCTCACGCTGGGACCGGGTGCGGGTGTCGTCCTCACTCGGTGGGGTGGTGAAGGTGTCGATGGCCGCGCGCACGACCAACGCGTCCCCACTGCCTCCCCAGGCCTGCAACTGGTAGCTGCCCTGGAACGTGTCATGAACCGTCAGGCCGCGTGCGGCGTGAGCGGCTGCGTGGTCGCGGTCCAGGCGGTGCGGGTCCAACCGGTAGGCGACCTGGCGGGCCACCGACCGAAGCTGGTTGACCGACAACGCAGGCCGCTCGACCTTCGCGGCCACCAACGCCGACTCAAACCCGCCCCGGTACCCCTGCTCGTCGGGAAAGTGGTTCTCATCCCGGTTCTGGACGGCTGTGTCGGTGGCCTTGGCGATCGCCACCGCCTCACCCAACACCACCGCGCCCTCAGCCACCGCTTGAGTGGTGGCGGGCAGCGTCTCCTCGTGCACGTGCTGGGCCAGACGGGCCAGGTCCTTGGCCTGGGCGGTGGGCATCTTGCCGTGGTGAACCAGCCACTTGTCCAACGTGGAGTAACCGCTGTAGCGGGCCACCTCGCCCCGCGCGTACAAACCCGCCATCCGCGTCAACGCGCGCAAGCGGATCTTCTCCAGCTGCGCCCACAGGGCAGCGACTTCCTCAGCCGCACTCTCGTCCGCTCCGGGCGGCACTTCCCCACTCCATGCCTGGTCGATGATCTCGCGCGCACCGGCCAGCGCGACCACGACCGGGGAGCACTCCCCGGGGGCCGCGTCGGGCGCTGCAAGCATCATCTCCATACCTCTTATTATAAGCCAGAATCCACCATTGTTCCAGCATTCACAGCCTTGAATTCACCGCCTTTTGGCCATCTTTCCTAGAATCCGCCCCTGATTGGAAAGCCACAATTAGGGCGGACCAAAAAGTGTCCGTAAATGCGCGGCCGAAATGATCGCTCGCTGTTGGTGCCATCGTCACCCGCCCCGGCCGCAGGGGCCGGAGTCGTTGCCCGAAGCGGGAGGGCCCGCTTGCCGTTGGTGCCGACGCAGCAGAGCCCCACCACCCCCACGCCCTGGGCGTTGGTCGCCCTCCGCCAGTTGGCTCCCGCCTTTGGTGCCGCTGTTCGTTGGACACCCCCGCCCCCGCCGGACGCTGACCGTTTTTCCGCATCCCCGCGCCCTTGCGCGGCAGCAGGCGCGCTTTCGTCGCCGCCGACAACCCCTGGCAGGAATAGCGTAGGGAGGAGCCCTGTTGGCGGCCCCTCCCTACCCCTCAATTCCTTGTTCTTTTCCTGCTGGTGGCCGGTTGAGGGATTCTTTTCCTGTTGTCGGCCGGTTGAGGGCATGCCGAAACGCACGTGGGTGGGATCCCCCCTATTTCCAGGAAACCATCACGGAGCTACCCGCTGCCACCCCCAACCACCACCTGTGGAAAAGGTGGCCACCCGCAGGAAATAGGGCCCTGCGCCATTCCCCGCTCGCTGGTGGAGTTCGCCCGAGCGGTCGACGCCACCCAGCTGGTCATCGGCATCAGCCGCCGCGGCCGCCTCCTCACCGCGCTCACCGGCCCCGGGGTCGGCGCGACCGTCATCCGCGAGTCGGGCCCCATCGACGTGCACATCGTCAACCACGCCGCGGCCGCGAGGGGGCTCACCCTGCCCCGCCTGGGAGGGGCGCTCAGCCTCCGGCGCCGCCTGGCCGGGTTCGCGCTCTCGCTCGCCGCGGGCCCGCTCCTGACCTGGCTGCTGGTCTTCCACCGCAGCACGGAGTCGCTGGTCGCGGACGTGCTGTCCTACCAGCTGCTGGTGGTGGTCGTGGCCTTAGCCGGCGGCATCTGGCCCGCGCTCTACGCCGCCGTGATGTCCGCCGTCACGCTGGACCTGCTGTTCATCGAACCGCTGCTCCAGATCAGGATCGACCACCCCCTCCACCTGGGCGCCCCGGTCCTGTACGCCCTCAACGCGGTCCTGGTCGGCTACGTCGTCGACCAGGCCGCGCGCCGCACCCGCGCCGCCCGGCGGGCCGGGGCCGGGTTCGAGCTGCTCGCCACCGTCGCGGGCAGCGTCCTGCGGGGCCAGGACGCCCTCAGGGCCCTGGTCGGCCGCACCGGGAGGCCTTCGCCCTGGACGCGGTGCGGCTGCGCTCGGGCGGGGCGGTCCTCAGCGCCGACGACTACGTCACCAAGCCCTTCTCCATCGACGAGTTCCTGGCGCGGGTGCGGGCCCTGACCCGTCGGGGCGCGGGCGGCGACGCCGAACCGCTGTTCAGGCTGGGGAGCTGACCGTGGACCTGTCGGCCAGGACCGTGACCCGCGAGGGCGGGTCGGGGGTGGAGAGCGTCCGGCTGACCCCCACCGAGTGGCGCATCCTGGAGATCCTCATGCGCCACCTCATGCGCCACGCGGGCAAGCTCGTCACACGCCAGAGGCTGCTGGCGGACGTGTGGGGGTCCGAGCACGTCACCGACACCGGTTACCTGCGCCTGTACGTCTCCCAGCTGCGCAAGAAGCTCGAACCCGAACCCAAGGCGCCGAGGTTCCTCATCACCGGGCCCGGCATGGGGTACCGTTTCCGGCCCCCCGGATGACGGACACCGCACGCGTGGTTCATCGTTGTGTCGAGCGGCCGCGGACCCGGGGGACCGGGCACCCGAGCCGAGGAGGCCGTGCCACGGGGCACGCCGCGGTAAGAAGGAAGTGAGAACGATGGGTTTCGGGGCACGTGAGATCCTGATCCTCCTGGTCATCGCGCTACTGCTGTTCGGAGCCAAGAGGCTTCCGGACCTGGCGCGCTCCCTGGGGCGCAGCGCCCGCATCCTCAGGGCCGAGACCAGGGGCATGCACAGCGACGACGGCGACGCCGACGGCGCGCGGCCCCGGCCCGCCGAGCCGCAGCGGGCCGCCGCGCGGCCCCGTCCGCAGGCCCAGCCCGAGCAGCCGGTCGCGCAGCCGACGCTGGAGGGCAGGATCATGAGCCCCGGCGAGTACGGCACCGCGCAGCCCCACACCGCCGGGAACTGAGACCTCCCGCGGACCCGGCCGCGCACGGTCCCGCACGGCCGGAGGCCGGGACCTTCGGAGGGCCGGGCCGGAGACCAGGCCTGCGGCGGGTGCGGCGGCGCGTGCCCCCGGGCCGGGAACCGAGGCCGTCACAAACCTGGTGGCCGACTGGTGCGGTGGCGGGGCGGGGGTAGGTAGTGTGACCCATCGGGTACCCCGGCCGGGCCCACGGTCCGGGCCAGGGAGCCCGCGGCCACACCGCCGCGCTCCGTTCCCGCCCCCGTGGCCAGCGGGAGACGAGCGCACCGGGCACGGGGCGCCCCGGCGCGTCCCGCGCCCCCGTTCCCGCTAGGACTCCCATGCCCCCACACATCGCCCTCCTGGTCAACCCGAACTCCGGGCGGCGCCGCGCGGCCGTCGTCGCGGTACGCCTCAAGGAGGCACTGCGCGATGCCGGGGCCCGCGTGCACGTCTACACCGGCCGCTCGGCCGCCGACAGCCGCCGCATGGCACGCCTGGCCGCCTCCGACCGGCCCGACGCGCTCGTGGCCGTGGGCGGCGACGGGCTCGTCCACCAGGCCCTGCAGGCGGTGGTGGGCACGGGGGTCCCCCTGGCCGTGGTCCCCACCGGGACCGGCAACGATATCGCCCGCGCCTTCGGCCGCCCCCGAGGGTCGGCCCGGGACGTGGCCGAGGCGATCCTGCGGGGGCGCACCCGCCCGGCCGACGCCGTGCGCCTGACCCTGGCCGACGGCACGCAGCGCTACTTCCTCAGCGTCCTGGCCTGCGGCTTCGACGCCCGGGTCAACGAGCGCGTCAACGGGTTCCGCTACCGCGTCGGCCGCGCCGGGTACGTGGCCGGGCTCCTGGCCGAGCTGCGCTCCTTCCGCCCCATCGACTACGACATCGAGGTGGACGGGCGCCGCATCGCCGAACCCGGGATGCTCGTCGCGGTCGGCAACACCAGCGCCTACGGTGGCGGCATGCGCGTGTGCCCCGACGCCGTCCCCGACGACGGCCTCCTCGACGTGGTCTTCGTCCGCCAGGCCCCGATCGGCCGCTTCCTGCGCGTGTTCCCCCGCGTCTTCAACGGCAGCCACACCGGCCTCGACGAGGTGGTGGTCGAGCGCGGGCGCACCGTCACCATCCGCGGCGCGGCGGGCACCGCCTACGCCGACGGCGAACGCACCGGGGAGCCGCCGCTGGTCTGCGAGGTGGCGCCCAAAGCGGTCGAGATGTTGGAGCTGACCTCATAGGCTGGAGGCCATATGAGTAGTCACGCTGAGCGGTACGCCGCCTTCCGTCGGCGCCAGGAGTCCTCCAGCGCCGCCATCGAGGCCTTCCAGGGCCTCTACGGGTTCGAGTTCGACCCGTTCCAGATCCGGTCCTGCAAGGCCCTGGAGAGCGGCCACGGGGTGCTGGTGGCCGCGCCCACCGGCTCCGGCAAGACCGTGGTCGGCGAGTTCGCCGTGCACCTGGCCCTGAGCGAGGGCACCAAGTGCTTCTACACCACGCCCATCAAGGCGCTGTCCAACCAGAAGTACAACGACCTCGTCAAGCGCTACGGCGCCGACCAGGTCGGGCTGCTGACCGGTGACAACAGCGTCAACGGCGAGGCGCCCGTGGTCGTCATGACCACCGAGGTGCTGCGCAACATGCTCTACGAGGGCTCGTCCACCCTCGGCGGCCTGGCCTACGTGGTGATGGACGAGGTGCACTACCTCGCCGACCGCTTCCGCGGCGCGGTCTGGGAGGAGGTGATCATCCACCTGCCCGAGTCGGTGCGCATGGTCGCCCTCTCGGCCACCGTCAGCAACGCCGAGGAGTTCGGCGAGTGGCTCCAGCAGGTGCGCGGCGACACCACCGTCATCGTCGACGAGAAGCGGCCCGTGCCGCTGTGGCAGCACGTCATGGTCGGCAACCGCGTCCACGACCTGTTCGTGGACATGGAGGAGGACCCCGCCTCCGACCCGGAGGACCGCGACGGGCAGGAGGGCTCCACCGGGCGCGCCAAGAAGCGCAGGCGCGAGCGCCGCCGCCAGGGCTGGCAGCCCCGCGAGATCGAGGTCGGCGGGCAGAGACTGCGGATCAACCCCCGGCTGACCCGTTTCGCCGAGGAGGACTCGCGCGTCACCCAGCTGGCCAACCGGCGCCGGCACCCGCAGTCGCGGGCCCGCGGCAATGTGCGTCCCCGCTCCCGGTTCGCGCCGCCCTCGCGGCCCACCATCATCGAGGAGCTCGACGACGGCGGCCTGCTGCCCGCGATCACCTTCGTCTTCAGCCGGGCGGGGTGCGACGACGCCGTCCGCCAGTGCCTGGCGGCCGGGCTGGTGCTCACCACCCCGGAGGAGGCCGACGAGATCCGCGAGTACGCCGAGACGCGGTGCGCCGACATCCCGCCCGCGGACCTGGCGGTGCTCGGCTTCGAGCAGTGGCTGCGCGCCCTGGAGGCGGGCATCTCCTCCCACCACGCCGGGATGCTGCCCACGTTCAAGGAGATCGTCGAGCACCTGTTCTCGCGCGGCCTCATCCGCGCGGTGTTCGCCACCGAGACCCTGGCCCTGGGCATCAACATGCCCGCGCGCACGGTGGTCATCGAGAAGCTCGACAAGTGGAACGGCGAGACCCACGCCCAGCTCACCCCCGGCGAGTACACGCAGCTCACCGGACGCGCCGGTCGGCGCGGCATCGACGTGGAGGGCCACGCGGTGGTCGTGTGGCAGGCCGGGACCGACCCCGAGTCGGTGGCCAGCCTCGCGGGCACCCGCACCTACCCCCTCAACTCCAGCTTCCAGCCCTCCTACAACATGGCGGTGAACCTGGTCGGCCAGGTCGGCCGCCAGCGCAGCCGCAACATGCTGGAGGCGTCCTTCGCCCAGTTCCAGGCCGACCGCGCCGTCGTGGGCCTGGTCAAACAGCTGCGCAAGAGCGAGGAGGCCCTGGAGGGCTACGCCCAGGCGGCCGAGTGCCACCTGGGTGACTTCATGGAGTACGCCGCGCTGCGCCGCGCCCTGAGCGACCGCGAGTCCATGCTCTCCAAGAACCGCTCGGTCCGGCGCCGCGACGAGGCCCTGGAGAGCCTGGAGAAACTGCGCCCCGGCGACATCATCCGCATCCCCTCGGGCCGCTACTCCGGGCACGCGGTCGTGCTGGACCCGGGTCTGCGCCACGACCTGCCCGCGCCCCTGGTGCTCACCGTGGACAAGCAGGTCAAGCGGGTCAACGCCAGCGACTTCACCGTGCCGGTGCACCCCTCCGGGCGCATCCGCGTGCCCAAGTCGTTCTCGGCCAAGTCGCCGCGCTCGCGTCAGGACCTGGCCTCCACGCTGCGCAACAAGCTCAAGGAGCGCGGTACCGACCCCGTCTACGAGCGGGGATCGCGCGAGGCGGGGGAGGACTCCGAGGTGCTGCGCCTGCGCGGGGAGATGCGCCAGCACCCCTGCCACGGGTGCGCCGACCGCGAGGACCACGCGCGCTGGGCCGAGCGCTACTTCCGCCTGCGCCGGGAGACCGACAGCCTGCGCCGCCGGGTGGAGGGGCGTTCGCACGT
Source organism: Nocardiopsis deserti (assembly GCF_008638355.1). Taxonomy (NCBI): domain Bacteria; kingdom Bacillati; phylum Actinomycetota; class Actinomycetes; order Streptosporangiales; family Nocardiopsidaceae; genus Nocardiopsis; species Nocardiopsis deserti. The sequence continues at coordinate 26,591 of NZ_VWVS01000020.1, read as the reverse complement.
CATCTCCCGCACCTTCGACCGCGTGTGCGGGGTGCTGGAGGACCTGGGGTACCTGGAGGGCGACAGTGTCTCCGACGACGGGGCGCGGCTGGCCAAGGTCTACTCCGAGCTGGACCTGCTCGTGGCCGAGTGCCTGCGCCGCGGCCTGTGGAAGGGGCTGACCCCGGTCGAGCTGGCGGCCTGCGCCGCCTCGCTGGTCTACGAGGCGCGTCGGGGCGACGACGCCTACCCGCGTCTGCCCGGCGGGCGGATCGAGGAGACGCTCACGGAGATGGTGCGCCTGTGGGGTGAGCTGGGGGAGGTCGAGTCCCGGCACCGGGTGTCGTTCCTGCGCCAGCCCGACCTGGGCTTCGTGTGGACGGCGCACCGGTGGGCGGGCGGCGACCGGCTGGACGCCATCCTGCGCCAGGCCGACATGCCCGCCGGGGACTTCGTGCGCACCGCCAAGATGCTGGTGGACATGCTCAGCCAGATCGCCGGGGCCAGCGGAGACGCCGAGGTGCGCTCCACCGCGCGCAAGGCCGGTGACCTGGTGCGGCGCGGGGTGGTGGCCTACTCCTCGTTCACCTAGTGGACCGGCCGGAACCGTTGCCGGTGTGACGCAAGGGTTCTGACCTGCGATGATCTTGTACTTATAGCGCGTCTCGACCGCCCAACCTCGCTGTAAGTACAAGATCACGGCGGAGGAGGGATCTCCCCGGAGCCGCGTACGACGAGCGCGGTGGGCACCCGCTCCTCGCGGGGCGGGCCGTCGTCGCCCGCGATGCGCGCGAAGAGGCGCCGCACCGCCAGGGCGCCGATCCGCATCACGTCCTGGGCGATCACGGTCACCCGGGGCGTGAGCAGGTCGGCCATGGGGAAGTCGTCGAAGCCCACCACCGCGACGCGCTCGTGCAGGCCGCGCTCCTGCAGGGCCTGGATGGCGCCGATGGTCACCAGGTTCTGGGCGGTGAACAGCGCCGTGGGCGGGTGCGCGGAGTCCAGCAGCGCGCCGGTTGCCCGCGCCGCTCCGGCTGAGCCGGTCAGACCGCACACCACGTGCCCGGGGCGCTCGGGCAGGCCCCGTTCGGCCAGTGCCGCCCGGTAGCCGGTCAGGCGCTCGTCCGCGGTGCTGATACCTCGTTCGTGGCCGAGGAAGGCGATCTCGGTGTGCCCGTGGTCGGCCAGGTGCAGCACCGCCTCGCGGGCTCCCTCGGTGTTGGCGGCCATGACCGCGTCGGCGTCCAGACCGTGCGGCGGGCGGTCGGCGAACACCACTGGGGTGCCGGTGCGGATCTCGCGGTGCAGGTAGCCGTGGTCGGGCGCGGCCGGGACCAGGAGGATTCCGTCCACCCGGTGCAGGGTGGCCGCCCGCACCAGCTCCAGTTCGCGCCGGGGGTCCTCGTCCAGGCTCCCGGCGAAGACCAGGGTGCCGTGCTCGCGGGCCACGTTCTCCACCGCTCGGCTCAGCGTGGCGGAGAAGGGGTTGGCCACGTTCTCCAGCAGCAGGGCGATCTGGCGGGTGGCGCCGTCGGTGCGGCGCAGGCTGGAGGCGGCCAGGTTCGGCCGGAAGTCCAGCTGTGCGACGGCCCGCATGACGCGGTCGCGCAGTTCCTCGGAGACGGTGGAGACGTCGTTGACCACGCGCGAGACCGTCTTGAGGCTCACCCCGGACAGGGCCGCGACATCGCGCATGGTGGCCCGACGCACCGGGGCCGCCGTGACCCTCCGACCGCCGTTGTGGTCCACCGACACCGCTACCACCCCCTCGTACTGCCCCCCGTCCCGACACCGTCCGCGGCGTCCCCCGCACGAGGAGGGGCGCCGCACGGGGCGACCGCCCGGGGGCTCAGGGAGGTCCGGGTACGCGCGGTCCCATTGTGCCCCAGCGAGCCCGGTCGGTGAGCGGGGAACGCGACAGCCGCGTCCCCGGCCGCGTCGGGACGGTCGGCGGGGTCGCGCGGGCGGAGCGCGCGCCCGGGTGGCGGACGCCACACGCGGAACACCCCGGTGACGGGTGCTGTTGGACGCGATGGTGGACCCCGGTGGCCGGAGCGGCACCCGAAGGGGCCATCATGGAGAGACACGGGACCCTTGGGCCTGTAGTTCGCAAGACACCTGAAACGAGGCTTGAGCAGTGCTGCGCACCCTCATCAACGGCAAGATCCACCGCGCCACGGTCACACAGGCCGACCTGCACTACGTCGGGTCGGTCACGATCGACGCCGACCTGATGGACGCCGCCGACATCGTCGACGGCGAACAGGTCCACATCGTCGACATCGACAACGGCGCCCGGCTGGTCACCTATGCGATCACCGGCGAACGCGGTACCGGCGTCATCGGCATCAACGGCGCCGCCGCCCGGCTGGTCAGCCCCGGCGACCTGGTCATCATCATCTCCTACGCCCAGCTCACCGAGGCCGAGCGGGCCGAGCACGTCCAGCACATCGTGCACGTGGACCGCGACAACGCGATCGTCTCCCTGGGCGAGGACCCGGCCGAGCCGGTGCCGGGGAGCGCGCTGGTCTCCGGACGCTGAACCCGGTTCTCCGAACCCGGGTCCGCCCGGCCCCGCCACCGGGCTCCCCTCGGTGCCCGCGCCGACGCCCCCGCGTCGCCGCGGGCACCGTCGTCGTACGGGGCCGGTGTCCTCGCAGGCGGGACGTGTTCCCGCGGTGTCGGGGCCCCGTCTCCGGGGCTCCGGTGCGGCGCCTCCACGGCGCCCGGACCCGCTCCCGCGCGGCCGAAACCTCCGGAGCGAGGGTCCGAATCCCGTGTTCGGCAAGGGTCGCAGGTCACCGGTGGCGTGGCCGGTTCCGGCCTGATCACCCGTCCCCGCGCCGGGTATGTCCACCATCGGCATGGACAGGACTGGGGAGCAGGAACAGCGCCGGATCGCCGAACACATCGAGTGGCAGAAGCAGGGTGCGTGGGTGGTCCTGTGGGGTCCCTACACCCGCTGTTTCTGGGCGTTCGCGTGCTGGCCGGTGGTCCCCGCGGGCGGTGTCGTCATCAGCGCGCGCGACCCGCACACCCTGTACTCGGAGATGCGCTACGTCGAGCGCGAGCACGACTTCCTTCGGTGGCGCTACGGACGCGGCTGAGCGACGTCCGTAAAGGTGGCTATTACGACATGGCGGGCATAACACGCTTCTGACTAGGATTCCTCCGTTGGTAGGACCGAACAGAGGACGGACGCGTGTCGACACACACCGCTCAGCCAGGGAACGCCCTCACCGAGCCGGAACGGGCCCGGCTCCAGCGGCGCACCGTCCTGGTCCTCATGCTCGCCCAGGTGGTCGGGGGCGTGGGCATGGGCGCGATGATCGCGGTGGGCGCGCTCATCGCCCTCGAACTCACCGGCTCCGACACCTGGTCCGGTATGGCCACCACCATGATCACGCTGGGCGCCGCCGTGTTCGCCCTGCCCCTGGCCTCGCTGGCCGCCCGGCGCGGCCGCCGCCCCGGCCTCGCGCTGGGCTGGATGCTCGGCGCGCTCGGCGGCACCGTCGTCATCGCCGCCACGGTGCTGGAGGCGTTCGCGCTCTTCCTCGTGGGCATGGTCCTGGTCGGTGCCGGGACCGCCACCAACCTCCAGGCGCGCCACGCCGCCGCCGACCTGGCCTCCGAGCGCAGCCGCGGCCGGGACCTGTCGATCGTGGTCTGGGCGACCACCGTCGGCTCGGTGGTGGGCCCCAACCTCACCGGCCCCGGCGCGCGCGTGGCCGTCCTGTTCGGCCTGCCCGACCTGCTGGGCCCGGTGCTGTTCACCACCACCGGGTTCGTCCTGGGCGGGCTGCTGATCCTGGCCCTGCTGCGCCCGGACCCGCTGCACGCGGCCACCGCGGACCGGCCCTCCGGAGCGGCCCCCTCCGGCGCCCGGCTGTCCGTGGCCGGGGCGCTGCGGGTGATCGCGGCCAGCCCCGGGGCGCTGCTGGCGGTGGTCGGCATCGTGGCCAGCCACACGGTGATGGTCGCGGTCATGACCATGACCCCGGTGCACATGTCCCACCACGGCGCGGCGCTGACCGTGATCGGCCTGACCATCTCCCTGCACATCGCCGGTATGTACGCCCTGTCCCCGGTGGTGGGGTGGCTCACCGACCGGTTCGGCCGGGTGCCCGTGCTGCTGGCCGGACAGGGCATCCTGGTCGCCGCCGCGGTGGTGGCGGGTACGGCCGGGCACGACGAGGCCAGGGTGACGGTCGGACTGGTGCTGCTGGGGCTGGGGTGGTCGTTCGGGCTGGTGTCCGGAACGGCCCTGCTGGCGGAGTCCCTGGCGGCGGATGTGCGCCCCCGCGTGCAGGGCGTGAGCGACCTGGTGATGAACCTGGGCGGCGCGGCGGCGGGTGCCCTGTCGGGTGTGGTGCTGGCCCAGGCGGGCTTCGGCGGGCTCAACCTGTTCGCGGCCGTGTTCACCGTGCCGGTGTTCGTGCTCGCCCTGCGCGCCCGGCTGGCCCGGGGAGACCGGCGGGGGCGGGCCGCGGGAGCGCGCTGACCGCCGACCGGCCTGTCGCCGGGGCGTGGAGTCCAGGGAAACGGTCGCCGGGGCGTGGACCCCGGGAACGGGGACCCGGGCCGTCCGGTCCGGAAGGCGCGGTGACCGCGCCCTGTGCCGTTGCCCTGTGTCATTTGCCCGGGCCTTTACCGAAAACGCCTCGTGATCTCCACACTCAAGACCGCCCCCGCGGTTACCGTGCAGGCGTGAAGCGCCCAACGGCGGTTTCCGGTGGGCGGGCCGCGCTGACATGAGGGGTGTTCTCAGTGTCCGATCGGGAGTCCGAGGGTGTGCCGCAGGAGCAGTCGGGACAGCGCCCGGACCCGGTGAACCACCGTCCTCCGGAGGAGTGGCGCCCCGGTGACGCCGGTGATCCGATCGAGGGCGGGCCGCAGCCGCCGGGGGAGCCGCCGCACCGCTTCCCCCACCAGGAGACGCAACCCGGGGAAGGCCGGCTCCCGCACGGCCGCCACGAGAGCCCTCCCTCCACGGGAGCCCACGCCTACGGGGAGCCCTCGGCCGGGGGAGGCGCCCCCGCAGACGTCCCCCCGAGCGGACACCCGACGGGCGCGCCCCCCGAACCGGTGACCGGTGAGCTCTCCGAGGGCCCCAGCGGCCCCGGCCAGGCCGGATACGAGCACGCGGGATACGCCCCCGGATACGGGGAGTCGGACGGGACCGCGACCGGAGCGGGCGGTCAGCCGCCCGGAGGGCCGCCGGACAACTTCAGCTCCGGCCAGGGCCCGGGCTACGCCGCGGCGGGCGGTTACCCCTCGGGCCAGGGGCCGGGGTACGCGCCGGGGCAGACCGGCGGTTACGGACAGGCCTACGGTTACGGGCCGGAGCCCGGAGCGGGCCAGGGCTACCCGCCCCAGGGCGGCTACGGGCCGCCGGAGGCCAGACCCACCCCGTGGGGCAAGATCATCGGCCTCAGCTGCGCCGTTCTCCTGCTGCTGATGTTCGTCATCGCCGGATGCACGACCGTCGCCCTGTTCGCGGCGGCCCACAGGCAGACCCCGGTGGAGGAGACCGAGTCCCGGCAGGAGGGCGGCGAGGCGGCCGGGCCCCGGGCCGAGCTCACCGCCGCCCCCACCGACTTCGACCCCGGACCGCTCTACACCGAGGGCGAGTACACGAGCGTGGACGTGTCGGTGACGAACACCGGCCAGGAGGACATCGAGGTCAACCCGCTCTACTTCCGGGTCGTGGACGCTCAGGGCGACCAGCACAGTACCTCCGAGGCCGTCGGCATGGACGCCGACGAGATCGGTGCGCGCACGCTCGCCCCCGGACAGAGCGTTTCGGGGGTGATCACGGTGGAGGGGGACGTGGAGCCCGAGACCGTGGTCTTCTCCCCCTTCTTCGGCGAACCGGTGGAGGTGCCGGTCAGCTGACCGGCGGCGCCGCGGAAAGGCTCGGAAGACGGCTCAGGGGGCCAGCGCCGGGTCGCGCAGCCACTCCGACAGGTCCTGCTGGCGCTCGCCGTCGCACTTGAGCGGGCACGTGGTGCAGTACCCGTGCTCCGGGTCGCCCTTGTAGTCGAAGCAGCAGGTGCCCCGTACCGCCCAGGTCCCGCGCGGATGGTCGGGAGCGAAGGGGAACAGGCGCGGACGCCTGCGGGTCACCGCGCCCGCCGCGACCACCGCGTCGCCCAGGCGGGTGGCCAGCTCCCAGGCCTGCTCGGGGTCGCGGCCCAGGTAGCGGGCCGGGTTGAGCATGTAGAAGTGCAGGGTGTCGAGCACCCAGCCCCACAGGGTGCGCTTGCCCGAGCGCGTGTGCCCGTGCAGGGCGTCGATGATCGGCTCGAACGTGGCGAACAGGGCCTCGGCCGCCATCCGCAGCTGGGCGTCCTCGTCCTCGGCGACCACGGTGTCGGGGTGGCCGACGGCGGGGTCGTCCGGCAGGACGGCCGTCCGGGTGCCGACCGAGGCGGGTGTGCCGAAGCGCGCCAGGCCGGAGTCCCAGGGCAGGTAGAGGGTGTCCGGGCTCAGCAGCGGGGCGCGCCCGGTCAGGTACAGCGAGGCCGAGACCAGGAAGATGGGCTCGCGCAGGGTCACCCGCAGGAAGTTGGTGGCGGCGGGGAGGCGGTGTCCGGGGCCGTGCTCGCTGCGGAGCCGGTCGTACAGGACCGGCAGCCAGCCGTCCGCGGCCATGGCGCCCGCCTGGTGCCAGTGCACGCGGCCGCGGGGAACGGTGGAGAGCTCCTCGAAGGAGAGCAGTTCGGGCAGGGGCGCGAACTTCAGCGGCGCACAGGCGTCGCGGAACGCGTCGAGTGGATCTGGAGCCACCGCGTAACCTGCCCTTCGTCGCACGATGCCGTCATGTCCGGGGGTCGTGTGGGTGCAGTGACCTTCGGGGAACGAGTGCATCTGCGCCTCTTAAGTGAGGCTACCCTAACGAACGCGTGTACCGCAATGATCATCGGACTACCCCCTAACCGCAACGCGGGCAGAAGATGCAGGTACGGGCGTTTTTCTCCGGGGGCGGCGGGCGTGGCGTGCGTCACCGGCACCGTTTCCTCTGTGCGCGCGGTGTGCCACAAGCGTCGGAAGGGTCGGCAGAGATCGGCTCTTGCGTCCCTCCAGCCCCACGCGGGGGGTCGCGCGGGGTCGCGCGGGGTCGCGCACACCGTCCGGGCACGGTCGCGGAGGACACATCCGGAACCGACCGCGCACGCCTCAGGCGCGCGGAAGGGACACCAGGGCGTGTGCTCAGCCCCGTGCACCTCGGGCACGCGGAAGGGCCCTCTCCGCGGTCGCGCCGCGGGGAGGGCCCCGGGGGTTCAGGCGGCGGCCACCGTGCCCGAACGCCGTCCGCGCGGGCGCCGGTATTTGAGCCACCACTCCACCAGCAGCAGCGGCACGATCCAGGACAGGAAGGCGTTGGCCGGGGCGATGGCCAGCCCCAGCGCCTCGGCGTCGCCGCCGTACCCGCTCTCCAGCCAAGGCAGGCTCGCCATGACCAGCACGACGGTGAGGACCCGGCTGAACGCGATGCCGTAGAGGAGGGCGAAGCTGCGCAGCATCCACTCGCGATGGAGGGCGAAGCGGCGTCGACGCGCCATCCGGTACCCGAGGACGGTGAAGGACAGCCACATCAGCGCCCAGATGATGTTGCTGATCTGGACGCTGATGCCGAAACCGCTGAACGGGGCGATGAGCAGGCCCGGGACGCCCACGAGCGGGATCCCGGCCAGGACGTAGACGCGGCCGCTCCAGCGGTGGACGGCCGGGTGGCGGGTGCGCAGCCACGGCCACACCTGGAGGATCACCAGCAGTGTCAGCAGGGAACCGACGAAGATGTGGGTGATCAGCAGCGGGTAGTACCAGGCGACGTCCTCCGGGACGGTCAGACGGGCCTGGGCCGGGTCCAGGCCGAGGTAGGGCGGGAGGGCGTAGGCCAGGAAGGTCGCGTTGAACAGGGCCAGGGGCAGGATCCAGGGGCGCTGCCACCAGCGGGGGCCGGGGCGCTGGACGGTCCGCTCCGGAGGGGCGGCGGCGGTCGCGGTCATGTCGGTCCTTCTGGAAGAGACGGGTACGGGGGTGGGGCCGCGGTGCGGGGGCCGGGCTCGCGGGCGAGGGTGAGGGGGAGGCAGGCGGCCGGACTTCGGCCGCCCGGCGGGCACGGCTGGGCCGCGTGTTCTGCTGGGCGTCCGGGCGGCTCCGCCTTCGTGGGAGCCGCCCGGACCGCGGGCACCGGAACGGTGGAGCGGGGCCAGCGTGACCGGGGCAACCGGGCGGGGCCGGCGCGGCCGGGTCAGCGGCTGAGCCGCCGGAAGCGGCGCACGGCCAGCGGGGTGGCCAGGAGCATGACGACCACCGGCAGGGCCAGGGCCACGAGCAGCGCGTTCTCCGCGGGCCAGGCGTCCGAGGGCAGGGACGGGTTGCCGAACAGGTCGCGGGTGGCGGTGACCACCGCCGACAGCGGGTTCCACTCGGCGACGGGGGCCAGCCAGGAGGGCATGGCCTCGGACGGCACGAAGCTCGTCGAGAGCATGCTGAGCGGGAACGTCAGCGGGTAGACGACCATGCTCACGGAGTCGGCGGTGGGCAGCACCAGACCCAACAGCACCCCGAGCCACACCAGGGCCAGCCGGAAGAGCAGCAGCACGCCGACGGCGGCCAGGGCTCCGAGGACCCCGTTCTCAGCGCGCCAGCCCATCGCGAACCCGACCAGGAGCAGCAGGGCCACCTCCAGGCAGGCGCGCGCCATGTCCGCCAGGGCGCGGGCGCCGAGCAGGGCCGCGGGGGACATGGGCATGGACCGGAAGCGGCTCATCACGTCGCGGGCGGTGTCGCGGGCGATCCCGGAGGCGGTGCCGCCGACGCCGTAGAGCATGACCATCGCCAGCATCGCCGGGACCAGGAACTCACGGTAGTTCTCCGTGCCCGGGGGAGCCATCACGTCGCCGAACACGTAGCCGAACAGGAGCACCATCACCACCGGCATGGTGATCGCGATGACCGGTTCGAAGGGGTCGCGGACCATGTACCGGAAGTTGCGGCGGGTCAGCACCAGGGTGTCGGCGCCGGCCTTGCGCAGGCGCTGGGCCCGGGTGAGCTGGCGGGGCGGCAGACTCCCGTGGGTCAGCGGGTGCGGACCCGTCGAGGGAGCGGTGGCGGCGGCGGTCATCGGGACACCTCCTGCGGGGCGCGGTGTGCGCCTTCGTGGCCGGTGGCGGTCGTTCCGGTCAGGCCGAGGAAGACCTCGTCCAGGCTCGGGCGGCGGACGCCGACGTCCTCCACCCGCAGTCCGGAGCCGTCCAGGGCGCGCACGGCCCGGGTCAGCGCCTCCATGCGGTCCTCGGCCGGAACGCTGACGCGCTGTTCCTCGCGGTGCACGCTGGCCCGGGCGGACACGGCCGCGCCCAGGAGCCGCGCGGTGGCCTCCAGGTCGGCGGGGTCGCGCACGACCACGTCGAGGCGGTCGCCGCCCACCTGCGACTTGAGGGAGTCGGGGGTGCCCTCGGCGATGACGCGGCCGTGGTCGATGACGGCGACGGCGTCGGCGAGCTGGTCGGCCTCCTCCAGGTACTGCGTGGTGAGCAGCACGGTCGTTCCGGAGGCGGTCAGGGCGCGCACCGACTCCCAGACCTGGAGGCGGCTGCGGGGGTCCAGACCGGTGGTGGGCTCGTCCAGGAACAGGACGCCGGGCTCCTGGATGAGGCTGACGGCCAGGTCCAGGCGGCGGCGCGTCCCGCCGGAGTATCCGTCGGCGCGGCGGTCGGCGGCCTCGACGAGGTCGAAGCGCTCCAGCAGGGCACGGGCGCGCTCGTCGGCGCCCCGGGGGGTGAGGCCGTACAGGCGGCCGAACATGACGAGGTTCTCGCGGCCGGTGAGGAGTTCGTCGACCGAGGCGTACTGGCCGGTCAGGCCGATCTCGGCGCGCACGCGGTCGGCTTGGGTGAGCACGTCGTACCCGGCGACGCGGGCGTGCCCGGAGTCGGGGCGCAGCAGTGTGGCCAGGACGCGGACGGCGGTGGTCTTGCCGGCGCCGTTGGGGCCGAGCAGGCCGAAGACGGTTCCGGCTCCGACGGTCAGGTCGAGGCCGTCCAGGGCGCGGGTGGCGCCGTAGTCCTTGCGCAACCCCTCGGCGCTGATGGCCGGGGTCGTGTGGGGCATGTCAGTGTGCTCCATAAACTGTTTATGCCGTACATGTATTAGTGTAAGTAATACACAGATCTAGGATGGTGTCAAAGACGCAGCCGACGACGGGTGGGGTATGACGGCCGAGCAGCAGGGGACGAACCGGATTGAGCGGGAGGTCGAGCTCCTGTGGGGGCTGCGCCAGCCCGAACCGAGGAGGGGCCCCAAGCCCAGGCTCAGCCGGGAGGCGGTGGTGGCGGCGGCGGTCGCCATCGCCGACGCGGAGGGCCTGGAGGCCGTCTCCATGCAGCGGGTGGCCAAGGAGCTGGGCTACACCACGATGTCGCTGTACCGGTACGTGGACAGCAAGGAGGACATGCTCGTCCTCATGAGCGACGCGGCCATGGAGGGGGACCCGCCCGAGCCGCGCGAGGACGGGGACTGGCGGTCCGGTGTGGCGGAGTGGGCCCGCAGGTTGATCGTGATGTACCGAGGCCACCCGTGGGCGGTCTACCTCTCCCTGAACGGGCCGCCCAGCGGACCCAACGGGCTGCGCTGGATGGAGTCGGGGCTGCGCGAGATCTCCCGGTCCGGCCTGGACCTCGGCTGGTCGCTCCAGATGCTGACGATGCTGTCCGCCATCCTGCGCGAGACGATCCGCATCGAGCTGGACATGAGCCGCGCGGCCCGGGCGGCGGGCGGCACGATGGCCGACACCGGGCGCGACTACAGCCGGGGGCTGCGCCGGGTCGTCACCGAGGAGGGGTTCCCCACCATCGACCGGCTGCTCCGGGAGGGGGTCATGGAGGAGTTCTCGGACGCCGCGCAGGAGGGCACGGGCGGGCCCGCGGAGGACCTGGACTTCTCCATCCGCCGGGTCCTGGACGGCATCGAGGTGTACGTGGAGCGCCAGCGCGCCGCGGGGGAGCGGGGACGGCACCCGGGAGCGGGGGAGTAGCGGGGCCGGTCGGCGTCCACCTCGTCCTGGCCGCCCCGAGCCGAACGGTCCCCGGGATCGGGGAAGCAGCGGGCTCGGGGAGGCGGCGAGCGCGCGCGGGTGCTAGCTTCCTCTTCCATGACGGAGCACCAGGACGAGACCAGGGCGGCCTATGACGGGGTCGTCGAGCTGTACGCGTCGATGTTCGCCGACCGTTTGGAGACGCAGCCGTTCTCGCGGAACATGATCGGCACCTTCGCCGAGCTGGTGCGCGGGACGGGGAACCCGCGGGCGGCCGACGTCGGGTGCGGGCCCGGGCATCTGACGGCCATGCTGTGCGACCTGGGGCTGGACGCGCGCGGACTCGACCTCTCCCCGGCCATGGTCGGGCACGCCCGGCGGGCACATCCGGCGCTGCGGTTCGACGAGGCGCGGATGGAGGCCCTGCCGGTCGGGGACGGTGCGCTCGGCGGAGTGCTGGCCCACTACTCGATGATCCACACCCCGCCCGGGGAGCTGCCCGCGCTGCTCGCCGAGCAGGCGCGTGTCCTGGCACCGGGGGGCCTGCTCCTGGCCTCGTTCTTCGCGACCGACGGACCGGAGCCGGTCCGCTTCGACCACAAGGTGGCGCCCGCCTACAGCTGGCCGGTGGACCGGTTCGTCGAGCTGGTGACCGGGGCCGGGCTGGTCACGTTCGCCCGTCTGCTCCACGATCCGGCCTCCGAGCGGGGCTTCCTCGACGCCCACGTGCTGGCCCGCCTTCCCTAGCGCGGTGCCCGTGGCTGCTGGGCGCGGACCGGTGCAGACCGCCCCTGCGGATGGAGGCCGCCTGAGACCTCCACGTGCTGACCCGCCTCCCCTGGCGCGGTGCCGGTGGCCGCTGGGCGCGGGCAGCGCGAAGCGGGCGGGCCGGGGACCCCCCTAGTACTACGGTAGGCGTGCGGGGGCCGGGCCCACCAGGCCCTCCGCGCGCCTGTGGACGACTACCGCACCACCACCAGGTGGTGCTGCGACAGCACGGACACGACCTCCGCCGTCCGCTCGACCTCCGCGCCCACGCGCTCGGCCAGTCCGGCCACGGTCAGCTCCCGGTGCTCGGCGAGCGCCTCCAGGACCGGCCCGACCGCGGCCGGGAACCGGTACCGGCGCCCGCCCACCGTCACGGCCACCCTCTCGCCGTCCCGCGACAGCGGCGGCGGCAGGATCGGCACGAACTCCACCCGCGCGTGCGCGGGCGGCGCACTCTCCTCCACCGGCCACGGCAGCGAGAACGAGGTCCGGCGCGGGAAGCGCGCGTCCCGCTCGGCCAGGAAGCCGTCCAGGTCCAGCTCCTCGGCCAGCTCCGCGATCCGGGTCACCAGTTCGCCCTGGTGCTTGCGCCGCACGTCCGGGTCGGCGAAGCGCGGCAGGTCCTTACGGAAGACCTCCTCCTCGAACAGCCGGCGCACCAGCGCGTCCGCCCACTCCACCCCGGTCGTCCGGGTGAAGCCGAAGGTCAGGTGCATGCTCACCCCGCCGGTCCCGGTCACCGTGTGCCACCAGCCGCGCGGCACGTGGATGACCTGGCCCGGCCGCAGCACGCCCTCCCACACCAGGTGCAGCTCGCCGTCGGCGTCGCGCGGCGGCGTGTGGGCGTGGTCCACGTCGTTCTTCATCGGGTACGGGCGCGATCCCGGGCCGTGCACCTGCCAGTGCTTGGTCCCCTCCACCTGGACGATCACCGTGTCGTGATCGTCCCAGTGGGTGTCGAAGCCGCGCGAGCCGCCCCAGATCAGGTACAGGTTGGCCTGCGCGCGCTCGCGCACCAACCGCATGAGGTCGTCGGCCGCCGCGCCCACCGGCGGGTGCATCCGGTCCACGCTGTCCAGGACCAGGCTCGCCCCCTCCCGCAGCTCCCGGTACAGCGCCTCGGGCCGCACCACCCGCCGCGCGCTCCGCGAGGAGGTCGCCGCCTCGGTGTAGCGGTCGGCCGGGACCGGAGCCCCGTCCCGGTGCAGGCGCAGCCGGGGCGGCTCGGGGGAGCACGCGGCCAGCAGGTCGTTGAGGTCGTCGAAGGTCAGCAGCGAACGCACCGCGTCCGCGCCCAGGTCGGCGAAGACGAACTCCTCGGACAGGCGCTCGGTGAGGGCCTCCCTTCCCACGACGTCGCTCAGGGTCCGGGTGAACAGGTGGCCGGGATCGGTCATGAGGGGGCGTCCTCTCCGTGCACGGGGGTGGGGCCCCGCCCGGCCCGGGGGGACCGGGCCGGGCGGGACGCGGTCAGATGAAGTCGGAGCTGGAGTCGGTGCCGTCGCTGTCGCCACCCGCGGTGATGTCGCGGGAGGTCACCTCGGCCAGGTCCTCGGTCTCGACCTCGATCGGGTCCATACGCACCACACCTCGCTTTCTGTGTGCCGTTTCTCTTGCCAGGACCGCCCCCGCGCGCTCAGCGCGGCGACAGCCCCGTCCGGTGGGCCGCGAACGCGTGCGCGTCGGCGGCCAGTCCCACCGCCCGGCTGACCGCGCGCGGGCCGTGGCCCACGTCGCGCTCGTACCGGAGTAGGACGGGTGGGCGCCCCTCCTCCCGCGCGGCCGCCGCCAGCAGCGCCGCGCACATCTTGCGCGGGTGGGCGGCGTCGGTGCGGGTGTCACCGTGGAAGCCGGTGAGCAGGACGCTGGGGAAGCGCAGCCCGTGTCCGTCCCCGGCGCCCTCCAGCGCCCGGTGGTAGGGGGAGTAGGACATCAGGGCGGCGAAGTCGTCGGGGTCGGCGGCGGTGCCGAACTCACGGGTCCACATCCGGCCCAGGCCCATCCGCTCGAAGCGGGCCATGTCCGCGAGCGGCGCGGAGGCGATCACCGCCCCGCACAGGTCCGGGCGCGCGGTCGCGGCGGCCAGGACGAGCAGCCCGCCCGCCGAGCCGCCCGACAGGCACAGCTGGTCGCGGGTGCACATCCCCGCCCCGACCAGGGCCGCCGCCGCGGCCACCAGGTCCTCCACGGCGCGCGGCTTGCCGCGGCCCGAACCGGCCAGGTGCCAGTCGCGGCCCGCGTCCCCGCCGCCGCGCACGTGGGCGACGGCGTACCGGCCGCCCGAGAGCAGCCAGGCCAGCACGGTCGCGCTGAACCCGAACTGGCGCGGGCGCCCGAAGCCGCCGTAGGCGTGCAGGAGGGTCGGCTCGGGGATCAGCCCCGTGCCGGGCGCGGTGCGTACGCGGCCCGCGGCGGTGAACACGGTCACCGGGACCCGCGTGCCGTCCGCGGAGCGGCACCAGACCACCGAGCGCTCCACGGCCGGGGAGGGCTGGGCCTCGGCGGTGCCGGGCGGCCAGGGGCGCGGGGTCCGCTCCCCGGGGGCCAGGCGCAGGACCCGCTGCTGGGTGGACACGTCCGCGTACCCCAGGTACACCGACCCGTCGGGCGCCGCCTCAGGGGCGGAGACCATCCCCTCGCCGGGCAGGTCCACCGTGTACAGGAGCCCGCCCGTGCGGGTGTCGTGGACGGCCGCGGAGCTGATCCCCAGGCGGGTGCGCGCGACGAACAGGGCGGTGCCGCCCTCCGGTCCGGCGGGGCAGGGCGCGAAGGCGTCCAGGGTCGCCCCGTCCTCCTCGGGCACCACCTCGCGCCAGTGCCCCACCCCCGGCTCCTCGGGGGAGACCGCGCAGATCCGCCGCCACGGCGCGCCCAGGGTGGTGCGCAGGTACAGGAGACCGTCCGGGCCCATCCGGGCCTCGGTCTCGGCCTCCTCGCCCACCTGGACGGGCCGCAGCGGGGGGTGCTCGGGGGCGTCGGCCGGGTCGGTCAGGACGGCCGGATCAGCCGGACCGGTGGGGTCGGTCGGAGCGGCTGGGTTGGTGAGGTTGGTGAGGTTGGTGAGGCTCTCCAAGTTGGCCGGGGCGGCCAGGTCGGCCAGCCACAGGTCGGTGCGGTGCCCGGTGCCGTGGCTCTCGGTCACCAGCAGCCACCGGTCGCCCAGGACGCGCACCCCGGGCACGGTGCCGGGCGCCGTGCAGGCGTGGACGAGCGTCTCGGCGCCGTCGGGGACCCGGCGCAGCCACACGCCGCGCACGCCCCGCGCGCCGTCGCGGCGCACGTAGTAGAAGGCGGGGACGCTCCGGGGCGCCCAGGCCACGTGGGAGTAGCGCACCCCCGGTACGGCGGGGCCGACGGGCTCCCCGGTCTCCGTGCCGATCACGCGCAGGACGCCGCGCTCCACGCCCCCCGACGAGGTCTGCACGGCGATCAGGCTTGCGTCGGGGGAGGGCTCCCAGGCATCCAGGGTGGTGTGCCCGGCGGGGTCCTCGGCGACGGGGTCGTAGACGGTGCGCGGCGGTCCGTCCCCGGTCAGGACCACCAGGCGGGGGTGCTCGCTCCCGGCCGGGCGCACGGTGGCGAACACCGCGCCGGGCCGGTGCACCGGAGGACTCCACAGGTCGGTGCCCACCAGGGAGCGGATGAGCCCGGCCAGGCGGTCGCGCAGGGGCCAGGTGAGCGCCTCCGCAGCGTACTCACGGTCCCGCTCCTCCAGCCAGCTCAGCGTCTCGGGGGAGTCGGCGGACTCCAGCCACCGGTAGGGGTCGGGCACGGGACGGCCGTGCAGGACGTCGACGTCGACAGCGGGCTCGGGATCGGGCTCGGGCGCGGACTCGGTGACGGGAGCGGCTCCGGGGGCTCGGTTGGGCACCACACAATCGTTGGGGTGCGCTCATCCGGGGGTCAAGGAACAGATGCCTTGCCCAGGGGCGCGCGACTGTGTCTTCGAGGCAAGGTTTGCCGCGGTGCCGACTGGAAAAGGCCTCCGCCCCACCACTCCCCCACTCCCTCGTCCCGGTCCCGCGAAAGTGCGGTCGCGTGGGGGCATGGAGCGCGGGGGCGCGGTCGCGGGGGGCGTGGGGACGTGGGGACGTGCCCGAGCATCCGGGGAAGAAGCCGGACAGCCCGACCGGTTTCGCGGACGCGTGGGGGCGTGCCCCCGGAGGCGGTCGGCATGGCCTCACCTGTCCCGTGGGCGCGCACCGGCGCGGCCCCTCGGCCGTCGGGAACCCCTCACACACGGGTGCGCCCCGCCGGGCCCTCACGGAGGAGGAGAAGGGCCCGGCGGGGCACGGGGAGACAGGCTCAGACGTTGTTGGGGTGGCCGATGGCCAGGCCGCTCTCCGGGTCGAAGAAGTGCAGCTGGCTCACGTCCACCGACAGGCTGATCGGCTGACCCGGGCGTACGTTGCTGCGGGGGCTGACCCGGGCGGTGAACAGCGAGGTGTTGCCGCCCAGCGGCAGGCCGTCGCCCTCGCCCTCTTCGCCCGCGGCGTCCTTGGCCAGGGCGGCGGCGTCCTCGTGGCGCACCGGCGGGGCGTCCACGGTGAAGATCACGTTGATCTCCGTGCCCAGCTCCTCGGTCACGCTCGCCTTGACCTGGATCTGCGGGTCGCCGTTGTTGTCCAGGTCGGCGTCGTTGAAGTCCGAGGGACGGATGCCCAGGATGAGGCTGCGGCCCAGGTAGTCGCGCAGGCCCTCGCGCTCTCCGAGGACGCTCGCCGGAACCGGCAGCTTGTGGTCGGCGAAGGTGAGCACCGCACCGTCGCCCTCGGCGGCCAGCTCGGCGTCGACGAAGTTCATCGCCGGGGAGCCGATGAACCCGGCCACGAACAGGTTGTTGGGGGCGTCGAACAGGCGCTTGGGGGTGTCCACCTGCTGGAGGCGTCCGTCGCGCATCACCGCGACCCGGTCGCCCAGGGTCATGGCCTCGATCTGGTCGTGGGTGACGTAGATGGTGGTGACGCCCAGGCGCTCGTGGAGCTGGTTGAGGGAGGCGCGCATCTGCACGCGCAGCTTGGCGTCCAGGTTGGACAGCGGCTCGTCCATGAGGAACGCGCGCGGCTCGCGCACGATCGCGCGGCCCATGGCCACACGCTGGCGCTGACCGCCGGAGAGGGCGCCCGGCTTGCGCTTGAGGTAGGGCTCCAGGCCCAGCATCTCGGCCGCCTCCTTCACGCGGCGCGCGATCTCGGGCTTGGCCACCTTGCGCAGCTTCAGGCCGAAGGCCAGGTTCTGCTCGACGGTCATGTGGGGGTAGAGCGCGTAGTTCTGGAAGACCATCGCGATGTCGCGGTCCTTGGGCGGACGGTCGTTGACGATCTCGTCGCCGATGACCAGCGTGCCCCCCGTGATCTCCTCCAGGCCCGCGATCATGCGCAGCGCGGTGGACTTGCCGCAGCCGGAGGGGCCGACGAGCACCATGAACTCGCCGTCCTCGATCTTCAGGTTCAGGTTGTCGACGGCCTTGACGTCGCCGCCGTAGATCTTGTCAACGCCATCGAGGACGATCTCCGCCATGGTTGTCAGCTCCCGGGCCGGGGTCGAGATGTGGGGTGACGCGGATCTCGGAGTGTCCGCGCCGCCGACCTGGAACTTTCGCAGTTGATCGAACCAGGCCGTTGTGCTGATCACATCAGACACGATCCTGATCGAAAAGTCCATACTTGGGTCGATGTCGATCCGATTGCGGTCAGACACAAACCCCGTCCGCTCAGCTGGCGTGGCGGCCCCAGGTGCGTTAGCCTGTCCGACGGTTCCTTCCTTTCTCCCCTCCACGCCCTCGGGTCGGCGGCCACGACACGGCAGCCGGGTTGAGGCATCGGGTCGGGGAGTCTGGGTAACCTAACGACCAGTCCAGCACTGGACGGACCGGTTGTGCGGCCCCCACTCGTCCGATTGGACGCTGCATCACGCGCCAGGTGCAGTTGGGATCGGGTGAGGGGTGGAGTACCGCGACCGGGCGGGGGGTTGGACCCGGAAAAGGCCCGAACATCCAGTAGACAACGGTCTTCCGAGCTCGCCGCCGACGGGACGGAGCCGGTCCGAAGGGTGGCTCGGGCCTTTTCCGCGTCCCCCCATATGCTGACCGCGAGCACCTCCCACCAGCAAGCGGAAAGCGAGCACCCCACGTGGTTGCCGAGCACACCGAGCAGGGCAGCGCCCACGGCTCCGACAGACCCTCGCCGGAACCGGTGGGGCGGGAGCGGACGGCGAACCCGGCACGCTCCTCCGCCTCTGGTCCCGGATCTGCCTCGGGGGCTGCCTCCGGGGCTGCCTCCGTGTTCGCGCCGGGACACCGCTGGGGACGCCACGACCTGCTGTGGCGGGTGCTCGCCGCGGTCGGATCCGGTCTCGCCCAGCTCTTCGCGCTGCCGCCCTACGGCCTGTGGTGGCTGGGCCCCCTCAGCGCCGCGCTGCTCGCCCTCGCCGTCGCCGGAACCCGGATGCGCCGCGCCGCCTGGCTCGGCGCCCTGTCCGGGGCCACGCTCATGGTGCCGCTGGTGCACTGGCAGGACATCTTCGGCGTCGACGTGTGGCTGCTCATCGCCGGAGCCGAGACCGTCTACTTCCTCCCCATGGCGATGGCCCTGGCGCTGGCCATGCGCCTGCCGGGCTGGCCGCTGTGGACCGCGGCCCTGTGGGTGGCCCAGGAGGCCCTGCGCGCCCGCTGGCCGCTGGGCGGCTTCCCCTGGGGCAAGCTCGCCTTCGCCCAGCCCGACACGCCCTTCGTCGGCTACGCCGCCCTCGGCTCCTCGGCCCTGGTGACCTTCGCGGTCGCCCTCACCGGCGGCCTGCTGCTGTGGAGCGTGCTGCGGCTGGTGGGCGCCTGGTGGACCGGACACGGTGATCAGGACGGTGATCGGGACGACCGAAACGACCAGAACGCGCCGTGGGCGACGGATGCGCGGCAGGGTGGTCCCGACGGTTCGGGCGACTCCGGAGGTTCGGGTGGTTCCGGAGGTCCGGGTGGTTCCGGAGGTCCGGGTGACTCCGAAGGTCAGGGTGGTCCCGAAGGTCAGGGCGGTTCAACGCGGCAGGGCGGCCCGGCGCGGCAGGACGGCCCGCTGCGGACCGGCTGGGTCCCGGCGGTCCTCGGACTGGCCGCAGGTGCGGCCGTCGTCGTCGGCGGCACCCTGGCCCCCGCGATCGGCCGTCCCGACGTCTCCCACACCGTCACCGTCGGCATGGTCCAGGGCAACGTGCCCAACGTCGGCCAGATGTCCATCGCGGGCGAGCGCATGCAGGTCCTCAACAACCATGCCAACGGGGTCCACGAGCTCGCCGACACCGTCCGCGCGGGGGAGTACCCCCAGCCGGACATGGTGCTGCTGCCGGAGAACGCCAGCGACATCGACCCCTTCCGCGACCCCCAGGCGCGCGAGATCATCGACGCAGCCGCGGCCGACGCGGGCGTCCCCCTGCTGTGGGGCATGAGCCGCTTCAACGACGACGGCACCCGCTACGTCAGCAGCGTGGTCTGGGACCCCGAGACCGGCCCGGGCGAGATCTACGACAAGCGCTACCTGGTGCCGTTCGGTGAGTACGTCCCCTTCCGCGACTTCTTCACGCAGTTCGTGGCCCGCCTCCAGCAGGTCAGCTCCGACGCCGTCCCCGGCACCGAGCCCGGCGCCCTGGACGTGGGCGACACCACCCTGGCCGTGGGCATCTGCTTCGACGTGGCCTTCGACCTCCCGGTGCGCGAGTCCGTCGCCGCGGGCGGACAGGTCATCGTGATCCCCACCAACAACGCCAACTACAACTTCACCGGCCAGACCAACCAGCAGCTGGCCATCACCCAGCTGCGCGCCGTCGAGCACGGGCGCCCGGCGGTGGTCGTCTCCACCAGTGGCGTCAGCGCCGTGGTCAACCCCGACGGGACCCTGGCCTACAGCTCGCCCGAGGCGGTGCC
This sequence comes from Nocardiopsis deserti, assembly GCF_008638355.1. Lineage (NCBI taxonomy): Bacteria > Bacillati > Actinomycetota > Actinomycetes > Streptosporangiales > Nocardiopsidaceae > Nocardiopsis > Nocardiopsis deserti. The sequence goes on along the minus strand of NZ_VWVS01000020.1, from coordinate 6,888 downwards.
CGACATCCACGTGGCCGAGTTGGAGGCGATGGAGGGCACCACGGTCGCGACCCGCCTCGGCGCGGTGCCGGAGGCCCTCCTGAGCGCTCTGGGGCTGGGCGCGGCGGTCGTGGCGGTGGTCCTGGGCCGCCGTCGTCGTGTCTGAGCAAGGAGTGTCTGCGCAACAAGGAGTGTCTGCGCAAGGAGGAGCCGTATCTGGGTGAGAGGGCTACGCCGCTACGCCTGACGTCGGGGTGGCTGAGGGGTTACGTCCGCATCGCCTCCGAGAGGAGCATGCCCGCGGGAACCCTGGCGCTCGCGCGCGCGTTCTCTCCTGTAGGGGAGCTCCCGCCGATGACCCGGAGGATGGTTACGCATGCCGCTGCTGACAGTGCTGGCGCTGATGGCGCTGCCGTTCCTCGAAGTGTGGCTGATGATCGCCGTCGGCGGTTGGATCGGCGTTCCGTGGACGCTGGCCGCGCTGGTCTCGCTGATGGTTCTGGGCGTGGCTGTGCTGCGCCGGGCCGGGACCAGGGCCTTCCGGGACGCGGACCAGGCCATGCGCTCGGGGGAGCAGCCGCGCGGCGGCCTGCTCGACCCGCTCATGCTCATGGCGGGCGGCATCCTGCTCGTGATTCCCGGGTTCATCACCGCCGTGCTCGGCCTGCTGATGGCCCTGCCCTTCACCCGGCCGGTCCTGCGCTGGGCCTTCGCCTCCTGGGCGCAGCGCCGTGTGCGCAGGATGCAGGAGCGGATGAACGAGGAGTTCGTCGTCCGCGGGTCCACCGCCCCCGGCCAGGGATCGGGGCCGGGCCCGGCGGCGGGGCCGTTCGGCCCCGGTCAGAGTCCGTTCGGTCCCCGCACCGACGGGGACGCCGCCCCGAAGAATCGGGGCCGCGTCATCCAGGGGCAGTTCGAGCCCAGCGACGACGACAGGGACTGAGCGCGGTCGTTGCGGTCCCGGTCCTCACGGCGCGACACCGGCAACGGGCCGTAGGGAGCCGAGGGGCCGCGAGAAGCGCCCACCGGGAGTCCGGGCGATGGGGCCCGGGCGGCCCGGCGGTGGTAGGGCAGGACCGATCGGACGGCGGGGCGGACGGAGCTGACGTCAGCTCCGACCGTGGAAGCGTGCCTGTAGAGACCGCACCCGCGTGACCAGGGAGTCCACCGGGCCCTCCACCGCGATTCCGGGTACGACCTCGCCGATGGGCAGCGCCCGCACCGGCGCCGGGGGCACGCCCCACTCCTCCAGCCACGAGACGAGCTGCGCCGAGGAGCTCACGTAGACGATCCGGCCCAGCCCCGCCCAGCCGTGGGCGGACGAGCACATGGGGCAGTGCTCCCCGGAGGTGTAGACGGTCGCCGCCGCCCGTTCGGCGGGGCTCATGCGGGTGGTCGACCACCGGGCGATGGCGAACTCCGGGTGCTGCGTCGGGTCGCCTCCGGCGACGCGGTTGCGGTCCTCGAAGAGCACTGTCCCGTCCCGGGACACCAGCACCGAACCGAAGGGCTCGTCGCCCGCCTCCAGGGACTCCTCGGCCAGATCGACCGCGCGCCGCAGGTGGCGCATGTCGGTTTCGCTCAGCATGGTCCTGTCCTTTCTCCTTCTTGCCCTCTCTCCCGGGCCCTGCCGTGGAACCCGCGTAGCTTAGCCCCGGAGAAGGAGGGAGCCGCCTCGCGGGGCCGGGGCGGTCGGCTCACCACCGCGCGGGCTCGGCGCTGCTCACTCGGGGCGCCGAGCCATCACGTAGGCGTGGCGGCTCCTCTCCGTCTCCTCCGGCTCGCGCACGGCACTGGTGTGCACCACCAGCCCGGGCTCTACGGGTGCGTGGTTGCTGACGCAAGGATGCTCTACAACGTGCGGGCCCCCTACGACGCGCGGTCACGTGCGGGGCTTGGTGGCTGATGTTGGTCTGAACCGTGTTGACCCCCCGCCCCTGGATGGCTGAGGGGTCACTCCCGGTGGGCGTTCCTCCTGGTGTTCTTCCGAACGCCTTCGTGACGCCCACCAGGCCCCTGGAGTGATCGGAGTCAAGGGATCTCCTTCGCCAAGTTCGCTAGGCGAACTTGCCCTCAGTCGGTCCCCGCCCCCAGCACTGACCCTTGGAGCCAGTGCCCACCACGACCGCCCACCCCCCAGGGGCGGGCGGGGAACCCGCACGCTCTACGGGTGCCTGGTTGGGGTCGTCTGGAAAGGAACAACCCCCTGCGGGGTGCCATCGCTGCGGGTTCTACACCAATCTGCGGCGGACCGTGGGCCTCCACACCGCACTCCTACACCGGTTCCGGGGTGCGTTCCTCGGCCTCGCGCGTGTTCTCCTTCTCTGCCGCACGCGCCTCGGACCGGGCCATCATCCGGTCGTCCACCAACCGGATCACCGTGATCACCACGATCGCCACACCCGCCACGGCCAGACCGGTCAGCACCTTGGTCGGGTCGCTCACGTCCAGGTCGAAGAACCACTGTCCCAGCGGTGTCACCATCGCCAATGTCAACAGGCCCACCATGGAGCCCACCAGCAGCACCTTCCACCACACGTACGGCTTGGCCACCAGCAGCAGCACCCACAGCGTCGTCGCGCACAGCGTGATGACCACCGCCGTCCGGTCGGCCGGATCGGGCACCGTCCGACCGCCCAGCACCAGCAGGTAGGTCGTCACCGCGGCGAAGCCCGCCACCATGCCCGAGGGGATCGCCAGCCGCAGCGTCCGCATCACGAACCCCGGGCGGGCGATGTCGGTGTTGGGCGCCAGCGCCAGGAAGAACGACGGGATGCCGAAGGTCACCGCGTTGATGAGCGTCGCGTGGCGGGGGAAGAAGGGGTAGGCCACAGCGAGCAGGCCCACGATGATCGCCAGCGTCATCGTGTACACGGTCTTGGTCAGGAACAGGTTGGCCACCCGCTCGATGTTGCCGATGACCCGGCGGCCCTCGGCCACCACGCGCGGCAGCACCGCGAACCGGTTGTCCAGCAGCACCAGCTGGGCCACCGACCGCGACGCCGGGCTCCCCGAGCCCATCGCCACGCCGATGTCGGCCTCCTTCAGCGCCAGCACGTCGTTGACGCCGTCGCCGGTCATCGCCACGGTGTGCCCGCGGTCGCGCAGACCCCTGACCATGTCGCGCTTGCGCTCGGGCGTCACCCGGCCGAACGCCGAACGCTCCTCCACCTCGCGGGCCAGCTCGTCGCCGTCCTCCGACAGCGCCCGCGCGTCCACCGGCTGGTCCGCGCCCGGCAGACCCAGCTCACGGCCCACCGCGCCCACCGACGCCGCGTGGTCGCCCGAGACGATCTTGACGCCCACGCCCTGCTCTTCGAAGTAGTCCAGGGTCGGACCGGCGTCCTCGCGCAGCCTCTGGTCCAGCACCACCAGGGCCACCGGCAGCACGGTTCCGGGCGCCTCGTCGGAGTCCACCCGCGCCGACGCGCGGGCCAGCAGCAGCACCCGGTGGCCCTGCGCGCCCAGCCGGGCCGCCTCGGCGGCCGCCGGGTCCTGTGGAGAGGCCAGCACGTCGGCCGCGCCCAGCACCCAGTGCTCCTCGCCTCCGGGCGCCAGGAAGCTGGCCCCGCTCCACTTGCGGGCGGACGAGAACGGCGCCAGCGCCGTGACCGTCCAGTCGGGCGCCGCCTGGCCCGTGGCCTCGCACCCGCGCGCGATCGCCGCCATGCTCGCGTTGTGGTCGGGGTCGCTGGCCGCCAGCGCCGCCAGCACGAGCGAGGGGGACGCCTCCCCGCCGTGTCCGCCCAGGTCGCGGATTCCGGCCAGCTTCATGCCCGCCTCGGTCAGCGTGCCCGTCTTGTCGGTGCACACCACGTCCACGCGGGCCAGGCCCTCGATGGCGGGCAGCTCCTGCACCAGGCACTGGTGCCGCCCCAGCCGGATCACCCCGACCGCGAACGCGATGCTGGTGAGCAGGACCAGGCCCTCGGGGATCATCGACACCAGGGCCGCGACCATGCTGCGCAGGGCGTCCGCCAGCGGGCCGGAGATCTGGCCCCCCGCCGTCGACTCCTCCAGGCCCACGTGCCCGCCCAGGAACAGCTGGCTGTAGATCAGCAGGGCGCCGATCGGGAACAGCGCGTAGGTGATCCAGGTCAGGATGCGGTTGATGCCCGACCGCAGCTCCGAGTGCACCAGCGAGAAGCGGCTCGCCTCCTCGGCCAGCCGCGCCGCGTAGGCGTGCCGCCCCACCTTGGTGGCCCGGAACCGGCCGGTGCCCGCCACCACGAAGCTGCCCGACATCACCGTGTCCCCGGGTCGCTTGACCACGGGGTCGGCCTCGCCGGTCAGCAGCGACTCGTCGACCTCCAGCCCCCCGGCCCAGGTGACGGTGCCGTCGACCACGATCTGGTCTCCCACACCCACTTCCAGGATCTCGTCCAGGACGATCTCCTGCGTGGCCACGCGCACGGTGGCGCCGTCGCGCACCACCCGGGGCCGGGCGGCGTTGACGATGGCGAGCTTGTCCAGGGTGCGCTTGGCCCGCAGTTCCTGGACGATGCCGATCAGCGTGTTGAAGAGGATGACCATCGCGAACAGCCCGTCCTGCACCGGGCCGATCACGGCGATGATCGCGAACAGCACCGCGACCATGGCGTTGATCCGGGTGAACACGTTGCCGCGGATGATCTGGCCGACCGTGCGGCTCGCGCGCACGGGTACGTCGTTGGTCCGCCCCGCCGAGACCCGCTCGGCGACCTGCTGACCGGTCAGGCCGGTCTCGGGCGGAGGGCCCGACGGACCCTTGGGGCCTGCGGGGACGGGCTCGGCGGAGGCTCCGGCTGGGGATTCGGGAACCGCGTCCTGCGGCCTGTCCGCACCGTCGTCGGTCCGGTCGGGTTGCTCGGGCACGCACTACTCCTGTGTGGTCCGGGAAACGAGACGGGCGGGAGGCGCCTTGGACGCGGCATCCGCCCCGCACACGCGAAGGGGGAGGGAGACTACAGAGTAGAAGACTTCTGGACCAGGAACAGGCACACCGTCCCCCGGGCCCGGGGTGGTGCCCGCACCACCCCGGGCCCGCGCGGAGCACCGCCGGGGGCACCCTCCGGGTACGGTTGCGTCTACCTCCTGTCCACATCCCCGTTCCGCCCGCACCGTCGCGGGGACCGCACCACACCGGGGACCCACAGCAAAGGTCACAAGGTCGTCATGTGCACCGTCATCGTCGGCTTCGACCCCGGCGCGGACACGCCCCTGGTCATCGCCGCGCTCAGGGACGAGATGTCCTCCCGTCCCTGGGACCGGCCCGCCCGCCACTGGCCCGACCGGCCCGACCTCGTCGGCGGCCGTGACCGCCTCGCCGGGGGCACCTGGCTGGCGGTGGACCCGACGGGCCCGCGCACGGCGGCCCTGCTCAACGGCTGGCCCTGGGACGGGCGCATGCCTTGGGAGGGCACCTACCCGGCCAGCCGGGGCGAACTGCCGCTGCGCGCCCTCGCGCACGCGGGCAGGAACCCGGGCCGCGACCCGCTGCACGGAGACGACCCCACCCTCTACGCGCCCTTCCACCTGCTGGACGCCGACGCCCACCGGGCCGGACTGCGCAGCTGGGACGGCCGGTGCCTGGACACCCGTCCGCTGCCGGTCGGCGTGAGCATGGTGGTCAACACCGGGCTGAACCCGGACGACCCGCGCGCCGCCCGCCACACGCCCGAGTTCGCGCGCACCCGGCCCGACCCGGCCGACCTGGCCCGCGCCCGCGGGGTGGAGGAGGTGTGGGGGGAGTGGCCGCGCCTGGTCAACGAGGCCGCCAACTCCGCGCCCCGCTCGGCTGGTCCCGACGAGTCCGGCGACCCGACGGGCCTGGTCGCCCGCGCCGACCTGGGCGGGGGCAGGACGTGGGAGACCGGGTCGGTGACCCTGCTGGCCATGGACCGCGAGACCGTGCGCTACGCCTTCACCGATGCCCCGGCCGACCCCGGGGCGTGGCGGATGGTCGACACGGCGGCCCCCCGGTCCTGAGGGACGGATGCCGCTGTTTGCCTGAGGAGCGGCGAGACAGCGCGCCGCCCGCCGGAGGGGGTCGGCGGGCGGCGCTGGGGGGAGGGGTCAGCCGTTCAGGCTCCAGCGCTGGACGGCGCTGCCGTCGCAGTCGGCGATCACCATGCGGGTGCCGTCGCTCTGCGCCCGGCCCTGGGGTTGCAGGCAGCGGCCCGACTGCGGGTTGCGCAGGGCCTGCGTCCCGCTGTCGTAGGTCCACCGCTGTGCGCCGGTCCCGTTGCAGGTCCACAGCTGTACCGCGGTGCCCGCGGCGGTGGCGCCGCCCGCCACGTCCAGGCACTTGTTGAACGCCCGGAACGTGCCGTCGGAGCCCTCGGTCCACTGCTGGGCCTGGTTGCCGTTGCAGTGCGCCAGTTGGATCGGGGTTCCGTCGCCCGTCGCGGCCCCGGCCACGTCGAGGCAGATGCCGTTGGAGGCGGTGATCGTGCCGGTGCCGCCGGAGCCGCCTCCGTCCGAGTAGATCCGGACGTAGTCGACGAGCATCTGTTGGGGGAACTGGGTGGTGCCGTCGGGGTAGCCGGGCCAGTTCCCGCCCACGGCGATGTTGAGGATCATGAAGAAGGGCTGGTCGTAGACCCAGGTGTTGCCGCCCACGTCCGCGGTGGTGAGGGTGTGGTAGGCGTTGCCGTCCACGGACCAGGTGATGGAGCCGGGGCTCCAGTCGATGGCGAAGGTGTGGAAGTCGTCGGCGAAGGACCAGCCCTGGGGGTGGGTGTAGGAGGAGCCGATGCCGTTCGCGCCCGAGTAGCCGGGGCCGTGCACGGTGCCGTGCACCATGTGGGGCTCGTACCCGACGTTCTCCATGATGTCGATTTCGCCGGAGTCGGGCCAGGGGGTGTTGGGGAAGTCGGCGCCGAGCATCCAGAAGGCGGGCCAGATGCCCTGTCCGCGGGGGATCTTGAT
>NZ_VWVS01000019.1:0-142957 GCF_008638355.1 Nocardiopsis deserti | reverse complement strand
CAGAGCCTGCGCGAACACCGGAAACACCTCGAACAAAGCCCGACCCATACCCGGACGCTGACTGCCCTGACCCGTGAACAACAACGCCACCCGGCCCGGGGAACCAGCCACACCCGTCACCACATTGGCCGCATCACGCCCCTCCGCGAGCGCGACCAACCCACCCAGCAACTCCTCCCGACCGGTCCCCGTCACCACCGCACGGTGATCGAACAACGCACGCGAGGACCCCAACGAAAACGCCACATCGGTCGGCGCGACGGTCGTGTTCGCCGCCAGGTGCTCTCCCAGCAGCCGCCCCTGGTCGGCCAATGCCGCGCCGGTCTTCGCGGAGAGGATCAGTGGAACGATCGTGCCTGTGCCCCCGGGCGCCGGGGAGCTGCCCGGCTCTTTCGATGCCTCGGTTTCCGGTTCCGGAGCCTGTTCGAGGATCAGGTGCGCGTTCGTGCCGCTGATGCCGAACGACGACACCGCCGCACGACGGGGACGTTCCGCGTCCGCGTCCAGGCCCGGCCACACGGTGTTCTCGGTCAACAGCTCGACCGCACCCGACTCCCAGTCCACCTCAGGCGTCGGCTCGTCCACGTGCAGGGTCCGGGGCAGGCTCCCGTTCCGCATGGCCATGACCATCTTGATCACACCCGCCACACCCGCCGCGGCCTGCGTGTGACCGATGTTCGACTTCACGGAGCCCAACCACAGCGGGCGGTCCTCCACACGACCCTGCCCGTAGGTGGCGAGCAACGCCTGCGCCTCGATCGGGTCCCCCAACCGGGTCCCCGTCCCATGCGCCTCCACCGCGTCCACCTCACCCGGACCCAGCTTCGCGTTCGCCAACGCCTGCCGGATCACCCGCTGCTGCGACGGACCGTTCGGCGCCGACAGCTGGCTGGTGGTTCCGTCCTGGTTCACCGCCGAACCCCGTACGACCGCCAGGACCTGGTGCCCGTTGCGCTGGGCGTCGGACAGGCGCTCCAACAGCACGAGGCCGACGCCCTCACCCCACCCGGTGCCCTCGGCCCCGGCCGCGAACGAGCGGCACCGGCCGTCCGGGGACAGTCCGCGCTGCCTGCTGAACTCCACGAAGGCATCGGGACTGGCCATGACGGTGACACCGCCCGCGAGCGCCAGCGCGCACTCGCCCTGGCGCAGCGACTGGGCGGCCAGGTGCATCGCCACCAGCGACGACGAACACGCCGTGTCCACCGTGACCGCCGGACCCTCCAACCCGAACGTGTACGACACCCGGCCCGACGCGATGCTCGGAGCGCTACCACTGATGACGGTGCCTTCGTATCCCTCCGGGACACGGTGCAGGCGGGAGCCGTAGTCGTTGTACATGACGCCGGTGAAGACACCCGTACGGGTGCCGCGCAGCGCGGCCGGGTCGATCCCCGCGCGCTCGAAGACCCCCCACGACGTCTCCAGCAACAGCCGCTGCTGCGGGTCCGTGCTCATCGCCTCACGCGGGCTCATCCCGAAGAACACCGGGTCGAACTCGTCTGCGTCGTGCAGGAACCCGCCGTGACGCGTGTAGGCGGTACCGGAGTGCTCCGGATCCGGGTCGTAGAGGCCTTCCAGGTCCCAGCCGCGGTTGGTCGGGAATTCCGAGATGACGTCGCGCCCTTCGGCGACGACGTCCCACAGGTCCTGCGGGGATCGCACGGAGCCGGGGAACCGGCAGTCCATGGCGACGATGGCGATCGGCTCGCTCTCCCGGGCCTCCATCTCGCGCAGGCGGTTCCTCGTCTGCCGGAGGTCGGTGGTCGCACGCCGCAGGTAGTCGCGGAGCTTCTCCTCGTTACCCGCACCCGTGCCGTTGTTCCCCGTGCTCATGCGGCGTCATTCCCACTCTCGTTGCGAACGGACGACTGCGAACAGCGTCGACGCCGTCCCTAACGGTCCCCTTAGCGCGGCCTAAAGCCGTCGCGGCGCCGACGGCCCTCTGTCCGGGACGGTGGCCCCGGCGGCTCGTCCGCTCTTCGTGAAGGCGTCTCTGATCAGGCCGTTGATGGTCTCCACGTGGCCGGTCAGGAAGAAGTGGCCCCCGGAGAACTCCTGGACGGTGCACGTGGACTCCGTGTGCTCCTCCCACGCCCTCGCCTCGTCGAGCGTGGTCTGCGGATCGCTCTGGCCGGTCAGGACGTGAACCGGGCAGGGGACCACGGCGCCTTCGTCGCAGACGTAGGTCTCGATAGCCCTGTAGTCGTTGCGCACCGAGCGCAGCACCATGTGCCGCAGCTCCTCGTCGTCCAGCACCCGGGGGTCGGTCGCTCCGTTGCGACGGAGTTCGTCGACGAGGCCCTCGTCGTCCATCAGGTGAACGCGGCCCGGGCGGCGGCGGGACGGCGCGCGCCGTCCGGAGACCATGAGGAAGTCGGGGCCGCCGCCCGCCTCGACGAGGCGGCGGGCGACCTCGAAGGCGAGTACCGCACCCATGCTGTGGCCGAAGAACCCCAGCGGCAGGTCCGTGTGACCCCGGAGGACGTCGGCCACCAGGTCCGCCATGGTGGCGAGGTCGTCGACGCAGGGGTCCCCACGCCGGTCCTGACGGCCGGGCAGTTGCAACGCGAGCACGTCAACGTCCGGGGCCAGCGCGGCGGATACGGGGTGGTAGAAACTGGCCGCCCCGCCAGCGTAGGGGAAGCACACGAGGCGGGCGGCGGCCTCCGGCGCGGAGTGGTAGCGGCGCAGCCAGGTGGTGTCCGTCGTGGTCGGCATGGAGCTCCTCGTGCGACAGGTGGGCATCGCGGTGTCCCGGGCGGGACCGCCATCGTGGGATCCACGGCTAAAACGATCCTTGGCCGGACCTTGGTTCGGCAGTCGGCGAGCCGACCGCAAAGAAGCGGGACGATCATCCCGATAATGCGGGACAAACATCCCGCTTCTGTGTTACGGTTCCCCGAAGTCGTCGACGCCGTGAGGTTGCACATGCTGATCGTCGCCGGTTCCGGAAGAACGGACCCCGAACGCCGGGCGGAGCTGCTGCGCTGGTTCGAAACCGAGATCCGGCGCGCCCGCACCGAGCCTGGCTGCCTGGACTACGTGGTCAGCGCCGACCCCGTCGCGCCCGACCGCGTCAACGTCTTCGAGCGCTGGGAGTCGGAGGAGGAGCTCGCCGCGCACCTGGCTGCCATGCCGCCGATCCCCGACGATGTCGGCCCGTTCCGGAGCGTCTTGGTCGAACGGTTCGTGGTCGTCTCGTCGGCGCCCATGGCGACGGCCGAGTAACACCGCGGACCCGGCCGCCCGGGCCCAGTGCGGGACCGACGGACGACCGGGTCGGTGGCGGAGCAGGCGGAGCTAGTCGGCTCGAACAGAGAGGGCATGGTTGAAGACGTCATGCGGGTCCCAGCACGCCTTGGTCCTCTGCAGCCGCGCGTAGTTGCCCTTGTAGTAGAGCTCGGACCAGGGCGCTCCCGAGGTGTTCCAGGCGGGGTCCGCCAGGTCCGAGTCGGGGTAGTTGATGTACGCGCCGTCATTGGCGGAGTTCGGCACCGGCACACCGCCCGTCGAGGCGTACACGTCCCGGTAGAACTCACGCATCCACCGCATGTGCTCCGCGTCCTCGGCGGGGTCCTGCCAGGCGGTCAGGTAGCTGAGCTTCATCACCGAGTCGCGCTGGACGTGGGCGGTGTCCGAGGGAGCGAGCGCGTTCACCCGCCCACCGTAGGCGTGAAAGCCCAGTGCGCCCAACGGATTGGTGTACCCGGGATCAGTCAGGTACCTGAAGGCGGTCGACAGCTGGGCGTCGGTGTACCCCGACCGGAGGTAGGCGGCCTTGATCTTGGCGCGGTACTTGGTGGTGTCGCCGCCCCCGGGCGGCCCGGTCTGCACCACGGTCTCCCAGGGAACCCTGTCCACCACCTCGATCGGCGACAGCGACAGCCCCGCGCCCATCGCGGCGACCTTGTCGGCCAGCATCTCCTCTCCGCCGCTGCCCAGATTGACCTGGCCGAGCATGGGGATGACCCCCGAGGGGCGACGGTAGGCGTACAGCTCGCTGAAGAGCGGGGCCTCGGCCGCGCCCACCGCGCTGTGCTCCTCGCACCAGTCCATGTAGTTGCGCATGAGCCGGGTGAACACCGCCTCGTCGATACCGTCCCAGGACCAGTTGACCGAGAACGACAGGACGGACTCCGGCGGGTTGGGCAACTGGGCCGAGGCCCTGGCCCTGGCCCTCACGTGCGGATCACGCAACCAGTAACGGGTGACGACGCCGAAATTACCGCCGCCACCGCCGGTGTGCGCCCACCAGAGGTCCCTGGCCGAACCGGAGTCCTCCCGCGACACCACGACCGTCTCCGCCTCACCGGAAGCGTTGACGACGACGACCTCCACCGCTTGCAGGTAGTCGGACGAAAGTCCGTGCAGACGGCTCAGCGGCCCGTATCCGCCGCCCATGATGTGCCCGCCCGCACCGACGTCAGGGCACCAACCACCCGGAAGTGTGACTCCCCACCCGCCGTAGAGGTCGGTGTAGATCTGCCCCAGCGTCGCCCCGGCCTCCACCAGGAAGGCCCTACGCCGCCAGTCGTAGGTCACGCCGGTCATACGGGACATGTCGATGATGACCCGCACGTCGGAGTCGTCGACGAAGGTCTCGAAACAGTGGCCGCCGCTGCGGACGCTCAGGAGCTTGCCGTTCTGCACGGCGTCGTTGACGGCCACCACCACGTCGTCGGCCGACTCGACCAGGTAGACGTAGTCCGGTGTACCGACCGCTCTGCGGTTGTACCCCCTCAACACCAGCTCGTCGTACAAGGGGTCGTTCGGAGTCACTTTGACCGGCGATCCCGTGGCACCGCCGGAGACGTCACCCCATGCGGCCGGCACTGACGGACCCCCCAGGGCTGGGACCACACTCAGCCCCGCCGCCACGGCGGCGCCGCGAAGGGCGCCTCTCCTGGTGAGATGAACCATCACACTTGTCCTTTCCAGTGGGGGACCTGGAATCCGGCCGCGGACAACGGCACGACCCCAGGCCGTGCAAAACGCACATCAAGGACACACTGGGGCAGGGGGAGGCGCGACGGAGGAGCAGTGGTCACGCGAGGCACGGTCCAGCAGACGACGCTCCCGACCCACCCGCTTGGCGAACGCGAACCATCGCCGACGCACAACGCGGTCCAGCGCATCCTCGGCCCATGGTGGGCGGGGGTCCTAACGGTGTTCTTTCGTCCCGCTTAAGCGGCGCGGATCATCGGCAGGACGGCATCGTCGAGGATCGCCTCCAGGTAGGCGTCCGGGACGTCGGGGCCGTGGGTGACGAAGTGGTAGACGAGCATGGCCGGAGCGACGCTCACGGTCTGCTCGTTGGCCGCCCCCGGACGGAACTCACCGGACTCGACGCCCGCGCGGATGATCTCCAGGATGCGGGCACGGGTGGGTTCGACCACGCGTTCCTGGACCACCGGTCCCAGGCCGCCGTCGATACCCTTCTTCGCGGCCCGGAAGGCGGCGTCCTGGGAGAGGGCGAAAGCCTCACGGACACCGCGCATCAGCTCCAGCATGTCAGCACGGGCCTCACCGGTCAGTCGCACCTCGGACGGCTTGGGCAGCGCACTGGTCAGGGCGTCCAGGACCAGCTCGTCCTTGTTGCCCCAGCGCCGGTACAGAGCCGCCTTGCCGGTGCCCGCCGCCGCGGCCACCCCGTCCATGGTCAAGGACGCGTAGCCGACCTCACGCAACTGGTCCAGCGCGGCGGCGAGGATCGCGGCGACCAGGACCGCGCCTCGGCGGCGGGGTCCCGACCGGTCGACCGAAACCGAGGCCGTGCCCGACGAACCCATCAAACCCTCCGATGACTGATTTCACCCCTTGCGGGTGCGCAGGGCGCGTGCAATAGTGGACGCGGTCGTTCACTATTACCAAGTCCCTTCGTCATTATGCGGCGCACGGGAATCTGTGTCCATAGCGCGGATCACCATCCGAGGTCATCTGGGAGACCTGGTCGGCCGGACATCACCCCCAGAACAACCCGGCGGCAGGGACCTGCCCCTCCCCGCGCGCCGGCTGGTGCTCCGCTCCCGCGGGTCCGGTGCCCGGCCCGCGCCACGGACACACGGAGAAACCAGGCCACGGACAAGCACGGACAGCACGTCCTTGGCCAGGGAAGCCAGCGAAGCGTGTCAGCTCCACCAGGCAAGACAGAGTCAGTGAAAGGAAGCGGCAATGCGATCTGTTCCTCTCGGGGGTTCGGGGTCCGAGGTATCGGCCCTCGGCCTCGGCTGCATGAGCATGAGCGACCACTACGGTCCGGTCGACAACGAGGAGTCCTTGAAGACCTTGGCGCGCGCCGCCGACCTCGGCGTGACTTTCTGGGACACCGCTGACGTCTACGGGGCCGGCGCCAACGAGCGGCTCCTGGCGCAGTTCTTCGCCGCCGGCCGACGTGACGAGATCACTCTGGCGACCAAGTTCGGCGGCGTCGTGGACGACGACGGCAACATGACCATGAACGTCCGCGGCGAGGCCGCCTACGTTCCCCAGGCCTGCGATGCGAGCTTGCAGCGTCTCGGCGTCGACCACATCGACCTGTACTACATCCACATCCCCGACCCGAAGGTGGAGATCACGGAGACCGTGGGCGCCATGGCCGAACTGGTCGCCGCCGGCAAGGTCCGTGCGCTCGGTCTGTCCAATGTGTCCCCGGAGCAGATCCGTGCCGCCGCCCAGGTGCACCCCATCGCCGCGGTGCAGATGGAGTGGTCGCTGTTCGACCGCGGCGTCGAGGAGACCGTCCTTCCCGCCTGCGCCGAGGTCAACGCCTCGCTGGTCGCCTACTCACCGCTCGGCAGGGGCTTTCTCACCGGTGTCTACACCTCTTCCGAGGGGCTTGACGAGGCGGACGTGCGACGCGCCGTCCCCCGGTTCAACGAGGAGAACCGGGACCACAACACCTCCCTGCTGCGTCCGATCGAGGAGATCGCCAAGGCTCACGGCGCCACGCGCGCGCAGGTCGCCCTGGCCTGGCTCATGAAGCAGCAGGAGAGGTTCGGCACGTCGGTCGTCCCGATCCCGAGCATGCGTCGTCTGTCCCGTCTGGAGGAGAACTCGGGTGCGGCCGAGATAGAGCTCACCGACTCGGACCTCGCCGCGCTGGAGCCCATCGCCAGCCAGGTCCAGGGCTCCAACCGCCCCCCGCTGCCCCCGGAGATCGCGGAGCAGTTCGGCCTGAAGTAGGGACTCGAACACACGGCGTGAATTTCCCGACGCCAGAGTAGCCTGTTCCGTCGGTGACGCAGCGGCGTTCCCGTAGGGCACGCCACGCACGGGACAAAAGGGAAGGGTGGACTCCACCCTTCCCTTTTGGATGTCCGGATGCGGAACCTGGACCCCCCGGCCCTGACGTGACCCACCTGGCGCTTCCGCGTACCGCCGAACCGATCCCGCTGAACTTATGTTCGGCCATCAGCACCGGAAGCGCCCCAGCTCCGAAAACGGGCTTTCGGCCAGCAGGCACCGATATCGTGAATATCATTCATATTTCTCTGGTGTTCCGCGAGTGGATTACCCCGAACCGACGACAGCAGCACAGCCGCAGGACGGCGGAGCAGCGCTCGTGTTCGACTTCCACACAGCAGGACGGCCAAGCGAACACCAGGAACTTCCTACGCATTCCCTGAAACTTCCCCCAGCTTCCCCCGGCGGTGAGGAACATCAGAATCCGAAGCTTCGCAAGGATTTTACATACCTCCGGCAGGAGGTTATGACACCCAACCACGCCGCTTCAACACCACCAAGGCAATGGCCACATCCGGCCAACTCCACGCCGCCCGGAAGGGACATCGGAGTAGTAATCACTTGACACTCAGAAGACTCGGATCCTAGACTCCAAAATATATCATCAAGATGACCTGACCAGCCAAAACAAGAACATCAACAGCGAATGATCCCCATCATTCACAAATTCACCAACGAGAGCACTCCGCGCCCGGTCGAATACGGTGCGTCACACGATCGCCGACTCCGAGCCATGAACAGAACAACATGTGTGGCAATACTCGCCACTCACCCTTCGAAAAGAAACACTCCCCCGTGACACACTGCCCAGCTCAGACAAAAGCAGCGGGGAATGTTTATTTGAAATTCTTCTCATCGGGGGAAAATTGCGTTACGAGATTCTGGGTCCATTACGCATTATAGGCGAAAACGGCGACACTGAAATCAAGGCTCGCAAGATCGAGACACTTCTCACCGTGTTCCTGATTCGGGCGAACCAAGTCGTCTCAATAGATGAGTTAATACTGGAGATGTGGGGAGAGCACCCTCCCAAAAGGGCCACCGCAGGTCTGCATGTCTACATCTCACAGCTACGCAAACTCCTGCGGCAGCCCGGGGACAAGACGCGTCGCATCATCACCCGTGCCCCGGGGTACACGCTGGAGATCGATGATGATCAAATTGACTATCTCGATCTGCAGCGCCACGTCGACGAAGGCCGCCGTCTCTCCCGGGACGGCCACCACCGCGACGCTGTCCGCAGCTTCGAAACAGCGCTGGACACGTGGAGGGGGAATGTTCCCCACGAATCCTCGAAAGGGCCGATCCTGGACGGTTTCGTCGCGTGGACCGACGAAATACGCCTGGAAGCCATGGAGATGCTGGTCGAGTCACGTCTCGCACTCGGTGAGCATCGGGAACTGATCGCGCAGCTTCGTCGACTGGTGGCTGAGCACCCCTTCCGGGAGGCGTTCTACCACCAGCTCATGCTCGCGCTCTACCGGGCTGACCGCCAGGCCGAGGCGCTCCGCGTCTACCACACCGCGCGCGCGATGCTGAACCGTGAGCTGGGCCTCGAACCGTGCCGTTCTCTCCGGGACCTCCAGCGCGGCATCCTCTCAGAGGACGCCGAACTCCGTCTCCTCGCCGACGCGGACGCGTCCGAGGAGACCCTGTACAGCGCTCTCGGCTTCGATCCCAAGAGCCTGGCTTCGTCCGGTTCCAGAAGGACCTCCCTCTAGCCACCTGCGGCACCGGTCGGGCCTGCCCCTCCCCCGGTGCGGTACACCGCCCCCGTTCGGGTGGCGAGACAGACGGTCGCGTTCTGGCGTACCGCTGTCAGGCCCAGCCACAGGGCGAGACGAGAGCCCCACCCCACCCCACCCCTCCCGCTCCGGCACGTCGCGGTGGCGGTCAGCGTCCGGTGCGGCCGTCGACCAGCTCGCGGAGGATGTCCAGGTGCCCTGCGTGGCGGCCGGTCTCCTCGATCATGTGCACGAGCGCCCACCGCATCGACGGGGCCCTCTTGTTACGGTGCCCCGCGTGCGCGGGCTGGCCGAGGTCGTCGCAGGCGGCGATGGCCCGGTCTGCGGCGGCGACGGCGTCGCGGTACCCCTCCAGAACGCCCGCCGTGGTCTCGCCCGTGTCGGCGTGGAACGTGGCCTGCCAGTCGTTGACCTCCTCCCCGAGGAAGAGGGAGCGCTCGACGTGGGCCAGGTGCTTGACCAGGCCGAGCAGGTTCGTGCCGGACGCGACGCCCGGGGCGCGCACGTGCTGCTCCGGCGCGCCGTCCAGCTTGGCGAGGACGCCCTCGCGCAGGTAGGACAGGAACCCGGTGAGGACCTCCTTCTCTCCGGGCCCGGTCCTGGGCGGGGGCTGGTCGCGTCGGCGCGGCTGTGCGGCGGGCGTCTTCGCGGGTCCCTTCGGCGTCGCCCCCGTGCGGCGCCGGGCCACCACCACGTTGTCGCTCACCCGCGCGCTCCGACCGTCGGGTCCGTGGGCCGTCCGCGAACGCCGCTCGCACACGAGGCCGGTCCAGTCGGTTCCCAGGTCCAGCGACCGCCACAGGTCCTCGGGGGAGGGGAAGTCGTCGCGCTGCTCCCAGGACCAGGGCGCGCTGGACGCGTGGTCGAGCACGACCAGCAGTCCGCCCTCGCCCACCGACCGCGACACCCGGCGCAGAACGGCGTCACGGTCGATGTCCACCGTGGTGTGGAAGTAGTTCGCGTAGACGAGGTCCCACAGCCCGGTGTCGGGGACGGACAACGCCAGGTCGTGGCGCCGCGTGGTGAGGCGGTCCTCGATCCCTGCCCGGCGGGCCCGCTCGGTCAGCACGGCGAGGACGTGCTCCGAGACGTCGACGGCCGTGACGTTCCATCCCTGGGCCGCCAGCCACAGGGCGTCTCCGCCCCGGCCGCAGGCGAGTTCGAGGGCGCGGTGCGCGCCCGCTCCGCGTTCCGGTTCCCGCGGTGGCACCAGAGCCAGTTCACCGGCGAGTTCGGCGAAGGCCGCGTTCGGCCCGGGCGGTGGCGTCGAGGGGTCGTCGCCCCCGTAGTGGCGTTCCCAGAACTCCCGGCTGGGCGAGGCGTCCTTCTTGTCTGTTTCCATGGATGCCAGTGTTCGCTCTGCCGACGCCGCGGGACCAGCTCTCGTGCAGAAGTGCAAAAGCGCGTGTGCGCGGCGCGAGCCGGTGGTTCCCGGCCTCTCCCCCGACGCCCCCGCTTCCGGCGGGCCGGGGACGGGACCACCGCGGCCGGGTGCCCGGCCGCTCCGTGCGACCGGCCCCTCAACTCCCGTGCAGGTGCACGCGTTCGCCCTGGGTCCCGAAGATCGCGATGGTCTCCGCCGGTCCGTGCTCGGCGGGGTTGCCGATCCAGTGCGGGGTCCGGGTGTCGAACTCGGCCGCCTCCCCCGCGCCCAGCAGCAGGTCCTGCTCGGCGCCGAGGACCAGCCGGATGGTTCCCGAGAGCACGTAGAACCACTCGTGTCCGTCGTGCGTGCGCAGCTCGGGCGGTGGCAGCGTCCGCGCTGGCGGATAGAGGACCTTGTACGCCTGGACCCCGCCCGCGCGCTGGGTGAGCGGGATGAACGTCAGGCCGAAGCGGCGCACCGGGTGCAGGTGCACCCGCGGATCGCCCACCCTGGGCGCGTCCACCAGCTCGCCGATCGGCACCCGGTACGCGCGCGAGAGCGGGAGCAGCTGTCCCAGGGTCGGCTGCACGCGCCCGGTCTCCAGGCGCGACAGCGTGCTCGGGGTGATCCCCGTACGCTCCGACAGCTCGGCGAGGGTCAGCCGAGCCCGGGTGCGCAGACGCCGCAGCCGCGCGCCCACGGCACGGAGCACCTCGGCGTCGTCCTCGTCGGCACGGTGGTTCGCGCTCTCACCCATATCCGCAACCTACCGTGCAGGGATGGGGACGGCGGCCCGTCCGTCCGTGCGGCCTCGTCGTCGGGGTCGGTGCGGGTCAGCAGCACGCCGGGCACGCGCACCGCCTCGGCGGGCGGCAGGGGCAGGGCGGGACGATGGGTCAGGGGGTGACCGCGCGGCGTTCAAGCCGCACGGATTCCTCCGTCGCATCCGACGTTTCCGACAGAACCGCGCCCTCTGCCCCCAGGACGTCCAAACCGGTACGCGGTGCCTCAATCAGGCGTACCGCACACCTTGTGACAGCACGCCACTACACATAGCATCAAGCCGACCCCACCGGGTCACCAAACAGCATCAGCACCCTCACCCCCGGGAGACCCCCATGCTGAGACGCGTCCTCATGCCCCTCCTGATCGCCCTGAGCGCACTGGCGCTGACGCTGGTGGGCACCGCACCGGCCACCGCCGCGCCCGCGGAGCAGTCCCAGCCGCTGCGCCAGACCGTCCTGTACTACGACGCCAGCCGGGCCGCGGAGTACACCTCCGCCGTCGCCTCGGCCGTGCGCGTGTGGAACTCCAGCGTCAGCAACGTTCGCCTGGAGCCGGCCTCCGCCGGACGGCGCGCCGAGATCCGCGTCATCGCCGACGACGGCTGGCCCCGCGCCCACCTGGGCCCGGTGCGCCCGGGCGGGCAGGTCACCGTCTGGATGGGCCGCCAGGGCACCGCCCAGGGCTACGACGCGGTGCGCATCGCCGCGCACGAGCTCGGCCACAGCCTGGGGCTGCCCGACGCCAAGCCCGGCCCGTGCTCGTCGCTGATGTCGGGCTCCACCGGCGGCGTGGACTGCACCAGCGTCCACCCCAACGCCTCCGAGCGCTCGCGGGTGGAGGCCAACTACGGCAGCGGCCGGACCGGCCAGCGCGCCGCCGACGGGCAGCTCCTGGTCGACCGCTTCTGAGCCGACCGCGCCTGGACGGGCGCACCGGCTCCGGGCCCGACGTCCCCGGGCGTCGGGCCCGCACCGGCGGGTCGGCGCCCGGGGCGTCACACTCCCGGTGCGCCCGTGCGGGGCCGGCCCTCGCGGGCGGACGGCGGTCCCGTCCGCCGGGGACACCGCGAACGGCGGGGATGTCCGCCTTCACCCGACGCGCCCCCGGTGGAGACCGGGGTCAGGAAACTGCCGGAGCCCCACGAGCACGAAGGCCTGCCGCACCTATCCTCTCCGGCCGTCCCGGTCCCCCGTGGTCTCACGAAACGGGTCCTCACGCCCCCGAGAAAATCCCCGGCACCGGACTCCGTATTCTCGCCCCCGGCCACCCGACGCCGGATCTCCCGACGAACCCAGAAGTCAGGTGACGATAAGGTGTCCGCATCTTCCCCCGGTGCCTTTGCGCCGCCGATCCCTGGAGGGCGCCTTGCGAAGACTCGCGCCGTGGGTCGCACTCACGCTCGTGGCCGTCCTCACCGCCCTCGTTCTGGGTGCCGGGTACCTGCTCGTACCGGCGAACCGTCCTTTCGAGTACGGCGGCGGAATCAGGCTCCAACTCCTGAGCATCTCCCACGGGAACGTCAACGGGGAGGAAAGGGTCACGTGGGGGGTACAGGTCATCAACGGGACAGGCGCACCGTTGGATCTGAGCTTCTCCTCGACCTGCCGTTACGGCGTACCACCCCGTCAGTCCGGCCTCTCCGCCCTGGCCGAACGGGGCGGAGAGAGGGTCCGGCTACCGGCGGGCCTGGTCACGAGTGTCGCGGACTCCTGCCCGTCACCGGCGTCGGGCCGGTGGTGGGCCTACACCCTCACGTTGGAGAGCGACACGGGCGACGTCGGCTCCCGCACCGTCACCTTCATGGGCAGGGCCCACTGACACCGCGGTGTCGAACCGGCCAGCGGTCTGGCGGAGCTCTGCCACCTCGCTGCCGACCGTGGGAGGAACTTCGGGCCCGCCGGACCGCCGCCTGACAGTCACGCGGCAGAGCGTTGCGGCAGCGTCTCCGGTACACCGAGACGAGAGGCAGCCCACCCGGGGGGGACGGATCGCCAACCACGAGCAGTACCGGATCTGGAACGGCGCGGACGGCCGCCACTGGGCCGAGCACCACCAGCGCTACGACGCCATGGCCGCGGGCCAGACCGACACCCTCCTCGACGCCGCCGCGATCACCGACACGCACCATGTGCTCGACGTCGGCTGCGGAACCGGCCAGACCACCCGCTCGGCCGCCCGGCGCGGGCACGCCCTCGGTGTCGACCTCTCCGAGCCGATGCTGGAGCGCGCACGCCGCAGCGCCGCCGCCGAGGGCCTGGGCAACGCGGAGTTCGCGCAGGGCGACGCCCGGCTCCACCCCTTCCCGTCCGGCGGACGGGTCAGTCCTGTGCGCCCAGCCGGGAGATCTGCCTGCTCACCGCGCGAAACCCCTGTTCGAGGGCGCGCAGGTCCTCCATGGGCAGGCCCATGAGGATGTCGTCGCGAAACGGCCGCGCCACCATCAGGCGCCGCACGACCGAGGCCCCCAGGGGCGTGGCGCGGACGCGGCGGACGCGCTGGTCCTCGGGGTCGGCCGAGCGCACGGCGACGCCGTGGGCCACGAGCCGGTCGAGCACGCCGGACATCGACGCCATGGAGACGCCGAACGAGTCCGACAGACCCCTGCCCGTCGCGCCCTCCTTCGTGGTGACCAGGACCATGAGCACCCTGAGCTGCTGGATGGTGAGGTCCATCGACAGCAGGTTCTGGAGGAGGGCGGCCATCACGGTCTCCTCCATGGCCCCATTCAGGGTCTGGATCTCGCGCACGATGCGTTCGCGTTCGTGTTCGCCCTGTTCGGACACCTGTTGCCGCATGCCGCCATGATAGAGCGCCGCAACGGGCACCCCCGGACCCAAATACTTAGCCTGATGCTAACCTTTTTGGTGCACGGTTCAACGACACCGCCGCCGCATCGGGATGGCAGCCGCCCGGATCCCGTTCCACGCTCCCGTGAGCACCACGGCCATCCCCCGCGCGAGCCCGGCGCCGCGTCCGCGTCGCGATGCGATGGCAACGAAGTGAGGACGGCACATGGGCACAGCCTCCGACACGACCGCCGACACCGACGACCGCACCGAGGAGATCGACCTCGACGCTCTGCGGGCCAGATACGCCCGCGAGCGCGACCGCCGCATCCGCCCCGACGGCACCGGCCAGTACCGCTCGGCCGCGGGCGAGTTCGGCTACTACGCCAAGGACCCCTACACCCCGTGGACCGAACGCGAACCGCTGACCGACACCGTGGAGGTGCTCGTGATCGGCGGTGGCTTCGGCGGCCTGGTCACCGGCGCGCGACTGCGCCAGGCGGGCGTGGAGTCGATCCGGATGATGGACGAGGCCGGCGACTTCGGCGGGACCTGGTACTGGAACCGCTACCCGGGCATCCACTGCGACATCGAGTCCTACTCCTACATGCCCCTGCTGGAGGAGGTCGGCTACGTACCGAAGTGGCGCTACGCCCCCGGCGAGGAGATCCGCCGCCACGCCGTGGCCATCGCCGACACCTTCGGCCTGTACCGCGACGCGCTGTTCCACACCCGCGTCACCGGCCTGGAGTGGGACGACGCGGCGGACGAGTGGGTGGTGGAGACCGACCGCGGCGACCGGATGCGCGCGCGGTTCGTCATCACCTCCTCGGGCACGCTGACCCAGCCCAAGCTGCCGGGCATCCCGGGGATCGACGCCTTCAGGGGCCACACCTTCCACACGAGCCGGTGGGACTACGGCTACACCGGCGGCGACCAGACCGGCGGCCTCACCGGCCTCGCCGACAAGAGGGTCGCGGTCGTGGGCACCGGGGCGACCGGCGTGCAGGTCATCCCGCACCTGGGACGCGACGCCAAGCACCTGTACGTGTTCCAGCGCACCCCCTCCTCGGTGGACGTGCGCGACAACCGCCCCACCGACCCGGAGTGGGCGGCCTCCCTCAAACCGGGCTGGCAGCGCGAGCGCATGGAGAACTTCCTGGCGATCGTCTCCGGCGAACAGGTCGAGACCGACCTGACCCGGGACGGCTGGACCTCCACCGCGCGGCTCCAGCGCAAGATGATCTCCGGCGCGCTGGACACCAGCGTCTCCACCGAGGAGCGCGAGCGGATCGACGAACTCGTCGACGCGCGGAAGATGAACCAGATCCGGGCGCGTGTGGACGAGGTCGTGGACGACCCGGCCACGGCCGAGGTGCTCAAGCCCTGGTACCGCTACATGTGCAAGCGGCCCTGCTTCAGCGACCACTACCTCCAGACCTTCAACCGGCCCAACGTGACCCTGGTGGACACCGCCGACCACGGCGGCATCACCCGCATGACCGAGGACGCGATCGTCGTCGGGGACACCGAGTACCCCGTGGACTGCGTCGTCTTCGCCACCGGGTTCGACGTCGGCGTGTCCGGGGTGATGTCGGGCACGCTGCCGGTGCGCGGGCGCGGCGGGCGCGACCTGCTGGAGTCCTGGAGCCGGGGGCCCAGCACGCTGCACGGCTTCTACAGCAACGGGTTCCCGAACCTGTTCCACCTGGGCGCGCTCCAGAACGCCAACTCGGTGAACTTCGCGCACATCCTGCTGGAGCAGGCCGAGCACATCGCCGCCGTCATCGCGCGGGGCCGCAAGAGCGGTGTGCGCGTGGTCGAGCCCTCCCAGGAGGCGGCCGACGCGTGGGTCCGGACCGTCCGGGAGAGCGCGCACGACAACTCCGCGTTCCAGGCCGAGTGCACGCCCGGCTACTACAACCGCGAGGGCGCGGGCGTGCACGGCGGGTCCTCCTACAGCCCCGGGCCCGTGGCCTTCCACCGGCTGCTGGCGGACTGGCGCGAGAGCCGCATGCACGAGGTCCTGGAGACACAGCCCTAGACAGTGTTTTTGGGACCTCCGCTTCGCTTCGGCCCGTGTTCGGGCGCCCGAAGCACGGGAACCTTCGGTGCCTACGGCGGGTTCGCTCGTGCCCACCCGTCGCCCGCCACCACCCTCAACGGACGCCTACGGCGCGGTTCTCCCACGGAAACCCGCCTCCACCACCTCCAGAACCCCGTGGGCGCCCGAACCACCCCCCACAGCTGAGACCGGTTCAAAAAACAGACCCTAGTCGGCCCTGGCCCTGGCTTCGCCCGGCCGCGCCGGCCGAACCTTCGCGGACGTCCGTCCCGCCGCGCGGCGGGGCGGACGTCCGCCGGACACGCCCCACGACCCCGAGACCCCGAGGGAACCGTATGGAACCGCACTGCCCCAGGCCGCGACGAACGGTGGCCGCCCGCGTACTCGCCGCGCTGGCCCTGACCGGCGCGGCGGCGGGGTGCGCCGACCCCGCCGCCACGAGTGAGGACGGCGGGGACAGCGGCGCCGAGCGCACCGCCGAACTCCTGGTCCAGGTGACCTCCGTCCACGAGGAGACGGGGATGACCCTGCTCGAAGGCCCGACCTTCGACGCCGACGGGCGCCTGCTCGTCGTCGACGTCACCGCCCCCGCCGGGGAGCCCAAGGTGCTCAGGGTGGACACCGGGTCCCGGGAGGTGACACCGGTGTTCACCGACGACGCCAGCGCGTACACCTCCGCGCAGTTCAGTCCCCACGACGACCGGCTGTACCTGACCGACTTCGCCGGAGGCAAGATCGACAGCATCACCCCGCAGGGCGAGGACCAGACCACGTTCTTCTCCGGGGACGTCGACGGTGCTCCGATGCAGCCGGACGACCTGGCCTTCGACGAGGCCGGGAACATGTACGTCAGCGACTCGACCGGTCACGCCGACCCGGCGTGGGAGCCCCGGGGCCGGGTCGTGCGCATCGACCACGACACCGCGGAGGCGACCGTCCTGGCCGAGGAGCTGCCCGCGCCCAACGGCATCTCGTTCAGCGCGGACTTCACGGGACTGTGGGTCGGCCAGTACGGCGCGAACCGCGTCGACCACCTCGCTCTCAACGAGGACGGGACCGAGGTGGAGACCTCCCACCCCGCCCTGTACTTCGACGGCGGCACCAGCCAGATCGACTCCATCGCGGTGGACGCCGACGGGAACCTCTACCAGGCCGTCCACGGCCAGCCGAGCATCTTCGTGTACAGCTCGCTGGGCGAGCACCTGACGACGGTCAGCGTCCCGGCCGACGCCGCCGAGGGGCTGGACTCGGCGACCAACGTCGCCATCGCGCCGGGGACGACCGACGCCTACATGACCGTCAGCGGGGCCGACGGCGGGTTCGTCTACTCCTTCGACGCGCTCGCCGAGGGGATCCGCCAGTCCAACGGCGGCTGATGGTCCGTTCCGTGCCGGAGGACGTGGAAACGGTCGCGCGTCCTGCCCGGGGGCACACGGGCCAGCCCCCGGGCAGGCGAAGGGGAGACCCAGGTCACACCCGCCCGTGTCACAGGGCGCCGGGCTGCCTCGTCTCAGGGGGTGTAGCCACCGACGACCGCGAAGGAGCGCCCCATGGACGCGCGTTTGAACTACTTCACCAGCCCGACCGCCGGCAAGGTCATCAAGCCCTTCATGTCCGTGGGCAGGGCGCTCAAGGACTCGGCACTGCCGACCGCGACGCAGGAACTGGTGGCGCTCCGCGTGAGCCAGATCAACGGCTGCGCCGTCTGCCTCGACATGCACACCAAGGACGCCGCCGCTGCCGGTGAGACCGCCGTGCGGCTGAACCTGGTCGCGGCGTGGCGGGAGGCCACGGTCTTCACCGACGCCGAGCGTGCCGCGCTGGAACTGGCGGAGGAGGGCACCCGGGTCGCGGACGCGGCCGACGGGGTCAGCGACGAGGTGTGGGAGCGCGCCGCCAAGCACCACGATGAGGAGCAGCTCACCGCCCTGGTCATGCTGGTCTCGTTCATGAACGCGGTGAACCGGCTGAACATCATCACCCAGCAGCCGGCCGGCGGCTACGAGCCCGGGCAGTTCCACTAGGTTCTGGCGCGGGGCCCGGCGGCGGGTCTCAGGCCCCGGGCCCCGTCCCTCGGGGGTGTCACCCCGGCCCGCCCGTGGCCGGGCCGGGCGGTGCGAGCCGCCCGCACCGAGGAGTACGGCCGGGCGGAAGGGCTTCGGGAAGGGGCGGGTCGGCGTGAGCAAGGTCGAGGAGTTCGAGGAGCTGCGGCCGCTGCTGTTCTCGATCTCCTACCGGATCCTGGGCAGCGTGAGCGAGGCCGAGGACGCGGTGCAGGAGACGTGGCTGCGCTTCGACCGCTCGGCGACCCGGCCCGCGTCGGCCAAGGCCTTCCTGTCGGCCGTGGTGACACGGATCTCGATCGACGTGCTGCGTTCTGCGCGGGTGCGGCGGGAGGAGTACGTCGGGCCGTGGTTCCCCGAGCCGCTGCTGAGCGATCCGTACCAGGATCCGGCGCGGTCGGCGGAGCTGGCCGACTCGGTGTCGATGGCGGCGCTGCTGCTGTTGGAGCGGCTCAGCCCGCTGGAGCGGGCGGTGTTCCTGCTGCGGGAGGTGTTCGCCTTCGGGTTCGACGAGATAGCCGCGGCGGTGGGGCGCTCGGAGTCGGCGTGCCGACAGCTGCTGGTGCGTGCGCGGCGGCACATGGCGGCCGGGCGGCCGCGGTTCGCGGCGGACCGCCGCGAGCGGCGGGAGCTGGCGACGCGGTTCTTCGACGCGCTGGAGAACGGCGACGTGGACGGTCTGCGGGACCTGCTGGCCGCCGACGTGCAGCTGGTCGGGGACGGCGGCGGGAGGGCCCCGCAGCTGGCCAGGGCCGTCGCGGGCGCGGCGAACGTGGCCCGGCTGCTGGGCACGGTCTTCCCCCGACTGCTCCGGGTCGGCGTGGTGCTGGAGCCGCAGGAGGTCAACGGCCAGCCCGGCGCGCTCCTGCGCGACCGGGACGGCAGGGTCCTCCAGGCCCTGGTCCTGGATGTGCTCGACGGGCGGATCCAGACCGTCCGCGGGGTGGCCAACCCCGACAAGCTGGGCCACCTCGGCCCGGTCGCCGACGCCTGGGCCGTCGACCGCGAGGTGAGGCGGGCCCGCACACGGTCGGAGTGACCTCGGCCGGACTGGCCTGGGCGGGGCTGGCCTCCGCCGGGTGCGGGCCGACGGCTTCGACCCGCACCCCTCCGACCTGCCGCCCCGGCCACGCGCGTTCCGTGACCGTCCGGCGGTAGCCGCCCGGGGCGGTGAGAGGGCCGCGGCGGGGTTCTCGCGGACCCCGTTCAGACGGTCTGGTTGATGCGCACGAGGTTGCCGGACGGGTCGCGGAAGGCGCAGTCGCGGACCCCGTAGTCCTGGTCGATGGGCTCCTGGACCACGTCCGCTCCGGCGGCCTCCAGGCGCTGGAAGAGACCGTCGAGGTCGTCGGTGGCCAGGGTGATCGCGGTGTAGGTGCCCTTGGCCATCAGCTCCAGGACGGTGCGGCGCTCGTCCTCGGTGACGCCGGGGTCGGCCGCTGGCGGGTGCAGCACGATGGAGGTTGCGGGATGTCCGACCGGCCCGACGGTGATCCAGCGCATGTCCTCGTAGCCGACGTCGTTGCGGACCTCGAATCCGAGGACGTCGCGGTAGAAGGCCAGGGCGGCCTCGGCGTCGGTGTGCGGCAGGAAGGCGTGGTGAATGGTGATGTCCATGCCCTCAACGCTAGGCCCGGCTACAGGGCGCGCGCTTCTTGATTCCTGACCGGTCTGGTCACCTGCTTGGCCAGGCACGGCGGGATACCCGCCGCCGCCCGCGAGTGGTCGCGGCGGTAGACGCTCGGCGGCACGCCGACCAGCTCGGTGAACCTCGTGCTGAACGTGCCCAGCGAGGAGGAGCCCACCGCGAAGCAGACCTCGGTGACGCTGAGGTCCCCTCGGCGCAGCAGCGTCATCGCGCGTTCGATCCGCCGGGTCATCAGGTACGAGTACGGCGACTCACCGTAGACGCGGCGGAACTCCCTGCTCAGGTGTCCGGCCGACATGTGCGCCCCGCGGGCCAGCGCCTCGACGTTGAGCGGCTGGGCGTACTCGCGGTCGATCCGGTCACGGACTCGGCGGATGACGGCGATGTCGCGCAACCGCTGTTCCTGTGCGTCCCTGTCGGCCATGGGTGCCATCATCCCACGCCGGAGGGCGTCGGCACGTCCGGAGGGCTTCTCCGGTCAGGAGCGCTCCGGTCGCGCCAGGTGTCCGCGCGGGGGCGAGGCGGCCCGATCGCCGTCGGCCGCCGGGCCCCGCCCCACTCGCGCTCCAGGGTCGCGGCCCAGCTCGACAGCAGGTCCGGTCCCTCCGCCGAGGGCGACCCCGGTTCGGCGCTGCAGGCGAGGAGCGGCAGGCCGGGGTCCGCGGTCAGTTCCATGGCCTCAAAACCCAGCTCCAGCCCGCCCACGACGGGATGGTGCATGGTCCTGGTGCCCGTGCGGTGCTGGTGGACGCTGTGCGCCGCCCACCGGGCGCGGAGGTCCTCGCTGCGCGTAAACAGCTCCCCCACCAGGTCCGACAGGACGCGGTCGTGAGAATCGCGCCCGGCAGCGGTGCGCAGGACCGCGACGGTGCCGTTGGCCGCCCGCTCCCCGTCGGGGAGGAAGTCCCGCGCACGGGGGGACAAGGAAGGCGAAGCCCCCCCCCCGGGCGGCAGCCTCCCGGACGAGGACGGCGAAGTCCCGGAAAGGGCTCAGGTCGTGACAGGCACTGACAGAACCTCCCAAACGTGCCGTCGAGGTGTTTGACTGCTGGAGGCGGTCGACGCGGCACGCGCGGCCGTCCCGTCGACCCGTGCCCGGACGGCCGGCCACGCCGTCCCGCGGGGTTCGACGCACATCCAACACGAACCCTTCTGAGGAGCTTCATGTCCCTCGTTCACGCCTACACGGCCTCGTCGGCGACCGCGCCCCTGGCGCCGGGCACGATCGAGCGCAGGGAGGTCGGCCCGAAGGACGTCCTGATCGACATCGCCTGGGCGGGGATCTGCCACTCCGACATCCACACCGTCCGCGGGGACTGGGGCGAGGTGCCCTACCCGTTGACCGTGGGGCACGAGATCGCCGGTGTGGTCGCCGAGGTCGGCGCCGAGGTCACCCGCCACAAGGTCGGCGACCGGGTGGGGGTGGGCTGCATGGTCGACTCCTGCCGGGAGTGCGCCCACTGCCTGGCCGGTGTGGAGCAGTACTGCCTGCGCGGCTTCACCGACACCTACAACGGCACCGACCGGGACGGTTCGGTGACCCAGGGCGGCTACTCCGAGCGCATCGTCGTGGACGAGCACTTCGTGCTGCGCATCCCCGAGGCCATCCCCTTCGAGAAGGCCGCACCGCTGCTGTGCGCGGGGATCACCACCTACTCGCCCCTGCGCAACTGGAACGCCGGGCCGGGGAAGAAGGTCGCCGTGGTGGGGCTGGGCGGCCTCGGGCACATGGCGGTCAAGATCGCCCACGCCATGGGAGCGGAGGTGACGGTGCTCTCCCAGAGCCTGAAGAAGCGCGAGGACGGGCTGCGGTTCGGCGCCGACCACTACCACGCCACCAGCGACCCGGCCACCTTCGAGCGGCTGGCCAACACCTTCGACCTGATCATCAACACGGTCAGCGCGCCCATCAACCTGGACGCCTACCTCAACCTGCTGGCGCTGGACGGCGCGATCGTGAGCGTGGGCGCCCCGCCCGAGCCGGTGGCGGTGACGCTGTTCACGCTGTTCGAGAACCGCCGCTCGTTCGCCGGTTCCAAGATCGGCGGCATCGCCCAGACCCAGGAGATGCTGGACTTCTGCGCCGAGCACGGCATCGCCCCCGAGGTGGAGGTCGTCGGCGCCGACCGGATCAACGAGGCCTGGGAGCGGGTACTGGCCTCGGACGTGCGGTACCGGTTCGTCATCGACGTCTCGACCCTGGGCGGCGCCTGACCGTCCCGTGGGCCTGAGGCGGTGGGCCCCGCCGCGCCCCCCGGTGAGGGGGCCAGCGGGGTCCACCGGGTTCGGCGGGCCCGTGCCACACGAGGCGGCGTCAGGTGAAGTACTTCCGGCGGGCCGCGTCGATCGCCCCGCTCCACCCGGAACGCGACAGTGCCAGCCCCCGGGCGCAGGCGTCGCGGTAGGCGTCCTCGCCGAGCGAGGACCTCACCGCGCCGACCAGCCGGAGCGCGTCGGGGGCGGAGGGCTCCAGGCATCCGCGGACCGACGCGCTGACGCCCAGCAGGACGGCGGCCCGCTCGGGGTCGCCGTCGAGCAGCGCGGCCTCGGCGAGGACCTCGGCGGCGAGGGTGGTCTGGGTCGGATACCACAGCGCCGTGTCACCCGTCAGGGCCCGCCCGTACCAGTCGCGGGCCCCTTCGGGGTCGTCTTCGGCCGCGGACAGGCGCCCCTGTGCGACCAGCACACGCTGCGCGTTCACGGCCCCTCCCCCGGCCGCGGCCGCACGGACCGCGTCCAACGTGATCTCGCCGAGGCGACGCGCCTCGGCGAGGTCACCGCGCAGTCTCGCCACCTCGCCGAGCCCGTACCAGGAGGCGAGCAGGACCCCGCGCGCGGCGCTGCGCCGGGAGAGTTCGGCTGCCCGCCCGAACGCCTCGTGGGCGCCGTCCAGGTCGCCCGCGTTCAGCATCCCTTCGGCGCGCAGCCGGACCAGGTCGGCGCTGTCCTCCAGGGCGCCGAGCCGGTCCGTGGCCGCCAGGGCCTCGCCGGTGAGGGCGAGGGTGCGCGGAAGGTCGCCCTGCCAGGAGGTGAGGGTCGCCAGCCCCGCGAGCGCCTGGACCGCTCCCCACTGGTCGCCCAGGGACCGGAAGGCTGCCAGGCCGGTCGTGAACGCCTCCTCCGCCGGACCGGGGTCGCCGTGGAAGAACCGCAGGTAACCGAGCACGACGTGGGAGGCCGCGCGCACCCAGGGGTCGGCGTCGCCGCCGCAGCGCTCCAGGAAGGGGGCGATGCCGCCGCGTCCGCGCCCGGACCGGCCCGCGGACGTCGGCCACAGCAGCGCCAGCAGCGGCCAGCGCAGGGGCAGGTCGAGGCCGCTGACCAGCGCTTCGGCTCTGCGCCAGGTGGTCTCGTCCACCATGCCGGACTCCGCTGCGACGGCGTTGGCCAGACAGAGCACGTACTCCTCGGCCAGGTCCTCGGGCACCGCGCCCCCGACCCTCACAAGCAGCCTGGCCGCCAGCGGGGCGCTCTCGTCGTGCCGCCCGCGCAGCCACCAGTAGGCGGAGAGGGCGGCGGTCAGCTCCAGCGCGGTCCCGGTGTCGTGCTCCACCGACCAGCGCAGGGCGGTGTGCAGGTTGTCGTGTTCGACCAGGAGCCGGGGCAGCCACTCCCCCTGGGCGGCGCCGCGCAGCCGTGGCTCCGCGGCGCGGGCCAGGCCCAGGAAGTGGGCCGCGTGGGCGCGTCGGATCCCGTGCCGCTCACCGGATTCGGCCAGCCGCTCGGCTCCGAACGCCCGGACGGTGGCGAGCATCCGGTAGCGCCGGGCACCGTCGACCGCCTCGACGAGGGACTTCTCCACCAGGCCCGCGACGGCGTCGGCGGTGGAGTCTCCCAGTCCGCAGACCTCGCGGACGGAGTCCAGGTCGGCGCCACCGCTGAAGACGGCGAACCTGCGGGCCAGGCGCTGTTCGCGCTCGTCGAGAAGCCCCCAGCTCCACTCCACCACGGCGCGCAGTGTGCGGTGTTTGGCCACCGCGGTGCGGCTGCCCCGGGCGAGCAGGGAGAAGCGGTCGTCGAGCCGGGCCGCGATCTCCTCGGGCGGCAGGGCGTTGAGTCGCGCGGCGGCCAACTCGATAGCCAGGGGCAGTCCGTCCAGGGCGCGGCAGACGAGGGTGACGGCGGCGACGTTGGACCCGTCCACCGCGAAGTCGGGGCGGACCGCCACCGCCCGCTCGGCCAGCAGGCGCACCGAGGGGTGGCGCAGGGCCTCGGCGGGGTCGGCGTCGGCCGGAGGAAGTGACAGCGGAGCGACCGGCCACAGCGCCTCGCCGGTGATGCCCAGGGTCTCCTGGCTCGTCGCCAGGACGCGCAGACGCGGGCAGCTCCCGAGCAGCCGCCCCGCCAGACGGGCCGCCGCCGACAGCACGTGCTCGCAGTTGTCCAGGACGAGCAGCAGGGCGCGGTCGTCCAGTGCTTCGACGATCCGGTCCACGGGGTGGCCGTGGACGTGTGCGGGCGGGCGCGTCCAGCCCGGATCGCGCATCCCGAGCGCGATGAGGACGGCCTGGGCCACCGAGGCGCCGGAGTCGACGGGGGTCAGGTCCACGAAGCACACGTCCGGTGCGAGGCGGGCGGTCTCGACCGCCAGCCTGGTCTTGCCGACGCCGCCCGGTCCGGTGAGGGTGACCAGCCGGGACTTCTCCAGGAGGGCGCGCACACCGCGCGGCCCCTCCGCGTTCCCGACGAAGCTGGTGATCGGGGCAGGGACGCCGGTCGGGGCCGGGCGGGCGGACGCCGGTCCGCGGTCGGGGTCCGACCGGTCCTCTGGCCCGGGTGGGCTTTCGGGAGCCGGTCGGCCCCCGGAGACAGGCCGCTGCCGGGAGGCTCTGGCTCCCCCGCCCTGGACGCCCGTGGCCGCCCGGACACCCGGGCCCGTCAGGGGTTGGCCGCGCAGGATGGCGGTGTGGACGCGGCTCAGTTCCGGCGAGGGGTCGGCGCCCAGTTCCTCGGCCAGCAGGGTCCGGCCGTCCGCGTACACGGCCAGGGCCTCCGCCTGGCGTCCGGCGGCGTGCAGGGCGCGCATCAGGTGGCCCCGCATGCGCTCCCGCAGCGGGTGGGCCCGCACGAGGCCGTGGAGTTCCTCGACGAGGGCGGCGCCCTCACCGCGTGACAGCCCCGCCGCCATCCGGTTCTCCCACGCGGTCAACCGCAGTTCGGACAGCCGCTGCGCGGGGGCGCGGGCGAAGTCCGCCTCGGCCGCGTCGGCCAGGGCCGGGCCGCGCCAGAGCGCCAGGGCCTCGTCCAGGAGCGCGGCGGCCCGGTCGAACCTCCCCGCGCCGAGCGTGTCGCGTCCGCTCGCGGCGAGGCGTTCGAAGCGGTGCGCGTCCACGTCGAGCGGATCGACGGCCAGCCGGTATCCGGCCGACCCGGACTCCAGGACCTCGCGGTCGGCCCCGTGCAGGCTGCCGCGCAGCCGGGAGATCTGGGACTGGAGGGCGTTGGCCGCCCCGGCCGGAGGGCGCTGCCCGTAGACGTCGTCGACGAGCCGCTCCCTCGTGACCCACCGACCGGCCTCCAGGGCCAGCACGATGAGCACCGCCTTCCTCCGGACGCCGCCGGTGGCCAGGAGCCTGCCGTCGTCACCGCGTACCTCGGTCGCCCCGAGGATCCCGAAACGCATGGGTCCCAGTATCCCGGACCGGCTCTCGACACGGGCGGGTCCCGGCGGCGGAGCGAACCCCGGGAGGAGTGCGCCCGGAGCCACCGGAGGGCGGCGCGGCCGTCAGCACCCGGTCAGCGCGCGGTACGCACGCGGTCAGCGCGAGGGAACAGGGTGCGGCCATGGACACAACGCAACCCCCGACTCCACCACCCGCGCGAGCGGGGCGCCGGGAGTGGGTCGGCCTGGCCGTACTGATGCTCCCGGTACTGCTGATCGCGATGAGCGTCACCGTGATGAACTTCGCGGTTCCCCACCTCGGCGCCGACCTGCGTCCCAGCAGCACCGAGCTGCTGTGGATCATGGACGTCTACACGTTCCTCCTGGCGGGGCTTCTCCTGACCATGGGGGCCCTGGGCGACCGGATCGGCAGGCGCAGGCTCCTGCTCCTGGGTGCCGCCGCGTTCGGCATCGCCTCGGTCGCCTCGGCCTTCGCCACCACTCCCGGGATGCTCATCGCGGCCCGCGCGGTACTCGGGGTGGCCGGAGCCACGCTGATGCCGGCGACACTGGCCCTGATCCGCACCCTGTTCACCGACCCCGGCCAACGCAAGCTCGCCATCGGGCTGTGGACCGGCGGGTTCATCGGCGGGACGGCCATCGGTCCGCTGGCGGGCGGCGTCCTGCTGGAGTTCTTCTGGTGGGGGTCGGTGTTCCTGGTCAACGTCCCCGTCATGGTGCTGCTGCTCGTCGTCGGACCGTTCCTGCTGCCGGAGGCCCGGGACGAGCACGCGGGCGGACTCGACTGGCTGAGCGCGCTCCTGTCCCTGGCCTCGGTCCTGCCGATCGTGTACGGGATCAAACAGTTCTCCGAGAACGGTCCCACCTGGACGGCGGCGGCGTCCGTGGCGGTCGGCCTGGCGGTCGGGACCTGGCTGGTACTCCGCCAGCTCCGGCTGACCGATCCCGTGATCGACGTCCGGCTGTTCCGCGACCCCGCGTTCAGCGTCGCGCTGCTCACCGTGCTGCTCGGGGTGTTCTCGCTGGTCGGGTTCATGTTCTTCGTGTCGCAGTACCTGCAGCTGGTCCTGGGCCTGCGGCCGATCACCGCCGGACTGTGGATGCTGCCGATGGTGGTCATGTCGGCGACGGGCGCGGTCCTGTCCGTGGCCCTGTCCACACGGGTCCACCCGGGTCACGTGGTCGGCTCCGCCCTGGTGCTGGGCACGTGCGGCATGCTGACGCTGACGCAGGTCACCCCCGAGACGGGCATCGCCCTGCTGTTGTGCGGCATGGGCATGGTGGGCGCCGGTATGGGGGCGATCGCCTCGGTCTGCACCGACCTGGTCGTGGCGAGCGCCCCACCGCGGCGGGCCGGGGCCGCGGCGTCCCTGTCCGAGGCCGCCGGCGAGCTCGGCGGCGCGCTGGGCATCGCGGTCCTGGGCAGTATCGGCATGGCGGTCTACCGCGGCGGGGTGAGCGCCGAAGCACCCGACGACGCGCCGCCCGAGGTGGCGGAAGCCGTACAGGAGACACTGCCCGGCGCGGTCGCCGTGTCCGAGCAGCTTCCCCCCGATGCCGGTGACCAGGTGCGGGAGGTGGCCTTCCGGGCCTTCACCGAGGGGATGCAGTCGTCGGCCCTGAGCTCGGCCCTCGTTCTCGCCGTCGCGGCTGTGCTGGTCTTCGCCACCCTGCGCAGGATCCCGGCGCAGGACCTCGGCAGGGAGCACGAGGACCCGCCCGGGCCAGCGGAGGGGAGACGACCGGGGGAGGACTGAGGGTGCGGGTGGGTACGCCGTTCGGGGTCGGGTTCCCCGATGGACCAGGCATGGGTGTCACTGCGGGCGAGGACTGTGGACATGACTGCGACGATCACCGCGGCCAGTGCTGTGGAGGCGATGACGGCGAGGGCCGCACCCTGGGAACCAGCGCGAACACGTCGAAGCTCGTGCCCTCGCCGAAGACGAGGGCGGTGCGCGGACGTGGACAGCTTCTCGGACTCGTACCACCGGTGGCCAGCCGAGGGCGGTGTGACGGGCTCAGGTGACGTGGTCGGACAAGGGTGCGCGTGCCATGCGCATGTTCGGGAGCCGGCCCCGCCAGAGATGCTGCTCACCGGTGGCCTCGAACCCGTAGCGCTGGTAGAAGAGGACGGCCCGCTCGTTGTAGGTCGTCACCCACAGGCGCATGGGCGAATCTCCGGCCCAGTCGAGAAACACCTTCATCAGCCGACCGCCGATGCCACCTCCTTGGGCCTTCCGCAGGAGATACATCGGTCCGAGGTTGACGGCTTCCTCCTCGCGGCGTCCGCACAGGAATCCGACGATCTCGCCTTGGCTCCGTACGACACGGCAGAAGAACCGGTCGGGCTGACGCGCAGCCTGGACGATGAACTCCTGCCATTGAGCGACTTCCTCAGGTGTGGTGACAGGACCACGGTGTTCGCGGATCCAGGCCTCGTCGATCCCCGCTTGTCTGTTGGGGTAGGTCTGGATCCAGGCGGTCAGCAGCACCCGCGCGATCGCCGGTGCGTCGTCGGCGAGAGGGGTTTCGATCACGTGGTCCACAGGACTCCTCCCTGAACGCACCCGACCGTGGGCGCTGTTCGAGCCGCCCCCTCCGTGACGCCCAGGTGCCAGGAGACCGGAGGGCCCTTCGACCCAACGGTATGCACGACCGACGGTGGGGACGCCTCTCCCCCCGCACGGGCCGGTGACCGCAGCACCCCGGTGCGTCCACGCCGTTCAGCGCTGGAGGTCTGCCCGGGAGGCCCCTGCCGGGAAACAGAGCGCGCCGTCCCGCCCCGTGGCTTGGGCGGGACGGCGTTCCCGGGAACCTCAGGGGCTCAGAACCTCAGGAGGAGGCGGGTTCACCGGCGCCGCGCAGGTGGGACATGCTCCCGTACAGCTCCTGGAGCCGCCGCACCTCGTCGGCGTCGACGAAGCGGGCGATGCCGCGGCCGTAGTCCTTCGCGGCCTCGATGACGAACCGGACGGCGCTCTCCACGCTGCGCAGGTCCGTCGCGCCGATGGCCGACCCGGCCACGGCCTCCTCGGTCACGATGGCCACGCCCACGACCGGGGCGCTGGTGGCCGTCGACTCGGCGAGGTCGTCGGGGGTTCCGGTGTAGGGGGAGCAGACGTCGGTGAGCACCCGGGCCCCGGTGGGCAGGCGACGGCCGAACTTGGCCTCGGTGTCGCGCCTCTGCTCGGGCAGGGGGCACACGACGCCGACGCTTCCGGTGTCGCCGAGCAGGGCCGCGGCGCCGAAGGCGATCATCCGGTCGGGCACGAAGAGCGGCTTGGTGTGCTCCAGTTCCGGGAAGGCGCCGGTGCAGGCGAGCAGCACCGCGTCGACCTCGCGTTCCAGGTCGGCGAGCAGGCCCGGCAGGCGTTCCATGACCAGGGACTCGCCCAGGACGACGGAGGTGCCGTCGGCGAGGCGGGTGGTGAGGGCGTGGCCGTCCGGTGCGACCGGCCGCGCCTCGATCTGGGCGCGGGTGAGGCCGTCCAGGACGCCCCGCTCGACCACGGTGGCCCCTTTCGCCGCGCAGGTCGCCCATACGTTGTGTGCCAAGAACGCGGTCGTGGTGCTGGAAAAGCTCCACATCAAGAACATGACGGCCTCCGCCAAAGGCACGGTCGACGCGCCGGGCGTCAACGTTCGGCAGAAGGCGGGGTTGAACCGGGCGATCCTGGCCAAGGGGTGGTACGGCCTCAAGCTCGCCTGTCAGAACGCGGCCCGGCGGACCGGGAGTCGGATCGTGGAGGCCAACCCCGCGTACACCTCGCAGACCTGTCACTCGTGCGGGCATGTCGCGCCGGAGAACCGAGAGAGCCAATCGGTCTTCCAGTGCGGCAGGTGCGGGCACAGGACGCATGCGGATGTGAACGCGGCTCAGAACATTCTTGCGCGCGGATGGACTAACCCTTCGGGGTGAACCGTGCCAGCCTGCGGAGACCTCTGGGGTGCCGTGTCGGTGAAGCAGGAACCAGCGCGCGCTGTGAGGCGCGTGGCGCCGCCGGGCCGCAAGGCCCGGTCGGAATCTCCCTCGTTCACGAGGGAGAGGAAGTCAACATGTGGATCCCGATGACGGCCCCGAGGAGGCTCACCAGGACGGTGACGATGACGACGACGGGTTCGAACGCGCGCGGGTGGCGGGCGCTTCCCGGGGTCTGCGGTTCGGTGGACGAACCAGGTGCCGACGGTTCCATGTGTGTCCTTCAGGGATGGCTCACGTCCGTCGAGGACGGAGTGTCGCTGGTCAAAGGCCTGCGGTGCGCGGCTGCCGCGTCCTGGCCCGTCACGCCCAGGCTGCCTTCCGTTCACCTGCCAGGGCAAAGGTTTCCCACTATGTGGGAGTTAAGATCACATTTCGATCCCCGGAGCCGGGGTGCCGGCCCCTCCTGCGGACGTAGGGTGGGCTTCCATGTCCACCGGTTCCACGGAACGCACCGGCCCGCTCCAGACGGTCGACCGGGCGCTCGACGTCCTCCTCAGCTTCGACGAGTACCGCACGAGCTGGGGCGTCCTCGAACTCGCCGACGAGTTCGGCCTGTCGAAGTCGACCGCCCAGCGACTGCTGGCCTCCCTGGCGGGCAAGGGGTTCCTGCGCGCCGACCCCGACACGCGCCGCTACAGCATGGGCCCCGCCATGTGGCGCATGGCGGGCCTGTGGGAGCGCTCGGGCGGCCTCTCCGTCCTGGCCGAACCCCTGCTCGCGGAACTGGCCCGCTCCAGCGGCCGCACCTGCCTGTTCTGCGTCCCCGACGGCGCGCACGTGCGCTGCATCGCCGCGGTCGGCGGCTCGGAGGGCCCGCGCCGCTCCCACCCCTTCGTCGACGAGCTCTACCCCGCCCACGCCGGGGCCACCTCCCGGGCCTACTTCGCCTTCCTGGACCCCGCGGAGCGCAGGGCCCTGCTGGTGGGGCGCCCCTCCGCCCGCTTCTCCGACCTCACGCCCTTCGACGAGCAGCAGGTCGAGGAGCTCTTCGACGCGGCCGTCGAACAGGGCTACGCGCTCTCCCAGGGCGAGTACGACGCCGCGTCCCGCGCGCTGGCCGTCCCCGTGTTCGGCGGCAGGCGCCCGGTCGGCTCCGTGACGCTGGTGGAGAACAAGCACTCCGACCACGACGACGAACTGCTCGACCACCTGGCGCCGCTGCGCGCCGCGGCCGACGATCTCACCGGGCTGCTGTCCAACCGCCGCCCGGCACCGCCCACGCGCAACTGGAGGCGGGGGCACGGCTCCCGCCCCTCCCCGCGCCCGACCGCTCCCTGAAGGGGGACCATGCCCGAGCTGCTGCTCTTCTCCAACTCGACCAACCACGGCCGGGACTACCTCGACCACGCCTGGGAGGAGGTGGAGGCCTTCCTCGACGGCCGGGACACGGTCGCGTTCGTGCCGTTCGCGGGAGGCGGCCACGACGCCTACACCGCGCGGGTGGCCGAGGCCTTCGCGGCGCGCGGGGTCCGCGTGACGGGGGTCCCGGCGGACGCCGGGGCCGCGCGGGTCCTGGACGAGGCGCAGGCCGTCTTCGTGGGCGGGGGCAACACGTTCCGCCTCGTGGCCACCCTCCAGCGCACCGGGCTCCTGGACGACCTGCGCGACCGCGTCCTGGCCGGGCTGGCCTACATGGGGGCGAGCGCGGGCACCAACATCACCGCGCCCACGCTGCGCACCACCAACGACATGCCCATCGTGGAGCCGTCGTCCTTCACCGCGCTGGGCTTCGTCCCGTTCCAGATCAACCCGCACTACCTGGACGCCGACCCCCGGTCCACGCACCAGGGCGAGACCCGTGAGACCCGGCTGAGGGAGTTCCTGGAGGCCAACGACGTGGACGTCCTCGGCCTGCGGGAGGGGACGCACCTGCGCGTGCGGGGCGCGGGGTCGGACGTGGTCCGCGCGACCGTGGGCGGCACCGCCGTGCAGCCGGGCGCCCCGGGCCCGGCGATCGTCTTCCGCCGGGGCACGGCTCCCTTCGAGGTGTCGGGCGAGGTGACCGACCTGTTCGCGCGCACGCCCCGCTTCGACCAGCCGGTCTAGGGTCCGCGGCGCGGGCCCCGCGAAGGGGTGCGGGGCCCGCGCCGTGCCCGTCGGGCCGGGACGGGGAGACGGCGATGCCTTCCCCCCTGGCCCGCTCCCGGTCACCGTCGTCCCGCGTGCGGCCCTCACCGGTCCAGGCCCGACCCTCGCCGACCCGCACTCGCTTCCCGCCGCTCCCCTACGCGATCCCCCATCCCGTGCACGCCCCTCGCTGTTCCCAGCCCGGCTCTCGCCGTCCCGTGTGCGGTCGTGCGGCCGGGAAGCCCCGCGGCCCGCGTCCGGTCCCGTCGCCCCGCGTGGGACCAGTCCGGCCAGGAGGCACCGCCGCCCCACGGAGCACGGAAGTCACCCGCCTTCACGTCGACCGGTCGACCCTGGGCAAAAAGTGCTACACGAACGTGTAGTTCGCTACATGAACGTGTAGCCTGACGGTATGAGCTCCACACCACCGCCCCCCAGCGAGGACCTCACCGGGCGGGCGCGCATCCGCGACGCCGCCCTGGCGGTCTTCGCCGACCGCGGGGTCAAGGGCGCGACCGTCCAGGCCATCGCCGCCGAGGCGGGCGTGTCCACCGGCCTGATCCGCCACCACTTCGGCTCCAAGGAGGGCCTGCGCGCGGCCTGCGACGCTTACGCCATCGGCACCCTGCTCGAACAGGCCCGCAGCAGTCTGGGCGAGGACGCGGCCGCCCCCGGGTTCGGGGCGGCGATGTACCAGGCCAGCCACACCAGCACCCGCTACCTCGCCCGAGCCCTGGTGGAGGGCTCCGCCTCGGCCTCGGAGTTCTTCGACACCGGCGCCGACTTCGCCGAGCGCTTCCTCAGCGAGCACTGGCCCGACCGCTATCCGCCGGGAGCACGGGTCACACGGGACACCGCCGCGGTCATGGGCGCCATGCACCTGGGCACGCTCGTCCTGCACCTCCACCTGTCCCGCCGCATGGCGGCCGACTCGCTCGACCCCGAGCACGCTCCGCGCGTGGGCGCGGCCATGGCCGGGGTCTACACCGCCATGGCCGACTTCTTCTCCGGCGAGCAGGGACGGCGGATCGCCGACGCCCTCCCCCACCCCGAACCCGACTCCGACCCCCCTGGAGAAGAACCATGACGGACGCGATCCACGTCGCGGGCCTGACCAAGCGCTTCGGGCCCACCAGGGCCCTGGACGGCTTGGACCTGCGCGTACGAACCGGGGAGGTCCACGGCTTCCTCGGGCCCAACGGCGCGGGCAAGACGACGGCGGTCCGTGTCCTGCTCGGACTGGCCCGGGCCGACTCCGGCACCGCGCGCCTGCTCGGCGGCGACCCCTGGCGGGACGCCGCCGCCCTGCACCGCCGACTGGCCTACGTCCCGGGCGACGTCGCCCTGTGGCCGGGGCTCTCCGGCGGGGAGATCCTCGACCTGCTCGGCCGCGTGCGCGGCGGAACCGACCAGCGGCGCCGCGCCGCACTCGTGGACCGCTTCGAGCTGGACCTGCGCACCCGGGGCCGCGCCTACTCCAAGGGCAACCGGCAGAAGGTCGCGCTGGTGGCCGCGCTGGCCGCCGACACCGAACTCCTGGTCCTGGACGAGCCCACGTCGGGTCTGGACCCGCTCATGGAGGAGGTCTTCCGCCACGCCGTCGCCGAGGAGAGGGCCCGGGGCCGCACCGTCCTGCTCTCCAGCCACATCCTGTCCGAGGTGGAGGCGCTCTGCGACCGGGTCAGCATCATCCGGGCCGGACGCACGGTGGAGAGCGGGACCCTGGCCGAGCTGCGCCACCTGTCCCGCCTGACCGTGACCGCCGAACTCACCGGGTCCCCCGACGGACTCGCCGCCCTGCCCGGTGTGCACGACCTGGCGGTGGAGGGCTCACGCGTGCGCCTGCACGCCGAACCCTCGGGGCTGGAGCCCCTGTGCGCGCGCCTGGCCGGACTGGGGGTGCGCGACCTGACCGTGCGGCCGCCCACGCTGGAGGAGCTGTTCCTGCGCCACTACACCGCGGCCGACCACGGCGGCGAACACCCGGAGCGGGTCCGATGAGCGCGTCCGTCGCCGCACGGCCTCCCCGGGCGGCCTTCCCCCCGCTGACGGCCGGGACGCGGCACCTGGCGCGGCTGTCCCTGCGCCGCGACCGGATCCTGGTCGCCGTGTGGCTGACCGCCACGGCCGGTATCGCCCTGGGCGGCGCGGCGGCGGCCGACGCCACCTACCCCACCCCCGAGGCGCGCCAGGAGCGGTGGGAGCAGCTCCAGAGCGTGCCCATGTTCGCCCTGTTCCAGAGCCGGGCCTTCGCCGCGAGCACCGAGGCCCTGGTCGCCCAGCAGGCGTTCGCCGCCGCCACCATGTGCGCCGCCCTGGGCGCGGTGCTGCTGGTGGTGCGCGGCACCCGTACGGAGGAGGCCTCGGGCCGGAGCGAACTGCTCGGGGGAGCACCGCTGGGCAGGCACGCGGGCCTGGCGGCCGCGCTCACCGTGGTGCTGACCTCGGCGGCCGTGCTGGCGGCCGTCGTCGCGGCGGGCCTGCTCGCCCTGGGGCTGCCCGTGGCGGGCTCGGTGGCGCTGGCCCTGGTCACCGCCGCGGCGGCGGGGGTGGGCGCGGGCCTGGCCGCCGTCGCGGTGCAGTGCACCACCCGCCCGGGCACCGCGGCGGGGCTGGCCCTGGGCGCGTTCTACGTCATGCACATGGTGCGCGGCACGGGCGCCGCTGCGGGCGGGGACGCCCTGTGGCTGACGTGGGCGGTGCCCAACGGGTGGTTGGAGAACGTGCGCCCCTTCGCCGACGAGCGGTGGTGGGCCCTGCTCCCGGTCCTGGCCTGGATCACGCTGACCGTCGCGGCCGCGTTCGCCCTGGCCGAACGGCGCGACCTGGGCTCCGCCCTGTTCTCCCGGCGGGGCGGCCCCGTGCGGGCGGCCGGGTGGCTGGGGTCGGTGCCCGCCCTGGTGTGGCGGCTGCACCGCGGCTCCGTGCTGGTGTGGACGGCCGCCCTCGCGGTCATGGGGCTGGTGATGGGCCGCACCGGCGCGGAGGCGATGGCCGAGTACGCCGACATGCCGTGGGTGCGCGCGATGGCCGCCGAACTGGGCGTGGCGCCCGCCGACACCTTCTTCGTCTACGTCGTCTTCGCCTTCGTGTTCCCCGTCGCGGCCCACGCCGTGCTCACGGCCCTGCGCGTGCGCGCCGAGGAGAACGCCGGAACGGGGGAGCTGCTGCTCGCGGGGCCGACCGGCCGGACGGCCTGGGCGCTGGCGCACGCCGCGGCGGCCTTCGCCGCCCCCGTGGTCCTGCTGACCGCCCTGGGTGCGGCCGTGGGCCTGGGCGCGGGTCTGGGCAGTGAGCGGATGTGGACCGACGTCGGTCGCTTCACCGCGCTGACGCTGTCCCTGGCCCCGGCCGTGTGGGTGGTCGTGGCCGTCACCCTCCTGGCCTACGGGACGGTTCCGCGCGCGTGCGCGGCGGTGGGCTGGGGGTTCCTGTCCGTCGGGATCCTGACCGAGATCGCGGTGAAGGTGAGCCTGGTGCCGGACGTGGTGTTCGTGCTGGTCTCGCCCTTCGCCCACGTCAATCCGTACTACCGGGAGACCTGGGCCTCCTACCCGCTGCTGACGGCACTGGCCGCGGTGCTCACGGCTGTCGGGCTGTGGGCGCTGCGCCGCCGCGACCTGCCCTCCTGAACGGAACCGGGCGGCCGCTCCCCCCGGCCCGGGACGTGCCGGGGTGGGGGAGCGGACGGTGTCCCCTGCCCGCTGCCTCTCCGCGGGTCGGGGACGCCGCCGGCCGCGCGACCCGCCTCCGTGCCCTCGATCCGCCTACGCGCCCTCGATCCGCCGCACGGTGCGCCGCAGCAGGAACGCCAGCGCGGCGGCCGCGACCAGGAGCCCGCCCGCCAGGCACGGCCACGGTCCCAGCGGTCCGGCGTCGTAGCCGGGCAGGGCCAGGGCGGGCCAGGCGGGCGGGAGCGGCAGCAGCAGGAGGTTCCAGGGCGCGGGCAGGGCCCAGGCCGCCACGGGGGTCAGGACCAGGAGCGCGCCGAGGCCCTTGACCACGACCAGGGCCTCCACCTTGTTGGCCGCCAGCGCCGTCATGGACGCCGTCAGCAGCGGTGCCTGCAGGGCCGCGAGCACGAGGGCGACCACGACCGGCGCGGACCACCCGGAGGTCATGAGCCCGCTCAGCGGGAGTGCCGCGGCGAGCCCGGCCAGGGACAGGGCGGCGACCAGGGCCGTCCGGTAGCCGAGGTAGGCGGGCACGGACACGGGCGAGGCGCGCAGCACGAGCAGGACGTTCTCGTCGGAGTCCTCGACGGCGCGCAGGCCGCCGACCACCCCGAACATCATGGGCACGTGCAGCAGGACCAGCGCAGCCAGGACCACGGGGGTGTGCGGTGCGAGGTCGAACCCGTGGGAGCCGAGGAGGAACTCCGAGGCCAGGGGGAAGACCAGGCGGATGAGCAGTGCCAGCAGCACCGGTGCGCCGAGCATGAGCAGCAGCAGGGGGTCGCGTCCCGTGCCGAAGAGGTCCACGCGGGCGAAGCGCGCGATCGCCGGGAGGCCGCCGCGCCCGGTGACCGGTCGGACGGACCCGGACCCGCCCTGGCCGCTCGCACCCCCGTCGCTCGCACCCCTGACGTTCGTGCGCCGCCGGGGTTCGGGGGCCGCTCCGCGCTCGACCGCGCGGGAGGCGGTGACCACCCCGGCCGCCGCCCACGCCATCGCGTAGACGGTGCCCACGGCCAGAGCGGCGGGGGACGCGTCGAGGGAGCCGGGCGCGGTTCCCAGGCGGATGAGGTCGGCGCCGACGGTGGTCGGGACCGCGTACAGGAGCGGGTGCTCCAGGATCCCGCTGACGTGCACGAGGGGGACCAGGACCAGCGGCGCGACGGTGAGCGGGGCCGCCAGGAGGAAGCCCGACAGGTCCCGGGCGCGGGCGCCCACCGCCAGGCACACGGTGAGCAGCAGCAGGCAGGTCAGCGCCACCCCGCCCAGGACCGGCGGCAGCGCCTGCGCGAGGTCGGCGAACCGGCTCCGCAGCGCCGCCGCGAGCATCGGCACGGCGATGAGCAGCGTCAGCGCGGTGAGCACCGAGAGCCGGGCCGCCACCCCCTCCCCCGCGCGCAGCGGGGTGACCGTCAGCGCCGAACGCGTTCCCTCGGTGCGTTCGAAGAGCAGCAGGGCCGCGGCGAAGAGCGCGCCGAAGCCCGCCGTGTCGAGGAAGAGCAGGTAGGCCGCCACCGTCCCGGCCGCCTCGGCGGGGACCGCGAGCAGGACCAGGGTCCACACGACGCCGAGGGCGGCGGCCACGGGCACGACGCCGTAGCGCAGCCCGACCCGCGACTCCAGCGCGGTGGCCGCGAGCAGGCGGTTCACAGCCGCTCCCGGGTGAGCGCGGTTCACAGACTCTCCCGGGTGACCGTCGCGAAGACCTCGTCCAGCGAGGCCTCGCGGGTGTGCAGCGTCTCCACCTCGCCCCGCCTCAGCAGCGCCAGGAGTTCGGCGTCCTCGGCCAGGGCCTCCATCGGCATCTCCCGGGTGGCCTGTCCGCGCACCCGGGCCACGAGTCCGGGGCGTCCGTAGCGGAGCTTGAAGTCGCGCGGTGTGTCCACGGCGGCGATCCGCCCCCCGGCCACGAAGGCGACCCGGTCGCACAGCAGGTCGGCGGTGACCATGTCGTGCGTGGTGAGGAAGACCGTGCACCCCCGGTCGGCCGCCTCCCGGACGACCTCCCGCAGCAGGGCGGAGCGCACCGGGTCCTGGCCCGAGGTGGGCTCGTCCAGGAAGAGGAGTTCGGGTCTGTTGACCAGTGCCCGGGCCAGGTTGAGCCGCATGCGCATGCCCTTGGACAGGTCGTCGACCCTGCGGTCGGCCGCGTCGGCCAGGTCCACCCTGGCCAGGAGTTCGCCGGGGTCCTCGACGGGTCCGCGGTAGAGGGAGGCGAAGGCGGCGAGGTTCTCGCGGGCGGTGAGTTTGCCGAACCCGGCCGGGAGCTCGAAGCCCACGCCCACGCGCTCGAAGTAGTCCGCGCCCCGGTCGCGCAGCGGCTGCCCGAGGACGCGCACCTCGCCCTCGTAGCGGCGCAGCAGCCGGGTGAGCACCTTCTGGGTTGTGGACTTCCCGGCGCCGCTGGGGCCGAGGAACCCGAAGACCTCGCCGCGTGCCACGGAGAAGCTCATCCCCGCGACCGCGGGCCGGTCGGCGTTCGGGTAGCGGACCCGGAGGTCCTCGACGGTGATGACCTGGTCGGTCATGGGGGTCCTCAGGTTCGGTGGTGGGCGGGTGAGGGGGCGCGCAGGGCCAGGAAGGCCCGGTCGACGAGTGCGGGCAGTTCGTCCTGCCCGCCCGAGTCGACCCAGGCGATGACGGCCTCGGACAGCGCCGCCGAGCAGGCGGCGGCGACGACTCTGGTCTCCAGATCGGGATTGGTCCCGGGCGGAGGCAGATCGGGGGCAGGGGCCTCGGGGCCGGGCGGGACCGGGTCGGGCTCGGTTCCGGGCGGGGCAGGACCGGAGGCTCCAGTCCGGCGCGGGGCCAGACCGCGTTCGAAGGCGGTGCTCGACGAGGCCAGGTTCTCGCCGATAC
The DNA here is from genome assembly GCF_008638355.1 of Nocardiopsis deserti. NCBI lineage: Bacteria > Bacillati > Actinomycetota > Actinomycetes > Streptosporangiales > Nocardiopsidaceae > Nocardiopsis > Nocardiopsis deserti. The sequence continues at coordinate 105,048 of NZ_VWVS01000019.1, read as the reverse complement.
GCGAGCGCAGGGCCGGGATGGACAGCAGGAGGCTGGCCCGGGCCAGCAGCGCCTCCCGGCCGTGCTCGTAGACGCGGCCGAGTCCGACCAGGGTGGCCCGGTGGATCCGCTCGACGGCCGGGAGCGTGTCGGGCTGCTCGCGGACCAGCTCCTCCAGCATCGGGTCGTACTCGTCCCGCAGGACCACGTCCTCCTTGGAGGGGAAGCAGCGGAAGAACGTCATGTGCGAGACGCCCGCCTCACGGGCGATCTGGGCGACCGTGGTCGCCTCGTAGCCCTGCCGCTCGAACAGGCGCAGGGCGGCCTCCTGGATGGCGGCCCTGTTGCGCTGTCTGCGGCGCGTGCGCTGGTCCATGTCCGCCCCTCCCCCACCCGGCTCCGACACAAGAAGTGTTACTCACTAACACAAGTTCGTCAATCCCTTCCGCGACCACCCAGAACTCCGTGGAGCCCCGGGGCAGTCCGGCGGAGAGAACGCACGCATGGTCGTTTCCAGGACACGTGTGGCATCCGACGACATGCACTCCCACCTCGTCGGCCAGTCGAACTCTGCTCTGCGGCGCCCCGGGATGCACGAAGGCGAGATTCCAGTACCGGGCCCCACCGAACTGCTCGCCGTACGGGAGCCCTCCTCCCTCAGGGAGTCCCAGTTCGGCTGCGTACGCGTCATCAGCTTCCGCGCGGGCGCACAGGTCTGGGAGATGGTCGTGGTCGCCATGGACGTCACCGTCGTCACGACGGCCCTGACCGAGGCGGGGACCTGGGATCGGCGGCTCTGACGCCCGTGCCACAGCAATCTTCGGTCTGCTCGGCCGACCCCGCTGGCTCTGGCTGGGAGACCGCCCGGGCACGGACCGGGCGGCCGGTTGTCAGACCGGGCCCGTAGAGTCCTCGCGTCCTGCAAGGCAAGCACGGAGAGGCCCACTCACATGACCCGCCACACCCCGCCTCGCCCGGTGGACATGGAGACGCTCTTTCCCGAACTGCGGCCCCTGCGCCGGGAGGCGGTACGGCTCCATCCGCGTACGGGCCAGCCCTCGTGCGAGGAAAGCTCGGTGGGCGGGCCGCTCCTGTGGCCGGTCGACGAATCCTGGCCCGTGTGCGACGGGGAGCACTATGAGAAGGACAGCAACACACCCTACGAGGGGGAGGTCCTCCTCGTACCCGTCGTACAGGTCTACAGGAGGGACGCTCCCGGCATTGCGTTCCCGCAGGGGTGCGACCTTCTCCAGGTGCTGTGGTGCCCCTACGACCACGGTGAGTTCCGGTACCCCCTGCCGCGGGTGCGCTGGCGCAGTGCGCGTGCCGTGGGCGAGGTGCGAGCGACGCCTTCCCGGCACGCCGAAGCGTCGGAGGAGTACGTTCCCAGCCCCTGCGTGGTCCATCCCGAACAGGTGACGGAGTACCCCAGCTGGGACCTCCCCGCGGACCTCTTCGACACGTTGGGAGAGCGTTTCGACCAGGTCGAGCGGGAGACGGGCTGGCGCTACCAGTACCACCTCTCCGACGCCCCCGGGATCAAGCTGGGAGGGTATCCGGGGTGGACCCAGGAACCGGTGTGGCCGGAGTGCGGCTGGTGCGAGCAGCCCATGGACCACCTGCTCACCGTGTCCAGCTGGGAGTACGACGGGGAGTCCTGGCGCACGTGGCTCCCGGTCGAGGACCGGGCGGTCGTCGACGGTGAGGAGACGTGGCGTTCCGAGCGGGGACGCGAGGCTCAGAATCCCGCCGGTCTGATGCTGGGCGACGCCGGTGGTGTGTACGTCTTCGAGTGCTGGTCATGCCCCGAACGCCCCGTCGGCCACTGGTTCGACTGCTCCTGAGCGAACGGCTCGCTCGGGACCACCGGTGGCGAACCGCCGTGAGAGCAGCGAAAGTCGGCACGGAGTAGGACCATCCGGGAATGCGGCTGAGCATCGCCCCAGACCTCCAGGCCACCCCCTTCACGTGCGACCACTGCGACTCCGAGCACCTGCGGATCCGCGGCCTCCCCAACAGCGAGCACGGCGCGTTCGCGACCTACCACGCCCATCTCCACAACCACGGCGGCGTGCACGAGGCCTACCTCGGCCTCGTCATGGACGCGGGGCTGACCCGAATCCGCGCCCCGGCTCAGCGTGCCGCGAAGCCGCCTGCGGACACGGGGCGCGCTCCCGATGCGGCGAGTTCCCGGCACGGTCGTCCTCCAGTACGCCGGGCCGGGCCCACCACAACGGGTCCCGCACCGGGATCGCACCAGGCGCCACGGCTGTCACACAAGGCGCGGTGACACCGGGTCGGGTTGGAAGGCGACGTGCCCGGCGATCTCCGCGACCGCCGGGTAGGCCTACGGGGCGGGCTCGCCGTTCTCCAGGTAGAGCGTCGTGCCCTCCTGGCGGGCGCGTACGGCCTGGGTGACCCTGCGCACCAGCGGAGGGATCGTGACCTCTGCGATCCCTCCCACGTCGTGGAACCCGTATCCGGTGAGTTCGCTCGGGTCGAGGACGATCTGGTCCAGCCACTGCTGGTCCAGCACTCCCCCGTCGAAGACGAACAGCTGCTTGTCGCCCTCGGCCTGCGTGGGCGCCCAGTCCACCACCAGGAGGCGTCCGATCGACGGAACGATCCCCAGCTCCTCCTTCACCTCGCGCGCCGCGGCCTGGCTCGGCGTCTCCCCGCGCTCCATGTAGCCGCCGGGGATCTCCATGTGGTCCTTGTAGGAGGGAACCACCAGCATCACCCGGCCGAGGTGGTCGAAGAACAGGGCGCCGGCAGCGACCCGGGGACGGGCGAAGGACGCCGTGGGATCAGAGGCCATGCCCCGACACTAACGGCTCCGGGGCGACCGCACCCCCGCTGCTCCAGACCTTTCGGGGCGGGTCGAGCGCACCCGTACCGCCGGGCGGATGGCCCGGCGCCGGTCAGCGGCCGCATGCCGTTGCCAGCGTGCGGTTCCCGTCCGCTCAGGACTCGACGGTGACCCGGACCTTGCCAGGGTTGAAAGCGACGTGCCCGGCGATCTCCGCGACCGCCGGGTAGGGCTCCTCGTACGCCCACACCGCGTCGACCAGCTCCTCCCCCTCCCCGACCGCGAGGGTGCGGTAGGTGGCGGTCCCCTTGTAGGGGCAGTGGGTCGTGGTCGGGCTCGGCCGCAGCACGCCGGGGTCCACGTCGGCGAGCGGAACGTACTGGACCGGCGGGTAGACGGACTCCCGCAGGGTCAGCGCGGCCTCGGTGTCGGCGACGACCCGGTCCCCGACCCGTGCGACGACGCGCGCGCCAGCGGGTTCGACGGTGATGGGATGGTCGGGTCCGGGTGTCCTGCCCTGTCCTGTCATGGTGCTCCTCCCTCTCCCCGCCGAGGCTACTCCGCACCCAAGGGGGCCCGCGGATCGGCGACACGCCCCTCCCCCGCGGAACCCGGACACCGCGAAGGCGGTCGTCCCCGGGCCAGGCGATCGTCCGTCCCCGGGGTCAGGCGGCCGTCTCGGCCAGCACGGCGGCGAAGGCCGCCAGCCGCGACCCCCGGGCCGCGGTCCGCCAGACCAGCCCCAGCTCCGACGCGGCCAGCCCGGTGACCGGCACGTAGGCCACGTCCGGCCGCCGGTTGTACTCGGCGGCGGCTCCGCACACCAGCAGGGCGCCCCTGCCCGCCGCGACCAGCGACAACCCCTCCTGGAGCGTGGCCGCCCCTCCCTCCTGGGGGATGGGCGCGCCGCCCGGGGTCACCCGGGGCGAGTTGACGTGCCGCCAGTACGCGGGCGCCTTCCCGGCCAGCGGAACCAGCCGCACACGGGCCAACTCCTCCGCGCCGATCTCCTCCCGCCCGGCGAACGGGTGGGAGCTGGACAGGGCCAGGGTCTGCGGCTGCCGGGAGAAGGCCAGGCCCAGGGTCAGGTCCGGTTCCCGTACGGGCGTCAGGACCACGGCCGCGTCCACCCCGCCCTCCCGCACCGCGCCGAAGGGGTCGGCCAGCGGGATCTCCACCAGGTCGACCGCGACCAGCGGGTTGCGCCGCTCGAACACGGTGAGCGCCTGTGCCAGCGGCTCGTAGACGGCCCCCTGGAACCCGATCCGCACCCGTTCGACCGTGGAGCGCGCCCGGGAGCGGGCGTCCTCGAACACGCTGGCCAGCGCGCCGTAGGACGGGCGCAGGGACTCCAGGAAGTCGGCGCCGAACTCGCTCAGCCGGACGCGGCGGCTGGTGCGCTCCACCAGGCGTGCGCCGATCCGGCCCTCCAGCGAGCGGATCAGCTGGCTGACCCGGCTCTGGGAGACGCGGAGGCGTTCGCCGGTACGGCCGAAGTGGAGTTCCTCGGCCAACACCAGGAAGCACTCGATCTCGTGGAAGTCGATCTCACGTGCCACGGCCGTACCCTTCCGGCGTCGCTGCCCGGGTGGTCCGGCCCCGGAGTTCGGAGCTGGATCGATGAGCCCAGCTGATCGAAGTATGAGGGATCGCCCGTTGTTCGGCGACCGGGAGGGCACTTGACTCGGAGCATGCCCACGACCCCGTCACCACAGCCCTCTTCGCCACAGGCCTCATCGCCGCAGGTCCCGCCACCGCAGACCTCGCCGCCCCTGCCCTCCCCCGTCCGGGGATGGTCCACCGTCGTCGCGGTGGCCCTCGGCACCTTCACCGTCGTCACCACCGAGATGCTGCCCGTCGGGCTGCTGACCCCCATGGGCGCCTCCCTGGAGGTCACGGAGGGCACCGCCGGTCTGACCCTGACCGTCACCGGCCTGGTGGCGGCGGCCACCGCGCCCTTCGTCCCGACCCTCATCGGCCGCGCCGACCGCAAGGTCGTCCTCGTGGCGCTCATGCTCCTGCTCGCCGCCGCCAACCTGCTGTCGGCCTGGGCACCGAACTTCGCTGTCATGGTCACGGCCCGCGTGCTCGTCGGCCTGGGCATGGGCGGCGTCTGGGCGCTGGCGGCGGGGCTCGCGCCCCGGCTGGTGCCCGAGCGGTCGGTGGGGTCGGCGACCTCCACCATCTTCAGCGGGATCGCCATCGCCTCGGTGTTCGGCGTCCCGGTGGGCGCCTTCATCGGCGCCCTGGCCGACTGGCGTAGCGCCTTCACCTCTTTCGCCGTCCTGGCCCTGGTCGTCGCGATCGCCATGAGCGTGCTGCTGCCGCGCCTGCCCTCCGAGCGGGTGGCCCGCCTGAGCGGTGTGACCGGCCTGCTGCGCAACCCCCGGGTGGCCACCGGTCTGCTCCTGGCGGTGCTGCTGGTGACCGGCCACTTCGCCGCCTACACCTACCTCCGCCCCGTCCTGGAGACGACGGCGGGCGTCGGCGCGGGGCTCGTCGGCACGATGCTGCTGGTCTACGGCCTGGCCGGTGTCGTCGGCAACTTCGCCTCGGGCCCGCGCGCCGTCCGCGCCCCGCGCGCCACCCTCGTGGTGCTCAGCGCGGCCCTGGGCGGATCGGTGTTCCTCCTTCCCTGGATCGGCGTCACGGTCCTGGGCGCCGGGGTGCTCATGACCGTGTGGGGCCTGGCCTACGGCGGGGTGTCCGTCAGCTCCCAGACCTGGATGATGCGCGCGGCCCCCGAGGAACGCGAAGCCGTCTCGTCGCTGTTCGTCGGCGTGTTCAACGGCAGCATCGCGCTCGGCGCGCTGGTGGGCGGCCTGGTCCTGGACGGCGCGGGCGGCACCGCGGTCCTGTGGTTGGCCGCCGCCCTGGCCCTGGGCGCGCTCGCCGCGGCCCTCCTGGGCCGGGCGCCCGCGCGGACGTCCTGAGCTCCCCCCTTCCCGGGCGGGTGCGCCCGGCACCCGCGCCTGCGTCCGGGGCCCGCCCCGCCCTTCGGCACACGGTCGCCCCGGCGAAGGCGGAGTCTCCGCCCCGGCCCGGGCCAGGCCCCGGGCCGGGGGCCTGGCCCGGCTCCGGGTTCAAGCCTGCCCAGGGCCCGGGTCGTCGTGGCGGAGGCGGCCCCACGGAGGGGAGGGCCTCGGCGGACGGAACGCCTCAGGCCCGGGGCGGGTGCGGAAGGACGTCCTCCAGCAGGGCCGCGAACTCGTCGGCGTCGGGTTTGGTGTCGCTGAGCAGGGTGTGCAGGAGGATGCCGTCGATGACCGCCGCCACGTTCCGGACCCGCACGGGATCGTCGGTGTAGCACCGTGCGAAGGCCGAGACCGCGGCCAGCCAGCGGTCCGTGGCCTCGCGCAGGTGGGGCTGGCGGGCGGCCAGCAGGAACAGCTCGTACTCGGCCAGCAGGCGGCCCGGGTCAGCGACGACCTTGGACAACAGCTCGGCCAGGTCGCGTCGACGGTCGCCGCCCGAGGACATGCGGCGCATCCGCTCGGAGTCCTCGTCCATCACACTGGTCAGGGCCTCGGTCAGCAGGTCTCCCAGACCGGTGAAGTAGTAGGTGGTGGCGGAGGTGGGCACCCCCGCCTCCTGGGAGACCGTGCGGTGGCTGACCCCGGCGACCCCGTCGCGTTCGATGACGCGCAGGGTGGCCTCGATCAGGGCCTGGCGGCGCTGCTCGCCCTTCAGGCGGCGTCCGTCCGAGTGTTTCAACGCTTCTCCTCCGGTTCGGGATGGGTGTGCCGCGGGGCGGAGGTCGGTGCGGGCCCCGGAACTCGCTCACCCAGCGGTACCGGCCGCCTCCCCCTCAGCGTTCTGCTCCTCCTGCGCCCGCCTGGACCGCTCCTGGATCCGGCCCAGGAGCGGGGCGAACGCCAGGGCCAGGACCAGGGCGAGGGCGCCAGCCGCGACCGCGACGAGGAAGCCGCCCGTGGTGCCGCTCTCCTCCACCGCCAGCCCCGAGGAGAAGGTGCCGATCGCGGTACCGATGGTCAGACCGGTCAGGGCCCAGGTCATGCCCTCCGTCAGCCTGGACGGCGGGACGGTCCGCTCGATCAGCGTCATCACCAGGATCATCGTGGGGGCGAAGAAGATCCCCGCGAAGAACACGGCCACGGACAGGGTCCAGATGCTACCGACCACGAGGAAGGGAAGGGTGGTCACGAACGTGCCGGCCACGGCCACGATCAGCGTCCTGTGGAGCCGCCAGGGCAGGTTCAGCAATCCGAACGTCAGTCCGGACACCGCCGACCCGAGCGCGTAGGCCGACAGCACGACGCCGGTGGCGCTGGTCACGCCGAGCGACTCGGCGAAGGCCACCGCGACCACGTCGACCGCGCCGACGATCACACCTCCCGCGAGCAGGGTCAGCACCAGGACCAGGAGGGCGCCGCTGAGCGCGGTCGCGCCCTCGGCCCCCTGCTCCTCGGCGGCCTGGAGCGGCGGCTCCGTACCGCGCTGGGCCACGAACAGGGTGACGCCCAGGGCCAGGAAGGCCGCGGCGGCCAGCGGACCGGCCTGCGCGAAGGCCATGGTGCTCAGCACCACCGACAGCGCCGGGCCGGTGATGAAGGTGAGTTCGTCGGCCACGGACTCGAAGGAGTAGGCGGTGTGCAGCCGGGGCGAGCCGCGCAGCAGCCCGGTCCAGCGCGCGCGGGACATCGCGGACATGTTCGGCATGGTCCCGGCGGGGACCGCGAACGCGAAGAGTGCCCAGTACGGCGCGTCGAACCGCACGCACAGCAGCATCAGGAGCAGGGACACGACGCTGACTGCGGCAGCGGGGGGCAGGACGCGGCGCTGGCCGTGGCGGTCGGCCAGACGCGAGACCTGCGGCGTGATCAGCGCCATGGACAAGGTGAAGGCGGCGGCCACGGCACCTGCCAGGGCGTAGCTGCCGTGGGTGGTGGAGAGCATCGTGATGATGCCGACGTTGGTCATGGCCACGGGCATGCGCCCGACGAGCCCGGCGATGGTGAAGCCCTTGGCTCCACGCACCGCGAAGATCTGCGCGTACGGATTGGGCATGACGGAGGGGTCCTTCCGCGTGTACGGGATTCGTGGCCGGGGAGCACCCCACCAAGAAACTGGGACGTCCGTCCCAATTTCTACCCGACACCCTCCGAACGCAAGCCAAAGTGACGCACGACACATGGCCGCGTACCGCTGCGTGACTGTGCGGATCCGCCCTGGAGGGCCGCGAACACCCGGGCCCGGTCCCCGAACGGCACGGTCACGCCGACCGCGGAGGGCATCGGCACCGTGTCCCGGGACCGGGAGGCACCGACGAAAGTCGGTCGGCGCACCGACCAAAGCGACGCCGGCCCCCGGGGCGTACCGCCTTAGGAGCCGCCCCGGTGGGTTCCCCAGGTGGATGCGCTCCCGCAGTTCACGCACCTAACGTGGTGTTCGTCCCCGCGGGGCGCCCGGTCGGCCCACACCGACGGACCGCCGGGAGCCCGCCCGCGGATCCGCCGCGGCCGGACGGGGACACGACGCCCGACCCGGACCTCGAAAGGGAACGACATGCCGCTCCTGGCGCTGAACGACTCCGGCCTCCTCGCCACCGGACTCCCCATCCTCCTGCTGATCGGGGTCCTGGTGGTGTCCCTGGTGGCGGTCGTGCTGATCATCGCGGCGGTGTTCAGCATCCTCACGTCGCGGGTGGACGGGGCGATGAAGGTCGTCTGGCTCATCTTCGTCTGCATCGCGCCCCTGATCGGGGCCATCCTGTGGTTCCTCGTCGGACGCAGCCGTGTTCCCTACTGACCGGAGTCCCCGGCCGCACGGGAGGCGGGAGGCGGAGCGCCCGCGTGTTCCCCACCGACCGCGGGCCGGGCCCAGGGCGGGGCGGGGCTTCACCCCTCCCCCGGCCCCCGGCCCTGGCGAAGGCGCGGCCGTGCCCGGTCACGGGTTCACCGTCCGCCGAGGTGGCGCGAGAGGAAGCGGTCGATGGCGCCGAACATGGTGATCAGGTTCTCCGTGTTGACGATGGCGTGGCCCTCGTCGTCGAAGACCAGGTACTCCACGTCCACGCCGCGCTCGCGCAGCGACGCGACGATGTTGTCGGACTCGGCCTTGACCACACGGGCGTCGTTGGCGCCCTGCACCACCATCAGGGGTGTGGTGATCCGGTCCACCCTGCTGATGGGCGAGCGGGCCAGCATGTCCGCCTCCTGCTCGGGAACGGCCGGGTCGCCGACGTAGCGGTACCAGTTGTTGACCAGCGCGGGCCGCACGAACGCGGGCTGGGTCCGCATGAAGTTGGCCAGGTCGGAGATGCCGACGACGTCGACGGCGGCGGCGAAGCGGTCCGGGGTGAAGGCCGCCCCCACGAGCGCGGCGTAGCCGCCGTAGGAGCCGCCCAGGATCGCGACCCGGGCCGGGTCGGCGTGGCCCCGCTCCACGGCCCAGTCCACGGCGTCGATGAGGTCGTCGTGCATCCTCCCGGCGAACTCGCCGATCGCGGCCTTCATGTGGGCCTTGCCGAATCCGCTGGAGCCGCGGAAGTTGACCTGGAGCACCGCGTAACCCCGGTTGGCCCACAGCTGCGCGGAACCGTTGAACCCCCAGTTGTCGCGCGCCCAGGGACCGCCGTGCACCAGCAGCACCATCGGCAGGTTCTCGGGCTCCACGCCCACCGGCAGCGTCAGGTAGGAGGGCAGTTCCAGCCCGTCCCGGGCGGGAATCGTCACCGGCCGCATGGGGGCCATCGCCCCGGGATCCAGGTGCGGGTAGGGGCGGAACAGCAGCCGGGACTGGCCGGTGGAGTGGTCGTAGAACCAGGTCGCGCCCGGGTCGCGGTCGTGGGTGAAGCCCACGACCCACCGCTGCCCGCTGTCGTCACAGGACACCGCGCCCAGGTCACCCTCGGACAGCTTCTCCAGCTCGGCCAGCACCTCGGCGAAGTGCGGATCCAGGGCCCGGATCACCTGACGCCTTCCCGTGTAGCGCACCCCCAGCAGCTCACCCCGCCGGTCCCGGATCAGCGGCGGGGGAAAGGTGGGGAAGACCTGCGCCCGCGTGTCGATGTCGAAGACCGGGTGGCTGTCCACCTCGCTCTCCTCACCCGTGGACAGGTCCACGCGCACCAGGCGGGTGCGGTCGGTGCCCTTGCTGGAGCCGATCCACATCCCGGTGCCGTCCGGTGTGACCTGCGCCGGGAAGACGCCCACCGGGTAGTCGGCGCCCTCGTGGACCAGGACCGGGCGCAGGGCGCCCGTCGCGGGGTCGCGGCGGGAGACCTCGGAGTCACCGTCGGCGTTGAGGGAGGTGCTGAACAACTCGCCCTCGCGGCCCTGGAACCAGGTGTCCCCGGCGCCGGAGCTCCGGGCCAGCACGGTGAGCTCGCCGGTGGCCACGTCGAGTTCGTGCAGGTCGAACTCGGCGGCGTCGCGGGCGTTGAGCGAGACGGTCAGCTTCCCCGGCCGCCCCCGGGAGGGTTCGAAGCTGACGACCCGTGCGCCGGGGAGGGGGGTCAGGTCCACGGCGGTGGGCTCGGCGGCGTCCAGGTCGACCCGGAACAGGTGCCAGTTCTCGTCGCCGCCGCTGTCCTGGAGGTAGAGCAGCCAGCGCGGGTCGTCGGTCCACTGGTAGCTCTGCACGCTGCGGGTCTCGTCCGCGGTCACACAGCGCGGCTCGCCGTCCAAACCTCCGGTCGGGTCGAGGCCTTGGACCCAGACGTTGAGCCGGTCCCTCCACGGGGCCAGGTAGGCGATGCGGGTGCCGTCCGGCGAGATCGTCGCACCGGCGCGCTCCGGCGCACCGAAGAAGTCCTCGACCGAGATCCTCGCGGGCAGTGCCATGTCATCCCTCTCGTTGGTGTTCGGTGACGGGGGCCGTGGACCGGGAGGGCCGTGCCCTCGCGCCCGTCCGCGGCTCCGCGGCGTCGGATGGAATATGTCCTTCAGTGCTCTCCCGGCCGCGGGACGCCGCCAGCGGCACCGCGTCAGGAGCCGGAAGGGGGAACGTCATGCCGGATCGGTGGCGCCGCCCCGGCGCAGGAGCGCGTCACGGCTTGCGGTAGGTCAGCCTCCGCAGCAGGACCTCCGCCGGTCCGCGCCTGCCCGCGCGGTCGAGCCAGAACGCCGCCGCGACGGTCAGCAGCCAGGTGCCCACCGCCACCAGCACCGCCGACCAGCTGGACAGGTGCACGCCCAGGCCCAGCCCCCAGGCGGCCAGGAACGGGGCGAAGACCACCGACTGGGCCAGGTAGCCGCTCAGGGAGCGCCGCCCCAGGGACACCAGCGCCCGGACCGGCAGGGACCGCTGGGTCCCCCGGGCGGAGAGCCGGTGCGCCAGGAGCCCGAAGAGCGCGGCGTAACCCACCCCGGTGAAGATCCCGGTGTAGAAGTGCACCGAGGCGACCGCCGAGATGTGGGCGGCGTCCAGGACGCCCACGTGCTGCAGACCCAGCACCGCTCCGGCGGCCCACCCCACGGCGATGCCCAGGACCGCGACCCGGCGCAGCAGCCCCAGGTGTCGCGCCGGGTCCTCCAGGAACCGGTGCCGCGCCGCGAGCAGGCCGATCAGGAACACCGTCGGCAGGGCCAGGGTGAACAGGCCGGAGAAGAGCCCGAAGAACCAGGCCGGGAGGCGGAACACGGTGGAGAGCAGGTAGCTCGTCTCGGCGATGCTGGCCCTTTGCATGTCGGTCGCCGCGGCCGTGGACACCGCGTCCGGCGCCAGCAGGACCGAGGCCACCGAGAGGGCGGTGACCAGGGCGCCCAGGGCCAGCAGGACGGACAACCAGATCTTGAGGGTGCGGTCGCTGCGGTTGAGGAACAGCGGCACCATGACGAGCCCGATCAGGCCGTAGGTCCCCAGGATGTCGCCCTGCCACAGCAGGGCGGCGTGCACCGCGCCGAAGACGAGCATCCACAGGTGGCGCCTGCGCAGGAGCCCGCGCGCGTCCTTCTCGCTGGTGCCGCGCGACCTCTGTCTGCGGTACATCTGCCCGATGCCGTAGGCGAAGAGGAAGCCGAACATCGTGTGCGTCCGGGCGTCCACGACGACGATCGTCATGAACTGCGCGACCTTGTCCGCGAGGCCGCCGTCGACGGGGTGCAGCATGGCCAGGCCGGTGGGCGTGTGGTACAGGAACCATGGCACGTGGGCCAGCGCGATCAGCAGCAGCATCATGCCGCGGGCGAGGTCCGGGGCGAGGGCGCGTTCGGTGACCGGCGTCGAACGCGCCGGAGCCCGGGTGTCGGCGGCGGCTGCGGGCGGGTCTTCGGCTCCGGGGTCGGCGGGCGGGCCTTCGGCACGGTCGGTCGTCATGGTGACGGGCTCCAGAGGGTCTTCGCGGCGATCGGTCAGCGTTCGGGGGGCAGGTGTCCATTGCAGCCGTCGTCGCGCTTCTGGGGCAGTGGGACCACGTCACCAACCGGCCGTGACGTTTGTCGGGGGCAGGACATGACACGGCGTCACTGGTGCACGCGGCGGAGCCGGAAGGATACTGAGTGCGCACCCGGCGCCCGCCCGCGCGGAGCGCCCTCGCGCGGACGCGGTCCTCGCCCGCGCCCGGGGCGGCTGACACCGCGGCTGACGCGTCTCCGCTCCGCCCGGCCCCCTCCCCCGCGGCCCGGGCACCGCCGCTCCGACGGCGTCAGGCCCCGAGGCGAGGGACCGTGCGCGATGGTGGACACGAACCTGGAAGGGACACGCATGACGTCCGAGAAGACCGAGGAGACGCAGGGACGACTGCGCAGGCTCCACGTGGACCTCATGACCGGCGCGATCTCCGCCGTCGGGGCGCTGCTGGTGGCGGTGAACGCCAGCTCGTGGCGGGACGCGCTCCTCATGGCCGTGAGCCTGGCCGTGACCCTGCTGGTCGTCAGCCGGTGGCGCGTGGGCCGCCTCTCCCGGGCCGCGCTCACCGGCCTGGTCGTCACCGCGATCCTGTGGCTGCTCGGCATGCTCCTGGTGGACGTCTCCATGCCCGCCTACGGGTTCGCCATCGTGTCCACCATCATCGTCCTCGACCTGCCGCGCCACCAGCGGGCGGCGACGGCGGGGATCACCGTCTTCGCCGCCGCCGGGCTCACGGCGAAACTGGTGGTGTCGCGCGACGGCGTGGGCGACTTCCTGCTCCAGTACGTGGTCGCCTCGGCGGGTGTCGCCCTGGGAGGGGTCGTGCTCACGATCCTCGTCCACGCGATGCACGGCCTCATCGCGGAGTTGGCGGCGGCGCGTGAGCGCGAGGCCGAGCTGGCCGTGGCCCAGGAGCGCACGCGCTTCGCCAGCGACCTGCACGACATCCAGGGCCACACCCTGCACGTGGTCAAGCTCAAGACCGCGCTGGCCCGCAAACTGGTGCGCGCCGCCCCCGACCGGGCCGAGGAGGAACTGGGCGAGATCCAGACCCTGGTGGGCGAGACCATCACCCAGACCCGCGAACTGGCCTACGCCCAACGGCGCCTCAACCTGTCCGCGGAGCTGGAGAACGCCAAGAACCTCTTCGAGGCCGCCGACATCGACGTGCGCGTGGACCGCGAGGCCGAGGTGGCCCCGGGCGCGGGCGAGCTGCTGGGCCAGGTCCTGCGCGAGACCACCACCAACATCCTGCGCCACGCCCAGGCCCGGCGGGTGCGCATCACCCTGACCGAGACCGGCATCAGCATCGTCAACGACGGCGCCTCCCAGGAACCGCCCACCCGGCTGCGGGGCCTGGCCACCCTGCGCGAGCGCGTGGCCGACAGCGGAGGCGAACTGACGGTGGAACACGAGGACGGACGGTTCACGACCGCCGCGCGGTTCCCGCACCCGGCCCCCGCGCCGAGCCCGGAGGACACCGCCCGGAGGTGAGCGCTCCGCCCCGGGCCGCCCCGCCTCCGGCCCCAGCGCCTCGGCGCCCCGGCGGGTCAGACCACGACCTCCCTACAGACGTCGACGAAGGCCTCCATCCGCCGCACCGGCTTGCGCCCGGCGAGCCGCATGACCTCGATCCCGAGCCCCTCGGGCCGGATGTCGAGCTCCCTGGTCGCGTAGGGCAGGTCCTCGTAGCTGCGCTCCAGCACGGTGCGCTGGGTGAGCAGGGCGTTGCCCAGGCCGCGGGCCACCAGGGCGCGCACCATCTCGAAGCTCGTGGTGCGAAAGCGCACGTTGGGCGTCAGCCCCGCCCTGTCGAACAGGCCGAGGAAGTAGTCGCCGCCGGGCGGCAGGTCGAAGAGGATCAGCGGCTCGACCGCCAGGTCCGCCAGGGTCAGCTCCCCCTTCGCGCTCAGGGGCCCGTCCACCGGGGTGAGCGCGTAGGGGGGATCGGACCGCAGCCACTGCGAGGTCACGCCGGCCGCCGGGCGCACGCCCGCCAGCTCGTAGTGGTAGGTGATCGCCAGGTCGATGCGGGAGTTGAGCAGGTCGTCCACGAGGGCCCCGTGGGAGGCCTCGACGAACGAGAGCCGCACCTGCGGGTGCCGACGCGAGAACTCCGCGATGACCCTGGGCAGCAGGATCGGCGCGATCGTCGCGTAGCAGCCGATGGTGAGCTCCCCCTCGACCTCCTCCCTCTCCCGGCTGGCGGTCTCCCGGAGCTGTTCGAGGCTGGCCCGCACGTCGTCGGCCACGGCCAGGGCGCGCTGCCCCGACGCGGTGGGGCGCATGCCCTTCGGTGAGCGGACGAAGAGGGTGACCCCCAGCGCCGACTCCAGGTCGGTCAACGCCGTCGAGACCGTCGACTGCGAGACGAACAGTTCCCGAGCCGCCGCCGTCACCGATCCGAGCCTGGCTATGGCCCTGAGGTACTCCAGCTGCCGCAGGCTCACGTCGCCCATCGGTGGGGACCTCCCCTATCGCTTTTTCCGAAGGAGATCTTCGGAACTATGTGTTTTACAGATCCTAGGCCTCACCTGGATAGTGGTGACCCATGACACAGGCAGGTCGGACACCGACGGCGCCGGGGGCCCACCCCTCCCCCGCCAGGCGTTCGAGACCACACTCCCGCGAACGAGCGACCGCCTGACCATGCGCAGGGACGCCCCGACCGGGGAGGCCGCCGCGGCCTCCCGGGCCCCGGTGCGCGCCAGGACGAGACCCCCAGGAGAAGAGATGACGAGCGAGGTCGCAGAGCAGGTCGACGAGAAGGACCTGCGGCGGGGTGTGTTCGCCGGGGCGGTGGGCGTCTTCGTCCACTGGTTCGACTGGGCCGTCTACGCCTACCTGGCCACCACCATGGCGCAGGTGTTCTTCCCCGAGCAGGACGGCACCACCGCCCTGCTGTCGGTCTTCGCGGTCTTCGCCGTGGCGTTCTTCGTGCGTCCGCTCGGCTCGGTGCTCTTCGGCCACCTCGGCGACCGCTTCGGGCGCAAGACCACGCTGTCGATCGTCATCATCTCGATGGCGGCGGGCACGCTCATGCTCGGGCTGCTGCCCGGCTACGAGTCCGTCGGCATCCTCGCGCCGATCCTGCTGGTGGTCGCCCGCATCATCCAGGGGCTCGCCGCGGGCGGGGAGTTCGGCTCGGCCGCGGCCTTCCTCGCGGAGTTCTCGCCGCCCAAGCGCCGCGGGTTCGGGTGCTCCTGGATCGAGTTCGGCTCGGTCGCCGGGTTCCTGTGCGCGTCGTTCGCCGTGTGGGCCCTGCACGCGTCCTTCCCGGCCGAGGTCGTCCTCGACTGGGCGTGGCGCATCCCCTTCCTGCTGACGGTGCCCATGGCCGCGGTGGGCCTCTACATCCGCCTGCGCATCGAGGACACGCCCGAGTACCGCGCGCTGGAGGACATGAACAACGTCCCCAGCCAGCCGGTCGTCGAGGTGTTCCGCTCCAACGGCAGGCAGTTCCTCCAGACGGTCGGCATCGAGACCTTCATGAACTCGACCTTCTACATCGTCCTGGTGTACCTGATCACCTACCAGGAGGAGATCGTGGGGGTGCCCGCCGACCGGGCGGCCCTGCTCTCCGCGGTGGCCTCGGTCGTCGCCATGGGGATCATCCCGCTCTCGGGCAGGGTGTCGGACCGCGTGGGCCGCAAGCCGGTGCTCTACACCGCCGCCGCGCTGCTGATCGTGGCCGCCGTGCCGTTGTTCCTGCTGATGCAGGTGCAGACCTCGTGGGCGGCGTTCGCCGCGACCTTCGGCCTGGCCGCGATCCTGGCGGTCATCCTGGGCACCCACGCGTCGGCGGTGGCGGAACTCTTCCCGACCCGGACCCGGCAGAGCGGGCTGTCGATGGCCTACAGCGTCGCCGGGGCGTTCTTCGCGGGAACCCTGCCGTACCTGATGACCTGGCTGATCTCCCTCACCGGCAGCAGCATGGTCCCCGCCTTCACCATGGTCGTGATCGGCGTCATCGGTGCGGTCACGCTGCGCACCATGCCCGAGACCAGCGGCTCCGACCTGCTGCACGAGAGCGACCGGGCCCCTCGCTGAACCCCCTCCCCCCACCTGCCCGGGTCCGGCCGCCGCCGGACCCGGGGGGGGCGGCGCCCGCGCGGCCGGGGAAGGCACGCGGGACGCACCCGCCCCGAACACACGCGTTGACCAGAGCCTGGAGGCTGTGCATGTCATTGGAAGAGATCGAGGTCGTCGTCGTCGGAGGGGGGCAGGCCGGGATCGCGATGAGCGAGCACCTCGGCGACCGCCGGGTGCCGCACGTCGTCCTGGAGAGGAACCGTGTGGCCGAGCGCTGGCGCTCGGAGCGGTGGGACTCGCTGGTCACGAACGGGCCCGTCTGGCACGACCGGTTCCCCGGACTGGAGTTCACCGGCCTGGCCCCCGAGGACTTCGCCTCCAAGGACGGCGTCGCGGACTACCTGGCGACCTACGCCGAGAAGATCGGTGCGCCGATCCGGTGCGGGGTCGAGGTGACCTCGGTGCGCCGCAACACCGGGCGCCGGGGGTTCCGGGTCCGGACCTCGGACGGGGACCTCGACGCCCGCTACGTCGTGGCCGCCACCGGCCCGTTCCAGCGGCCGGTCGTCCCCCCGCTCATCCCCGAGGACGCGGACCTGCTCCAGATCCACTCCAGCGCCTACCGCAACCCCGCGCAGCTGCCCGAGGGCGGCGTGCTCGTGGTCGGGTCGGGCTCCTCGGGGGTCCAGATCGCCGACGAACTCCGCGCCAGCGGCCGACAGGTGTACCTGTCCGTCGGTCCGCACGACCGCCCGCCGCGCAGGTACCGGGAACACGACTTCGTCTGGTGGCTGGGCGTCCTCGGCAAGTGGGAGGCCTCGGCCCCCGCGCAGGGCGCCGAGCACGTCACGATCGCGGTCAGCGGCGCGCACGGCGGCCACACCGTGGACTTCCGGGCCCTGGCCGGGCGCGGCGTCACGCTGGTCGGCCGGACGGAGTCCTTCGACGCCGGAACCGTCCGCTTCGCGCCCGACCTGCGGGACAACATCGCCCGCGGCGACGCCAACTACCTGTCGCTGCTGGACGAGGCCGACGCCTACGTCGAGCGCAACGGACTCGACCTGCCCGAGGAGCCCGAGGCCCGCGTCCTGGGCGCGTACCCCGAGTCGGTGACCGACCCCCTCCCCGAACTCGACCTCGCCGCCGCCGGGGTCCGGACCGTCCTGTGGGCGACCGGCTTCACCGCCGACTACGGCTGGCTGCGGGTGGACGCGTTCGACGAGGACGGCAGACCCAGGCACCAGCGCGGGGTCTCCTCCGAGCCCGGCGTCTACTTCATGGGGCTGCCGTGGCAGTCCCGCCGCGGTTCGAGCTTCATCTGGGGGGCCTGGCACGACGCCAAGTACGTGGCCGACCAGATCTGCATCCAGCGCGGCTACATGGAACACCACGACGCGCACCCGCACCCGTCCCACACCCAGGGGTGATCACACCTTGACCACGCACACGCGCATCCGCAAGTTCAACACCAGGGACACCTACCCCGAGCAGAACCTCGACAACGACCTGTGCCAGGCGGTGGTGGCCGGAGGGGTCGTGTACCTGCGCGGCCAGATCGGCCAGGACCTGGACACCCGGGAGTCCGTGGGCGTCGGCGACGTCCGCGCGCAGGCCGAGAAGGCCATGGCCAACATCGACCTCCTGCTCAGGGAGGCGGGCAGCGGTCTGGAGGACATCGTCAAGGTGACCGTCTACCTCATCGATCCGCGCTACCGCGAGGAGGTCTACCGCGAGATGGGGCGCTGGCTGAAGGGGGTCCACCCGGTCTCCACGGGCATCGTCGTCCAGGCCCTGGCCCGGCCCGAATGGCTCGTGGAGATCGACGCGACGGCCGTGATCTCGGGAGGCGGGAAGTGACCTTCTCCATCGCGGCCCACCAGGACGGCAGGTTCGGCATCGCCGCGTCCTCGTCCTCCCCCGCCGTCGCCGCGCGGGTCGTCCACCTGCGCGACTCCGTCGGCGCGGTCGCCTCACAGAACATCACCGACCCGCGGCTGGGAACGGCGCTGCTGGACCGGCTCGCCGCGGGCGCGAGCCCCCGGGCCGCACTCGACGCCGTGACCGGCACCGCACCGGACATCGCCTACCGGCAGCTCACGGTGGTGGACGCCTCCGGCGCCGCGGCCACGTTCAGCGGCGGCCTCACCCTCGGCGTCCACGGCGAGGCCACCGGCCCCCACTGCGCCGCCGCCGGGAACATGCTCTCGGACCCGGGCGTCCCCGCGGCCATGTGCGAGGCCTTCGGCTCGGCCCGGGGGGAGCTGGAGGAACGCCTGCTCACCGCCCTGGCCGCGGGCCTGGCCGCCGGAGGCGAGGCCGGACCGGTGTACTCGGCGGGCCTGTCCACCGTGTCCGCGCACGGCTGGCGCGACACGGACCTGCGCGTGGACTGGCGGGAGGACCCGATCGGGGAGCTGGGGGAACTGCTCGGGATCTGGCTCCCCCAGCGCGACGACTACGTCCGGCGCGGCCTGGAACCGGCCG
Organism: Nocardiopsis deserti; assembly: GCF_008638355.1. Classification (NCBI taxonomy): domain Bacteria; kingdom Bacillati; phylum Actinomycetota; class Actinomycetes; order Streptosporangiales; family Nocardiopsidaceae; genus Nocardiopsis; species Nocardiopsis deserti. The sequence continues at coordinate 86,432 of NZ_VWVS01000019.1, read as the reverse complement.
CCTCGCCGGGATACGGGGTGCCGGGCGATGACCGCTGAACCCGGCGCGCTGCCGAGCGCCGCGGAGCACCTGCCGCACCTGGTCTCCTACTCCGAGACGCTGCACGCCCACCCCGAGACCGCCTGGGAGGAGCACCGCGCGGCGCGGTGGACGGCGGAGCTGCTGGAGCGGTTCGGTTTCGCCGTGAACGCCGCCTACCTCGGCTTTCCCACCGCGCTGCACGCCTCCTACGGGTCCGGTCGGCGCCGGGTCGGCTTCGTCGTGGAGTACGACGCGCTGCCCGGCCTGGGCCACGCCTGCGGGCACAACCTGATCGCCGCGATGTCGGCGGGCGCGGCGATCGCGCTGCGCCCCTGGGCGGACCCGCTCGACCTGCGTATCGACGTGATCGCCACCCCGGCCGAGGAGGGCGGCGGCGGCAAGATCGAACTGCTGGACGCGGGGGCCTTCCGGGACCTGGACCTGGCGCTGATGGCCCACCCCGGACCGGTGGACGCACCTCGGGCCGAGCCCTACGCCGTCGCCCACGACCACGTCCGCTTCACCGGCCGGTCGGCCCACGCCGCCGCCTACCCGCACGAGGGCCGCAACGCCAACGACGCCTTCGTGGTCGCCCAGGTGGCCCTCGGCCTGCTGCGCCAGCAGCTCCCGCCGGGCACCCGCGTCCACGGGATCCAGACGGTGGGCGGGCAGGCGCCCAACGCCATCCCCGCGGTGACCGAGGGCCGCTGGTACACCCGGGCCGGGAGCCTGGAGCAGCTGGAGCCGTTGCGCCGCCGGGTGGAACAGTGCTTCCGGGCCGGAGCGCTGGCGACCGACACCGCCCTGGAGTTCACCCCGGAGTCGCAGCCCTACTCGGAGTTCCGCACGGACGAGCGCGCCCTGGAGATCTACACGCGTCACGCCCTCGCGCTCGGGCGGCGCTTCGACGCGCCCCCCGAACACCAGACGATGAACCGGGCCTCGACCGACATGGGCAACGTCTCCCAGCACGTTCCGGCCATCCACCCCTACATCGGTCTGGGCTGCTTCCCGGTCAGCAACCACCAGCCCGAGTTCGCCGCCGTCTGCGTGGGGGAGGCCGCCAACGGGGTCATCGCCGACGGCGCCACGCTGCTCGCCCGCACGGCGCACGAGTACTTCGCCGCCCCGGCGCCGGAGCCCGGCCCCCTGCGGGCCGGGTGACCCGGGGGCGGGCTCAGTCGATCGCCGTGATCACGCGGGCGGGGACTCCCCCGACCACGGTGCGGGCGGGACGTCGCGGGTGACCACCGCGCCCGCGGCGACCACGGAACCGGCGCCGATGGTCACCCCCTGCGTGATCACGGCGGCCGCTCCGATCCAGACGTCGTCCCCGATGGTGATCGGGGCGAAGGAGAGGTACTCGCGGCGCTCGGCGAGGTCATGGGGAAACACCCGCACCCCGACCTCTGGCGGCCCGCCGAACGGACTGATCCGGCGAACCCGCTCCAGACCGTCCGCGACGGGCGGTCGGCGGGATCGCCGCCCTGACCCGTATCCGGCGGACGGTGCCCAGCGGCGGCCCGGGGCCGGACCGGAGCGCGACCGCTCGCGGTCCGCACCCAGCGGCGCCCACGCGACCCGTCGCCTGGCGCGGCGCGGGCACGGATGGGAGCTTGATCCCATGAGCACCATCGATCACACCATCGCCCTGGCCGCCGCCCACGACCTGCACCTGTCCGCGCGGGGCGCCACGGTGAACGAGGCGGGCCTGGACTACCGCGTCGTCATGGCCCGCGACACGACCGGCCGGAAGTGGGTGCTGCGCGTACCGCGCCGCGCCGACGTCACCGAGGGCATGACCGCCGAGAAGCGCACCCTCGACCTGGTCGCCCCGGTCCTGGCCCAGGACGGCGTCGCGGTCCCCGACTGGCGGGTCCGCTCCCCCGAGCTGATCGCCTACCCGGCCCTGCCCGGCGCCCCGGGCCTGACCCTGACCGACGCCGGGGAGCCCGTCTGGCACATGGACCCCGCCAGCCCCGACTACGCCGAGCGCCTGGGGCGACTGCTGGCCCGCCTGCACTCGATCACCCCGGAGCGGGCCGGGGCCGCGGGCGTCGAGGTCCGTACCCCGGCCCGGGTACGTCAGGCGTGGCGGGACGACATCGCCCGCGTGAGTGAGGCCTTCACCGTCTCCCCCGCCCTGACCGGGGCCTGGCGGACGTGGCTCGACGACGACACCTGCTGGCCCGAGCGGACCGTGATGACCCACGGCGAGATCTACCCCGCGCACGTGCTGCTCGACGGGGAGGGCGCGGTCACCGGGGTCCTGGACTGGACGACCGCCCGCGTGGACGACCCAGCCCGCGACCTGTCCGCCCAGTACGGCGCCGCGGGCGAGGCGATGCTGCGGGCCACCCTCACTGCCTACGAGCGGGCGGGCGGACACGTCCACCCCGGCCTGGCGGCGCAGGCCAGGCACCTGTGGGACGCCTCCCCGATCGGGTACGCCCTGTACGCGCTGACCACCGGCGCCGAGGCCGATCTGGCCGCCGCGGCGGCGATGCTGGACCCCGGGGCCTGACGCGCCGCCCGGTCCGACGACGGCGCGGGCGTCCGGCTCCGGTCAGCGGGGCGATGCGTCCTTCCAGGGGGCTACTGATTCGTGCGACCCGCGCGCGTCCTCGCCATTCGGTGAAGGGCTGCCGACAGCATGCGTCGTGGCGCTGTCGCCGCTCTCAACCGGCCCAGGTAGCTGAGCGTCATTCCGCCGGGTTGCCCGCTGACACGGTGGCTCCGTCCGCCAAGCGCGCGCGGGCCCGGTGGTGCCGCTTCTCCACGGGCCGGATCTCGGTGGCCCCCGGCAGCCCCATGGGAGGGGTCCCGACGTACATGCTCTCGGCCCGCTCGACGACGAAGGTCTCGTGCCAGATCCCGATCGCGTCGGGGTTCTTCCTCACCATGGCGTTGAACCTCGTCCACGCCGGCCGGTGGCTCAACGACCGGTCGGAGGCGTAGTCGTAGAGCTTGTCGACCGAGGACCAGTACTGCACGATGTACGGCCCGCGGTGGTTGAACAGCATGTCGTAGCCGAGCATGCCGGAGTCCGGTTCCTCGGAGAGCTCGCGCAGCATCCGCCGCATGGCGGACTCGACGGAGATCCAAAGGTCCGGCCGCCACCAGTGGTTGAACGTCGCACCGATGTGGAACACCACCAGCTCCCCCGCGTACTGGTGCGTGACCCGTCCCGGGACAACCTTGGCCATGACCGCTCCCTCTACTAGATAGTGACACTATCGAACTATAGATAGCACTACTCTCCAAAGCAAGGGGGTGCCACGATGCTCATGGCGGAACTGTCGGCGAAGTCCGGTGTGCCCGTGTCGACGATCAAGTACTACCTGCGCGAGGGCCTGCTACCGGAGGGAGTGCGAACGTCGGCGACCCGGTCCACCTACGGGGACACCCACGTCCACCGTCTCCGGGTCGTTCGTGCGCTGATCGACGCCGGAGTGAGCGTGGCCGGAGCACGCAAGGTCATCGCCACCCTGGACGACCCGCCGGAGAACGTGTCTGATCTGTTCGGTGCCGCCCACGCCGCGGTCCTGCCTCCGGGTGAGGGCGAGATCGACCTCGCCGACGCCGAGCGGCTGGCCGAACGGCTCGGATGGCGGCCGGGGATGTGTGAGCGTGAGCGCCTTGAGGACGTCGCGAGGTCCCTCGACGCCCTGCGCCAGGCCGGGTTCGAGATCTCCCCGGACGTCATGACCGCGTACCTCAAGGCCGTGGAGACCATCGCGGCGGCTGAGGCCTCCGACATCCCGGTCGGCAACCCCGAAGAGGCGGTCCGGTACGTGGTACTGGGCACGGCGCTGGCCGAACCCCTCCTTCTCGCCCTCCGCCGCATGGCCGAGCAGATCGCCGTGGTCCGGCGGTTCCCCCCCGGCGACCAGTAGGGCGACGGGTGGCGACACGAGGTCCGTCCATCGAGGGCACGGCACGGGGCACGGACCTGCGCCCGGTCACACGGGCACGGCACAGGGCCCGGACCTGCGACCAACCACCGGCGAGCACGGCACGGGGCCGCTACCCGGCTGCCGACGGGCGGGGCGCCACCGGCTAGCGCGGTGACCGGCAAGGTTCACCGGGGCGTGCCTATCGAGGATGATCTTGCTCCCAGAGGCACTGTCGACGGCCCACAGTGGCACCAGTAGCAAGATCACCGGGGAGGAGAGTCCCCGGCGCCACACCGGCAACACTTTCGCCAACCCACTAGCGGACGGTGAGCTTGCGCTCCCGTGGGTCGAAGGCCACCATCCTGGCGTCGGAGCGCAGGGCCCGCACGATCGCGTCCACCACCTCGTCCACGGGGTGGGGCTCGGGCAGGTTCTCCGGCGCGGTCCCGGCCAGGGGGCGGTCGGCGAGGCCGGTGTCCATGTGCGGCGCGCGCACGTCCAGGGCCGCGACGTGCCTGGCCCGGTAGTCCGCGCGGGCGGCGGTCAGCCAGGCCGACAGGGCGGCCTTGCTGGCCGAGTAGGCCGCCATGCCGTGGGTCGGGTACTCGGCGGTCACGGCGGTGACCGCCGCCACCGCCCCGCCGGGCTTGACCGCGTCGACCGCCGCGCGCAGCATCGCCATCGGCGCGAGCGTGTTGACCTGGAACATCTTCTCGACCGCGACGTCCCCGATGCCGGACCCGGTGTCGGACCCGGACCCGGAGTCGGGTCCGGTGTCGAAGGCCACGACGCCGAAGGCGATGACCAGCCCGTCCAGTCCGCCCTGCTCCTCGGCGGTGCGGCGCACGAGCGCCGCGCAGCCCTCGGTGTCGGCCGCCTCGAACACGGCCGTGGAGGACCCGTCGAGTTCCCGCGCGAGCGCGTCGAGCGCCTCCTCGTCGCGTCCGGCGAGGACGACCCGCGTGCCTTCCCGGTTCAGTGCCCTGCTGATGTGTCCGCCGAGTACGCCCGTGGCCCCGGCCACAAGGACGCGGGCTCCCTCAAGATCCATACGGCCAGTATTTCCGCAGGTGGTAGGGGCACTGGGCACCGACACGCACCCCCGGACACCGGCGCGGCCCCTCCGGCGGAGCGTCCGGAGCCCCCTGACAGGAGTGCCCGGCCGCTCAGGCGCGCGCGCCGCCGATGTCCTCCGACCGGAGGCGGTGGGCCTCGGCCGCGGTATCCCTCTCCGAGGCCCGCACGAACCGGACGAGGACGTCGAGCTCCTCGTCGGTGAAGGCGGCCAGGTCCTCGCGCGTGCGGGCCACCAACCCCGCGTAGGCGGCGGTGACCCGGTCCAGGCCCTCCTGTGTGGGTTCGATCAGCACCCGCCTGCGGTCGCCGGGGTCGGCTACCCGGCGGACGCACCCGGCGGCGGCGAGGCGGTCGATCATCCGCGAGGCTGATCCGGTCGTGAGGTTCACGTGCGCGGCCAGGGCCCCCGGTGTGGTCGGTCCGTGGCGGCCCAGGACGTGCAGGCACTGCACGTCGGTGTCGGTCACGCCGAGTTGGTCGGCGACGACCCTGTTGAGCAGGACGACCTGGACCGCCCAGCCGGGTATCGCGTCACCGGTGAGCGCGGTGAGCAGGGCTTCCCGGTCCGGGGAGAGCTGTGGCATGGAACCATCCTTCACTTTTTCGCTGCGTCGCGCAGCAAATACGTGCTAACTTAACTGCGTGACACAGATACTGCGTAATGCAGGAATTTTACCGCGTTCCCCCCGTTCCGAGGAGCGTGGCCTCCGATGAGCACATCGTCCCGTGCCCGCGCCGGCGGCGCCACAGCCTCCCTCCCCCTCACCGGCCGCACGGCGGTCCTCGCCCTGGCCGTGATCCTCACGGCCGACTTCATGGAACTGCTCGACGCCACCATCGTCAGCGTCGCGGCCCCGGCCATCGCCGAGGACCTGGGCGCCGACGACACCGCGCTCCAGTGGATGGTGGCCGGATACACACTCGCCGTCGGGGCGGGCCTGATAACCGGCGGCAGCCTGGGCGACCGGTTCGGGCGCCGCAGGATGTTCCTCCTCGGTCTGGCCGCGTTCGCACTGACCTCCGCGGGCTGCGGACTGGCCCCGAACCCGGATGCCCTGGTCGCCCTGCGCGTCGCACAGGGACTGGCCGCCGGACTGATGATCCCGCAGGTCTTCGGCATCATCCGCGCCTCCTTCGCCCCCAGGGCCCGCGCGGGTGCGTTCGGCGCCTACGGCGCCGTGCTCGGCCTGGCCTCGGTGGCCGGTCCGCTGCTCGGCGGGATCCTGGTGGAGGCCGACCCCCTCGGCCTGGGCTGGCGGGCGATCTTCTGGGTGAACGTCCCCGTCGCGCTCGCCGGTCTGGCCCTGGGCGCACGCCTCCTGCCCGAGTCCCGCGTCCCCGACGGCGACCGGCCGGACCTGGTCGGTGCCGCCCTGGCCTCCCTCAGCACGGTGCTCCTGCTCCTGCCCCTGATCCAAGGGCGGGACTGGGGCTGGCCCTGGTGGGGCCACGTCCTCATGCTGCTCTCGGCCCCGGCGGGTGCGCTGTTCCTGTCCAGGGAACGGAGACTCGTCGCGCGCGGCAGGCAGCCGGTCCTGGACCCCGCCCTCCTCCGGGTGCGTGCGTTCGCCTGCGGTCTGGCCGTCTCCCTGCTGTTCTTCGGCGCGCTGGGCTCCTTCTTCCTCCTGCTCTCCCTCTACCTCCAGCTCGGCACCGGGCGCAGCGCCCTGGAGACGGGGCTGGTGATCCTGCCCTATGCCGTGGGCTCGATCGCCACCTCCGGGGTCGGCGTCCGGTTCGCCCACCGCTTCGGCCGCTCCCTGCTCGTGACGGGCGCGCTCCTGCTGGTGCTCTCCCAGTTCCTGCTGCTCCTCGTCGTCAGCGGCGGGCCCGACCCCTCGTTCTGGGCGCTCGGTGCCCCGCTGCTCGCCGGCGGCCTGGGGCTGGGACTGACCGCCCCGTCCCTGATCAACGTCATCCTGGCCGGGGTGCCCGCCCGCGGAGCGGGGGCGGCCGGAGGGGTCCTGACCACCGTCACCCAGATCGGCAACGCGCTGGGCGTCGCCGTCCTCGGCGCCGTGTTCTTCGCCCGGCTGGAACGCTCCCTCACCGACGGCGCCGCTGCTCCCGCCGCCTACGGGGACGCCCTCGGCGCGATCCTGCCCTGGCAGTGCGCCTGCTACGTCGCCGCCGCCGCGCTCATGCTCCTGCTCCCCCGGCGCGCGGGCGCGCCCGCGCACTGACCCCGCCCGGTCCCGCCCCCGCACCGCGATCCGCCACTGTCCGAACCGGACACGTGGAAGCGCCCGCGCGGAGACCCGCCCGACCGCACCGACCCGACCGCGAGCCCGTGGAAGCGCCCGCGCGGCGACCCGACCCTCCAGGAGGAATCCGATGACCGAAGCACCCCGCGCCACCGTCGACCCGTTCGCACCCGGGATCCGAGTGCTGGACGAACCCCATCCCGCCCGTGCCGCCCTGCGCGCGGCCGGACCCCTCGTGCGCGCCGAGGCCCCTGCGGGCGGACCCGTGTGGATCGTCACCGACGAGGCGCTCGCCCGGGAGGTCCTCACCCATCCCGGGATCGTCAAGGACCCGGCCTGCGCCCCGGCCGCCTGGGACCCGGCCGCCTCCGGACTCGAACCGACCGCCGCCGCTCAGCTCTCGCTCACCACCTCCGAAGGCCCCACCCACACGCGGCTGCGCCGGGCGCACACCCCGCTGTTCACGGCGAAGCGGATGCGGGACCGGTCCGGGCGGATCGCGGAGACCGCCCGTGAGCTGCTGACCGAACTGGCCGACGCCGGTGGCGTGGTCGACCTGGCCGCCGACTTCACCACGCGCTTCCCGCTGACGGTGGTCTGCGACCTGCTCGGGGCTCCGCTCGACCGGGTCGACCAGGCGGCCGAGGCGTGTCGGTTCCTGTACGGCGGAGGAGCACCCGCGGACGTCGGGCGGGCGATGACGGCCTTCGGGGAACTGTCCGCGGCGATGCTGACGGACGATGGGGACGGCCTGGCCGCCGAGCTGCGCGACGGGCTCCCCGACGACCTGACCGAGCAGCAGCTGCACTACCTGCTGTTCACCCTGGTCTTCGCCGGGCAGCTGACCACCGACCCGGCGCTGGGCTTCCTTCTCGCACGCCTGCTGGGGGACGACGGAGCCGTGCGGGAGGCGGGCTCCACCGAGGAACTCGTCCGCCGGACGCTGCGCGCGCACTCCCCGGCGCCCTTCACCCTGTGGCGCTTCACGAGCGCCGAGACCGAACTCGCCGGGGTGCGCCTGCCCGCGCGCTCCCCCGTGCTGGTCGACATCCAGGGCATCAATACGGTTCCCGGCCGCACAGCCGGGCCGGACCTCTCCTTCGGCGCGGGACCGCACTACTGCACAGGCGCCCGCCTCGCCCTGCTGGAACTGGTCACGCTCGTGGAGGTGTTCAGGGTCGACTTCCCCGACGCGCGTCTGGCCGTGCCGTACGGCGAACTCAGGCAGAGCGACGTCGGCGGCATCATGGGCGCCAGGCTGACCGCGCTGCCGGTGCTGCTGCGGTGACGGCCGGGTCTTCTCCGATGCGCTGGCCTGGGTCTGCCGGAGGGATCGGAGGTGCCCGAGCCGGTGCGGCGGCCTCCGCTCACACCAGGACGAAGGCCGCCAGGACCACCGCCAGCAGCACCACGTAGGACACCGCGTGCACCCGGTCGGGCACCCGGCCCACCAGGCGTCGGGTGACGGCGATGGCGGGCAGCGACCCGGCGAGCAGGAGGGCCCCGGCCACGAGGTCCACCGAGCCCAGGTGGCCGGGCCCGTCGCCTCCCCCGTCGCCGAACAGCGCGTACACCGCCGTGCCCGCCACCGCGACGGGAAGGCTGAGCGGGTTGGCCATCGCGGTCGCCTCGCCCATCGGCAGGCCCCGGCGGCGCAGCAGGGGGACGGTCATGACGCTGCCGCCCACGCCCAGGAAGCTGGTCACCGCGCCGATTCCGACCCCGCCCGCCGTGGTGGTGCGCCGCCCCAACCGGCGGGGCCCGGCGTCGGGGTCGCGGGTCAGGAAGCCCCTGCGTAGGAGGGTGTCGAGCAGGGTGACGGCGATGTAGGCGATGAACAGCACACGTTGGGCCCCTCCCCCGACGGCGGTGGCGACCAGGGAGCCCAGCACCGCGCCGACGCCGATGTAGGCGGCCAGCGGCCACACGTAGTCGCGGCGCAGCCGCCCGGCCCGGTGCTGGGAGAGGGTGGCGCTGAGCGCGTTGACGACCATCACGGCGGTGGAGGTGGCCACGGCCACGGCCATCGGGTCCACGCCGGGATCGGCCTGGGCGCGGGTGACGTAGTAGACGACGGGGACGACCACGAAGCCGCCGCCGAAACCGAACAGGACGGTGGTGACGCCGGTCAGCAGGCCCAGGGCCAGCAGGGGAAGGACGAAGGTGAGCACCCGGACCACGTTAGGCAGGCGGGCGCTGGCGCGCTTTCGAAAGAACGCCACTCTCCTTCGCGCAGCGGACAACACCCGGTAGCTTCGACCCCATGCGCAACATCCCCGTCGCCGAGGTGGACTCCATCGACCGGCCCGTCCTGGCGATCGGCACCGACTACCCGCCCGAACACGTCCTGCCCGCCCACCGGCACCGGCGGGCGCAGTTCCTCTACGGGGCGACGGGGGTGATGCGGGTCCAGACGGCGGACGGGGAGTGGACCGTGCCGCCGCACCGGGCGGTGCTGATCCCGGCCCGGACCGACCACCGGGTGGTCATGACGGGGGTGAGCACGCGGAGCCTGTACCTGGAACCGAGCGCGGTCGCGTGGTTCCCGGGGCGCTGCCAGGTGGTGGAGGTGTCGCCGCTGCTCCGGGAACTGCTGTTGACGGCGGTGGACCTGGAGCCGCGCTACTCCCCGCACGGCAGGGACGCGGCGGTGTTCGCGCTGGTGCTGCACGAACTGCGTCGGCTCGTGCCGCTGCCGCTGGACCTGCCGCTGCCGGGGCACGAGGGGTTGCGGGAGATGTGCGAGGAGTTCCTGGGGGCACCGGACGTGCACGATCCGCCCGCGCGGTGGGCGGGGCGGTTGCACGTCAGCGAGCGGACGGTGCACCGGCTCTTCCGGGCGGAGACGGGGATGAGCTTCGCGCGGTGGCGGCAGCGGGCCTGCGTGTTGCACGCGCTGCCGCTGCTGGCCAGAGGTGAGCCGGTGACCAGGGTGGCGATGGAGCTGGGGTACGAGAGCCCGTCGGCGTTCTCCACGATGTTCCTGCGCGTGCTGGGGTCATCGCCCCGGGACTACGCGGCGGGACAGTGAGCGGTCGCGCGCGGGTTCGGCGGGGTCGTTCCGGCTGGTCGCGCCGGTCGCTGGTGCTGCGGCGGCGGTATCGGCGGTAACAGAGGTAGCGGAGATAGCGGCGGGCACCGACATGGAAACGGCCCCGCCCGGTTCGTCTGGGCGGGGCCGGTCCTGCCTGTGGACTACTGGGCGCGAACGGCGCTGACCAGGGCGGCCCACTCGGCGGTCGGGGTCGCGAGGTGGCCGAGCGACCGGTTCTGGGTGTCGCGGACCAGGACGGCCGCCTGGTCGCGACGGGCTTCCACGCAGTTGCCGCCGGTGCCGTTGCTGTAGCTGGACTTGCTCCAGTCCTCGGTCATCGCAGACCTTTCATGTTCTGCTGCTACTGGTTGCGCGCCGCAGCCAGCAGAGCCGTCCACTCAGAAGCCGTGGCGGACAGGTGGCCGAGCGGCCGGTTCTGGGTGTCGCGAACCAGGACGGCCGCCTGGTCGCGACGAGCTTCCACGCAGTGGCCGCCCTCGCCGTTGCTGTAGCTGGACTTGTTCCAGTCCTCGGTCATCATGTGATGCTGCCTCGAATCTCTTCCATGCGGGACCGTGACGAGGGCACCGGCAGGGCGGCGCTCCTGAGCTCCGCGAATATCCGGTCGTAGCTTGCCACAACGTCCGGCTGCTTCAGTGACACCCCTGTCCTCTGGCTTTCGACATAGGCGAATGTGCCCGAATCAGGCACGTCCATCAGCGTAAAGGACCCGAACAGACCCGGATGTCCCTCGGTCGTGATCGGCACGATCTGGAGCTTCACTCGCGGGCGATGGGACAGGTCAATGAGGTGGTCGATCTGTTCCTTCATCACCTCCGGCTTCCGGAACCGTCGCAGCAGCACCACCTCGTCCAGGAGCACCGTGATCGTCGGCGGGTGGGGCCGGTCCAAGATCTGTTGTCGGTACTTCCTGGCCTTGACGATCTGGTCGATGGCCTCCGTGGTGGCTTCAGGGTTGGAGAGTTCACTGATGGCCCGAACGTACCCCTCGACCTGGAACAGTCCAGGAACCAGGCCATAGGAGTAGTCGCGGATCTTGGGAGCCATCTGCTCCGCCTCGGCCACCTCGCGGAAGTACGCGGTCACCCCGGCCCCGGAGAAGACCGCGTCCCATGCGTCCACGAGCACGCCCCGGGCGGTAAGGGCTTTGTCGAGCCGTGCTACTGGGTCTCTCCGCGTCCCCTTTTTCCCGCGCTCCAAATCGCTGACGGTGCTCTGTGAAACCACAGCCAGAGCAGCGAGTTCCTGCTGTGTAAGACCCGCCTGACCTCGGAGTTTCCTGAGCAGCTTACCGAAACGGAGCTGTGCGGCCTTGTCTCCGTCTTCTTCTTGCACCATCCCACCACCAGGTTAATTGAACATACCGCTGGCCATAGAACTTTTACCGTCTTAGGCAATAAGCATAGCGCCGAAGACAGACCACTTGGCAAGGTTCGTGATGAAGCAAATACAGAAAGCTTCTCAGCCCATATCGGGCGAAATATCCACATGGGCATGAAAAAGCCCCGGAGACCGAAGGTGAGAGCGGTCTCCGAGGCAGAGTGCCCCACCCGGAAAGCCCCGAGGTGAGACATGAACAAGCCTATCGTTCAGGCCCCGGCACTTCCACGCCGACTGTGTGGAACCGCCACCAAATCAGGCATTCTGCTCGGCCCCGAACTCGGCCACGTCAGGATCGCCCGCCGCTGGGCCGCCCAGGCCACCCGCTCCCGCCCCAGCCTGGCCGAACCCGTCGGCATCGCCGTCTCCGAGATGACCACCAACGCGCTGCGCCACTCGGCGTCCGGGCTTCCGGGAGGCTCCGTCCGCGTGGAGATCGAACGCACCCCGCGCCATCTCGAACTCCGGGTGACCGACAACGGACCGCGCCCCGGCGAAGAACCCTCCTTCCCGGCCGTGCCCTCTCCCGAACCCCTGCGCCCCAGCGGCAACGGACTACGCCTGGTCGAGGCGCTGTGCTCCTACTGGGACTGGAAGCAACACTCCTGCGGCGCGATCACCGTCCGCGCCGTCTTCCCCTGGTGACCCAGCAGCACTTCCCTGCTCCGCACCACCCGACCTGTCCCCCCGGGCCGGTGCGGACGGGCCGGTGACCTTCGTACCGACCCGAAGCCCCGCCCTCCCCTTCCCCGGGAGGGCGGGGCCACCGACCACTCACACAACAGCGGACCCCTGAGACACGGAAAGCCCCTCATGCCCGACTACCGCTACCTCCTCGACGGCCGCCCCGACGTCCTCACCCCCGGCGAAGTCGCGGAGCTGTTCAACATCCGCCCCCGCAGCCTCCACCGAGGCGAATGGGACAACGTCCTCCAACCCTTCCGCACCCCCGGCGGAGCACGCCGCTACCCCAAAGAACACATCGCCGCACTCCTCAACCAGCCGGACGATCCCGCCCCCTCCCCGAACGCGGAAAGCCAGGGCCAGGGTTCGTGATGGTCCGCCGGTGGCTCCCGCTCGCCTGGGTTCGCCTCGGTGTGCGCGGACCCGGGGCCGAAAGCCAGGTGAGTGTTCACTGGCGCTGGTCGGGACCCACCGGAAGCCGGGAATAGAAGAAGCCGTCCCCGTGGGGACGGCTCGGTGGGGGTCACACCCGGTTAGGGGACCAACAGGTAGAAGGGCTCGTCGGCGGCCGAGCCGTTGGCGCCGGTCAGCACACCGATCGTGGAGCTGTCGATGATCTTGACGTAGACCTCGCCCTTCCAGTCGGCGGACTGGTTCAGGCTCACCTGCGGAACGGTCGTGGTCGCGTCGATGTGGGCCTCCAGGGTGATGCTGTAGCGACCGGCCCCGCTGCGCTTGACGTCGATGACGCCCTTGCCGTGCTGGAGGACGCCGTCCTTGCTGACGGCTGCGGCGGCCTGCGCGTAGGGGGCGTTGGCGTATTCGGCCATGGTGTTCCCGCTCTCCTGTGTGGGCGGCCCGTGCGGCCGTCTTCATCGAGGAATCTACCTGCGGTGACTACTCCGGGTATCGAACCTTGCGCTCTTTGGCCGCCTGCGGCCTCGCCCCCGGCCATTCCCTTTGCGTGTGGTACCCCTGGCAAAAGGTGCATCAGTGGATATACGAACTCTCATGTAGGGCGTGGCGGCGCTACGGCTGACCGAAAGGCGGTTTCGGCTGGTCCGCTCTCCGGCGGGAAATAGGCCGACCATGAGTCATCAGCGGCGCGACAGCGAACACAGACGGGAGCATTCGCCGCGATGGATTCCTGACATCCCCGTACTCGCGACCATCGCATGCCCGTTGACCCGTTGCCCAGGCGGAGCGCTTCGCGAGGATCCGCTTCGTGCCGCGCGGTTGAGGAAACCGTCAGGACGCCGCCGCAGCGCGTACGAGGGTGTCGTAGGTGTCAGTGGTGCGCTCCAGGGACACGTCGAGCCCTCGCGCCCACGCGTCGAGTTCGGCCTGGAGGGCCAGACCGTCGCGGTCGTCATCGACCACCAGTTCCAGCTCGACGAAGGCGCCCAGGCCCTCGACCAGGTCCACGCACACCCCGATGGGTCCTGTGGTGCCGGTGCGGCGGTGCTTGACGATGCGCACCGTGGGTTCGTATCCCAGCGCCAGCAGGGCGCCGTGCATCTGCTCGCGGTCGGCGACGATGGTCTCGTACTCCACGCACTCCATGGCGTTGGCCAGCGGGGTCTTGGTAGTCAGCAGGTGCACGCTGCCCTGGGTGCGCAGACGGGCGAAGGTGTGGCCGACCTTGCCCAGCTCCGGACGCCAGCCAGCAGGGGCGTAGGCCTGGTCGTCCTGGTAGGCAAGGTCGCTCATGCGCACCCCGGCCTGCTTGAGCGCGGCCAGCAGTGCTTCGAGATCGGCAACCCGGTACTTCGTCTCGATCTCCCGCACCACAGGCCCCTCGCGTCTCGGCACCACCGTCTCGGCGAGCGTACCGAGACCAGGCCCCACCAGGCGGGAGTTTCCCAAGACCGGCCCATCCCCGCCTGTGCGGGGCTCACTCGGTGCAGTCCTCGTCCGCGCCAGCGCAGGGCGGTCCATCCCCGCGTGCGCGGGGCTCACGATCGCTTGGGCACACTGCGGCGGGGCCTGCGCGGTCCATCCCCGCGTGCGCGGGGCTCACGCTTAGCGACCTGCGAAAACGCAGACCGTTATCTCGCCGCAACCTTGGCCCGGGACATGCTGAGCACTCTTGGCCTGGACGTACATCCTCACACAGCGCACAGCGGCGCTCATCCCCACTACCTCCTGTGACCCTTCCGAGGTCCTCGAACTGCTGCGCCGGACGCACAGGCGCTCCACGCCTGAACAGCGGTCGCAGGCTCATAAAGCCGGAGTACGACCCCGAAGAGCAGGTGAGGAAGGCGAAACAGTCAGGGCGATACGGGGTGATCCCAGTGCTGCCCGAGAGCCGCGCACGCCACCCGGCAGAAGCCCTGACCGGTGTCGGCTTCCAGGGCGAAGTCCTCCAGATCTGGAAGCCCGGCACCCCGCAGCAGCCGGTAGGCCTCACCCAGCTCCTCGCCCAAGGCACGATCACCACCGCCGGTGACCGAACCGTCCGGCCACACGTACGCCCACGCCGGTCCGGCTCCCATCCACACGATCCGGCCGGGCTCACCCCGGAAGGGGCGCAGCCCTGTTCCCAGACGGACTCCGGGCATCATCAACATCAGCTGGGTCATCATCCCCGAGCTGGTGAGTTCGACCGATCCGACGGGGAAGTCGGCAGCCGGAGTCGGTTTCTGTCCGAGGCCGGGAAAGGGAAGGTCCCCCGGGCGCTGGGTGCGGTCGCGCATGAACGCGGCCTCGCGCACGAACGGCCCCGACCCGTGCCCCTCGCGCACGGTGAGGGCGACGATCGGTGTGCTGTGGGCGGCCGGGTGCGGGCTCCAGGGCAGCACGAGCACCGCGCCGTCAGCGGCGGAGAGCCACCCGCCCGGTATCCGGGTCGCCGCGCAGGTGGCGATGACCGCGTCGTACACCTGCCCGGAGGGCGGCTCGGCGGCGGTGCGGACGGTGATGCCGGTTCCGGTGAGCCGTTCCCGGGCCAGGGCCGCCACACCGGGGTCGATCTCGATGCTGGTGACGGATCCCTTCTCACCGACCAGGACTGACAGGATCGCGGCGTTCCATCCGGTGCCGGTGCCGACCTCCAGCACCCGCATGCCCTCGCCGACTCCGGCCGCGGCGATCATGTCCGCCATCACCTGGGGCGCCGACGACGAGGAACTGGGTTCGTTGCGCGGCCCCGGGCCCCCGTCGTTGGCCTGGGTGGTGACGGCGTCGGAGCCGTACACCAGACGTGTCCACCGGTCGGGGTCGGAGGTCCGGTACAGGGGCAGGCCGGTCGCGTCAGGCCAGACCATGTCGGGGATGAACAGGTGTCGGGGATGGGCGGCGAACGCGTCGCGGATCGTGGCGGTGGTGTCCAGGCGCTCCACCAGGGCGGTGTGAAGCGCGTCGAGGTCATCCGTCACGTCTCTCCCGTTCCCTTGCAACCGCTGCACGTGACCACCTGGCGGTGTGTCCAACCGCCGCCGCTGCCGTCTCCGTCGGACTCGATCACTACGGTTCCTTCACCTTGGCACATGGAGCACTGGGCCACGAGGGGCTCCTGTCCGTGTCGGGGGGAGTGCTGTTGTCCTACCCGAGCGCCAGGAGCTGCGTGGGGGTACGGCCAGGTCCGGCCACTCCTGGAATTCCAGGTTCCGCGATGTCCGCTTCTCGATGGACCCGTCGGTGACGGCGGGGCGCACGTGGGTGCCCCGGACGGTTTCGGAGTCGTCCTCGCAGCCTTCGCCCAGGGCATGCCGACCACACCTGACCCCGGCTCCCCTCCTCACACAGCCCACGTCGGCGCTCACCCCCACGCCGCCGCGGGTGTTGCCCTCCCTTCGTCCTTCGATCTACTATCTGCGCATGAACGCAAATACTAAGAGATGCGGGCTCGACGAGAACAGCCCCTACGTCGAGTACGCCGTCGAGATCCTCTCACTGCTGGCCGACGCCACGCGGGTCCGCATCATCCTCGCCCTGCGCGGAGGCGAACTCTCCGTCAACGAGCTGGCCGAACGCCTCGGCAAGCCCGGCCCCTCCGTCTCCCAGCACCTGGCCAAACTCCGCATGGGACGCGTGGTGGCCTTCCGCAGGGAGGGCAACCGGATGTACTACCGCCTGGCCAACGAGCACGCCCGCCAACTGGTGGCCGACGCCGTCTACCAGGCCGAGCACGCCCTGGAGGTCGAACCCGCCCACCACCGCGCCGACGTCACCCCCCCGGCCCGCGACTCCGGGAACGGCACCCGGTGACCGTCGCCGACGCCCGACCGTCCCCGTCCGGCCGAACCGCGGCGGCCCGGCCCGCGTCCCTGTTCGCGACCGGCATACGCCTCGGCGAGGTGCGCTGGGCCGCCGCGGCGCTGGCCCTGTTCCTGGCCGGATGGGCCGCCCAGCTCCTCGGCGCCCCGGCCTGGCTGTGGTGGGGCCTCTATCTGGCCTGCTACGCCGCGGGCGGTTGGGAACCCGCCCTGTCCGGACTGCGCGCCGCCCGGCAGCGCACGCTGGACGTGGACCTGCTGATGATCGTGGCCGCCGTCGCCGCCGCCTCCATCGGCCAGGTCTTCGACGGCGCCCTGCTCATCGTCATCTTCGCCACCTCCGGCGCCCTGGAGGCCGTGGTCACCCAGCGCACCGCCGACTCCGTCAGCGCCCTGCTCACCCTGGCCCCGGAGCGGGCCGTCCGGGTCACCACGGCCCCGGACGGGGAACGCGAGGAGACCGTGGACACCACCGAACTGCGGGTCGGGGACACGGTCCTGGTCCGGCCTGGCGAACGCGTCGGGGCCGACGGCACCGTCGTGG
This sequence comes from Nocardiopsis deserti, assembly GCF_008638355.1. Taxonomy (NCBI): domain Bacteria; kingdom Bacillati; phylum Actinomycetota; class Actinomycetes; order Streptosporangiales; family Nocardiopsidaceae; genus Nocardiopsis; species Nocardiopsis deserti. The sequence goes on along the minus strand of NZ_VWVS01000019.1, from coordinate 69,354 downwards.
AGGGCGCGAGCGAGGTGGACCAGCAGGCCGTCACCGGGGAGTCGGTCCCGGTGCCCCGCTCGGTGGGCGACGAGGTGCTCTCGGGCACGGTCAACGGCACCGGCGCGCTGCGGGTGAGGGTGGACCGCGCGGCCCGGGAGTCGGTGATCGCCCGCATCGTGACCCTGGTCGAGGAGGCCTCGGCCACCAAGGCCCGGACCCAGCTGTTCGTGGAGAAGGTCGAACAGCGCTACTCGGCGGCCGTCGTCGTGGCCACGCTGCTCGTGCTGGGTATCCCCCTGCTCCTGGGCGCGGGCTTCGAGGAGGCGCTGCTGCGCGCGATCGTGTTCATGATCGTGGCCTCGCCGTGCGCGGTGGTGCTCTCGACCATGCCCCCGCTGCTGGCCGCGATCGCCAACGCCGGACGCCACGGCGTCCTGGTCAAGTCGGCCACCGTCATGGAGCAGATCGGCCGGACCGGCGCGGTGGCCTTCGACAAGACCGGCACCCTCACCCGGGGCACCCCGGAGGTCACCGGCGTGATTCCGGCTCCGGGACACGGCGCCGACGAGGTCCTGGCCCTGGCCGCGGCCGTGGAACGCTACAGCGAGCACCCCCTGGCCCGTGCCGTCCGGGAGGAGGCCGACCGGCGGGGGCTGACCGTGCCCGACCGGGTGGAGGACTTCGCGTCGCTGCCCGGCGTCGGAGTCCGCGCCACCGTCGCGGGCCGAAAGGTGCGGGTCGCACGGACAGCGGCGGCCCCGTCCGAACCGGCAGGACCAACGAAAACGTCAGAACCGGCGGGGCCCGCCGCTCCGTCCGGACCGGCTGGCACCCGGGTCACCGTGACCTCAGACGGCACGGAACTGGGCGTGCTCACCCTGTCCGACGCCCCGCGCACCGAGGCGCCCGAGGCCGTGGCCCGGGTGGCGGCCCTGACCCCCGAACCGGTGCTGCTGCTGACCGGCGACAACGCGGCCACCGCCGCGCACGTGGCCCGGGCCACCGGGATCGCACGGGTGCACGCCGACCTTCTGCCGCAGGACAAGTCGGCGCTGGTGGCGCGGATGGAACACGAGGGCACGCGGGTGATGCTGGTGGGCGACGGCGTCAACGACGCCCCGGCCATGGCCGCGGCCACCACCGGGGTGGCCATGGGTCGCCGCGGCTCGGACCTGGCACTGGACACCGCCGACGCCGTCATCGTCCGCGACGACCTGGCGACCCTGCCCCGGCTGCTGGCCCTGTCGCGGCGCGCCCGCCGGTTCGTCATCGCCAACCTGTGCGTGGCGGCCGCGTTCATCGTCGTGCTCGTGACCTGGGACCTGGTGGGCACGCTCCCCCTGGCGCTGGCCGTCGCCGGGCACGAGGGCTCCACCGTGATCGTCGCCCTCAACGGGCTGCGGCTGCTGCGGTCGCGTGCCTGGACGGGCTGACCTGCCAGTCCAGGCACTCTGACCTGCCCGGTGAACAGCCCGGCTGGACGGGCTGACCGACGCGCGTCCGCGCGGGCGGCCCGGGTAGGAGGAGGGAGGTACGCCGGAAGGCGGACGTTTTTCACGCCACACCGCCTCCACGGCGGGTGCGAACCCCCGCCGTAGGGCACGCTCTGCGGTGGGGAGGGCGTCCGCCTCCCCGAAGAACACGTCCCGCGACGAGAAGGCAGGAAACCATGGCCGATGTTCCGATCCCCTCTCCCAAGGTCGCGGTGGGCGTCGACGGATCGGCGTCGGCGCGCGGGGCCCTGGAGTGGGCCGCGGCGGAGGCCGAACTCAGGAAACTCCCCCTGTACGTCGTGCACACCCTGTCCATGCCGCTGGTGATGTCGGTCTACGCCGGTCCCACCCGCTTCCCGCCCACGGAGGAGATGACCGCTCAAGGCCGCCGCCTCCTGGAGGAGGCCGCCGAGCACGTGCGCTCGCTGCGCCCGGGACTGCGTGTGGAGACCGCGCTGGGGCTGGAGGAACCGCCGCTGGCGCTGCTGCACCGGACCGGCCACGGGGACCTGGTGGTCGTGGGCTCGCGCGGTAGGGGGCCGGTGCGCTCGGTGCTGGCGGGGGCGGCCGGAATGCGGCTGGCCGCCAAGGCGCACTGCCCGGTGGTCGTCGTCCCCGGCACCGAGGGGCGCACGCCGAAGCTCTCGGGACCGCTGCGGATCGCGGTCGGCGTGGACGGCTCGGTGGACTCCCGGCGCGCGCTGGACTTCGCCCTGCACCGGGCCGCGCTCCAGGAGGGTTCCTCGGTCGTGGTGGTGCACAGCTGGGAGGTTCCGCTGCCCTTCACCACCGCCTCCCTGGCCGAGTCCGGCTGGACCCCGCCCGACGACCTGCTGGAACGCCAGTCCGAGGAACTCGTCTCAGGCGTGCTGGCCGAGGTGATGGACGACGCCACCGCGGACGTGGACATCAGCGCAGTGCGCACCCAGCGCAACCCCGTGGACGCGCTGGTGGAGGCGGCCGCCGAGGCCGACCTGGTGGTCGTGGGCTCGCGCGGGCGGGGCGGTGTGCGCGGCGTGCTGCTGGGATCGGTCAGCCAGGGCGTGATGCACAGTTCGCCGGTGCCCGTGGTCGTGGTGCCCCGGCACGCGGAGGAGGACTGAGCCCGCGATCAGCCCCAGCCGGCACCGGGCATGCCGGACATACCGGCCATGTTGGGCATGCTGGGCAGCAGGTCGCCCGAACCGACGCTCTGGAGCTCCTGCTCGACCGTGCTCACCACCGAGCAGCTGCTGCCCTCGACCTGCGCACCGGGCGAGAGCAGCACCAGGGGGCTGCCGCAGGAGGGCTCCGTGGTGGGCTCGGCGGTGACCTCGTCGGCCAGGGCGGGGGCGCTGGCCAGCCCAGCCAGGGCCAGGGCGGCGGCCGCGGCGAGGGCGGCACGCGTCAGTGTCATGGGCATGGGGAGGGTTCTTCCTTCTCGGACGGAGGCCCGCGGACGGGCCGCGGCGGCGGAACACATCCAGTGTTTACCAAGAGTAGTTATATAGCAACTTCTGGTAACTACATGTAGCGGCCAGCCGATCCGGGAAAGGGAAAAGCCCCCGCGCGACCTGGTCGCGCGGGGGCTCCCGCGTCTCGCCGGACCCTCTCGAATCCCCCGATAGCGGAGGTCCGGCGCGGGCCGGTCGCGCTCACCCCCGTGGGCGCCCGACCCCGCACCCGCGCCGTGTCCCCGGGACCTCGTGGCCTTGACGGCCGCCCCCGTGGCCCGCGGGGCGCGCAGGTGCACACCCTCCTGTCTACCCGTCCTGTTCCGGGTAAACATGGGCCCGCCCCCGCGACCCGCCGCGGCCGCCGGACGCCACGAGCCCCGATAGCGCCCCACCAGGGACAACGCCTCCCAGTGGATTCCGCGCACCCTTGCCGCGCGCCGGTACGCATCACCGGTTCCGAAACGGCACACCCCGAGCCCCGGACCAGTGCGGTTCCGTGCGCTTCGTCACGGTGCCGTCACCCCCGCCGGACTTTGTCCTACACTGAGCCCCGTGTCCGACAAAGCCCGTTTCCTGCGCATGGTGCTCATCTCCATGTCGCTGACGAGCACCGACGACGGCCTCTGTCGCCGCCGGTGCCGCGACGGCGTGCGCTGACCGGGCCCCGTCCCCCTCCCCCGCGCGCGGTCTCCCGCGCCCGGCGTCCCCGCGGTACCGGTGTCCCCGTCCCCGTTCGGCCACGGCCGACACCCGCTCCGTCACCGTTTGGACAGCTTCCCCGTGACCACTCACCCCTCCGCGCCTCCCGGCGCCGCCGACCGCGCCCCCGCGGGCACAGCCCCGGACGCCACCGCCGCGCCCGTCCCACCCGCCCTGTCCCTGAGCTGGCAGCCTGCCCTGGCCGCCCCGCGGCCCCGCGCCGCCGAGGCCGAACCCGTCCGCTGGTGGCCGCTGGGGATCGCCCTGGCCGTGGCCGTGGGCCTGGCCGCCTACGTGTGGAACACCCACGGCGCGCTGCCCGCCGTCCTGCTGCTCCTGGGCACGGGCCTGGGCTTCACCCTGTTCCACTCCCGGTTCGGCTTCACCTCCGCCTGGCGGCAGTTCCTCTCCGTGGGCAACGGCACGGGCCTGCGTGCGCACGCCGTGCTGCTCGGCACCACCGCGACCCTGTTCGCGCTGGTCATCGGTACCGGAACCGGGCTGTTCGGCAACGACCCGCAGGCCTCGGCCGGACCCATCGGCATCGCCCTGTTCCTGGGCGCGTTCCTGTTCGGCGTCGGCATGCAGCTGGGCGGCGCCTGCGCCTCCGGCACGCTCTTCGCGGTCGGCTCCGGCCAGTCGGCCATCGTCATCACCCTCGTCGGCTTCATCGCGGGCTCGGTCATCTACAGCGCCGCGTGGCCGCTGGTGAACGACCTGCCCGCGCTGCCGCCGTTCCTGCTCTCCGACCACGTGGGCTGGGGCGGCTCCTGGGCGATCACCGTCGCCGTGCTCGCGGCCGTGGTCGTGGGCACCCGCGCGGTGCAGAACCGCCGCGTCCCTCCGCCCGTGGGCACGCCGCCCTCGGCGCGGGGGCTGCTGCGCGTGGTCCGGGGCAGCTGGCCCATGATCGTCGGCGCCCTGGTGCTGTCCGTGCTCGGCGCGGCGGTGCTCGTGGTCTCCGGCGGAGCCTGGGGCGTCACCTCCGGTTTCAACCTGTGGGGTGCCAAGACGCTCCAGCTGCTGGGCGCGCACCCCGAGACCTGGGCGTTCTGGAACCAGCCCCAGCAGGCCGCGCAGCTGGCCGGTCCGGTGCTCCAGGACAAGACCAGCCTGACCAACATCGGCATCATCCTCGGCGCCGCCGTGGCCGCGGCCGCCGCCGGAGCGTGGAAGCTGCACACCGGCCTGAGCTGGAAGCTGGTCGCCGCCGGGCTCCTGGGCGGCATCCTCATGGGCATCGGCGCCCGTCTGGCGGGCGGCTGCAACATCGGCGCCTACCTGGCCGGAATCGGCTCGGGCAGCCTGCACGGGTGGCTGTGGGCGGTCTTCGCCCTGGCCGGGACCTGGGCGGGGCTGCGTGCCCGCAGCCTGTTCGGTCTGGGCGTGCCCAAGCCGGGCGACAGCGTCTGCTGAACCCGGCCGCGGCGGACACCGCGGCACCGCTGACGGGGGGACGAAGGACCGGGAATGGACGACACGGAGCACGTGCACGACGTGGTGGTGGTCGGCGGCGGACAGGCCGGGCTCGCCGCGGGGTACTTCCTGCGGCGGGCCAGGCTCGACTTCGCCGTCCTGGACGCCGGTGAGGGGCCGGGCGGGTCCTGGACCGGGTACTGGAACTCGCTGCGGCTGTTCTCCCCCGCCGAGCACAGCATGCTGCCGGGCTGGTGGATGCCCGCCGAGGAGGGTCAGGAGTACCCGAGCGCGCGGCATGTGGCCTGGTACCTGGCCGAGTACGAGCGCCGCTACGAGCTGCCCGTGCGCCGCCCGGTCCACGTGGAGGCGGTCGAACGGGTGGATGGGGCCCTGCGCGTGGTCGCCCGGGAGGGGACCGGGCGCGAGCGCCCGTCGGGGGTGACCCGTTCCCCCGCGGAACGGTCCCCGGGCGGTGACGGACGGCCGGAGGGGGAACCGCACCGCGGGCGTCCGTCCGAGGCGCCCCGCTCCCCCGCCCGGCGGCCCCCGCTGGCGAGTTGGCGCGCCCGACACGTCATCAGCGCCACCGGCACCTGGCGGGCGCCCCACGTCCCCGACGTCCCGGGTCGGGAACTGTTCGCCGGCAGGCAGCTGCACACGGTCGACTACCGGGGCCCGGAGGAGTTCGCCGGGCAGCGGGTCGTGGTCGTGGGCGGCGGCAACTCCGCGGCCCAGATCCTCGCCGAGCTGTCGAAGACGGCCGAGACGACCTGGGCCGCCCCGCGACCGCCCCGGTTCCTGCCCGACGACCTGGACGGGCGCGCCCTGTTCGACATCGCCACCCGGGCGCAGCGGGCGGCCCGGCAGGGGACGGCGGCCCCCGAGGGCGTCGGCGACCTCGGTGACATCGTGGTGGTTCCGACGGTCCGCGAGGCGCGCGAGCGCGGCGCGCTCAAGGCCGAGCCGATGTTCGACCGCCTCACCCGCACCGGCGTGGCCTGGGCCGACGGCGCCACCCTGGACTGCGACGCCGTCCTGTGGTGCACGGGGTTCCGGCCGGTGCTGGACCACCTGGCCCCGCTGGGGCTGGAGGACCGCCGGGGCCGGATCGCACTGGAGGGGACCCGCGCCGTGGCCGAGCCCCGCCTGTTCCTGCTGGGCTACGGGGACTGGACCGGTTCCGCGTCGGCCACGCTCATCGGCGCCGGGCGCACGGCCAAGGCCACCGTCGCCGAGATCACCGCCGCCCTCGCCCGGCGGGGGTGAGGGCCCCCTTCTCCCCCAGACCGCCGCGTTCCCCGTGCCCGCGTTCCGCGCGGGGCCCGGGGCCACACCTCGGGTAGCGGCGCCCCGCCACCGGTGTGACGCCGGACAGGGGACGGCGGAGCCCGGCGGCCCCCGCACCGCTCAACCGACGATCGGCCGCTCCTCCGGCAGTTCGTAGAGGCGGGGGCGGCGCCGCAGCGCCAGGGCCGAGGCCAGCGTGATGGGCCCGATCCTGCCCACGAACATCAAAAACACCAACACCATCTGCCCCAACAGCGGCAGGTCGGCCGTGATACCGGTGGACAGCCCGACCGTGGCGAAGGCCGACGTCGTCTCGAACAGGATCTGGTCCAGGGTGAACGGGGTGACGGTCATCAGCGTCAGCGTCCCCGCCAGCACCAGCCCCAGCGCCAGCAGCACCACCGTGGTCGCCTGCGAGGTGGTGCCCTCGGCCAGGCGGCGGCCCGACACGTGGACCGTGGGCTCGCCGCGCACGTTGGCGTAGATGACGAAGGCCAGCACGGCGAAGGTGGTCACCTTGATGCCCCCGGCCGTGCCCGCGCTGCCTCCCCCGACGAACATCAGGATGTCGGTGACCAGCAGCGTCTGGGTGTTCATCTGTCCGAAGTCGAGGCTGTTGAAGCCCGCCGTGCGCGGCATCACCGACTGGAAGAACGCGGTGAGGAGCTTCCCGCGCAGGTCGAGCCCGCCCATGGTCGCCGGGTTGGACCACTCCAGGGCCAGGAAGGCCACGAAGCCCACCACGAGCAGCAGCCCGGTCATCACCAGGGTGATCTTGACGTGCAGCGTCCAGTGGCGGTGCTCGGCCCGGTGCCGGGTGAAGCGCCACAGCCCCACCCACACCGGGAACCCGAGCCCTCCGGCCAGGACCCCCAGGGCCACCGGGACCGTGATCCACGGGTCCTCGGCGAACCCCATGAGGCTGTCGGCGTAGAGCGAGAACCCGGCGTTGTTGAAGGCCGAGACGGCGTGGAAGACGCCCGTGTAGACGGCCTCGGGCAGGGGCAGCCCGTGCCCCAGCCACCAGCGCAGCGTCAGCGCCACCGCCAGGGCCGTCTCGAACACCGCCGTCACCACCAGGACCCCGGTGACCAGCTGGCGCACCTCGCCCAGCGTGACCACCTTGGCCTCCGAGCCGGTGCGCACCGCCATCCGCAGCCCCAGCTGCCGCCCCACCACCAGGGTCAGGACGGTCGCCAGCGCCATGATGCCGAACCCGCCGACCTGGATCAGGAGCAGGATCACCGCCTCGCCCAGTCCCGACCAGTAGGAGGCGGTGTCCTCCACTGCCAGGCCGGTCACGCTGGCCGCCGAGGTCGCGGTCAACAGGGCCGTGTCGAAGGGCGCCCGCTCCCCGCTCCCGGTGGCGGCGGGCAGCGACAGCAGGCCCGCGCCGACCAGGATCAGGGTGCCGAAGGCCGCCGCCGTCAGCTGCGGCGGCTTGAACCACCCGGACAGGTCGCGCAGCCTCCTGTCGGCGCGGGCACCGGCGCGGGCACCGCGGCCGCCGGTCCGGGACGGGACGCGCGGGGCCCGCGGGTCGGGCGGGAGCTGTCCGGTTTCCGTTCTCACCGGCCGCTCTCCCGGTCCTGCGGCCCGGTCTCCCGGCACTCCGCCCCGCTCTCCCGGTCCTCGGGCCCGGCGTCCGAGCCGCCCGAACCGCCCGAGCCGGACACTCCCTCCGCGGCCCCTCCCCCGGCGGCGCCGCCACCGCCCGGCCGGAACCGGTAGCCCAGTCCGGGCTCGGTGAGGAAGTAGCGCGGCCGGGGCGGGTCCGGCTCCAGGCGCTGGCGGATCTTGGTCATGAACACCCGCAGGTAGTTGGTCTCGCGCCCGTAGGAGGGGCCCCACACCTCGTTGAGCAGGTGCTTGTGGGTGACCAGGCGGTCGGGGTTGCGCGCCAGGACCTCCACGATGTGCCACTGGCGCGGCGTCAGCCGCACCGGCTCGCCGCCGCGCAGGACCTGCTTGGCGGCCAGGTCGACCGTGAAGTCCGCGGTGGCCACCGCCGCCTCGTACTCGGGCACCACGGAGCGGCGCATGGCCGCGCGCACCCGGGCGAACAGCTCGTCCATCCCGAACGGCTTGATGACGTAGTCGTCGGCGCCCAGGTCCAGCGCCTGGACCTTCATCGGCTCGGTGTCGCGCCCCGAGAGCACGAGCACCGGCACGTCCGTCCACCCGCGCAGCCCCCGCAGGACCTCCAGGCCGTCCATCCCGGACAGGCCCAGGTCGAGCAGGAGCAGGTCGGGGCGGTGGCGGGCCACCAGCCGCAGCGCGTGCTCACCGGTGTCGGCGAGGTAGGCGGTGTAGCCGCGGGCCCTCAGGTTCACCTCCAGCGTCCTGCGGATGAGGGGGTCGTCGTCGACGACGAGGACCGAGGGCGCTCTGTCCGCGCCGGTGCCGCTGTCCGTGTCCATACTGGTCCGTATTCTCCCCCGTCCGCGTGCCCCGGTCGGGGCCTCGCGCTCACGATGCCAGGCGCGCCGCGTCCGCGGGTCGCGTCGGCACGTGCGTCGTGTCCACGGGTCGCGGTGGCGCGGGGCGCCGCAACGACTCTGCGCGGTGGCGGCGGGGACGGCGGACGCGCTAACGCTCCCTTAGCAGCCGAAGGCGCGGATTTAGCGCCCTGTTAGCACCAGAATGCCCGAAAGCACCTCCGTGACCAGTCAGGATGGGGAAGCCGGAAGGGGGCACACCATGACACGCGGCCACTTGCGCGTCTACCTGGGCGCGGCGCCCGGTGTCGGCAAGACCTATCGGATGCTGGACGAGGCGCACCGGCGCCGCGACCGCGGCGCCGACGTGGTCATCGGGTTCGTGGAGAGCCACGGCCGTGCGCTGACGGAGGCGATGGTCGACGACCTGGAGACGGTCCCGCGCGCGGTCCTGACCCACCGGGGCGCCCGTCTGGAGGAGATGGACCTGGACGCCGTGCTGGCCCGCCGCCCGCAGGTCGTCCTCGTGGACGACCTCGCGCACGCCAACGCCCCCGGCGCGCGCAACGCCCGGCGCTGGCAGGACATCGAGGCCCTGCTGGAGGCCGGTGTCACGGTGCTGTCCACGCTCGACGTCCAGCACCTGGAGTCGCTCAACGACGTGGTGGAACGCATCACCGGCGCCCGCCAGAGCGAGACCGTGCCCGACGCGTGGGTGCGCGGGGCCGACCAGATCGAACTGGTGGACATGACGCCCGAGGCCCTGCGGCGGCGGCTGGCGCACGGCAACGTCTACGGCCCCGACCGGATCGACGCCGCACTGGGCCACCGGTTCCGGGTCGACACCCTGTCCGCCCTGCGCGAGCTGGCGTTGCTGTGGCTGGCGGGACGGGTGGACGACGAACTGGAGCGCCACCGCGGCGAGCACCGCGCGGCCTCCGCGTGGCAGACCCGCGAACGCGTGGTCGTGGGCCTGAGCGGAGGCCCCGGCGGGGAGGCGCTCATCCGCCGGGCCGCCCGGATCGCGGGGCGCGGCAGGGGGGTCGAACTGCTGGCCGTGCACGTGGCGCTCGGCGACGGCCCGGTGGGCGCCGACCCCGCCATGCTCGCCCGGCAGCGGGTGCTGGTGGAGGACCTGGGCGGCACCTACCACCAGGTCCTGGGCGAGGACGTGCCCGCCGCGCTGGCCGCGTTCGCCCAGGGGGTCAACGCCACCCAGCTGGTCCTGGGCGCGAGCGGTCGGGGCAGGCTCGCCCGCCTGCTGTGGCCGGGGGTGGGCGCGGCCACCGCGGCGCTGTCGGAGTCCATCGACGTCCACCTGGTCACCCAGGAGGGGGCCGACAGCGGTTCCGGACGCGCGCGCTCGGGCGCGGTCTCTCGCCGCCGCAGGCTGGCGGGGTACGCGCTGGCGCTCACCGCGCTGGCGCTGCTGGTGTTCGGCACCGGCGTCCCCCACAGCGAGGAGTACCTCAGCGGTGGAATCCTGCTGGTGTTCGCGACGGTGACGGCGACGGCGCTGGTCGGCGGGCTGTGGCCCGCGCTGGCCGCCGCGTTCAGCGGGTTCGTGGTGCTCAACCTCTTCTTCACCGAGCCCTACGAGACCCTGGTGGTCAACCAGCCGGGCAACCTGCTCACCCTCGTGGTGTTCGTGTTCGTGGCCGTGGCGGTGAGCGTGGTGGTCGACCAGGCCGCGCGGCGCACCCGCGAGGCGGCGCGGGCCAGCGCCGAGGCCCAGACCCTGGCCACGGTGGCCGGAAGCGTGCTGCGGGGCTCGCGCCCCCTGGAGGCGTTGCTGGAGCGGCTGCGCGAGACCTTCTCCCTGGAGTCGGTCGCCCTGCTGGAGCGCAGGCCGGGGGCCTCCTCCCGGCCCGACCACCGCAACGACCCCGGCGCGTGGGAGGCGGTCGCCTTCGTCGGGGAGCGCCCCCGCGGGGCTCCGGGCGGGGCCGACGTGGACGTCCCGGTGGACGAGGGGCTGACCCTGGTGCTGCACGGGCACCGGCCGCGCGCGGGCGAGCGGCGCATCATCGAGGCCTTCGCCGCGCAGGCCGCCGTCGCGCTGCGCCAGGAGCGGCTGGCCCGGGAGGCGGCCGCGGCCGGGACGCTGGCGGAGGCCGACCGGATGCGCACCGCCCTGCTGGCCGCGGTCAGCCACGACCTGCGGGCTCCCCTGGCCTCGGCCAAGGCGTCGGTGACCAGCCTGCGCAGCCGGGAGGTGCGCTTCAGCGAGGAGGTCCAGGCCGAACTGCTGGCCACGGCGGACGAGTCCCTGGACCGCCTGACCCGGCTGGTGACGGACCTGCTGGACATGAGCCGCCTCCAGGCGGGCGTGCTGGGCGTGACGGTCACGGACCTGTCGCTGCGCGAGTCGGTGTTCGCGGTCCTGGACGAGCTGGGCGCCCAGGGGCGTGCCGTGCGGGTGCGGGTGTCCGAGGAGCTGCCGGAGGTCGCGGCCGACCCCGGCCTGCTGGAGCGGGTGCTGGCCAACGTGGTGGGCAACGCGCTGCGCTTCAGCCCGCAGGACCGGCCGCCCTCGGTCACCGCCTCCTGGACGGGCGACCAGGTGGAGCTCCTGGTGGCCGACCACGGCCCCGGGGTGCCCGAACACGAGCGCGAGCGCATGTTCGTGCCCTTCCAGCGGCTCGGGGACACCGACAACGCGACCGGGCTCGGGCTGGGCCTGGCGCTCTCGCACGGGCTCATGGAGGCCATGGGGGGCTCGCTGCTGCCCGAGACCACCCCGGGCGGCGGACTGACGCTGCGCCTGACCCTGCCCGTCGCGGGAGCGGCGGGTTAGCCGCACCGCCCCACCTGGCACCCTGGCCCCGGGCGGCCTGCGGCGCCCGTCGCGCTATGCGTCGCCGCTCCCTGGTCAGCCCCGCCGGGCCGCGGCCAGGGCGTCGTGCACCTGGCCGCCGAGGACCTGGTGCACGGTCATTCCGGGGAGGTACGGGTACGCAGCCCAGTGCGTGACCTGCTCCTCCGTGTCGCCGCCGTGGGGCTTGCGCACCACCCAGTCCGGGTCGACGAAGACGTCCCTGATCTCCTCACCCGTGGTCTCGTCGAAGTCGGTGCGACGAAAGTGCATCGGCAGGACCAGCCAGAACTCCTCCCCGTCCGGGTAGCGGCCGGTCACGGCTCCCACCACTGCGGCGCCGTCGTGCGGAAGGCCCTCCTCGACGCTGACCCAGTCCACCTCGGCCCTCTTCGTCATGCGCGACCCCGCCCTCTCGGTGTCCGGAAAACGACGAACGCCCCCACGCTACTCATGGGGGCGAGGCGCGCGCCATCGGGGCAGCGGCGACCGGCGGCCGGTCAGGCCGGGGCCTCCCGCGGCCCCTCCGCCTTGGGGCGGGTCTCGATCTCGCGCAGGGTGACCTGGAGGTGGTCCTCCATCGCCGCCACAGCGCGGGCGGGGTCACCGCTCAGCACCGCCTCCAGGACCTCCTCGTGCTCGGTCGCGGAGACCGCGGGGTCCTCGGCCGTGGCCAGGAAGCGGCGGTGGCTCTGCTCGCGGCTGTCGGCCAGCGACCGTTCGAGCGCGTCCAGGATCTGGGTGAGGCTCCGGTTGCCGGAGGCCGAGATCAGGGCCTGGTGGAAGGCGAAGTCGGTGCGCACGCGGTTGGGCACGTCCAGGGGGGCGGCGCGCATGTCGGCGATGGCCTGGCGGGCCCGGGCGATGTCCTCGCGGGTCTGCTCCTCCTCCGGTCCGGCGATGCGCTGCGCGGCCAGCCGGGCGCCGTGCACCTCCAGCGCCTTGCGGATCTCGGTGAACTCCATCAGCGCCCGGCGGTCGCGCAGCACCGACAGGGCCACGAAGTTCTCCACCGGCAGGGCGTTGGGCGAGGCGATGACCGCGGGCTTGCCCTGGCGCCGGTGCACCAGGCCCTTGGCCTCCAGGGTCCTCAGGGCCTCGCGCAGCACGACCCGGCTCACCCCGAAGCGTTCGGCGAGCTCCTTCTCCGAGGGCAGCTGGGTGCCCGGCTGCGCGTCGGGACCCACGCACAGCTCCTCGACGAAGGCGACGACCTGCGAGGTCAGCGAGTTCGGGCGGGCGTGCCGCTGCTGGGACCGGCCCGTGGGCCCTTCGCCCTGGGTCCCCGGCGACGCTGATCCCATCGTGTACGCCTCGTCCTTCGCTGGAGGGTTGTGCCGACTCCTCAGCGTACAGACGCCGGGGCCCGCGGGCGGACCCGTGTCCACCCATTGACTACTTAGCAGCTTGTACTACAAGATGACCGCACCGGCACGCGCTCCGCGTCGTCTCGACCGCGAAGCCGTGCCCTGAGCACACGTGCGGGCGGCGGGTCCTACCACGGACGGCCGCCGACCGCACCGACACGAGCGCGGGCGCCGCCCGCGCGCACGGGCCGCGACGGCGGGCGCGGCGGGTCGGGACCATCGGCCGCCGCGTTCGCGCGAGCGCGCCAAGGAACCGACCGGGGGGCAACGGTGGACAGGTCCGACAGGGAAATCTGCATGAGCGCGTGGGAGGGGCCGGAGAACGTCCACGGCGCGGTCGCCCCTCCGGTGTTCCAGACCAGTATCTTCACCAAACCCTCGTTCGAGGCGTTCATCGAGGAACAGGAACAGGAACACGAGAGGTACGTCTACAGCCGCGGAGCCAATCCCACGGTGGCCTTTCTGGAGGAGAGGCTGGCCCTTCTGGAGCGCGGCGAGGCGTGTCAGTGCTTCGGTTCCGGAATGGGGGCCATCAGCGCCGTTCTGATGAGCCTGCTGCGCGGCGGCGACCACATCCTCTTCGTCAACAGCACCTACGGCCCGGCCCTGGAACTGGCCGAGCACCTGCGCGGTTTCGGCATCGACCACACCGTGCTCCCCGACGGCACCTCCGACATCGAGCCCCACCTGCGGGAGAACACGGCGCTCGTCTACGTCGAGAGCCCCGGGACCATGCGGATGAAGGTCCTGGACCTGGCCGAGATCACCCGCACCGCCCGGGCCAGGGGAATCTGGACCGCGATGGACAACACCTGGTCCACGCCGCTCTTCCAGAAGCCGATCCTGGCCGGAGTGGACATCGTCATCCACTCGTGCACCAAGTACATCGGCGGCCACAGCGACGTCCTGGGCGGGGCGGTGATCGGCCCGGCCTCCTTCGTGCGCGACCTCTTCTCCACGGGGTTCCAGCTCCTGGGCTCGGTCATGTCGGCCGTCGAGGCGTCGATGGTGCTGCGCGGGCTGCGGACGCTGCCGATCAGGATGGCCGAGCACGAGCGCAGCGCCGTGCGGGTCATCGACTACCTGGCGACACGGCCCGAGGTGGCGGCGATCCACCACCCCCACCACGACCACCGGCCCGACGACCCCCTGATCAGGAACCAGTTCAGCGGGTTCTCCGGGCTGCTCAGTTTCGACCTGAAGGACGGTTCCTTCGAAAAGGTCGCGGCTTTCATCAACCGTTTGTCGCTGTTTCGGATCGGCGCGAGCTGGGGCGGCTACGAAAGCCTCGTCACCGCCCCCGTCCGGCCCGGAAACGAGGAGGCGCTGCGGGAAAAGGGATTCTCCCCCGGAATGATCCGCCTCTCCGTGGGCCTGGAGGGGGCCGACAACCAGATCGAGGATCTCGAAAGGGCCTTCACCGCACTGTAGAAGACCGGAAAGCGGTCGTCACCGAGAGGAAAGAAGATGACTAACCCCCCGGACGAACACGTTCGCCGACCCAGTGTGGCGGCGGCGTGCGTCCCCGTGGTCATCACCGTCGCCGTTCTCGTCGGCGGCATCGGCGTCCTGAAGTACCCCGCGGAGCTCATGCTCATCTTCGCGGGGGTGGTGTTCGCCCTCTTCGCGCTCTGGCACGGCGTGCGCTGGGAGGACGTGCTGACGAACATGGGCGAGAAGCTCAAACGCGCCCTGCCCGCGGTCCTGATCCTGCTCAGCATCGGCATGCTCATCGGCTCGTGGATGATCGCCGGGACGATCCCCCTCATGGTCTACTACGGCCTGGAGCTCATCAACCCCTCCTACCTGTACGTGCTGTCCTTCGTGGCCACCGCGCTCGTCGCCACCTTCACCGGCACGTCCTGGGGCGCCGGCGGAACGATCGGCGTCGCCCTGATCGGGGTGGCCCAGACGATGGACGTGTCGCTGGCGATCACGGCGGGCGCGGTCGTGTCCGGCGCCTACTTCGGGGACAAGCTCTCGCCCCTGTCGGACACGACCAACATGAGCTCGCTCGCGGCGGGCGCCAACCTGTACGAGCACATCCGGCACATGCTCTACACGGCCGTGCCCTCGTCGGTGGTGGCCGTCGTCGTCTTCCTCGTCGCGGGCACCACCATCACCACCTCGTCCGCCAGCCTGGGCGGTATCGACGAGGTCGTCACCGAGCTGAACGGGCTGTTCACCCTCAACCCGCTGCTGCTGATCCCGGCGCTGGTCGTGCTCGCCGGGTCGGTCATGAGGAAGCCGCCGCTGGTCGTGCTGTTCGCGTCGTCCATGACGGCGCTGCTGCTCGCGCTGCTGGCCCAGGGGGCGAACGTGGGCGACATGTTCGCCGCGGCCGTCTCCGGCTTCACGACCGACATGCTGCCGCGGGGGGACGGGGTCTCCGACGTCCTGGCCGAGCTGCTGAACCGGGGCGGGCTGTACTCGATGTACAACTCGGCGTTCTTCGTCTTCTGCGCCTTCTTCTTCGCCTCGGCGCTGGAGAGGTCGGGCGTGCTGCGGGTCCTGCTGGAGGGGCTGATCGAGAAGCTGCGGTCCACGGGCAGCCTCATCCTCACCACCCTGCTCTCCGGCTTCACGATCATCAACGGCACCTCCAACGCCCTGGTGACGTTCTTCCTGGTCAAGGACGTCTACGGCGACGCCTACCGGGCCAGGAACCTGCACCCGGTGAACCTGTCGCGCAGCATGGAGGACTCGGTCACGATCACCGAGGTACTGATGCCCTGGACGGTGTCGGGCGTCTTCTTCGCCACGACCCTGGGCGTGGCCAACTTCGAGTTCCTGCCGTGGGCGGTGTTCAACTGGAGCGGCTTCCTGTTCTCCGCCCTGCTCGCCTTCCTGGCGCCGCTGACCCGCGGTTTCGGCATCCGCCACCTCGAACCGGAGCAGGAGCGCTCCACGGCGTGAGCCCCGCCCCCCCGCGGTCACGGGAAAGGGGGAGCGGAGCACGTGCTCCGCTCCCCCTTTCCCGAGGACGTGATCCGGCCGGGGGCCGCGCGGCGGCGGGGTACTCCCGCGCCCTACGGGGCTTCGACGACGTCCTCGGGGCACAAGGTCTGCAACTCCGCCCTCCCGGGGTCCTCCCCCGCCAGGGCCGCCGCCTCGATCCGCCTCGACTGGCGGATCACGCTCTCCTCGAACAGTTTGCGGACCTCGCGCCCGTTGCCGTCCCCGAACACCCCGGCCCGCTCGGCCACCAGCGCGCCCAGCGCCCCACGCGTCTCCTCGGGTACCAGGAAGTCGTTGCCCTCGGCCATCCCGACGAAGATCCGCACCAGCTCGTCCGCGGCGTAGGGGGCGAACTCCACCGTCCCGGAGAACCGCGACTCCAGCCCCGGGTTACTCGCCATGAACTCGCGCATCTCCCCGGTGTAACCGGCGGCGATCACCACCACCTCGTCGCGGTGGTCCTCCATCAGCTTCAGGAGCGTGTCGATGGCCTCCTGGCCGAAGTCGGAGCCGCTGCCTCCCGGCCGGGCGAGCGCGTACGCCTCGTCGATGAACAGCACACCGCCGCGTGCCCGGTCGAACACCTCGCGCGTGCGCTGGGCGGTGTGGCCCACGTACGAGCCCACCAGGTCCGCCCGGCTGGCCTCCACCACCTGTCCCTGGGCGAGCACCCCCAGGGCGGCCAGCAGCTCCCCGTAGACACGCGCGACCGTGGTCTTGCCCGTTCCCGGAGGCCCGGCGAAGACCAGGTGCCGGGAGGGCAGCGGGGCCTCCAGCCCGGCCGCCTGCCGCCGACGTCCGGCCGAGATCAGGTTCGCCAGGTCGGCCACCTCCCGCTTCACCGCCGCCAGGCCCACCATGGCGTCCAGGCGCCGCATCAGTTCCTCGACCTGACCGGCGTCCCTGGGCCCCTCCGCGACCCTGGAGGAGAGCCCGCCGTCCACGACCCCGGCGAGGTCCTCGGGCAGGATCAGCGACAGGTCCTCCGCCGAACCGAAGTCCCCGTCGACGATCCGGGTGGCCTGGGTCTGGACGGTCTCCTCGAACACGCGGCGCGCCTCGCGCCCGTTGCCGAAGGTCTCGTCGCGCTTCTGGGCCTGGAAGTGCCGGGTGACCAGCTCCCGCACGCCCTCCCCCAGCGTGTAGCCCTGCTTGTGCGCCATCCCGGTGAAGATCGTGGTGAGCTGTTCGGGCGAGTAGTTCTCGAACTCGATGGTGCGGGCGACGCGCGACCGCAGCCCGGGGTTGGCGTCGAGGAAGCCGCGCATCTCGCTGGAGTACCCGGCGAAGACGATGACGACCTCCTCGCGCAGGTCCTCCATGAGTTTGATGAGGGTGTCGATGGCCTCCTGGCCGAAGTCCGCACCGCTGCCGAACTTACGGGCGAGCGCGTAGGCCTCGTCGACGAACAGGACACCGCCCCGGGCCCGCTCGACCACCTCGGCGACCTTGGCGCTGGTGCCGCCCAGGTGCTCGGCCACGAGGTCGGGGCGGGCGGCCTCCACGAACTGGCCGCTCCCCAGCACGCCCAGGGAGCGCAGGATCCGACCGTAGAGTCGCGCGACGGTCGTCTTGCCGGTTCCGGGCGGCCCGGAGAAGACGAGGTGGCGACTGACGTTGAGCGCGGGCAGCCCCGCCGCCGCACGCTTGACGCTGACCTGCTGGAAGTTGACGAGGGCGCGGACCTCCTTCTTCACCCCGTCCAGACCCACCATGGCGTCCAACTCGGCCAGCAGTTCCTCCAGCGGCACTGCCTCACCCTCGGGTGCGTCCGGCGCGGCCGAGCCGACGCCGTCGGCCGCGGCCCGCGCCCTGACCCTGTCACCGCCCCCGTTCCCGGTGATCTCGGTGTCCTCGGCCTGCACGGTCGCGGTGTCCTCGGCGTCCACCCCCTCACCGGCGTTGCCGGAGACCGTGCACCCCACCAGGCGCACCCGACTGGTGTCGTACACGGCCAGCCCGGAGCCGTCGCCGTCACGGACCGTGGTGTCCTCCAACGTGACCACAGCGCCCTTGTCCACGCCGACTCCGGCCG
Organism: Nocardiopsis deserti; assembly: GCF_008638355.1. Classification (NCBI taxonomy): domain Bacteria; kingdom Bacillati; phylum Actinomycetota; class Actinomycetes; order Streptosporangiales; family Nocardiopsidaceae; genus Nocardiopsis; species Nocardiopsis deserti. The sequence goes on along the minus strand of NZ_VWVS01000019.1, from coordinate 51,425 downwards.
ACGCACACCCGCTCACCGTCGAGGAGCGCAGGACCAACCGCGACGCGCTCCCCGCGTAGACACCGTGCAGGGCGCAGTCCGAGATTCGGGCGCCGTCGACCTCGACCTCGGACCCGTCCTTGACGGTCAGCGCGTTGAGCCTGCTGTTGGTGACCGCCATTTCGCGCAACGTGACCGTACTGTCCTCTCTGACAAGGAGACCGCTATCGACGTCGTCCCCGGTCAGATCGGTCAGGATTCCCCGCGCGTCGACGATGTGCGCCATCGCCGGCGCCTTCGAGGCACGCAAGCCGGCGACCTCGAACCGCCCCTTCTGCGCGGTGAACACGCTCCACTTCCCCAGTGCCTCCGGCGGGCTCTCACGCAGTTCGACGTCCGAGAGCGTCGTCCGGCACTCCTCGACGTAGACCCCGTTCCCACCGACACGGGTCAGGGACAGCCTCTCACCGCTGACTCTGGCCGCCTTTCCGTAGAGGCCGCTCCCGGCAGCGTCCTCGACGACCAGGTCGCGGACGGTCAACGCGCCCCCGGTGATCGCCAGGGCGTTGCCCCTGACGTTGGTGATGCGGCCGTGGGTGATGGTCATCTCGGAGTCGTCCCAGGCATACACCGAGGTGCCGTCAGCGGGGCCGCCGTCCACCCTGAGGTGGTTGAACTCCGCCCTGGAGCGCCCGGTCACCCGTACCGGCCAGCCCCGGTCCCCGGTGACCGTCAGGTTGGTGAACCTCGGAGCGGAGGAGTCCCGCACGTGGACCGCCTGGGTCTTCTCCCCGCCGCAGTCGGTCAGGACGCAGTCGGTGACCGCGGGCGAGGCCTTGGATATGTACAGGGTGTGCCACGTGTCGTGGCCCCCGGTGAAGGTGGTCCCGCGGACCTCGGGGGAGTCGGGGCCCTCGACGATGAGCACGGCGTCGGTGAAACGGCAGCCTTCCACCTTCCCCGTGGAGTCGTCCATGCGGACACCGCCGCCCGCGAACCCGCAGTTGGTGAATTCGGCTTGGGCGTTCTCCGCCTTCACTCGCGTACTCGCGGTGAAGAGGCAGTCGACGGCCTTGAGGAAGGCCTTCGGGTGCACGTACACGGGCGGGTACTCGGTCGAGGCGTTGCGTACGTGCACACCGTGCAGCTCCAGCCGCCCCTTGCGCACGTTGAACACGTTCGTGTCGCCCGCCGAGACCGTCACGGTGCCGGGACCCTGGAGGGGCACCACGATGACGTGCTGGTTCACGCCGAGCACCTGAGATTCCGCGTAGTGCCCCGGCTCGACGTGCAGGTACAGGTCACAGCCCGCGTACATCGGGGCCCGCAGCGCCGCGTCCAGGCTGGAGAAGGCGTAGGGGTCGGTCTGCGAGATTCGGACCGTGTACATCCATCGGCTCCCGGGGGTAGGGCACGGCGGGGCGAACCGTGCGGAGGATACGCGGTACGTACCGTACCGGCCGGGTGCGTCACGCACCGCCGACCGCGCCCCCGCGCCCGGGACGGCCGTCTCCGGCCGCGTCGGGGCCGCGTCGGGGCGAAGGCCCCTGGAGCTGCCCCGGGAGTGGGGACGGTACCCTCGTCGAGCCAGTCGAACTCCACCTCGTGGGGCAGGGAACCCGGTGCGAATCCGGGACTGACGCGCAGCGGTGAGGGTGACGGGCGGGCACGCCCCGGGGACGCGCTTCCCCGGGACAGCCACTGGAGCGCACGCTCCGGGAAGGCGCTCCGCACCGGTCGATCCCGAGTCCGAAGACCTGCTGGCGCTGGCGGTGACGGGCCGCCAGGTCAACCGCGGACCCCGCGAACGGGTCCCTGACCCGAAGGACGCGCATGTCCCCGATGGGTTCCCCATCCCCATCCTCCACCGTCCGCTCCCGGCGCGACCGCTGCCCGGGCGCCCTGCGGCCCTGGCCCGCCGACGACGGGCTCCTGGTCCGGCTCCGGCTCGTCGGCGGCAGGCTCCCCGCCCGCCCGCTACGCGCCCTGGCCGCCGTGGCCCAGGAGTACGGCGACGGCCGGATCCACGTCACCGGGCGGGCCAACGTGCAGCTGCGCGCCCTGCCCGGAAGCGACGGGCGGCTGACCCCCGAGGTGCTCCGGGCCCTGGAGGGAACCGGCCTACTGCCCTCGCCCGCCCACGAACTGGTCCGCAACGTCATGGTCTCCCCGTGCACGGGACTGGCGGGCGGGAAGGCCGACCTGCGCCCCGTGGCCGCCGCGCTGGACGCGCTGCTGTGCTCCGAGCCCCACCGCGCCGCCCTTCCCGGCCGCTTCCTCTTCGCCCTGGACGACGGAAGCGGCGACCTGCTGGAGCGCTCCTGCGACCTGGGGATCGTCGCCCTCGACGCGCACACCGCCCAGCTCAGGGTCGGCGAGCGCTGGGGCCCGCTGACGCCGCTGGACGAGGCCGCGGCCACGCTCGCGGGCCTCGCCGACCGGTTCCTGGAGCGGCGCGGCGACGGCCCCGCCGCACCCTGGCACGTCGCCGAACTCGCCTCGCCCCTGGCCGCCCCGGCACCGCCGGACCCGCGGCTGCCCGACCCCGCGCCACCGCTGCCGCACGGCCTCCTTCCCGGCATCGGACGGCACGTCCCCGTGCCCGCCGACGGCCTGGACCGGGCCGCCGCCGACGCGCTCACCGCCGAAGCGCTCGACGCCGGATCCGGCGAACTCGTCGTCACGCCGTGGCGCGCCATCCTTGTTCCCGGAGGACACAGGCTCGTCCCCGGAGAACACGGTCACGTCCACGGGGAGGCGCGGTGACCTCCCCGAGACGCCCGAACCGGCACTACGAGTACGTCGACGACGGGCCCGCGATCTACGCCGACTCCTTCGCCACCATCCGGCGCGAGGCCCGGCTCGACCACCTGCCCGCCAACGCCGAACGGCTCGCCGTGCGGATGATCCACGGCACCGGCCAGGTCGACCTCGCCGACGACCTCGTCGTCCACCCCGACCTGGTCCCCGCGGCGCGCGCCGCCCTCCGGGCCGGTGCGCCGATCCTGTGCGACGCGCGCATGGTGGCCTCCGGCGTGACCGCGAGCCGCCTGCCCAACGACAACGAGGTCCTCTGCCTCCTGGGCGACGAGCGGGTTCCCGGTCTGGCCCGGGAGTGGGGCACCACCCGCACGGCCGCCGCGGTGTCGCTGTGGGAGCCGCTGCTCGACGGCGCCGTGGTCGCCGTCGGCAACGCGCCCACCGCCCTGTTCCACCTGCTGGAGATGCTGGTCGACGGCGCCCCGCGACCCGCCGCGATCGTCGGCTGCCCGGTCGGCTTCGTCGGCGCCGCCGAGTCCAAGCAGGCGCTGACCGAACTCCGCGACCGACACGGCGTCGACGTCCCCTACGTGACCGCGCGCGGTCGCCGCGGGGGATCGGCGATGACCTCATCGGCCCTCAACGCACTCGCCAAGGAGGAAGAGTGACCGGCCGTTTCCACGGCGTCGGCGTCGGCCCCGGCGACCCCGAGCTGATCACCCTCAAGGCGGCCAGGCTCATCGCCGCGGCCGACGTCGTCGCCTACCACGCGGGGGTGGGCAAGGAGTCCAACGCCCGCCGCATCGCCGACGCCCTGATCCCGGACTCCGTGGTCGAGGAACAGCTGACCTACCCGGTGACCACCGGCGCGACCGACCACCCGGGCGGCTACGCGGGCGCGCTCGCCGACTTCTACGAGGAGTCCGCCGCGCGGCTGGCCGCCCACCTGGACGCCGGACGCGACGTCGTCCTGCTCTCCGAGGGGGACCCGCTGTTCTACGGGTCGTACATGTACATGCACGACCGGCTGTCCGAGCGCTACCCCACCGAGATCGTGCCGGGGATCCCGGCGTTCGCCGCCGCCACCGCCGCCGCGGCCGCCCCGCTGGCCCGGCAGACCGACGTGCTCACCGTGCTGCCCGGCACCCTGCCCGAACCGGAGCTGGCCCGCCGCCTGGCCGACACCGACGCGGCCGTGGTCATGAAGCTGGGCCGGACCTTCCCGGCCGTGCGCCGCGCCCTGGCCGCGGCCGGGCGGCTGGAGCACGCGGTGTACGTGGAGCGGGCCTCGATGGGCGGGGAGCGGCGGCTGCCGGTCGCCGAGGTCGATCCGGCGACGGTGCCCTACTTCTCCCTGGTGCTGGTCACCGGGGACAGCCGCAACGGCCGGCGTTCGCGCCAGGTCGGCGCGGCCGCGCGGACGCAGGCGGCCCATGCGACGCGAACGGCGCAGGCGGCGTCCGGTCCCGTCGGAGCGGCGGCCGAACTGCTGGTCGTGGGCCTGGGCCCCGGCCCCGAACACTGGCTCACCCCCGAGGCCTCCGCCGCGCTGGCCGAGGTGGACCACGTGGTGGGCTACGGCCCCTACGTCGACCGGGTCCCGCAGCGCCCCGGGCTCACCCGGCACGCCTCCGGCAACACCGTCGAACTCCAGCGCGCCCGGTTCGCCCTCGACCTGGCCGGGCGCGGCGAACGCGTCGCCGTGGTCTCGGGTGGGGACGCCGGGGTCTTCGGCATGGCCACCGCCGTGTTCGAGGCGGCCGAGGACCCCGCCTACCGGGACGTGCCCGTCCGGGTGCTGCCGGGGGTCAGCGCCGTCCAGGCGGTCGCGGCCCGTGCGGGCGCCCCCGTGGGCGGCGACTTCGCGGTGATGAGCCTGTCGGACCGCCTCAAACCGTGGGAGGTGGTCGAGCGGCGGCTGCGCGCCGTCGCCGAGGCCGACCTGGCGCTGGCCGTCTACAACCCCGCCTCCCGGTCCCGGACCGGGCAGATCGTGACCGCGCGCCGGATCCTGCTGGAGCACCGCAAACCCGACACCGTGGTCGTCGTCGGCCGCGACGTGGGCCGCGACGGCGAGTCCCTGACGGTGACCACCCTGGGCGAACTCGACCCGGCCGCCGTCGACATGCGCTGCCTGCTCATCGTCGGCGCCTCGGGGACCCGGGTCACCGGGGCGGGCCGCGTGTGGACCCCGCGGTGGGTGAAGCCGTGACCGTGCACTTCGTGGGCGCGGGGCCCGGCGCCGCCGACCTGCTGACCGTCCGCGCCACGCGGATGCTCGCCGGGGCCGACGTGGTGCTCTACCCCGGCACCTACCTGGACCCGCAGGTCCTGACCCACTGCGCACCCGGCGCCGAACTGGTGGACACCCAGGGCCTGGACCTGGACCGCATCACCGATCACCTGGTCGCCGCGCACGCCGCGGGCCGCGACGTCGTACGGCTGACCTCCGGCGATCCGTCGCTGTACTCGGCACTGGCCGAGCAGACCCGCAGGCTCGACGCGCACGGCGTTCCGTGGGACGTCACGCCCGGGGTGCCCGCGTACGCGGCCGCCTCGGCGCTGGCGGGACGGGAGCTGACCGTGCCGCTGGTGGCCCAGTCGGTGGTGCTGACCCGGACACGGGCCCGTTCGAGCGCCATGCCCGGCACCGAGTCGCTGTCCGCGTTCGCGGCGACCCGGGCCACGCTGGTGCTGCACCTGGCGATCCGGCGGGTGCGCGAGCTGATGGCCGAGATCGAACCCGAGTACGGCGGCGACTGCCCGGTGGTCGTGGTGCACCGGGCCAGCCAGCCGGGCGAGGCGGTGCTGCGCGGCACGGTCTCCACCGTCGCCGACGCGGTGGAGGAGGCCGGGTTCCGGCAGGCGGCGGTGATCCTGGTGGGGCGGGCGCTGGATCCCCGGGCGGGCGGTGAGTCCTACCTCTACGACCCGGCCCGCCCCCGCGTCAGTACCCCGCCGCCAGGAACCACTGGGTGACCGTGCGGGCGGGCGTCCAGCCGGTGAACGCCCCGATGGGCGCGGTGGTCTCGACCGCGACACGGATCAGCTCGCCCCCGTGGCGGCGGTGAGGGGCGGTCGGACCGGGCCGCCCTCGTCCGGGCCGTCAGTGTCAGCGGACGAACCGCTTGAGTGCTTCGGTGTCCAACGTGACGTCGGCTCCGGGGATCTGGACGGCCTCACCGTAAGGATGGGTACTTCGGTCCAGGTACTGGCCGCGGACGGGTCGGCTGTGGACCACGACGGCATCGGCGTCCCGGTCCACCAGCAGGTAGACGCCGATACCGGTCGCCGCATAGGCGGCGGGCTTCTCAACACGGTCACGGGCATGGGTGTCGGCGTCCCAGGAGGTGACCTCGACCACGGCCAGGACACCCTCCGGGTCGGCCCATTCTCCCGCCTGGTCGAAGTGACCGATCGGGGCGAGGATGCCGTCGGGGCGGGCGCGCCCGTTGCGGTAGGTGTCGACCTTGATGCCCAGTCCGCTGGTGATGAGGTCCAGGTCGGGGCGGTGGGCGATGAACTCACGCATCAGCCACGTGAGGATCCCCGCGTGCGCTCCGTCGGTCACCTTGTGGACCCAGACCTTCCCGTTGAACATCTCCATACGAACACGGTCGGCCTCGAACGCCTGTCCGGCGAGGTGCTCGAACAGCTCCGGACTCATCGGAAGCGCTGGCGTTTCGGGTGGCGGGTGGTGTTCTACGACGGTCATGAAGCCCCCTGGGTGATGTCCGTGGTGGTGAGCGACGACGCGGACACGGCTTCTGGCCAGAGTAACGCCGAGGAAGGACGGAAGGTATGCCCGAAGCGAAGATCTGCGGAGCCGGGGTCCTCCAGGGCGCCGAAAAGGCAAACCGCACTGTCCCTACGATGCGCCCCAGCCGTCCCAGCCGGAAGCGGCTGGCTCCGTCCGAGGCCCAGGATCACTCGGGTCGTTGCCGGGCGGACATGACCAGGAACCACTGGGTGACCGTGCGGGCGGGCGTCCAGCCGGTGAACGCCCCGATGGGCGCGGTGGTCTCGACCGCGACACGGGTCAGCTCGCCCCCGTGGCGGCGGTGGGCGTCGGCGAGCAGGTGCTCGGTCTCCAGCGTCACCCCGTGCACCACGATTCGCCCTCCCGGCCGCAGCGCCCCCAGGCAGGCGTCGAGGACGCCCGGCCGGGTCGCGCCGCCGCCCACGAACACCGCGTCGGGCGCGGGCAGCCCGGCCAGCGCGTCCGGCGCGCGGCCGGTGACCACGTCCAGTCCGGGAACGCCGAGGCGGCCCGCGTTGCGGCCGATCCGCGCGGCCCGTTCGGCGTGGGCCTCCACCGCCGTGGCGGTGCAGGAGGGGTGGGCGCGCATCCACTCGATGCCGACCGATCCCGCGCCCGCGCCCACGTCCCACAGGTGCTGGCCCGGCGAGGGCGCCAGCCGGGCCAGCGCCGAGGCGCGCAGGTCCCGCTTGGTGAGCTGCCCGTCGTGTTCGAAGGCGTCGTCGGGCAGGCCCGCGACCAGGCCGTACCCGGGCGGGCCGAGGAGTTCCAGGGCCAGCACGTGCAGCGCGGGCACCGCGCCGGGAGGGTCCGCGAGCCAGTGGTCGGCGGTGCTCTCCAGGCGCGACTCGGAGTCCGCTCCCAGGTCGCCGAGCACGGTCATCCGGCTGGTGCCGTAGCCCGCGCCGACCAGCAGGGCGGCGACCGCCGCGGGAGTGCCGCCGTCCGAGGAGAGCACCAGGACGCGGTGGCCGGGTGCGAGCTGGCGCAGCAGCAGGCGGGGGTCGCGGCCGACCAGGCCCACCACCGCGCAGCGTTCCGCGGGCCAGCCCATGCGGGCGCGGGCCAGGGCTACCGAGGAGACGGCGGGCTCCACCCGTACGGCGTCCGCGCCCAGCAGGTCGATCAGGGTGGTGGCGACGCCGGACACCAGGGGGTCTCCGGAGGCCAGCGCCACGGTGGAGGCGCCGTCAGGTGCGGCGCCGTCGAGGGAGGCCAGCAGTGGCGGCAGGTTCTCGCGCAGGGGTGAGGGCCAGGCCTGGCGGCGCTGTCCGGGCCGGTCGGGGAGCATCGCCAGGTGCCTGCGGCCGCCCAGCACCGTGTCGGCGGCCAGGACGAGCGCGCGCAGACGCTCGGGCAGGCCGGACCAGCCGTCGGCACCGATGCCGACGACGGTGATCCCGGGTTCGGGGGGAGGGGGCGCGTCATCCTTCATTCCCCGGACGCTATCGTGGCGGCAGGCATGAGGTGCCCCAACGGCCCAGCCATCGGAAACGGTGGGGACGGCCGACGGGGAGAATCTGGGAAGCCCGGTGAGACTCCGGCACAGGCCCGCTGCGGTGAACCGAGCCTTCCGTCCAGGAAGGACCCGGCAAGTCCGAAGACCGGCCTCGCGCCCGTCCCTTACCGATGGCGACATGAGCGGGAGCCTCTACATGCCATTGCGGTCACCGCACTACCCCTTTTCCGCGATCGTCGGCTGCGACGCCGAGGAACTCGACGACCTGGGCCTGTCCCTCGTCCTCACCAGCGTCTCCCCGGAGATCGGCGGCGTCCTGGTGCGCGGCGAGAAGGGCACCGCCAAGTCCACCGCCGTCCGGGCCCTGGCCTCCCTCCTGCCGCCCGTCGACGTCTACCAGGGCGACCGGTTCTCCGTGGACCCCGCCGACCCGGCACAGCACTCCCCCGACGGGCCCTTCGGGTCCGGAGCGGCCGTGGAGAGCCGCCCGGTGCGCCTGGTCGAACTGCCCGTCGGCGCCACCGAGGACCGCGTCCTGGGCTCCCTGCACCTGGAGCAGGCGCTCACCCACGGCAGGGTCGCCTACGAACCCGGTCTGCTGGCCCGGGCCCACCGCGGCATCCTCTACGTCGACGAGGTCAACCTGCTCCACGACCACCTGGTCGACCTGCTCCTGGACGCCGCCGCGACCGGTCAGGTGACCGTGGAGCGCGACGGGTTCTCCGTGGAGCACGCGGCCCGGTTCCTGCTCATCGGCACCATGAACCCCGAGGAGGGCGAGCTGCGCCCGCAGCTCCTGGACCGCTTCGGGCTCACCGTCGAGGTCGCCGCGCCGTCCGACCCCGCGGCCCGCGCCGAGGTGGTGCGCAGGCGCATGTCCCACGACGCCGACCCCGCCGCCTTCGCCGGGCGCTACCACGAGGCCGAGAAGGCCCTGGCCGAGCGCATCGCGGCGGCCCGGGAGGCGCTCGGGCGGGTGCGGCTGTCGGAGGCGGCGCTGCTGAAGATCGCCGAGGTGTGCGCGGCCTACGACGTGGACGGCCTGCGCGCCGACATCGTCACCGCGCGTACGGCGATGGCGCACGCGGCCTGGGCGGGCCGCACCTCGGTCACCCGGGCCGACATCCGCCGCGCCGCCACGCTCGCCCTGCCGCACCGGCGCCGACGCAACCCCTTCGACGCGCCGGGGCTCGACGAGGAACTCCTGGACCGGATCCTGGGCGACGAGGAACCGCCGCCCGACCCCCCGCAGCCGCCGGGCCCGGAGGGGAGCGACGACCCCGACGGCTCCGACACCCCGCCGGAACCACAGGACCCGCAGGGCCCCGCCAGCGACGACGACCCCTCCGACGGCGCCAGCCCCCCGGACGGCGCCGGGGACGCCGCGCCCTCCGGAGAGCAGCCCGACCAGGAGCGCTCCCCCGCCTCCGCCGAGCACGCGCCCGACGGTTCCGAGGGCGACTCCCCCGAGCCCCGCCCCTCCGGCGCCTCCCCTGCCACGGCCAGTGCCGCCGCCCCCTACCGGACCCGGCTGCTCACCGTGCGGGGCTCCGGCGAGGGCGCCGACGGCAGGCGCAGCCGGGCCCTCGGCACGCGGGGCCGACGGATCGGCGCCGCCGCGCCCGGCCGGGGTACGGGCAGCGCGGTCCACCTGGTCGAGACCGTGCGGGCCGCGGCGCTGCGGCCCCAGGGCGGCGGCCGACTGCGGTTGCACCCCCGCGACCTGCGCGTGGCGGTCCGCGAGGGCCAGGAGACCAACCTGGTCCTGTTCTGTGTGGACGCGTCCGGCTCCATGGCGGCGCGCAGGCGCATGACCGAGGTCAAGACCGCGATCCTGTCCCTGCTCCTGGACGCCTACCGGCGCCGCGACAAGGTCGGCCTGGTCACCTTCCGGGGACGCGGGGCCGAACTCACGCTGCCGCCGACCCGTTCGGTGGACGTGGCCGCGGCCCGCCTCGACGACCTGCCCGCCGGAGGGCGCACCCCGCTCGCCGAGGGCCTGGAGGAGGCGTCCCGCGTCCTGCGGCGCGAGCGGCTGCGGGACCCGAGGCTGCGCCCGCTCCTGGTCGTGGTCACCGACGGCCGGGCCACCGGCGGCAAGGGCGCCGTCGGCCGCGCGATGGCCGCCGCCGACCACGTCGCCGGACTGGGCGTCACCACCGTCGTGGTGGACGGCGAGTCCGGGCCGCTGCGCCTGGGCCTGGCCGCCTCCCTGGCCGCCCGCCTGGGCGCCGACCACCTGCCCGTCAACGAGGTCAGCGCGGACGCGCTGGGCACCGCCGTACGAGAGAGGGCCGCCTGATGCCCAAGGGACAGCCGCTCGTCGTCCCCGACGACGGGCTCACCACGCGCCAGCGCCGCAACCAGCCCCTGTTCGCCGTGCACACAGGTGACGGCAAGGGCAAGTCGACCGCCGCGTTCGGCCTCGCGCTGCGCGGCTGGAACCAGGGCTGGCGGATCGGGGTGTTCCAGTTCGTCAAGTCGGCCAAGTGGCGCATCGGCGAGCAGACCGTGCTGGAACGCCTGGGCGAACTGCACGAGCAGACCGGTGAGGGCGGCCCGGTCGAGTGGCACAAGATGGGTTCGGGCTGGTCGTGGAGCCGTCGCAAGGGCGACGCCGAGGACCACGCGGCGGACGCCGCCGAGGGTTGGTCGGAGATTCGGCGGCGGCTGGCCGACCAGACGCACGACCTGCTCATCCTCGACGAGTTCACCTACCCGCTGAACTGGGGCTGGGTCGACGTCGAGGACGTCCTGGCCGCCCTGCGGGACCGCCCCGGCCGCCAGCACGTGGTGATCACCGGCCGCCGCGCCGACCCGCGGCTGCTGGAGGCCGCCGACCTGGTCACCGAGATGACGAAGGTCAAGCACCCCATGGACGCCGGACGCAAGGGCCAGCGGGGCATCGAGTGGTGACGTCCCCGGGCGCCTCGGAGGGTTCGCGAAGCCGGACGGCGGGGGCCGCCGAGGAGTGCGCGAGAGCCGGGGAAACGGGGGTCCCCACGCCCGCCGGGAAGCGCGGGGGAGGCTGGAGAAGGGGGTCCCCGGAGCCCGCCGGGCCGACGCCGCCAGCCCGACCGACGGCATCGCCCCGACCAACGACACTGCCCCGGCTGATGATCGCCGCGCCCATGACCGGGCAGGGCAAGACCACGGTCGCGACCGGGCTGATGGCGGCGCTGCGCGACGCCGGGCACGCGGTGAGCGGCCACAAGGTGGGCCCCGACTACATCGACCCCGGCTACCACGCCCTGGCCACCGGGCGCCCCGGCCGCAACCTCGACCCCCACCTGGTCGGCGAGGACCGGGTGGCGCCGCTGCTGCTGCACGGGGCGCGCGGCGCGGACGTCGCCGTCATCGAGGGGGTGATGGGCCTGCACGACGGGCGGCTGGGCACCGACGGGTTCGCCTCGTCCGCGCACGTCGCGGCCCTGACGCGGACACCGGTGGTGCTGGTGGTGGACGTGTCGCGGATGTCGCGTTCGGTGGGCGCGCTGGTGGCGGGGATGGCCGCCTACGACCCGGCCGTCGAGGTGGTCGGGGTGATCCTCAACCAGGCGGGTTCGGCGCGCAACGTCGCCGAGATCACCCGGGCCACGCACCTGCCCGTCCTGGGCGTGGTCCACCGCGACGAGCGGCTCGCCAGCCCGTCCCGGCACCTGGGGCTGGTCCCGGCGTCGGAGCGGGCGGAGTCGGCGCGCGTGGTCGAACGGCTCGGGGAGCACATCGCGCGCCAGGTGGACCTGGACGCGCTGCTCGCGGCGGCCCGCTCCGCACCCGCCCTGGACGCCCGCCCGTGGGATCCGGCGCGGACCGAGGGACTCCCCGCGTCGCGGCGGCCGGTGGTCGCGGCGGCGGGCGGCAGGGCCTTCACCTTCCGCTACGCCGAGACCGAGGAACTGCTCACCGCCGCCGGGTGCGAGGTCGTCGCCTTCGATCCGCTGGGCGACCCCGCGCTGCCCCCGGGCACCCGGGGCGTCTACCTCGGCGGCGGCTTCCCCGAGGTCTACGCCGGCCAGCTCGCCGCCAACCGCGGACTGCTGACCCAGCTGCGCGAGGCGGTGCGGGACGGGGTGCCGACCGTCGCCGAGTGCGCGGGCCTGCTCTACCTCGCCGAGACGCTCGACGGCGAGCCCATGGCCGGGGCCGTCCCCGCGCACGCCCGGATGACGGGGCGGCTCACCCTGCGCTACCCCGAGGCGGTCTCACCCGGGGACACCCTGCTGACCCGGGCCGGGGAGAGGGTCACCGGACACGAGTTCCACCGCACCGGTCTGACCCCCGGCGCCTGCGGTGACCGCCCGGCGTGGGAGATCGAGGGCGCAGCGGAGGGCTTCGCCTCGCCGACGCTGCACGCCTCCTACCTGCACGTCCACTGGGCCGGTCACCCCCGGCTCGCCGCCCGCTTCGCGGACGCCGCCCGCGCCGCCGCCTGACCGGGCACCGTGGACAGCGGCATCGGGCCGGACAGCACCTGCGACGGTCCTCCTACCGAGGCCCGTCAGGGACGCCTCCGTTCCCGACGGCGGTGGTCCGCCGGGTGGCCCCCGCCGCGAGGAAGGCCAACAGAAGCGCCGCACAGACCACCAGGATCGCCTGCTGGATGCCGTAGAGCCCTCCGAGCAACCCCAGCAACGGCGGCCCCCCGAGGAAGGCCGCGTATCCCAACGAACTGATCACGGACACCCTCGCCGCGGCTCTCGCGGGATCGTCCGCCGCCGCCGCGATGCCGACCGGGAACCCCATCGCGGCCCCCGACCCCCACAGGAGCGCTCCCACGAGAGCCCACGCGACCGCGTCGCCGAAAACCATGACGAGTACGCCGCAGAGGGCCAGTCCGACCGATACGCGAAGGACGCTGGCGCGGCCGAAGCGGGCGACGAGGGCGCCTCCGGTGAGGCGCCCCGCCGTCATCGCCGCCACGAAGGCGGCGAACGCCAGGGCTCCCGTGTGCTCGGCGGCGCCATAACCGTCGACCAGAACGTACGCGATCCATTCGTTGGCCGTGCCTTCGGTGAAGGCGAATCCCAGGACGCATATTCCGACAAGAAGGGTTCGCCGCTCACGCCAGGAGGCCCACAGCACTCCCCCGGGCGCGCGCGTGACATCGCCTGTGTCAGGCGCGTCCGCGCCTTGGGTGACCCGGCTGAGCAGAAGGGCCGTCAGCACCAACAGTCCTGCCATTCCCAGGTTCTGGCTCGGCAGAGGTACCGACACGCTCGACAGGAACGCACCGAGAAGGGCCCCGAGCACGGTTCCCAGACTGAGCGCTGCGTGAAGTCGCGGCAACAGGTTCTCGCTGCCGATGAGGTGCGCTGTACGTGAGCCGACAACGTTCATGCTGACTTCCCACAGCCCCATTCCCGACCCGACGAAAAAGAGTGCGGCCGCCGCGACAGGCCACGAGGCGATTCCCAGGCCGATGGCGAGCAGCAGCAGCCCTGCTGCCGCAAGGGAGATACCGGCGGTGGTCCCCCGGCTCCCGCCGAGGCGCTGGACCAGCAGGCCTGCCGCGGGGAGCCCGGACACGGCCCCGGCGGACAGCCATAACAGAAGCAGGCCGAGTTCCGCCGTGGACAGGCCCAGTTCCGCCCCCAGAGCTGGCACGCGACTCACCAGCGCCGCGTACATCACTCCGTTCGCCGTGAAAGCGCCATAGACAGCCGCCTTGCTGCTGATGACGGTCGTGCTGGGCATCGCGGTCTCTCGTGTATGGGCACGATGGCGCCGGTCAACGGAATTCGCGCAATTCTCCGCCCCCCGCCGCCCCATGCACATCACCGGCGCGGCGGCGTATTCGCAAAGGAATCGCCCATCCAGTCAGCGGAATTCAATTTCCGCATGCACGTGTCGTACATTGACCCCCGGTCACGCTACACGCTCCGATGCGACGCCGGAAGGGGGGTCACCGGGCCGACTTCAACCGAACGCGCGTCGGGTGCGCACCAGACGAAACAGGCGCTGTCACCTCGGACGACGGCGGTTGTCGGAATCGACCCGGAACTGCCTTCGCGTCCTTTCGGCCACACCGTGCGCGACCGCGAACCGATATCCCGTCGTTGCCCAGTTCTGACGGGTGTGGTCGGGGAATCGGTGTCGGGCGAGCGGGCCTGGCGACTGCCCTCCCGGCAGCCGGGAGAGCCAGCACGCGGCCGGGCCGCCGGTCCGCCCTCAGCCCCACGCGTCCCGGGCGGCCCTCATCGCGGGCGACACGTAGCCGGTGCCGATGCGGACACCGCCGAGCCACTCGGTCAGCCGCGCCGCCTCCTCCCCCAGGGCCCGCCGCGTCGCGGGCGAAACGGATTCGAGCAGGTGCACCCGGACCGCGCCGGAGCCGTCCTGCACCCATGACCCGACCACGCGGCCGTCCGCCCAGGCCGTCGTGCCCGCGTTGCCGCGGTTGTCGAAGAGCTGCTCGCGGTGCGGGCCCAGGTAGAAGTCCCGGCCGCGCCAGCCCATGACGGTCGGGTCGAGCACCGGCAGCAGCGCCACCCACGCGCCCGGGTCGGCCGCCTCAGCGAGGTCGTCGGGCAGGAGCCAACCGGTGGCGCCGCCGTCGAGGGAGACCCTGACGGCACCGAGTTCGGCCAGCGCCGTGCGCACGACCGTCTTGGTCGATCCCAGCCACCAGACGATGTCGTCCTCGGTCCCCGGACCGAAACTGTGCAGCCAGAGGCGGACGAGTTCCCGGTAGCCCTCTGCGGCGCCCCACGGGGCGGGAACGCCGTCGAGCCAGTGTCCGGTCAGGGTCCACCGCGGCTGCGAGACCGCGAAGCGGCCGGTGTTGGCGCCGCGCACGATGTCGGCGGCGGCGCCGAGGAGGGTGAGCACCCGCGGCGCCGACCACACCTCGCCCGCCGACCCCGCGACCCTGACGTCGATCCTGGGCACCGCCCGGCGCACATCGGCGGCCACCAGGCCCTCCGGGGCGTCGGCGAGCAGGGCCAGGACCTCGGCCCCGGCCCGGTCGAGCCAGGCGTCGCCGTCGTCGGTGATCCCCGCCCCGACCAGGTCCTTGCGCATGCGGGCGCGCTCCGTGGCGGCGACGCGCGCGGAGGCGCTCGGCCACACGGCGGGCAGCAGTTCGCGCGGGAACACGAAGAGCGTGCGCCGCATCGCCAGCTGCTTCACCAGGCTCCGGTCCCCGTAGAGCGCCCTGTCGAGGTCCGCCACGGTCAGCGAGGGCACGCGCGCCCGGCACGACAGGTAGACCGTGGCCGGTTCGGTGGCGTGCAGCGCGGTCATCGCCCGCGTGGCCGCCTCCGGGGAGTCCGCGTGAAAACCCGGGGCCAGGGCGTGCCGGACGCCGATGCGGGCGCGCCTCTCGTCGTCACTCACGTGGTGCATCGGCTCATCGTGCCACACCGTCCGGACATTTCGATACGCACAAGTTCCGGAACTATTCCGTTCCTGAACTACTCTGTTCCTGAATTACGCCGTTCCGGCACAGGCGTGTAGCGTCCTGACCAGCGGTGAGACGAGGAGGCAACCGCCATGGCGCGAGACAGCGACACCCGTGAGCCCGCCGCGCCCGGCGGCGGGCCAGCACGACCCGGCCGCAAACGCGACCGCTCCCGTGACGGCGACATCCTCGACGCGGCGCTGGAGGTCCTGGCCGACGTCGGGTTCGCCCGGCTGACGATGGACGCCGTCGCCGCCCGGGCCGGGGCGGGGAAGGCCACGCTCTACCGCCGCTGGGCCTCCAAGACCGAACTGGTCGTCGACGCGGTGGCGCGCATGAAACGCGACCAGGTCGACATCGAGCGCCTGCCCGACACCGGCGACCTCCGGGAGGACCTGCTCGGCCTGTTCAGGCCCCAGTCGGCACGGGAGGGCGAGCGCAGGCTGCGGATCATGGCGGGGCTGGCCTCGATGCTCGTCCAGGACCGGGCGTCCGCCGACGCCGTCAGCGCCGCGATCGTCCAGCCCTGGGCCGAGGCCCACCGCGTTCTCATACGGCGCGCCGTCGAGCGCGGTGAGGCCTCGGCGGCGGCCGACGTCGACACCCTCTCCCAGGTCGTCGCGTCGATGGCCGCCTACCGGGCGCTCGTCCAGCGCAGGCCCTTCGAACGGGACTTCCTCGTGTCGCTGGTCGACGGCGTCCTGATGCCCGCGCTGCGCGGTCCGCGGACCGGGGACCCCTCGCCGGAGCCGGAACGCGCGTCCTGACCAACGCCCTCACGCCGTAGGCCGTACGGCGACCCGCCTGTCCTGCGGGGCTGGCCGGAACCGTTGCTGGTGTGACGCAAGGACGGTGGCCCGCGTCTTGGCGAGGTTGGGGCGTCGAGACGCGCCATAAGCACAGGATCACGACAAGGGGGGCGAGTCGTCACCCTCCCAGCGCGGTCACCCAGGCGAACGCGGCCGCCACGTCGTGGACGGTGGGCACCCCGGCAGGTCCCGGCGGGCGCCGCACCACCACGACCGGGACGCCGAGCAGCCGCGCGGCCTCCATCTTGGGCCGGGTGTAGGTGCCGCCGGAGTCCTTGGTGACCAGGACGTCCGCGCGGTGCCCGCCCATCAGGTCCAGTTCGCCGCCGAGGGTGTACGGCCCCCTGCTGGTCCTCAGCGACCACGTGTCGGGCAACGCGAGTTCGGGGACGTCCACCACCCGGGCCAGGACCGCCCGCCGCCCCAGTTCCGGAACGAAGCGGGCGAGTTCCTGGCGGCCCACCGTGAGGAAGGGCCGCTCCCCGAGCGCCGCGGCCCGCTCCGCCGCATCCTCGTGGGTGGCGGCGTACCGCCAGGCCGGATCGGGATCCCAGCCCGGCCGCTCCAGCCGCAGCAGGGGAAGGTCCGTGCAGGCCTCCGCCGCGTTGGCGCTCATACCCAGGGCGAAGGGGTGGGTGGCGTCCACCACCGCGTCGTAGGAGGCCAGCGCCGCGCGCAGACCCGGCACTCCCCCGAAGCCGCCGATCCGCACCTTCCCCACCGGCAGACGGGGCCGGGCCACCCGCCCGGCCAACGACGTGGTCACGTCCACGCCCGCCTCCACCAGGAGGGCGGCCAACTCACGGGCCTCGGACGTTCCCCCCAAAAGCAGCAGCCTCACCGGGGCACCTCCGCCCCGGGCCCGCGCCGCGAACGTGCGGCGGGCGGGGCCCCCGGGGCCCCCGGGGCCAGCGCGGGCAGACCCGCCGGAGCGCCCTCGCGGGCCAGGGCGAGCAGGGCGTCCACGTCCAGGTGCTCCTCCGCCAGGTCGGCGAGCAGGTCCAGGCGCCGCTCCCGGGCCGCGGCGAAGCGCACCCCGGAGGGCTCGCAGCCCAGCGCCTCGGCCAGGAAGGCGGCGCGGAACGCGTCGCCCTCCAGGCTGCCGTGCCACATGGTGCCGAAGACGTTGCCCGCGCGTGCGCCGCCCAGGAACTCCTCCGCTCCGCCGCCGACCGTGACCCGGCCGTGGTGGATCTCGTAGCCGTGCGCGGGCGCCCCGAGCGCCTCCCCCGCGGGCAGGCGCAGGGTCTTGTCGGCGGTGAACTCGGTCCGGGCGTCGAGCAGCCCGAGGCCGTCCGCGCGCGCTCCGGGTTCGGCCTCGACCCCGCCGGAGTCGGTGACGGTGCGGCCGAGCATCTGGAACCCGCCGCAGATCCCCAGCAGCGGCCGACCGCGCCGGGCGTGCTCGACGATCGCCCGGTCCAGCCCCCGGGAACGCAACCAGTCCAGATCGGCCAGGGTGGCGCGGGTGCCGGGCAGGACGACCAGGTCGGCGTCGGCGAGGTCGCGCGGGCCGGAGGCGAAGACGACGTCCAGACCGGGTTCCAGCCCGAGGGCGTCCACGTCGGTGAAGTTGCTGATCCGGGGCAGGCGCACCACGGCCACCCTCGACCCCGCTCCCCCGCGCGCCCGGCGGCCCTCCAGGTCCAGGGCGTCCTCGGAGTCCAGCCACAGCCCCGGATCCCATGGCAGGGTGCCGTAGACCCGGCGGCCGGTGAGCCGCTGGAGGTCCTCCAGGCCGGGCCGGAGCAGTCCGGGGTCCCCGCGGAACTTGTTGACCACGAAGCCCGCGACCAGCGCCTGGTCGGCGGCCTCCAGCAGGCCCACCGTTCCGTACATCGCGGCGAGGACACCGCCCCGGTCGATGTCGCCGACGACCACCACGGGCAGGCCCGCGTGCCGGGCCAGGCCCATGTTGACGTAGTCGCCCGCCCGCAGGTTGATCTCGGCGGGGCTGCCCGCGCCCTCGGCGACGACGACGTCGTGGCGGGCCGCGAGGTCGTCGTAGGTGGTGTGCGCGGCCTCGGCCAGGTGGCGTCGGCCCGACTCCCAGTCGGCAGAGGAGACGTCCCCGGCGGGGTGGCCGAGCAGGACGACGTGGCTGCGCCGGTCGGTGCCCGGTTTGAGGAGCACGGGGTTCATGGCGGGCTCGGGCACGGCGCGGGCGGCCAGCGCCTGCACCCACTGGGCGCGGCCGATCTCCGCCGGGTGGCCGTCGGGTCCGTGGCAGACCATGGAGTTGTTGGACATGTTCTGCGCCTTGTAGGGGGCGACCCGCGCGCCGCGGCGCGCGAAGGCCCGGCACAGGGCGGTGGTGACCACGCTCTTGCCCGCGTCGGAGGTGGTCCCGGCGACCAGCAGTCCTCCTCCCCCGCGTCCCTGGTCCTCTCCCCGCGGGGACGGACCACCGCCCTCGAACGAGGCCTCCGGCCCGGTTGCACTCATGCCGTCCTCCTCAGCAGCGCGACGTCCATGACCCATCCGGCCCGCTCCCGGGCCCGTGCGCGGGCCGCGGCGATCGCGGGCAGCACCCCACCGACCCGCCCGGCGACCAGCTCCTCGGTGTCGGTGCCCAGGTTGGCACCCCACCAGACCGTCCAGCCCTCCAGCCCCCCGAAGGCGGGCTCTCCCCCGAGCATGACGACGATGTTGTCCTGCCCCGCGGCCACCGCCTCGCCCAGGCGGCGCGCGGGGGTCACGTGCACCGGACGGCCCACCTCGTGCAGCACGATCCGGTGCCGCGCGGCGAGGAGCTGGGGAGCGCTGACGCCGGGGAGCACGTCGTACTCCACCGCGACGGCCCCCCGCTCGGCGATCCGTTCCACGATCCGCAGTGTGGAGTCGTACAGCCCCGGGTCTCCCCAGACCAGGAACGCCGCCGTGCCGCCGCGCTCGCCCAGCACCCGCTCGTAGGCGGCGACCCGCGCCTCGTGCCAGGCGGCCACCGCGGCCGCGTAGTCCGCCGGGTCGTCGCGGTCGCGCTCGGGGTCGGGCACCGCGACCAGCGGCACGCCGTGCGCCTCGCAGACGGCCCGGCGCAGCGCCAGCAGCCCGTCGTCCCCGCGTTTGCGGGCGGCCACCGCGTAGTCGCAGCCGCGCAGCGCCTCGGCGACCTCCGGGGTGACGTGCCGCGGCCCCATGCCGATGCCCAGGATGCGCACCCTCACTCGGACCGGTCCTCCAGGTCGCCCTCGACCTCCAGGTAGACCTCCGTCAGGGCCTCCAGCGTCGCCGGGTCCGGCTCTGCCCACAGCCCGCGCCGGGCGGCCTCGTGCAGCCGCTCGACGATGCCGTGCAGCGCCCACGGGTTGGAGCGGCGCAGGAACTCCTGGGTGTCGGCGTCGAGCACGTACTCGGCGGCCAGCTTGTCGTACATCCAGTCGTGGACGACACCGGCCGTGGCGTCGAAACCGAAGAGGTAGTCGACGGTGGCCGCCAGTTCGAAGGCGCCCTTGTAGCCGTGGCGGCGCATGGCCGAGATCCAGCGCGGGTTGACCACCCGGGCCCGGAACACGCGGGCGGTCTCCTCGGCCAGGGTGCGGGTGCGCACCGCGTCGGGCGAGGTGGAGTCACCGACGTAGGCCTTGGGATCGGCGCCGGTGAGGGCGCGGACGGTGGCGATCATGCCGCCGTGGTACTGGAAGTAGTCGTCGGAGTCGGCGATGTCGTGTTCGGCGCTGTCGACGTTCTTGGCCGCGACCTTGATCCGGCGGTAGTTGGCGCGCATGTCCTCGGCGGCAGCGACGCCGTCCAGGCCCCGCCCGTAGGCGAAGCCGCCCCAGGCCGTGTACACCTCGGCCAGGTCGCGGTCGTCGCGCCAGGTGCCCGACTCCACCACCTGGAGGATGCCCGCGCCGTAGGAGCCGGGCGCGGAGCCGAAGACGCGGGTGGTGGCGCGGCGCCGGTCGCCGTGCTCCTCCAGGTCGGCGAGGGTGTGGGCCCGCACGAAGTTGCTCTCCCCGGGCTCGTCCAGGTCGGCGACCAGGTTCACGGCGTCGTCCAGCATGGCGACCACGTGGGGGAAGGCGTCGCGGAAGAAGCCGGAGATGCGCACCGTGACGTCCACGCGCGGGCGGCCCAGCTCCTCCAGCGGCACCACGTCGAGCCGCGAGACCCGGCGCGAGGCCTCGTCCCACTCCGGGCGCACGCCCAGCAGCGCCAGCACCTCGGCCACGTCGTCGCCGGAGGTGCGCATCGCCGACGTGCCCCACACCGACAGGCCCACCGACTCGGGGTAGGTCCCGGTCTCCTCCAGGTGGCGGCGCAGCAGGGACTCGGCCATCGCCTGCCCGGTCTGCCAGGCCAGCCGGGAGGGGACGGCGCGGGGGTCGACGGTGTAGAAGTTGCGGCCGGTCGGCAGCACGTTGACCAGGCCGCGCAGCGGGGAGCCGGAGGGGCCCGCCGGGACGAAGCCGCCCGCCAGGGCGTGCACGACGTGGTCGAGTTCGTCGGTGGTGCGGGCCAGGCGGGGCGCCACCTGCGCGGCGGCGAACTCCAGGACGGCGCGCACCCCGGGGTCGTCGTGCAGGCCGGAGGCGGCGGCCGGGTCCCAGCCCGCGGCCTCCATCCGCTCCACGAGGCCGCGGGCGAGGGCCTCCACCTGGTCGACCTCGGTGGTGGGCGCGTCCTCCTTCAGGCCCAGGGCCGAACGCAGCCCGGGCACCGCCGCGCCCACCCCTCCCCACACCTGGGCGGCGCGCAGGACGGCCAGGACCAGGTTCACCCGGGCCTCCCCCTCGGGCGCCTCGCCGAGCACGTGCAGGCCGTCGCGGATCTGTGCGTCCTTGATCTCGCACAGCCAGCCGTCGACGTGGAGCAGGAAGTCGTCGAACTCCTCGTCGTCGGGCCGCTCCTCCAGGCCGAGGTCGCGGTGCAGCTCCGCCGCGCGCATCAGGGACCAGATCTCTCCCCGGACCGCGGGCAGCTTGGCCGGATCCATGGCCGCGATGTTGGCGTGCTCGTCGAGCAGCTGCTCCAGGCGGGCGATGTCGCCGTAGGACTCGGCGCGGGCCATCGGCGGGATGAGGTGGTCCACGACCGTGGCGTGGGCGCGGCGCTTGGCCTGGGCGCCCTCGCCCGGGTCGTTGACCAGGAACGGGTAGACGAGCGGCAGGTCGCCGAGCACCGCGTCGGTGGCGCAGGCGGCCGAGAGCGCGGCGTTCTTGCCGGGCAGCCACTCCAGCGAGCCGTGCTTGCCCAGGTGGACGACGGCGTGGGCGCCGAAGCCGTGCTCCAGCCAGCGGTAGGCGGCCAGGTAGTGGTGGCTGGGGGGCAGGTCGGGGTCGTGGTAGATGGCGATCGGGTTCTCCCCGAAGCCGCGCGGGGGCTGGACCAGGACGACGACGTTGCCCGCGCGCATCGCGGCCAGGACCAGCTCGCCCGCGTCGTTGACGTAGAGGCTGCCGGGCGCGGCCCCCCACGCCTCGGTCATCGCCTCCCTGAGCGGGGCGGGCAGGTCCCCGGTCCAGGCGGCGTACTCCTCGGGCGTGATCCGCACCTGGGCGTCGGTCAGCTGCACGGAGGTCAGCCAGTCCTCGTCCTGGCCGCCCGCCGCGATCAGGGCGTGGATCAGCGCGTCCCCGGCCTCGGTGTCGTCGGGCAGGTCCAGGCCGGGCAGGGCGCCGGGCTCGCCCAGGTCGTAGCCCTCGGCGCGCATCCGGCGCAGCAGGCGCACCAGCGAGCGGGGCGTGTCGAGCCCGACCGCGTTGCCGATGCGGGAGTGCTTGGTGGGGTAGGCGGACAGGACGAGGGCGATGCGCTTGTCGGCGGGGGGCACGTGCCGCAGCCGGGCGTGGGCGACGGCGATCCCGGCCAGGCGGGCGCAGCGCTCGGGATCGGCGACGTAGCGGGGCAGGCCGTCGCGGTCGATCTCCTTGAAGGAGAAGGGCACGGTGATGATGCGGCCGTCGAACTCGGGGATGGCGATCTGGCTCGCCGAGTCCAGCGGGGTGACGCCGTCGTCGGAGGCCTCCCAGTCGGCGCGCGGACTCGTCAGGCACAGCCCCTGGAGGACGGGGACGTCCAGGGCCGCCATCCGCTCCACGTCCCACGCCTCGTCGTCCCCGCCCGCGCTCGCGGACGCGGGTACGCTGCCGCCCGCCGCCAGGACGGTGACCACCAGGGCGTCGAAGCCGCCGAGCGCCTCGTAGAGCTCGTCGGGCGCCGAGCGCAGCGATCCGGCGAACACGGGCACGCCCACGGCCCGCCCGGTCGCGTCGACGGCGTCGGCCAGGGCGTGCGCGAAGGCGGTGTTGCCGCCCGCCTCGTGCGCCCGGTAGTAGAGGATGCCCACCCTCGGGAGGCCGGAGCCCCGAGGCCGGTCGCGCTCGGCGAGGCCCCACAGCGGCACGGGCGCGGGCGCCTCGAACCCCTCACCGGTCAGCAGCACGGTGTCGGACAGGAAGGCGTGCAGGCGCGCGAGGTTGGCCGGGCCGCCCTCGGCCAGGTAGCGGTGGGCGTCGGCCGCCAGGCCGATCGGGACGGTGGAGTGCTCCATCAGTTCGGCGCTGGGCTGCTGCTCACCGCCCAGGACGACCAGCGGCGTGCCCCGCTCCCGGACGGCGGCCAGCCCAGGCCACAGGTCGTGCGGGGAGCCGAGCAGCCGCACCACCACCAGGTCGGCGCCCTCGACGACGCCGGTGAGCTCGGCGTCGGAGGCGCGGGAGGGGTTGGCCCACGCGTACGCGCGGCCGCTGGCCCGCGCGGAGAGCAGGTCGGTGTCGGATGTGGACAGCAGTGCGATCCGTACCGTCATGGCCGGATTCCTCCTTCGGGGTTGGCTCCCCATCGTCGGTCGGACCGCTCGGGTCCGGGTTCTGTCCCCGCCCCCGCGGCGGGGGCGTCACGGTGGCGCGGCGGCTCGGCGCCGCGGCGCAGGAAGCGGATCACCGGGTGCCCGGGGCCGGGGGCGACCTCGGCCCGCACCCCGTAGACCTCCTCGATGAGGGAGGGGGTCAGGACCTGCGGGGGCGTGCCCTCGGCGACGACGCGCCCGCCCCGCAGCACCAGCAGCCGGTCGCAGTACATCGCGGCCAGGTTGAGGTCGTGCATGGCGATGACGGTGGTGACCGGCAGGCCCGCGACCAGTTCCATGAGGTCGAGCTGGTACTGGATGTCGAGGTGGTTGGTCGGCTCGTCGAGCAGCAGCTCGCTGGGCTCCTGGGCCAGGGCGCGGGCGATCTGGGCGCGCTGGCGCTCCCCTCCGGAGAGCGTGTGCCAGGACCGGTCGGCGGCGCCGGTCAGTCCGGTGCGCTCCAGGGCCGCCGTGACGGCCCCCGCGTCGGCCCCCGACATGGGCGTCCAGGCGCGGCGGTGCGGGACGCGCCCCAGGGCCACCACGTCGCGGACGGTCAGCTCGGTCTGGGTGTGCGCGTTCTGTTCGACGGTGGCCACGCGCCGCGCCACCGCCCGGCGCGCGGTCCGGCCGAGCGGCGTCCCGTCGAGGGCGACCACGCCGGAGGAGGGTGCGAGAACACCGGCGAGCAGCCGCAGCAGCGTGGACTTGCCCGAACCGTTGGGGCCGAGCAGGCCGACGGTCTCACCCGGGCGCGGAGCGAGGGTGACACCGTCCAGGACGAGCCCTCCGCCGATCAGGCGGCTCACCCGTTCGGCGCGCAGGCCGGTCCCGCCGGGCGCACTGTGCCGCGTCCGGTCCCCTCGCGTGGGTCGTCGGCCGTCGTCGCTCGGGGGCGCCCGGCGCACGGACGGCGCACCGCCCTCCCCGCGCCCACCGCCCCCAACGGACGGCCCTGGGCCGCGGTCCCGTCCTCCTGCGGGCGCCTCCGGCGCGGCGTCTGCCCCCGGCGCCGTCGCGGACGGCGCACCGCTGCGGCCTCGGGCCCGCGCCTGGTCTGAACGGGTCACGTGTGCCTCCTGGCGCGGTAGAGCACGGCGACGAAGGCGGGCACCCCGATGAGGGAGGTCACCACCCCCACCGGGATCTCCTGCGGGTCCAGCGCGGTGCGGGCCACCGTGTCCACCCACACCAGGAAGACGGCGCCCGCCAGCGCGGTGACCGGCAACAGCCTGGCGTGCGCCGCGCCGGTGAGCGCGCGGGCCGCGTGCGGCAGGACCAGCCCCACGAAACCGATCGCCCCGGCCGCGCTGACCAGGGCGGCGGTGAGCAGCGCGGTGGCGCACAGCAGCACCATGCGGGCGCGGGCCACCCGCACTCCCAGGTTCGCCGCGGCCTCCTCCCCGAAGGCGAACGCGTCCAGGGTGGTGGTGTGCGCGAGGCACACCGCGAGCACACCGGCCAGCACCACCGAGCACAGCACCACGTCGTCCCATCCCGCGCCGCTGAGGGAGCCCAGCAGCCAGAACAGCACGCCCCGCGTGGTCTCGGCGTCGGCCGAGGTCAGCACGATGAACGAGGTCAGCGCCGAGAACAGCTGCATGGCCGCCACACCGGACAGCACCACGCGGTCCATGCTCGCGCCCAGGGTGTGCGCGAGCAGCACCACCAGCCCGAAGGAGAGCAGGGCACCGGCGAAGGCGCCCGCCGACAGCGACACCACCGCGCCGCCCCACCCCAGGACCAGCACGGCGACCGCCCCGGTGGAGGCCCCCGAGGACACCCCGAGCACGAAGGGGTCCGCCAGCGGGTTGCGCAGCAGGGACTGCATGACCGCCCCGCACAGGGCCAGCCCCGCCCCGCACACCGCGGCGAGCAGGGTGCGGGGCATGCGCAGGTTCCACACGATGCCCTCGCGCAGCGGCGTCAGGCGGCTCTCACCGAACCCCAGCCGCGCGGCGACCGACCTCCAGACCTCGACCGTGGTGATGTCGGCGGGGCCGATGGTCACCGCGACCGAGACCGACACGGCCAGGAGCACCAGTCCACCGCAGGAGAGCAGCGCCAGACGCGCACCGCTCACGGGGTGAGCCCGAGCGCGCGCAGACCGTCAGCGACCTGCTCGATCCCCTCGACCGTGCGGATCGAGGGGTTCATGGCCTGGCCGCTGAGCAGGACGTAGCGCTCCTCGCGCACGGCGGTGAGCTCACGGGTGGCGGGGTGGGACTCCAGGAACGCGATCTTGGCGTCGGCGCTCTCCGCGGTCTGGGAATCGCGGGTCAGGTCGCCGAGCACGATGACGTCGGGGTCGCGGTCGGCGACGGTCTCCCAGTTGATCTGGGGCCACTCGTCGTGGGTGTCGTCGAAGGCGTTCTCCGCCCCGACCGCGCGGGTGATGACGCCGGGGGCGCCGCAGCAGCCCGCGAGGTAGGGCGACTGGGAGTTGGCGAACCAGTACATGAGGGAGACCCCGGAGGCGTCCAGGTCCCCGGTCGCCGCCTCCACCCGCCCCTCCAGTCCGGCGATCAGCTCCTCTCCGCGCTCCCGCACCCCGAACAGCAGGGCCAGGTCGCGGATCTCGCCGTACACGGCGTCGAGGGTGAGTGCTTCGCTGCGCGAGCCGTCCCCCCCGCTGTCGTTGTCCTTGCCCGCGGCGCAGTCGGTCGGGGAGACGTAGGTGGGCACACCCAGCTCCTGGAACTGCTCGCGGGTGGCGACGCCGCCCGTGCCGAGCGTGGAGACGAAGGACGCGGTCACCAGGTCCGGTTCGGCGTCCAGGACCACCTCGAAGGAGGGGGCGTTGTCGGCCAGGCGGGGGACGCCCTCGTTGGCCTCCTCCAGGCCCTCCATGACCGGGTCGGTCCAGGTGGCGGTGCCGACGAGGCGGTCCGCCAGGCCCAGGGAGAGCAGGATCTCGGTGCTGCCCTGGTTGAGGGAGACGACGCGCTCGGGCGGGGCGTCGACGCTCACCTCGTGTCCGCAGTTGTCGACCGTGCGGGCGCCGTCGGCGGCCTCCCCCTCGCCGCTCCCCCCGTCCGGGGAGGGCGCGCAGGCGGTGAGCAGCAGGGCGGAGGCGAGCAGGAGGGGAAGGGGGCGCGGGGCGTGACGCAGCATGGGCATGCCTTGGATGTCGGGGCTCGAACGCGGAGCCTGGCACGGGACGCCTCCGCGCACTCGACGCGGAGGGGCCAGCAGGTCTTCGGACTCGGGTTCGCCCGGACGGGATGCCTTCCCAGGTCGGTGCCGCTTCGACGCTGTGGTCGCCGCGGCCTCCGCCCCAGTGGCGTGAGTACCCCGCCCGTCCCCCTCACCGCTGCGCGTCAGTTCCGGATTCGCACCGGATTCCCTGACCACGTACGTGGTACGACTGGCCCGGGCAGACTATCAAGGCCCCCTCGGCCCTTCGCGGCCGGAAGGCGCACAGAGGCCCGGACCAACGGACACGGCGGCGCGGACCACGCGGCGGAGCCGGGACCGACGCGCGCACCGGGAGTACGATCGTGACCGGCCGCACACGGCCCCGCACCACCGCGCACCGCCCGCACCCGGCAGAGAGGGGACCCCGGACATGACCACCACGACGTTCGACCCGCGCGCGCTGCTCGCCCAGAGCAGGCTCGGCGTCCTGGCCACCATCAAGGCCGACGGCCGCCCCCAGCTCTCCCCCGTCCAGCCCTTCTACGACGCCAAGACCGACCTGCTGCACGTCTCCATGACCGAGGGCAGGGCCAAGACGGCGAACCTGCGCCGCGACCCGCGCGCCACGCTCCAGGTCACCAGCCCCGACGGCTGGGCCTGGGCCACCGCCGAGGGCGTCGCCACCCTCACCGGCCCCGGCACCGACCCCCACGGCCCCGAGGTCGGGGCGCTGGTGGACTACTACCGCCTCGCCGCAGGCGAGCACCCCGACTGGGAGGAGTACCGGTCGGTCATGGTCTCCGACCGCAGGGTGCTCATGACCATGCCCGTGGACCACGTGTACGGCGAGAAGATCCGCTGACCGCACCGCCGGGAGGACCGCGCGCCGGGGGACGGCCACACCGCCAGCCCTCGGTGCCGCCCCCGGAGGGCGGTCCCGCGCACGACGACGGGGCGGGACCGCGACCTGCCGCCGCGACCCCGCCCCTCAGCCCGTCAGCCCGCGCGGCCGACCGCGGTCCACCCGCGGCCGGTCACGCCCGGCCCTAGCGCTTCATGCCGTGCTCGATCGCCTCGATGATGCGCGGCCGCATCTCGGCGGCACTGATGATCGCGTCCACCGAACCCACCTCGACCGCGCGCTGGATGCTGTGCACCCGGTCGAACTCCGCGGCGACCTCGCCGAGCTTCTCCGCCCGCACCGAGGACTGCGTCTCGGCCAGCCGCGCGTTGAGCGCGGCCCGCTCGGCGCCGCTGGCCGCCGACACCTGTTCCTGGAGCCCGGTCACCCGCGGGTCGCTCGCGGTACGCGTGTTGACCTCGCCGGCGAACACCACGGCCGCCGCCGGGGCCCCGCCCAGCACCGAGGCGAACGAGCCCTCCAGCGCGAGCACCGTCATGTTCGGGTTGAGCGCCTTGGAGAACACCACGAACGCGCCGCCGTGGTAGCGCGAGATCACGCAGAACACGATCGGGCCGTCGAAGTTGACGATCGCCCGGCCGATCTCGGCCCCGTACTCCAACTGGAGCTTGCGCAGCGACTCCGGCGAGCCGTCGAACCCGGACAGGTTCGCCAGCACCACCAGCGGCCGGTTGCCCGACGCCGCGTTGATCGCCCGAGCCACCTTCTTGGACGAGCGCGGGAACAGCGTGCCCGCGGTGTAGGTGTCGGGGCCGTCGGTGGGCGGGAAGCCGTGCCGCGGCACCGACCGCGACTCGATCCCCACCAGGCACACCGGCCAGCCGCCGATGTGCACGTCCTGCACCGCCGCCGTGTCGGCGTCGGCCATGCCCGCCCAGCGCTCCAGCACCGCGTGGTCCTGGTCCGAGAGCGCCCGCATCACCGTGCGGATGTCGAACGGCTTCTTGCGGTCCGGGTTGTGCTCGGCGGAGAAGACCTCGCCGACGGTGGTGAAGTCGCTGCCCGCCACCGTGTGCGGGAACACCGAGACGTCGCGGTCGACCGGGTCCAGGGTCCTGGCCCGACGCGGCGCCTCCTCCCCCGGCACGACGTAGGTGTGGTCGTAGTGCGCCATGAGCACGTCGCGGGCCGAGGCCAGGTTCGGCGCCCAGTACTGCGCCTGCCCGTTGGGGCCCATCACCCGGTCGTAGCCGCCGATGCCGAAGTTGTCCTCGGCCGACACCCCGCCGGAGAAGTCCAGCGACTGCTTGCCGGTGAGCACCATCGCCGAGTCCGGCGTCATCACCAGGATGCCCTTGGTGTGCATGAGCATCGTCGCCTCGGCGTTCCAGTACGGCTGGGCGCCGACGTTGATGCCCGCGACGACGATGTTGATCTCACCGCCGTCCTGGGTGAACTCCACGATCCGCTTGAGCGCGGCCGCGACCCAGTCCATGTTCTCGGTGCCCGAGGACATCGAGATCCGCGCGCCCGCCGACAGCGCGAACCACTCCAGCGGCACCCGCATCGACTCGGCCAGGTCCAGCGCGGCGATCACCCGCGAGCACTCGGGCTCCGAGAGCGCGCCCAGCGCCTTGGTCGGGTCGCCCAGCAGCACCACGCGCGTGACCCCCTCGGGGTGGCGCACGGTCGGCGTCGTGACCACACCGGCCACGATCGCCGCGGAGTTGTGCCCCCGCGGCCGGTCGACCGGGACCAGCACACCGTTGTCGTCCAGGTCGTACTCGGTGAAACCGCCGCCCGGCCCCGACAGCAGACCGGTCAGCTCGTAGGGGTAGACGGTCCCGCGACGGGCCGCGCGCAGCACCTTCTGGCGGTAGTCGTCCAGCGGCAGCACCGGCTCGGTCGAGGGCTCCTCGACGTGGACCCGCGCATCCTGGCCCTGGTCCAGGCTGATGCGCACCGCGACCTCGGTCAGCTCACCGGAGGACGTGCGCTGGCGGGCCAGGAACTGGACCTCCTCCAGCCCCGCCCCGGCCGTGGTCGGCAACAGCCGCTGGACCAGCGTCTCCAGCTCCTCGGGGGTCAGCTCGGTCGCCGGCCACACGTACATCATGATGCGGTTGGTGTCGAAGCGCCGGTTGTGCGGACGCTGCGCCTGGATGTTGCGGATCGCGTCCAGGCACCCGGTGACCGTGTCCTCCAGCGCGGGCAGCGCGATCAGGCGCCCGTCCGCCTCGCGCAGCGGCGTCAGGTCGCGGACCTGGCCCATCGCGAAGAGGCGCTCGTCGGCCGGGTTGCTCTTGGCCACCGCCCTGAACAGGTAGATCTCCTCGTCGGCCGAGGGCAGCCGGGTGAGGTCGAACTCGCGCAGGCGCTGCAGCTGCAGGCGCCGGGCGATCTGCGGGTGCAGGCCGCGGATCAGCCGGTCCTCGGCGAAGCCCGTCCCCTCGGGCCGGAAGGTGAAGTGGTGGTGCATCACCGCGCCGCTGGTACCTGCGACGGTGGCGGTGACCCGGCGCACGCCCGCGGGCAGCGGGTTCTCGGCCAGGAGCCGCCCCAGCCGCACCGCCATCGCGTCGGCGTCGGGCTGGTCCTCCCAGGTGACGTAGAGGTCGGCCGCGAGTCCGTGCTCGGCGACGTCGGCGGCGAGCTCGCCGACCGCGGCGACGGCACCGGGCAGGGCCGCGATGTCGACGGCGGTCGTGACCAGGCGCGTCAGGCCGCCCGCGCCGTTGTGCTCGGCGGTGACGAACCGGCAGCCCCCGACCTCGCGGGCGGTGACCCGCGACAGTCCGCGGTTGCCGTAGTAGCGGCGGGTCAGCACCTCCAGCAGCGGGGCGTGGTCGCGCCCGGCCCGCCCCATGCGCTGGCCGACCAGCCGCACCAGCGGCTCGGCGCTGGCCACCATGGCCTGGATCCGCTCCGCCCGGTCCGGCGCGTCGGGGTTGCGGTCCAGGTGGCGCAGCTCGTCACGCACCGCGGCGTAGACCCGGGCCCGGTTGCGGCGCAGCAGCGGCTGGGCGAACCAGCGGAAGACCACACCGCGGGCCAGGTCCGACACCGTCGGGAAACGCACCTGCGTGGCCTCCACCAGGTGCTCCAGGGCGAGCCCGGCGCGCTCGCTGAGCGCCTCCGCGGGCGGGCCGCCCGCCAGCCAGCGGCGCAGCAGCTCCGACATGATCGCCAGCGCGGCGCCCGTGTTCTGCTGGGCCAGGAAGATCCGGAAGACCGCGGCCTCCAGCTCCGGCGTGCGGTCCAGATCGGTGACCCCGTAGTGGGCCAGGACCCGGGCGAGCTTGCCCCGGAAGCCCTCGCTGACCCCGGCGCGCTCCACGTCCAGGCTCTGCAGGTAGCTGTGGAAGAACTCGCGCGGGCTGTGCACCGAGCTGTGCGGCTCGGTGTCCGGCTCTCCGCCCGGTTTGTTGCGGCTCAGCTCGCACAGGTCGGCGAACACGGTGAACAGGTCCAGCTCGCCCTCGACCGGACGCCCGCCCAGCTCGGCGCGCGCGGCCAGGTAGTCGGCCAGCACCCGCCCGCGGTCGTGCGGGTCGGCGTCGAAGCCCAGCAGCAGACCGCGCAGGCCCTGGAGGCCGCGCTCCACGCGCTCGGCCGCGGAGGCCTCCACGGGCTCCTCGGGAAGCTCGATGGCGACGGCCTCCACGTCCGACTCCGCCTCCTCCGCGCCCTCGTCGGACAGCGGCTCCAACCGCATCAGCGGCGCACCGGTCTCGACCTGGCTGCCCACCGACACCGGGCACTCGCGCACCCGGGCACGGAACGGCGCGCGCAGCACCGTCTCCATCTTCATGCTCTCCAGCACCAGGACGGGAGCGCCGGAGTCGACCTCGTCGCCGACCGCCAACGGCGTCGCCACCACCAGGGCGGGCGCCGGGGAGCGGACCACACCGCCCTCGTCGCGGCTGATCCGGTGCGTGACGCCGTCGACCTCGACCAGGTGCACCGGCCCGTGCGTGGCCGACACCAGCCGGAACCGGCGGCCGTTGACCACGATCTGGCCGCTGTGCGCGTCGAAGCGCTCGACCTCCACGTCCGCCGGGTGCACGTCGCCGCCGCCGGAGACGCCGACGCGGAACCGGCGGTGCCCGACCCGGGCCACGCTCACCCGGTAGCCCACGCCGCGCAGCTTCAGGTCCAGCGGACGGCCGCTCTCGTGCTGCACCTGCGGACGGCCGCCGTGCGCGGTGGACAGCAGCCGCTGGCGGCTGATCTCCTCCTCGTCCTGGTAGGCCTCGATCGCGGCCGCGGCCAGGGCGACAGCGGAGTGGCGGTGGCTGACCAGGCGCCCCTGGGCGCGCACGCGGTCGATCCAGCCGGTGTCGGCGCTGGCATCGATCACCTCGGGCTGGTCGAGCAGGTCGAGCACGAAGCTCTTGTTGGTCGCGCCGCCCTCGATGATCACCGTGGTCTCGGCCATCGCGCGGCGCAGCCTGCCCAGCGCCTGCTCGCGGTCGCGACCGTAGGCGATGACCTTCGCGATCATCGAGTCGAAGTCGGCCGGGATGGTGTTGCCCTCGCGTACGCCGGTGTCCACGCGCACACCGGGCCCGGTGGGCAGGGCCAGACGCGCGATGCGGCCCGGGGCGGGCGCGAAGTCGCGGTCGGGGTCCTCGGCGTTGAGCCGAGCCTCGACGGCGTGGCCGGACTCCACCGGCTGGGGGCCCTCCAGCCTTCCGCCGCTGGCCACGTGCAGCTGGAGCCGGACCAGGTCGGTGCCGGTGGTGAGCTCGGTGATCGGGTGCTCGACCTGGAGGCGGGTGTTGACCTCCAAGAACGCGAACAGCTTCTCACCGGGGTGGTACAGGAACTCGACGGTGCCCGCGCCGCGGTAGTCCACGGCCAGCGCCAGCCGCTCGGCCGACGCCTTGAGCTGCGCGGTCTGCTCCGCGTCCAGGACCGGGGAGGCCGACTCCTCGATGATCTTCTGGTTGCGCCGCTGCACCGAGCAGTCGCGCACGCCCAGCGCCCACGCCGTGCCCTGCCCGTCGGCGATGATCTGGACCTCGACGTGCCGGGCGCCGGTCACCAGGCGCTCCAGGAAGACCACGCCGGAGCCGAAGGCGCGCAGCGCCTCCTGGCTGGTGCGCTCGTAGGCCTCGGCCAGGTCTTCGCCCGAGGCGACCATGCGGATGCCGCGCCCGCCGCCGCCCGCGGTGGCCTTGAGCATCAGCGGGTAGCCGATCTCGTCACCGGCGCGCAGCGCCTCCTCCAGGGTGGCGACCTCGCCGCGGCTCCACGGCGCGACCGGGACGCCGACCTCCTCGGCGATCAGCTTGGCACCGATCTTGTCGCCGAGCTTGCGCATGGCCTCGGCGCTGGGCCCGACGAAGGTGACGCCGATCCTCTCGCACAGCTCGGCGAAGGCCGGGTCCTCGGCGACGAAGCCCCAGCCCACCCACGCGGCGTCGGCCCTGGTCCGGACCAGCGCGCGCTCCAGGACGGCGTGGTCGAGGTAGGGGCGGGCCGAGGCGGGCCCCAGCGAGTAGGCGACGTCGGCCTCGCGGACGAAGGTGGCGTCGCGGTCGGCGTCGGTGTGGAGGGCCACCGTCTCGATCCGCGCGCCGGTTTCCGCTGAGAGGTCCCGGACAGCGTGGATGAGCCGCATCGCGGCCTCTCCACGGTTGACGATGGCGACACGACTGAACACCGGTTGAGCCTCCCAAGTACCCACGCGCAGAAGGCGACGTCCGGGTCTTGGAGCGTCGCCTGCACCTACCCTTTCTACCCTGGTCGATTACCGCCGGGTACACCAATGGTCCGAACCACGCATAGCGAAGCCGATGCGTTGTGGGAACCCCACAAAAAACGCCCGGCCGTGCCGCCCCGCTCCTGTTTCACGCGAGGTTCGCCACATCGAACGGCCGCCTCCCGCGGCCGCGGTGACCAGGACGGTGCCCGTCCGGCGAACGCGCCGCAATAAAGGACTATTGGCCTATCCAATAGGCCAAAGAATGTCCGACGGGGCGACCTCCGCGGTTTTCCCGCGTACCGTTTTCCCGGCTCACCCGACGCCGCGGACCGCGGGCGGCAGGACCCTGGCGGCGGACAGGATCCGGACGGCGGGCGGGATCCCGGGCGGCTCACGGAGCCCAGACGACGGGCGGAACCACGACGTCCCCGCCCGCCACACGAGCGCCGACCTCAGGACGGCGACGACGGGAACAGCGACCGCCCCGACACACTGGCCGGAACCTCCAGCCCTGGAGCCAGACCCGGATCCGGCTCCGGCGCCCCGAAGTCCTGCCGCACCGGCAGCACACCCGCCCACACCGGCAGGGCCAGGTCCTCCTCGTCATCCGTCGGCGGACCCGTGCGCACCTTCACCGACGCCTCCTCCAACGACAGCGCCAGTACGCGCGTGGCCGCCAACTCCTTCGCGGTCGGCTGGCGGGCCTCCTCCCACCGCCCCGGCGTCAACTGCTCGACCAGCGCGCGCAGCCCCTCCAGCCGCTCCTGCTCGTCCTCCACCACCCGAGGCACGCCGTAGACCATCGCGGAGCGGTGGTTGACCGAGTGGTTGAACAGCGACCTGGCCAGCACCAGGCCGTCCAGCAGGGTCACGGTCACGCACACCTCGCCGCCCGCGCGCAGCGACCGCGCCCCGGTCGAACCGTGCAGGTACAGGGTGTCGCCGACCCGCCCGTAGGCGGTGGGCACCACCATGGGCGCGCCGTCGACCACCACCCCCAGATGGCACACCATCCCCTCGTCCAGGAGGTCGTACAGGTCGGCCCGGTCGGTACGGGCCTTGTGCTTGCCGCGGCGCAGCCGGGTGCGTTCTGTCGTGGAGAGCATGCCCATAGCCTAGAAAGCAAGTGGACCTTTCGACCATGGCCACTTCTGCCCGAAAACGAAGGACCACTGTGCCCCGACGCCTGGCCGAACCGGCCTTCCACCTCGACCGTTCCGCCGCCCGCCCCCTCACGGTGCAGCTGTCCGACGCACTGCGCGGGGCCATGTCCGGCGGGACCCTCGCCCCCGGGGAACGCCTGCCCTCCAGCCGTGCCCTGGCCGTGCAGCTGGGCGTGAGCAGGACCGTGGTCACCGAGGCCTACCAGCAGCTCTACGCCGAGGGCTGGCTGGAGGGACGCCACGGCTCGGGCACGTTCGTCGCCCAGGACGGCTCACCGCCCTCCCCCGCCCGGCTCCCCGTCCCCTCCGCCGACGGACGCGGCGCCCGTGAGCACACCGCCAGCGGGAACGACGACGGCAGCGGACACGGCACCCCCTCCGCCACCGCGAGTCCCACCGTGCGCACGACTGCCCCGCGCACCTCCCGGGAACAGGCCCGCCGCCAGGGCATGATCGACCTGCGCCCCGGCGCCCCCTGGGTCCGCGACCACGACCGCGCCGCCTGGCGCAGGGCCTGGCGGCACGCGGCCGAACAACCCCTGGACGAGGACCCCGACCCCCGCGGCCTGCCCCGGCTGCGCGCACTCCTGGCCGACCACCTGCGCCGCACCCGCGGAGTACGCATCGGCCCCGAGAACGTCATGGTCACCCGCGGCACCGGCAACGGCCTGGACCTGGTCGGGGCCGCCCTGCTCGGCGCGGGCACCCGCGCGGGCGTGGAGGAGCCCGGCTACCAGAAGGCCCGCACCATCCTGGCCGCCCGCGGAGCCCGCGTGCTCCCCTGCCCGGTCGACCACGACGGCATCCTCACCGAGCACCTGCCCGGCCACCTGTCCCTCGTCTACACCACACCCGCCCACCAGTACCCGCTCGGCGGACGGCTGCCCGTCCCTCGCCGCGAACGCCTCCTGGCCTGGGCCCGCCAGAACGCGGCGGTGGTCGTGGAGGACGACTACGACGCCGAGTTCCGCTACGACGTGGCGCCCCTGCCCGCCCTCTACGGCCTGGACCCCGGCCGCGTCATCCTGCTCGGCACCCTGTCCAAGACCCTCTCCCCCGACCTGGGCATCGGCTGGATCGTCGCCGAACCCCCGCTGCTGGAACGCCTGGCCGACGTCCGCCACGACCTGTCGGACCGCACCAGCGTCCCGGTCCAGGCCGCGACCGCCCTGCTGCTGGAACGCGGCGACCTCGACCGGCACCTGCGCCGCATGCGCCTGGAGTACGCCCGCCGCCGCGAACTGATGATCGAACTCCTCACCACGCGCCCCCTCGGGGACACCGCGGGCCTGCACGTCCTGCTCCCGCTGCCAGCCCGTGCCGTCGCCCCCGTGGTCGCCGAGGCCGCCGAACGGGGCGTCCTGGTGGACGACACCTCACGGGCCAGCCACGGAGCCCCGACCGTGCACGGACTGGTCCTCGGCTACGGGTCAGCGCACCCCGCCGACCTGCGCCGCGCCTGCGCGGTCCTCAACGAGGCCGTCGCCCGCCACACCGGGCGCGAAGGGGCCCACGACCGTGAAGAGGCGCCCGGCCCCGCCTGAGCCGGGCGGCGGGAGCCCGGGGCACAGGCGACCGGCCGCGACCGGTCACACCTCCAGCGCGGTCTGCCCGGGAACCTGCCGCTGGCGCTCCTGACCGCTCTGGGTCAGACACCTGCGACAGGTCACCGGCCCGGCGGAGGCGCGCAGGCGCAACGGGTCGACGGAGGCGTGGCAGGCCACGGCCGGGACCGGCACCCCCGCCCACATGTGCGTGGCGAGCGCGTGCACGACCAGGGCGTTGCCGATCCGCACCCCGGCCGCTCCCGCCAGCTCCTCCCGACGGCGGCGCAGGGTCGCGGTCAGGTGCTCCACAGCGGGGTCGCCCCCCTCGTGTCCCTGCCCGCCCATCAGGCCTCGGCCCAGACGCCCAGTTCGTTGCCGCTGGGGTCGGTGAAGTGGAAGCGGCGCCCGCCGGGGAAGGCGTAGGGGCCCCGCACCACACGGCCGCCCGCGCCCTCCACGGCCTCGACGGAACGGTCCAGGTCGGTCGAGTACAGCAGGACGAAGGGGCCGCCCGCGCGCGTCTCCTCGCCCAGCGCGAGGCCGCCCACCTCGGGGGCGTCCGGCCCCTCGGGGTTCTGGATGCCCGCGTAGCCGGGGCCGTAGTCGTTGAAGCGCCACCCGAACGCCTCGGAGTAGAAGCGTCGCGCCCGGTCCAGGTCGGTGACCGTGAGCTCCAGGTAGTCGATGGCGTGGTGTCGGTGTGCTGGCTGTGTCATACGCCGATTCTCCGGCACGGTGACGACAGTCGTGTCCCGTTGTGGGTTCCGGTCTCCGGTCAGAGTTCTCCCCGATCGAAGGCAGAACGGACAGGCGTTGCCTTTACGACGTAGATTTACCTCTCGGGCAAGAGGAGTGAAAGACGGGCATCCGTCCGCGCGGCGGGGCCGTCCGAGGAAGGCACAGGATCCCGGGTCGTGCACCGACGAAGCAGAGTTCCCAAGACGCGCCACCTGGTCCTCCACGACTACGGGATGGGTGGCCTGTGGTGGTGGGTGTGGGCCGGGTCCGCGGAGGAGATCGTGCGCACCTGCGCCGAGGTCGAGGTGGTCACTGACCCCTACGCCCTCGCACATGCGCGGACATGGGCCCTGGAGGAGGTCCACCTCGACGCGCCGGATCCGAACCCGCTGTCCAGTCTGCGCGCCCAACGGGACGCCCAGCGCGACCAGCCCGGTTTCGGTGCCCTGGCGGGTCGGGACCGTGTGTACCTGCGCTGGCAGGAGGAGGGCGACCCGGAGGTCTTCCTGATGGAGCTCGGTCCGGACGGTCGTCGCTTGCGGCAGGTCGAGATCGACGCGGACGGCACCGCAGTCAGGACGGGCCCTGAGGACTGGCCGTTCAACCCGCCCTGCGACCTGTACGAGCCGCGACACGCGTCCCTGGAGATCAGCGGCAGCGACTTCGAGGAGGCATGGTGCCGGGCCCGCCCCGAGCCCCGGGGCTGACCCGGCCGGGCGCCCGGGTTCGGCGCGGGAGGCTCCGTCGCTGGAGGGACCCCGGGGGCCGGGGTTCGGGCAACGCGGCCGAAGCAAGGTTCGGCTAACCTCACCTGGAGGCAGCCCGCCCCCGTGTCCCCAGGCGAGGAAGAAGAGGTCCCGTGCGCGTCGAACAGCCCGGCCACCGCGAGATGATCCGCACCCGCGTGGTGCGGACCGAGCGCCTGAGCAAGCACTTCGTCACGGTGACCCTGGGCGGCGCCGAGCTGGCCGACTTCGCCTTCCTCGGCCGGGACCAGTTCGTGCGCCTGTTCCTGCCCCGCGCGGGCCAGGACCGGCTGCACATGCCCGCCGACGCCGACAAGCGGTGGTTCGAGCAACTCCGCGCCATGCCGCCGAGCCGCCAGCCGCACGTGCGCAGCTACTCGGTGCGCCGCTTCGACCCCGAGGCGCTGGAGATGGACATCGAGTTCGTGGACCACGGCGACGCCGGTCCCGCCTCCGCCTGGGCCCGCGCCGCCGTTCCCGGGGACGAGGCGGGCATGCTCGCGGACGGCGTGTACTACCTGCCTTCGGAGGAGGCCGACTGGCACCTGCTCGTCGGCGACGAGAGCGCCGTGCCCGCCCTGCTCTCCATCCTCGAACAGGCCCCCGCCCACCTGCGCGGACAGGCCTACCTCGAAGTACCCTGCACAGACGACGTCCGGCCTGTCCAGGCCCCGCCCGGAGTGGAGGTGCACTGGCTCGCGCGCACCGACCCCCACACCGTCCCCGGACAACTCGCCCTGGAGACCGTACGCGCCGCCCCGCTCCCCCAAGGACGCCCCTACTGCTTCGTCGCAGGAGAGAACACCCTGCCCACCGAACTACGCCGCATCCTCGTCCGCCAACACGGCATCCCCAAGGACGACATCGCCTTCATCGGCTACTGGCGCCACGGCCGCGCCGCCATGGACTAGACGGGTCATTCCACGGACGCCTGGCCTGAGCACGAGGCGAGGGAGCCCGTGGTGGTGTTGTGACGCGGTTGACGGCCCATGACCACCGGCCCCCGGGAATCACTCATCCAGGGCCCGCCCGCCGTCTCCGGCGCCCATCGCCTCGAAGACGCCTTCGCGATCCGAGGGCCGGACCAGCGGATCGTCGTGGACGCCGTAGGTCAGAGTCGGCTTCGACGCCATTCCTCCGTTCGCTGCCGCGCTCAGTCCGCAGTTGCGAAAATCAAACGCCAGTACGTTGTGACCGTTGTCGTGCAGAATCCTGTAATCCCGCACGAAGTCGTTTCCCAGCCCGTCCCCCAGGCGGACCTCCACGGTTCGAGGTGCGCCGGGAATCCGTAGCGGGAGAAACCCCGTCACAGTTCAGCCGCGGCTACAAGCGTGCGTTCGGCACTCCCCCGGCGGCCGATCCCCTGCGGCAGAGACCAGCGCGGGAGAGACCAGCGCGGGAGAGGACCGCCCGACGACTTCCTGACGGTTCCGAGGACCCGCTTTGAGCCCCTCTCCTTCGCGCCACCCGACGCCGCTCCCCTCGTCCACGAGCGTCGGCGCCGCGGCCGACCAGGTGTCCTGCCGGACCGCGGCGGCGCGAAGCGGGCCGTCCGGTCAGGAATCGAGAAGCGCCGCCCCCGCTCCCCCGTCTAGCGTTGACACCACGGACCCCGCCGGTCACACGGACCGGCACGCGACGGTCGTCGTCCGGTACTGGTGGGCCCGACCCAGACGACGCCGACGCAGAGGCCTCGCCCGACCGAGGGAGAAACAATGAGCACGGCCACCAGGGCGGACGCGGGGGCGTCCGAACCGCACGCCGCCGACAGCCACGACCTGATCCGCGTGTACGGCGCACGCGAGAACAACCTCGGGGACATCAGCGTCGAGATCCCCAAACGACGGCTGACGGTGTTCACCGGCGTCTCCGGCTCGGGCAAGAGCTCCCTGGTGTTCAACACGATCGCCGCGGAGTCGCAGCGGATGATCAACGAGACCTACAGCGCCTTCGTACAGGGCCTCATGCCGACGATGGCCAGGCCCGACGTCGACGTCCTCGACGGGCTGACCACCGCGATCATCATCGACCAGGAGCGGATGGGCGCCAACATCCGCTCCACGGTGGGCACCGCCACCGACGCCAACTCGCTGCTGCGCATCCTCTTCAGCCGCCTCGGGAAACCGTACGTCGGCTCGCCCAACGCGTTCGCGTTCAACGTCGCCTCGGTCCAGGCGAGCGGCGCCATCAAGGTCGGCACCGGCAAGGCCGTGAAGCAGACCTTCACCCGCACCGGCGGCATGTGCACGCACTGCGAGGGGCGGGGCGCGGTCTCCGACATCGACCTCACCCAGCTCTACGACGACTCCAAGTCGATCGCCGAGGGCGCGTTCACCATCCCCGGCTGGAAGTCGGACAGCTTCTGGACGGTGCGGGTCTACGCCGAGTCGGGCTTCGTGGACCCCCACAAACCGATCCGCGACTACACCGAGGAAGAGCTCGCCGACCTCCTGTACAAGGAGCCGGTCAAGGTGAAGATCGAGGGCGTCAACCTCACCTACGAGGGGCTGATCCCCAAGATCCGCAAGTCGTTCCTGTCCAAGGACCGGGAGGCGATGCAGCCGCACATCCGGGATTTCGTGGACCGGGCGGTCACCTTCACCGCCTGCCCCGAGTGCGAGGGCACCCGCCTGAGCGAGGCGGCCCGGTCCTCCAGGATTCGCGGGATCAGCATCGCCGACGCGTGCGCGATGCAGATCAGCGACCTGGCCGCCTGGATCCGCGGCCTCGACGAGCCCACCGTGGGACCGCTGCTGGCGAAGCTGGGGCACACGCTCGACTCGTTCGTGGAGATCGGACTGGGCTACCTCTCGCTCGACCGGTCCTCGGGCACCCTCTCCGGCGGCGAGGCGCAGCGCACCAAGATGATCCGCCACCTGGGCTCCTCGCTCACCGACGTCACCTACGTCTTCGACGAGCCCACCGTCGGGCTGCACCCGCACGACATCGAGCGGATGAACCACCTGCTGCTGCGGCTGCGCGACAAGGGCAACACCGTGCTCGTCGTGGAGCACAAGCCGGAGACGATCGCGATCGCCGACCACGTGGTCGACCTCGGCCCCGGAGCCGGTGACGACGGCGGCCGGATCGTCTTCGAGGGCGGCGTCGAGGGGCTGCGCGCCAGCGGCACCCTCACCGGCCGCCACCTCGACGACCGGGCCCGGCTCAAGCCGAGGGTGCGCACGCCCCGCGGCGCCCTGGAGATCCGCGGCGCCGACGCCAACAACCTGCGCGACGTCGACGTGGACGTGCCGCTGGGCGTGCTGTGCGTGGTGACCGGCGTGGCGGGCAGCGGGAAGAGCTCGCTGGTCCACGGGTCGGTCCCCGCGGGCGCGGGCGTGGTGTCGGTGGACCAGAGCGCGATCCGCGGCTCGCGGCGCAGCAATCCGGCCACCTACACCGGGCTGCTCGACCCGGTCCGCAAGGCCTTCGCCAAGGCCAACGGCGTGAAACCGGCCCTGTTCAGCGCCAACTCCGAGGGCGCCTGCCCGGCCTGCAACGGCGCCGGGGTGCTCTACACCGACTTGGCGATGATGGACACGGTCGCCTCGCCGTGCGAGGAGTGCGACGGCAGGAGGTTCCAGCCGCAGGTGCTGGAGTACCGCCTGGGCGGTCCGGACAACGGCCGGGACATCAGCGAGGTCCTCGCGATGTCGGTGGCCGAGGCGCACGCGTTCTTCGACGGCGAGGGGGCGAAGGTGCCCGCGGCCGCGAGGATCCTGCGGCGGTTGGAGGACGTCGGCCTGGGCTACCTCAGGGTCGGCCAGCCGCTGACCACCCTGTCCGGCGGCGAGCGGCAGCGGCTCAAACTGGCCGTCCACATGGCCGGGGAGGGCGGCGTCTACGTCCTGGACGAGCCGACCAGCGGCCTGCACCTGGCCGACGTCGAGCAGCTGCTCGGCCTGCTCGACCGGCTCGTGGACTCCGGGAAGTCGGTCGTGGTCGTCGAGCACCACCAGGCGGTCATGGCGCACGCCGACTGGATCATCGACCTCGGCCCCGGGGCGGGCCACGACGGCGGCCGGATCGTGTTCCAGGGCACGCCCGCCGACCTCGTCGCCACCCGCTCCACCCTCACCGGCGAGCACCTCGCGGCCTACGTCGGCGCCTGACCGGCCCGCGCGGAGCCGACGGCCCCGGCCGGTCCCGTGACCGTCCGGATGGCCGCGGCCCCGCACCGGGGCAGGGCGGCGACCGGTCCACTGCCCGCCGGGCGGCGGGCCGGACCCGGTGAGGCTCCTGCTCAGGGCCTCAACCGGCGGAGGTGACCTCCAGAAGCGAGCCCACGCGCTCCACCGTCAGCCGGGACTCACGGCGCAGGGCGGCGGTGTCCATGCCCTCGTCGCCCAGCACGACGAGCAGGGCCTCCATCCCGACCGCGTAGACGACCGCGTAGCCGCCCTGGCAGCGGGTGACGACCTCGCGCAGGGGTCCCAGCCCCGTCTCGTCACCGGTGCGCTTGCCCAGGCCCAGGGAGGCGGCGGCGAGCGCGGCCAGCGCGTGGGGGCGGCCGCCCTGGATGTCGGAGGCCACCAGCATGCCGTCGGAGGCGGCCACGGCGCTGTCGGTCACGCCGACGACGTGCTCGCGCAGCCGCGCCAGCTCCTCGGCGATCTGACCCTGAACCATCTAATCGCTCCCGTGCTCGTCGGTCGGCCGCGGCGCGCGGCCGGTGTGGGCGTCCAGGTCCTCCAGCGCGCGGCGCACCCTCTCCAGGGGCACCGCGGCGCGCTGCGCGCGGCGCAGGGCGGCGATGGGCCCCGGTTCGGGCTCCTTGGGGCCGAACAGGCCCGGCCGGGGGCGCGGTCCCCGTGGCACCGGGGAGGGGGTGCGCTTGGGCAGGGCGGTCAGGCCGCCCGCCTCGTGTCCCCCGGCAGGGGGTTCGCCGCCGCGGGCCGGACGGGGGCGTCCGGTCGTGCTCATTCGGCT
Source organism: Nocardiopsis deserti (assembly GCF_008638355.1). Lineage (NCBI taxonomy): Bacteria > Bacillati > Actinomycetota > Actinomycetes > Streptosporangiales > Nocardiopsidaceae > Nocardiopsis > Nocardiopsis deserti. The sequence continues at coordinate 9,630 of NZ_VWVS01000019.1, read as the reverse complement.
TCCCCTCCCGTGCCCGCCCCGACCGTCCCGTGGTCGGCGCCCAGCGAGCGCAGGCGTTCGCGTACGTTCCCGGGGACGGGGGCCGACGAGGCCCGGGGCGCGGGGCGCACGGCGTTGGAACCCGGCCGCCGCTTGGCCAGCGCGGACGGGCCCTCGTCCGGGGCGGCGGCCTCGGGCGTGCGGCGGGTGAGGCCGTCCGCTCCGCCGGGGGCGGCGGCCTCCAGCAGCCCGCGTTCGGTGAGGCGCGCGACGTCGGCCATGACCCCGGTCAACCCCCGGCCCAGGGCGAAGGCCAGGTCCCGGGGGGTGCGGCGGCCGTTGGCCTGGGTGAGCAGGAGCCGGTAGGCGGAGGGGAGGGAGTCGCGTACCGGCCCGGCGGCCACCGGGCGGCGGCGGGCCAGTTCCGCGGGCGCGCCCCACCGGTCGGTGAGGAAGGCCAGGCGGCGCCCGGCCTCGGTCAGCACCTCCTGCGGGTCCAGGCCGTGCGCCAGGCCCAGCAGCGGCGGCGCGGCGTCGGCGAGCACGGCCTCCACCCGGGTTTCGGGGGACAGGCACAGCGCCAGGGCGCCGTCCGCCAGGGCCGTGGCGCACGCGAGTTCGAGTACCGCGGCCGAGACGGCGCCGCGGCTCAGCAGTTCCCGGGCCAGGCTGTCGGTGTGGGCGGCGGCCTCGTAGGCGTCGGCCCAGACCCCGGCGGGGACCGCGCCGGACCTGACCAGGAGGGTCTCGGGCGTGGGCGCCGCCGGTGTGGTGACGGCGGTGACGCGCCCGGCGCTCAGGTGGACCAGGGCCTCGGGCGGGCCGGTCAGACGCAGGGCTCCGGTGAGCCCCTCCTCGCGGGCACGGAGCAGGGCCTCGGCCAGGGCTCGCGGGGGCGCGACGGCGCTCATGACAGCAGCGCCGCGGTGTGCTCGTCGGCCTGGTAGCGGGCCAGCGCGAGGTTGGTCCGCGCGCGGTCGAAGACCAGGACGAGCAGGACCTCGTCCGCGACCGGAGAGGGCACGGCGCGGGTCAGCACGTGGTGGCCGTCGGTGGTGACCACGCTCTCCTGGACGGCCGGTTCGTGGGAGGCGACGGCGAGGTCGAGGGCCAGGTGGTGGGAGTCCGCCGCGTGCTCGGGGTCGGGCAGCGCCGACGCCGCCCCCGATCGCGCGTGCGCCTGGCCCGTCGCGCGGTCCACGAGCATCGCGGCCACGACCCCGTCACAGCTCAGGTAACGCTCCGTGGATACAGCTGTGCTCGACACGTGCCCCCCGGCGTCCGATTGCCTCCAAAAGACATTTAACAGTCAAAGCGGAGCAAAGAGAACACACTGTGGTAACGATGGGCCCTCGCCACAAACTGTCCACTTACGCACCCTCCAGGCGTTTCGCTAACTTTCGACATGTATCGCCGCTCCTGCGGTGGACACCGAGCGTGAGGAGACGCCATGAACGCCGAAGCGGCGATGAAGGAAGCCATGGGGATCGAGGGCGCCATCGGCGTCGCGGTCGTCGACTACGAGAGCGGCATGTCCCTGGGCACCATGGGCGGAGGCGGCCACTTCGACCTGGAGATGGCCGCCGCGGCCAACACCGAGGTCGTGCGCGCCAAGACGCGCGCCCTGGGCGCGATCGGCCTCGACGACCGCATCGAGGACATCCTCATCACGCTGAGCAGCCAGTACCACCTCATCCGCCTGCTGGAGAAGTCGCACGGCAGCGTCTTCCTCTACCTCGCGCTGGACCGCCAGCGCGCCAACCTGGCCATGGCCCGCCACACCCTCCGGCGCGTGGAGAGCGAACTCCAGCTCTGACCCCGCCCGCGGTCAGCGGGAGAGCAGTTCCCCGTCGTCCGGCGCGCCCTGCCAGCTGCGCCACAGGTCGGCGTAGCGCCCTCCGGCCGCGACCAGCTCGGTGTGCGTCCCCTGCTCGACGACGCGGCCCCGGTCCATGACCACCACGCGGTCGGCGGTCTGCGCCTGGGTCAGCCGGTGCGCCACCACCAGCGTCGTGCGCCCGGCGGTGGCCGCGGCGGCGGCCCGCTCCAGGCGCCGGGCGCCGGAGCTTCCCGCCTCGGCGGTGGCCTCGTCCAGGACCGCCACGTCCGGGTCGGCCAGCACCAGCCGGGCCAGCGCCAGGTGCTGGGCCTGCTCGGCGGTCAGGGCGTGCCCGCCCTCGCCGACCACCGTGTCCAGCCCCTCGGGCAGGGCGCGCACCCACTCCAGGGCGCCGACGGTCTCCAGGGCGGCCTCCGCCTCGGCCGCGTCGGCCCCGGCGCGGGCCAGGCGCAGGTCCTCCAGCAGGGTTCCGGCGAACACGTGGGTCTCCTGGCTGACGAGGAAGACGTGCTCGCGCACCCGCCGCTCCCCCAGCTCCTCCAGGGGGATCCCGCCCAGGTAGACGGTTCCGGCCGTGGGCGTGCGCAGACCGCTGACCAGGGCGGCCAGGGTGGTCTTGCCCGCGCCGCTGGCCCCGACCAGGGCCACGCGCTCGCCCGGAGCGACCTCCAGCGACACCTCCTCCAGGGCCGCCGGGCCGCCGGTGCCGTAGGAGTGGGTGACCCCCGCGACGCGGACCGAGGAACCGGCCGGGCCCTCCTCCGCGCCCGGGTCGGCCTCCACCGGGAGGTCGACCACACCGGCCAGGCGGGCCAGGCTCGCCCCGGCCGACTGCACCTCGTTGAAGTTCATGACCAGGAAGATCAGCGGGCCGAACAGGCGGTGGAAGTACAGGGCGGCGGCGGTGACCATGCCGACGCTGGCCAGGTCGGCGCGCACCAGCCAGAACCCGGCCACCAGCACCGCGGTCAGTCCGACGCACTCGGCGGCGTTGAGCCGCGACCCGAAGCGGGTGAACAGCCGGAACACCGCGACCGTGATGTCCATGGCGGCGGTCGAGCGCTCGCGCACCCGGGACTCGTGCTCGTCCTCCAGGCGGTAGGCGCGCACGGCGGAGCGCCCGCGCAGGGCGCCCATCATCGCGTGCGAGCGCTCGCCCATGGCCACGCGCTCGCGGGCGTAGTAGGGACCCGAGCGGGGCAGGTACCAGCGCACGGCAGTCACGTAGACAGGCACGCAGAGCATCGCGGCCAGGCCCAGGCGCCAGTCCAGGGCGGTGATGCCCACCGCGGTCAGCAGAACGGTGGCCAGCGCGACGACCGCGTCGGGGCCGCTGCGGGCGATGCTGGCGGTGACCACGGCGACGTCGTCGCCGACCCGGGAGAGCAGGTCACCGATGCGTACCCGCTCCAGGCGGGCGGCGGGCATGCGCAGCACCCGGTCCATGACGCGTTCGCGCAGGCGGGCCAGGACGGTCTCGCCGACCCGGCTGACCAGCCAGCTGCCCACGCCCGTGAGCAGACCGCCGAGCAGACCCGCCCCGGCGATCAGCAGGACCGAGGACAGGACGGTGTCCAGCCCCCGCCCCGCCGAGATGTCGTCGACCATCCGGCCCAGCACCCAGGGGGCGACCAGTCCGGCGGCGCTGCCCGCGAGCACGGTGGCCAGGGCCAGGGGGGTGCCCCAGCCCGTGCCGCGCACCCCTTCGCCCAGCACGGCCCACGTGCGGCGGGCCGAGGCGGTGGGCAGCAGCTCCCCGTGTTCGCTCGCGGAGTCCTCCACCGGCGTGCTCATCGGTCGTCCTCCGGGTCGTGGGTGTGGGGAAGGAGGGCTCGGCGCCCTGGGGCGGCGGTCGGCGACGGAGCGCTCTGGTGTGCTGTGAACCGCGAGGGGGCGCTCTGCTGCGGGGCGGTCAACGCAGTACCGCCTCGCGGTAGTCCGCGTCCTCCTCGACCAGCAGCGCGTGCGTGCCCGCGCACCGCACCCGCCCTCCGGCCAGCACCACGACGCGGTCGGCGCGGGCCAGCAGCGCCGGGCTGTTGGCCACGACCAGGGTGGCCCTGGCCGCGCCCGCGCGGGCGGCGGCGGTGCCCCGGGCGATGGCCTCCTCGGTGACCGCGTCCACGGCGGTGGTGGGGTCGTGCAGCACCAGGACGGGCGGGTCGGCGACCAGGGCGCGGGCCAGGGCCACGCGCTGTCGCTGGCCGCCGGAGAGGTTGGCGGCGCGGTCGGCGACCGGTCGGTCCAGGCCCTCGGGGTGGCCGTCGACCAGGTCCGCGGCCGAGGCCGCGCGCAGGGCGTCCAGCAGCCGCTCCTCGTCGCCGCCCGCGCCGGTGTCCAGGTTGGAGCGCAGGGTGCCCTCGAACAGGGTGGCGCCGTGCTCCTCCACCAGGACCGCCTCGCGCAGGGCGTCCAGGGCGAGTTCGGGGACGGGGACGCCGCCCACGGTGAGCGTGCCGTCCAGGGCCGCGGGCTCGGCCCGGCCCGAGAGCAGTTCCAGCAGCGCCTCGGCGTCGCGGGGGTCGGTGGTGAGCACGCCGACGAGTTCGCCGGGGGCGAGTTCGAGGTCCACCCCGCGCAGCGTGCGGTAGCTGACCCCGGACAGCGCGACCACGGGCTCCCCCGCGCAGGCGCGCTCGCCCGGGGTGACCGCGTCGGGGGCGTTGAGCAGGCGCACCAGCCGCCGGGCGGAGGCGCGGGCGGTGGCGAACAGCTGGCCGACCATGCCCAGCCCCTGCACGGGTTCGGCCAGGAACTGGGCGAGGCCGATGACGGTGACGAGTTCGCCGATGCTGAGGCGCCCCTGGAGGGCCATCCACCCGGCCACGCCCGCCACACAGGCCAGGAAGACGGCGCTGGCCGCGGTGACCAGGCCGCGGTAGACGCCGTTGCTGGCGGCGGCGCCGACCGAGGCGTCCAGGGCGAGGGTGCTGGCCCGGCGGTAGCGGGTGGCCGCGTTGCGCCGCGCCCCGATGCCCATGAGGACGCGCAGACCGCTGACCAGGTCCGTGGCCAGGGCGGTGGCCCCCGCGGCGGTGGCCTGCTTGGCCTCGCTGCGCCGGGTGATGCGGGCGGCGGGCAGGCGCAGGAACAGCATGAGCAGGGGGACGCCGACGAGGACGCCGGCTCCCAGGGGGACGTCGATGGCCAGGAGCGCGACGGTGGTGACGGCGATGGCGACCACCACGGCGATCGACGCCGACCAGGCGCGCACGTACAGGGCGGCCTGCTCGGCGTCGGAGGTGGCCACCGACAGGACCTCGCCCGCGCGCAGGCCGCTGCGTTCGCCGCGCGGGTCCAGGGCGCGGCGGGCGGCCTCCACCCGCAGCAGGTGCGCCTCGTTCTCGACGGCGCGCAGGGTGAAGCGGGCGCCGTTGCGGTAGGCCTGGGCCAGCACGGTGAAGAGCACGACCATGCCCGCGACGCAGACTCCCAGGGCGCCGACGTCGCCGGTGAAGACGGCCCAGTCGATGGTCAGGCCGATGGCCACCGGGACGAGGGCCTCGGCGACCTGGTGCAGGGAGAGCAGGACCACGCCGACGGTGACGTGGCCGCGGTTGCGCCTCAGGGTGCGGCGGCGCAGGGCGCGCACGCTGTCGGGGACCTCCCGCTCGGGGACGCGGGGAGAGCGCCGTTCGCGCTCGGCGGCGGGGGCGGGGGCTGGGGCGGCGCTCATACGGCGCGTCCGCTCGACGCGGGGCGCGCTGCCCCGTACAGACGTCTACTCATCCGATGTCCTGTTCCCCCCGCGATGTCGTGCCCTGGGCAAGGCTAGCCGGTGTTCCCCGGGGCCTCCGCTTCGCTTCGGCCCGTGTTCGGGCGCCCGGAGAACGGGAGCCCTGTGGGCGCCCGAACCGCCCCCGCAAGCTGAGGCAGGTTCGGAAAACCGACCCTAGTCGGCTGGCGGAGCGCCCACGGAACCGGGAACCACCGGCCCCGGACCACCGTGCCACACCGACCTTGGTTAGGCTAACCTTTCCCATGTCGGTATACGGTCACAGCACCCCGAGACCGGACGAACCCGACACCCGCCGCTCTCCGACCCGAACGAAGGGGCCGCGCCTTGCGCATCAGGTATCCGAGCCACCGCACCATGATCCGCACCCGGGTGGCGCGCACCGAGCGGACCAGCGAGCACTTCCTCACCGTGACGCTCACCGGCGAGGAGCTGACCGGGTTCGAGTTCCTGGGCCTGGACCAGTGCACGCGGATCCTCTTCGCCCGGCCGGGCCAGGACCGCCTGCACCTGCCCGTCGCCGACAGCGGCGGCGACGGCAACGGGTGGGTGGCCGCGTTCCGCGCCATGCCCGACGACCTGCGCCCGCACGTGCGCAACTACACCGTCCGCCGCTTCGACCCCGAGGCGCTGGAACTGGACATCGAGTTCGTCGCGCACGGGGACGAGGGCCCGGCGTCGGCGTGGGCGCTGGCCGCCCGGCCCGGCGACGAGCTGGGCCTCTACCCCGAGGGGATCTACTACCTGCCGCCCGAGGAGGCCGACTGGCACCTGCTCGTCGGCGACGAGAGCGCCGTACCCGCCCTGCTCTCCATCCTCGAACAGGCACCCGCCGACCTACGGGGACAGGCCTACCTGGAAGTCCCCGACAGCACCGACATCCGCCCCGTGACCGCTCCCACCGGAGTACAGGTGCACTGGCTACCACGCACCGACCCCCACGCCGTCCCCGGACGACTGGCCCTGGAAACCGTACGCACCGCCCCACTCCCCGAGGGGCGCCCCTACTGCTTCGTCGCCGGAGAGAACACCCTGCCCACCCAACTCCGCCGCACCCTCGTACACCAACACGGCATCCCCAAGGACGACATCGCCTTCATCGGCTACTGGCGCCACGGCGTGGACGCCTACGCCTGACGGTGTGACCCTCGACACGACCGCGCCCCTCAAGGGGGGCCGTGCGGGCCCGTCGATCACCGTGCATACCGCGCCTTACCGGCATACGTGACTTTTTCCGTTCTTCAGCACGAGCTTGCACAAAACCGCCGACTCCAGCACCATAACCCTTGCTTAGGCAAGGCTAAGCTCATCCAATCGACCGAATGAGGCCCCATGAACCCCGGTCCGCTGACCCGCGGCGGCGCGATCGCCGCCGGTGCGCTGTCCCTCCTGCTGCTCGCCGCCTGCGGCGGCCAGACCTCCGGTTCCGCGGAGGGCGGCTCGGACGGCGAGGTCGCCGAGGGGTACCCGGTCACCGTCGAGACCCTCTTCGGCGACGTGGAGATCGCGGACAAACCGACCAACGTCGTCGCCATGGGCTGGTCCGACGCCGAGACCGCGCTGGCGCTGGGCGTGCAGCCGGTCGGTGTGGCCGACTGGCAGGCCTACGGCGGCACGGGCGTGGGTCCGTGGGCGGCCGACATGTTCGACGAGGAGCCGGTCCAGCTCGGCACCATGGAGCCGAACCTGGAGGCGATCGCCTCCCTGGAGCCCGACGTCATCCTCGACACCCGCTCCGACAACAGCCAGGAGCGCTACGACACGCTCTCGCCGGTGGCCCCCGTGGTCGGCCCGCCGCCCGGCGTGGAGGTCACCTACGGCACCACCTGGCAGCAGCAGACCCGCCAGGTCGCCCAGGTGGTCGGCGAACAGGAGCGCGCCGAGGAGCTCATCGAGGAGCTGGAGGGCCGCTTCGCCCAGATCCGCGAGGAGAACCCCGAGTTCGCCGACATGACCCTGACCGTGGGCGCCTACTTCGACGGCCAGTACGGCGCCTACGTGCCCGGCGACTCCCGGGTGGACCTGCTCCAGGAGCTGGGCTTCCAGTACAAGCCCGAGGTCCAGGAGATGGCCGACGACGCGTTCTACGTCGACCTGAGCCCGGAGCGGCTGGAGGTCCTGGACGCGGACCTGACGGTCATGTTCCCCATCGGCGGCACGGCGGACCACCTGCACGAGGACCCGGTGCTCCAGGGCATCCCCTCCGCCGAGGACGGCCGACTGGTCATCCTGGACGACATGGAGCTGGCCAACGCCTTCTCCAGCGGTTCGTACCCGGGCATCTCCCACGCGCTGGACGAGCTGGTCCCGCTGCTCCAGGAGACCGTCAGCTTCTCGGCTCCCTGAAGGGACCGAGCGTGCGGTTGGACCACCTCCGCTGGGTGCGAGGGAGCCCACCGCGTCTGACCCGACAACTCCGCTAGGGGTTGTCGGGTGGGACGTGTGACTTCCGCCCCGCGTTCCACACCACACGACCGCGAGCGGCGATGTTGGCGGAGGCGTTCCGGTCCGCGTGTGCAACGACACCGCAGCCCCGGCAGATGAAGACGGCCTGATCGACCCGGTTCCTGTAGTCCACGTGGTCACACTCAGCGCACGTCTGCGACGTGTAAGCCGGGTCCACGAACACCACCGGCACACCCTTCAGGCGGGCCTTGTAGGCGATGAACTGACCCAGCTGGTGGAAGGACCAGGAGTGCAGCGTGACCCGTTGGGGCCTGCGTTGCCGTACCCGCACGCGAATTCCCTTGAGATCTTCCAGGGAAATGCCGCGCCCGGTGCGTTCGGCCTCGGCCACGATGCGTTTCGAAATCCGGTGGTTGACATCCCGGGCGTGCCTGGCCTCACGGCGGTGCCGCTTCCTGAGCAGACGCTTGGCGGAGCGGGTGCCCTTGGACTGGAGTTTGGTCCGCAACCGCTGTTGGCGCCTGCGGTACCGGTTGATCCCGCGTCCGGCCATGACCCGGCCGTCAGAGGTGGTGGCGATGTTGACGATGCCCAGGTCCACCCCGAGAAAGGAGTCGGGGTCGATCTCGGGGGCATCGGGCACCTCCACAGTCACCGCCAGAAACCAGGCACCGTCGCGGCAGAGCAGGTCGGCCTCGCCCTGCTTGTGTTCGGCCAGCATCTTGATCTGGTCGGGGGAGCCGACGAACGGCACATCCTTTAACCGGCCCTGGAAGGTCCACAGCGAGATTGTGCGCGCGTCCAGAGCGAAGGACAGGTTGCGCGCGTCGTAGGGGTGCGCCGACTCCGGGCGAAAGACGATGGGTGTGGACTCGATCCGCTTCCGGCGGACCGAACCCTTCGGCCCGTAGTTGCCGTTGTCCAGATTGGACCGGCGGGCGCGGTAGGCGTCGCACACCTTCTTGATCACGTGCTGGGCCGCCTGGGAGCCCACTCCGGTCTCACGCAACTGCCGGTAGGTGTGCTTGCGCAGCTCGTAGTTGCGCATCACCCCGCGTTCGTGAGCCACCTTCGCCACCCAGGTGGCGTGGTCGTTGAGCGCGCGCAGGGTCGAATCCAGCACCGCAGCCTGCTCGGGCGACGGTGTGAGCTTGACCCACGCGACGATCTTCGACACGCCCACCATCGTGCACCCGTTCAGTGTCAGCACGCAGCCAAAGCAATCCGATGTGATGCCCGTCACCAGGGGCCGGTGTGGTCCGCGCAGTGATTCCTCTTGGAGTTGAAGCCCCGGGGTCCCTCGCCAAAGCAAAGCTGACGCCCCCGTCCGACAGGTCCCGCCCCGGGCCCTGATCCCTCCCCCGAGGCGGCGACACCACCCCAAAAGCACACAGAGCACACGTTTCACCCCAGCCCCATGGGAGCGATCCCAACTTTTTCGCGTGACCCCCTTGTCCGCGACCGCTCGCGTACGTACAGTCACTTAACGCTTGTTCAGTGGGCACCCGCCCACGCGGGCGCGCCCCTCACGGCCCGTGCGGAACCCGCTATTTCGCACGCGTCGCGGCGCCGGGCGCGCCCGTCCCCCCCCCCCCCCGCGCAACGGAGTACGCCATGACCAAGAGCGCCCGCCGCAGTACCCGCCGCACCGCCACCTTCGCCACGGCGG
>NZ_VWVS01000018.1:0-165465 GCF_008638355.1 Nocardiopsis deserti | reverse complement strand
GCGCCCACGTAGGGGTTGTCCACCCGCTCGCCCGTGCCGGGGTCCGGGTCCGGATCGGGGTCGGGGTCGGGGTCGGGGTCGGGTCCGGGGTCGACCAGGCCCTCACAGGCCACACCGTTGAGTTCGAAGGCCGTGGGTGCCGCGTTGCTTCCGGTGTAGCTTCCCTGGAAGCCGAAGGTGGCGGTGCCGTTGGTGGAGAGTGAGGCGTTGTGCCCGGCGTTGGTGACCGAGACGCTCTGGCCGCTCTGGGAGACGGTGCCGTTCCAGGAGTTGGTGATCTGCTGGTTTCCGGCGAAGTCCCATTCCAGGGTCCAGCCGTTGACCGCGTCGCCGAGGTTGGTGATCTCCACGCTCGCGGTGAAGCCGGAGCCCCAGTCGTTGAGTTGGTAGTCGACCTCGCAACCGGCCGCGGCGCTGGCGGGTACGGAGGAGGCGACCGCCAGGGTGCTGCCGAGCACCAGGGCGGAGGTCGCGGCCAGGCCGCGTCGTGTCCACGAACGTAGGTTCATGGCACGGGGGGGTGTGCTCATCTCTTCTTTCCTTATGGAAGCGAGTTGCCAGAAGGAGCCTTCGGGAGTGCCGGGCCGAGGAGTTCGGGCCCGGCAGACGGGGGATGCGGGAATTCCCTGCGTTTATGGAGGTGAGCGCGGCATTCGCGTGCCTTAGATCCGGGGTAAAGCTGAGCGAAAAGGGACCGGAAGGTTGGGAGCGCTCCCAGTCGGGGTGAGCGGGGGTGTAGGGGGATGGATGTGAACAGTGTGTGCGAAGGCGTCACCGGTTTCCGTAGCTGAGTGTTACGGCTCCGGAACGCTTTCCTGAACGGTAGCCCGACAATGGTGATATGTAAACACCATATGACCGGAGTATTTCTGGTACGCGGTTCACAGAAGGGAAATGCGCAGGTGGTGACCTGCTTCACAACCGGTCAGTAATAACCAGTGGTCGCCATGCGGTCACGGCGAGCAGACCCACCGCGGCGGTCGCGACCCAGAACGGGACCAGCAGCCCCGCGTGCTCGGCGAGGAGGCCGCCCGCCACCGCGCCGAGGGCGGCTCCGCCCAGGTCGGCGAGCCGGTACACGCCCCCCACCCGGCCCAGCAGCCGGTCGGGGGTGAGCCGCTGGCGCACCGTCGTGGCGGCCGTGCCCCACACCACCGTGTGCACCCCGAACAGCACCATGACCGCACCCGCCACCAGGCCGGTCGAGGTCAGTGTCAGGGCCAGGTAGGTCGCCGCCTCCACCACCAGGCCCCACCGCAGCAGGAACGCCCGTCCCAGGCGGGCCTCCAGCCACCCGTACGCCTGCGACCCCAGGACGCCGCCCACCGCGCCCGCGGTGACGAACAGCCCGAACCCGGCCTCGGACAGCCCCAGGTGCTCGCGGGCGTAGAGCACCCAGACCGCGAACGCGCCCACCCCGGCCAGGTTCATCACCAGGATGCAGCCGCACAGCGTGCGCAGGCCCGGCGCTCCCCACACGAAGGCCAGCCCCCGGGCGACATCGGCGCGCAGCGTCGTCCGCGGCTCCGCCGGTCCGGGCCGCGCGGGCAGGTCCGGCCGCACCGGACGGATCCGCAGCACGAGCAGCACCGACATCAGGTAGGCCAGCGCGTCGAACCCGAACGGCAGTGCGGTCAGCGCCGCGAACATCAGCGCGCCCAGGGGCGGGCCCGCCAGCTGGTTGTTGAGCGAGAAGGTCAGTGCCAGCCGGGCGTTGGCCCGGCCCAGCGCGTCGCGGTGGACCACCGACGGCAGCAGTGAGCCGTACGCGGTGTCGGCCAGAGTCTCGCCCACGCCCAGCACGAACACCGACGTGTAGACCGGCCACAGGGCGGTACTGCCGGACAGGACCACGGCGGTGAGCAGCGCCAGGACCGTGCCGCGGGCCAGGTTGGCCGCGGCGAGCACGGCACGCCGCGGCAGGCGGTCGACGAGCGCGCCCGAGGTCAGGGAGAACAGCAGGTGGGGCAGCATCTGGAGCGCCGCCGCGGCGGAGACCGCCAGCGGGGAGGGGGAGAGGGAGGCGACGAGGAGCGGGCCCGCGGAGACCAGGGCCCCGTCGCCGAGGTTGGTCAGGGCCGAGGCGCCCCACAGGCGGGCGAAGTCGGGGCCGAGGGACGTGCGGGAAGGACGTGCGCCACGGGCACGACGGAACAGGGACACGGTGGGTCTCCCGGGAGGGCATGACGAAAGCGCCGTTCGGCGCGGGGACGAGAGGGCCGGAAGCCGTCCGTCCCGCCTCGACGGGAGTGAGCCGTGAACCCGCTGGTGCCGGGGAGGCGGCGCCCTGCGCCCGGTGCTGTCACCGCTTTCGGCGCTGTCCGCGGTCTCCCCGGAACCGCGTCACCCGGGGTGCGGTTCCCGTGCCGGAGCGGGGCGGGCGGTCGGGTGGGCGGCGGTGGCGCGCATCGGTGTCCTTCCTGGAGGGCGGTCGGGGGACACCGGGGACGGTAGCCGCCCGCTCCGGAGGTGCGCCAGGGATTTTTCCCGCGCTCTGTTTCGACTCGGCTCCAAGGGGTAACATGCGGTGTGGGAGCGCTCCCGTCGATCGGCTGGCCAAGCCGAGAACGATGGAGAACGCAATGGAAAGCACGACCCCCCAAGCCACCGAGACCACCGAGACCACCGGGGCCACCCCCCGGACCTGGGCCGCACGCGCGCTCGTCCTGGCCTCCGTGCCCCTGGTCGCACTGACCACGATGGCCGCCCCCGCCTCCGCGCACGGCTCGATCGTGGACCCCGCCAGCCGCAACTACGGTTGCTGGGAGCGCTGGGGCAGCGACCACCTCAACCCGGACATGGCGCAGGAAGACCCCATGTGCTGGCAGGCGTGGCAGGACAACCCCAACGCCATGTGGAACTGGAACGGCCTGTACCGCAACAACGTGGGCGGCAACCACCAGGGCCAGATCCCCGACGGGACCCTGTGCAGCGGTGGCAACACCGAGGGTGGCCGCTACGACTCGATGGACGCGGTCGGCCCGTGGCAGACCACCGACGTCGGCGACGACTTCACCCTCCACCTGTACGACCAGGCCCAGCACGGCGCGGACTACTTCCGCGTCTACGTCACCGAGCAGGGGTTCGACCCGGCCACCCAGGCCCTGGGCTGGGACGACCTCGAACTGGTCGAGGAGACCGGTCCCTACGCGCCCGCGCTGGACAGCTACATCGACGTCAGCACCTCGGGCAGGTCCGGCCACCACATCGTGTTCACGATCTGGCAGGCCTCCCACATGGACCAGGTCTACTACCTGTGCAGTGACGTGAACTTCACCTGATCCCCACGACCAACCGACCGGCCGTCCGGAACCCCTCCTCCGGACCGGGTCCGCCGGGACCTCCACCCCCGGCGGACCCGCGGCCGACGGCCGCGCGGTGGACACCGCTCACCGCCGCGCGGCGCCCCCGTGCCCCGCCCCGCCCGCGCTCAGGCTTCCATGTAGCGCAGCACCGCCAGCACGCGTCGGCTGTACCCCTTGGTGTCACCCAGCTCCAGCTTGTCGAAGATGGCGTTGGCGTGCTTCTCCACCGCGCTCTGCGACACGAACAGCCGCGCCGCGATCGCCGAGTTGATGTGCCCCTGCGCCATCAGGGCCATGACGTCGCGTTCACGCTCGGTCAGGCGCCCCAGCGGGTCCCTGCGACTGCTGCCCGCGAGCAGCTGGCGCACCACCTCCGGGTCGAAGGCCGCGCCTCCCGACCCCACCCTGACCAGGGCTTCGAGGAACTCGTCGACCTCCACCACCCGGTCCTTGAGCAGGTAGCCCACCCCGGTGGTGTTCTCACCGAACAGCCGGGTGGCGTACCGCTTCTCCACGTACTGGGACAGCACCAGCACACCCACCCCGGGCTGTTCCCGGCGGATCCGCAGCGCGGCGCGCAACCCCTCGTCGGTGTGCGTGGGCGGCATGCGCACGTCCACCACGGCCACGTCGGGCGCCTCCCCGCGGACGGCCGCCAGCAGGGCGTCGGCGTCCCCGACCGAGGCGAGCACCTGGTGCCCCTCATCCTCCAGGAGCCGCACCAGCCCCTCGCGCAGCAGTGCCGAGTCCTCGGCCAGCATCACCCGCACGGCAGCTCCGCCCTGACCGTCGTCGGCCCGCCCGCGGGGCTGTCCACCGACAGCCGGCCGTCGAGCGCCTCGACCCGGCTGGCCAGACCGGCCAGCCCCGTTCCCGCGGGGTCGGCCCCGCCCACCCCGTCGTCCCGTATCCGCACCACCACGGACCTCGCTCCCCCCTCGCCCCGCGCGCCGACCAGCACGCTGACCCGTTCGGCGCGCGCGTGCTTGACCGCGTTGGTCACCGACTCGGCGACCACGAAGTAGGCCGCCGTCTCCACGGTCGGCGGGCACGCGCCCTCCAGTCCGTACTCCAGGTCGATCGGCAGGTTCGACCGGCCGACCAGGTCGTGCAGCGCGGCCCGCAGTCCCGACCCGGCGAGCGCGGCCGGGTAGACCCGCCAGGCGACCTCCTTCAGGTCGCGCAGGGCGTCGCGGGACTCCTCGTAGGCCTGCTCGACCAGTGCGCGCCCCCGCTCCGAACCCGGGTCGCGGCGGGCCCGGCCCAGTGCCATCCCCAGCAGCACCAGGCGCTGCTGGACGCCGTCGTGCAGGTCGCGCTCGATGCGTCGGCGCTCCTCGTCGACGGCGGCGACCACCCCCGCGCGGGTCGCGACCAGGACCCCGATCCGCTCCTCCATGAGGTCCTGTCGGCTGGGGCCGAGGAACCGCCGGGCCAGCCAGCGTTCCGTTCCCACCAGGCCCACAGTCCCCTGCGCGCTCAGGTACATCAGGGCCAGGCCGATCGGCACGATCGCGGGGTCGTTGCCGTCGAGCACCTCCAGCGGTGACAGCGCCAGGTAGAGCCCGGCGGCGAAGAAGGCCAGCACCAGCCCGCCGAAGAGCCCCACCGGGCAGCGCACCGCGAGGTAGGCGAGCGGTCGGGCCGTCCCCGGGCGCACGGTGACGTCGACGCCGAACAGGGCGGACAGGCGGCCGCGCTCCAGGGAGACCAGCGGCCGGGCGGCCCCGTCCAGCGCCCGGCGCAGGGACGCGCGCGAGGCGGGACGGAGCAGGAGGGGCAGCGTGGGAACGGCGGCCACGAGGACCGCCGCGAGGAAGAGGGCCTCGGCCAGCGCGGTCACCGCTCCGGCGGCGGCGCCCGTCACGGCCCGGCCCCATGTGCGCGCCACCGCTGTCGCCGGATGCGCGTCCCCGTGCGTCGTCACGCCCGTCCTCTCCTCCGCTCCGATCGCCGCCGCCTCCGGCTGTCCGTGCCCGGCGCCCGCCCTCGGCTGTCCACGCGCGGACTCGTGCCCTCGGAGGCCCGTGCCTTCGGGGAATTCTGTGCCCTCGGGAAACCCTGTGCCCCAGGAAGACGGGGGAGGCCGTCGCGGTCGGCGTCAGCGTCGACACTAGCCACCCGCCAGGCGCGGGAGTACTGCGGAACACCGCATTCCGGGGTGGGGAGCCGCCTTCCGAACCGGGCGGAGTCCCCCGTGGGATCCGGAGCCGCCGCTCCCCGGCGCCGTGGTCGTGGGGACCGGCCGCCCCCGTGTTCCGGGCGCCCTCCTCGCCGCGCCTGAGCACGGCCCCGGATCTACCCGTGCGCGATGGAGAAACAGGTCGCGAGCACGAAGACGCAGCCCAGCGCCCCGAGTGGGACATGGCCGGGGTGCGGGATGCCCTCGCCGGACCGCCCGACCACCCGGAGCCCCGCGCCGTCGTCCGCACGGTCCTGGCCGTGCTGCTCGGCGGTGCTCCGGAGTAACTGGAGGCGCAGCGGGTGAGTGTCGCCTTCCAGGCGCGGGCGCTGGTCGAGCCGCGGTTGGCCGAGTCGCTGCTGCGGGGTTACACGGGCGTCCAGGCGCTCCTGGAGGACGTCGTCCGCCGGGGAGCCGCCAACGGCGCGGCGGCGGAGGGCACCGACCCCGAGACGGCGGCGACCGCGGTCCTCGCACCCGTGGACGGGCTCAGGGCGCAGACCCTGCTCGGGCACGGGACGCGGGAACGGGCACTGGCCGTCCTGGACGACCACCTGGACCGGCTGTTCCCCGGCTGACGGGACGCGACGGCTTCGCGGCGCGCGACTGGCCCGCCCGGGGCACGGGTGCTCCGGGCGGGCCGTACCCTCCCGGCCGGGGGCCGGGACGGCGGTAGGTCAGTTGTTGCCGAAGAAGTGGTCGGCGGCTGCGCCGCCCGGGTCCTCCGCGATACCGCTCACGGTGTCGGCCTGCTCCTGGAAGCCGCTGACCGCCTCGGTGGCGCTGTCCTGGAAACCGCCCACGGCCTCCTCGCCGTAGGCCTGGGCGCCCTCGGCGAAACCGCCGACGGCTTCCTCGCCGTAGGACTGCGCGGCCTCACCGGCGCCGCCCAGGGTCTCACCGATCCCGCCCACGGCCTCGCCGACTCCGCCCACGGCCTCGGACACTCCCTGGGCTGCTTCCTCGGCTGCTCCGCCGAAGAGATTGCTCAACCAGTCCATCACGTCGCGCACATCCTTATCTCAGGTCCGTGGGGGCCCATTCCGTCTATGTCTACCCGGTCTGGGTAAACTCTCAGTAAGGGGCGGGCGCGCAGAGTGATCTGGGAGAGTCGCAACGCGCCTCCTGTGCCGTTCCTTGTCCCGGGAACCGCTGGTCAGCGGACGAGGTATCCGCCCCATACCTCGGGAAACGACTCCACAAGAACACCGGCGGTGTCCACGATCACACCACCAGTGTCTTTCTGCCACCTCGGTGGCCGTGCGTAAAGCCGCGTTCCGGACCGCCGGAACACCCGGCCAGCTCAGGAACCGCGCCGCCCGGGGACCGCCGACAACAGGTCCACCGTGTGGGAGTGCAGCCGGTCGGCCGCCCCCGGGGCGAAGTCCGCTCCGGTCAGCCCCAACTCCGTGCCGCGCCGGAAGGCGGTGACAGCGGCCTCCGGGGGCGCGTCCAGGAACCGGGCGAGCGGCACGGCGGCCCTGCCCGCCGGGGTCGCGAACACCCGAGCCAGCGCCCTGGTCAGGACGCGCTGCGGCAGCGGCAGGGGGTCGGCCATCCCCGTGCGCACGAAACCCGGGTTGTAGAGCACGTACCGGACGCGCGCCCCGGGGTGGCGGACCGGGAAGTCCACGCCGAGCAGGTCGTTGCAGCGCGAGGACTGCATGGCGGCGCGCACGCCCGTGTAACCCTCGCGCAACTGGACGTCCTCCCAGCGGATCTTTCCGGGGAACCCGCCGGGACCGGCGATGTTGACGATGGCGGGGGAGTCCCCGCGTTCCAGGAGGTCCGCCAGTCCGTGCCCGAGCACGAAGCGGCTCAGGTAGGCCAGGGCGAAGTGGCCTCCAGCCCGTCCGCGGTCTCCTCCCTCCGGGGGCGGAACCGCTGGGCGCCCAGGACCAGGCCGTCCAGGCCGTCCGTCCTGGCGAGGACCTCCTCGACCACGCGGTCCGTGCCCGAGACGGTGCTCAGGTCCGCGCGCAGGAACTCGGCGCGCTCCCCAGCCCCGGCCGCCCGCGCCTCGGCCAGGAAGTCCTCCCCCTTGGCCCGTCCGCTGGCCACGGCGAGGACCCGGTCCCCGCGCCTCAGCAGGAGCGTTCCCAGCGCCCGGCCCATGCCGTCGGTGCCGCCGGTGATCACGTAGGTGCGCATCCGTCCGCCCATCCGCTCAAGTCATCAAGTGGTGACAAACACTAGGCGCATCCCCCCACTAAGTCAACGACTGATGACTTATGCTGACTTCCATGACCCCGACCAGACGCCGCGACAAGGCGGCCACCCGCGCGTCCCTGCTGGACGCCGCACGACTGCGCTTCGCCCGGCACGGCTACGACGGCACGGGGGTGAGGGACATCGCCGCCGACGCGGGCGTGGACCCCGCCCTCGTCTTCCGCTACTTCGGCTCCAAGAAGGAGCTGTACGCGCAGGCGGTGCGGCCGGAGGTCCCGCGTGGGGCGGAGGACCGCACCGACGGCTCCGTCGCCGACCTGGCCGACACGCTGCTCCAGGAGGTCGTCTTCGCCGACTGGGACGCCTACGGCGGAGAGCACCCGCTCCTGGTGATGCTGCGCTCCTCCGGCCGCAGCGACGTCCGTGAGCAGCTGCGCTCCCAGGTCTGCGACGGCTACCTGAACCGGTTCGCCGAGCGCCTTCCGGGCGACTCCCCCGAACTGCGGGCCGAGATGCTCGGCGCGCTCCTGCTCGGCCTGGGCGTCATGCGCTCCGTCGTGGGATCCCCGGCCCTGAACTCGGCCGCTCCCGAGCGCACGCGCGAGCTGTTCGCGCGCATGGTCGCCCCGCTGACGGGGGAGGACCCCGCCACACGGACCTGAGGGGCCCAACCCCGCGTTGACGGCCTGACCCTCCAGCTCCTCCCGGCTCCACGCATCCGAGAATGGAGCGCGCGGGCCGGGCCGGGGCCGACCGCCCGAGCGCCTCGGCGCCTTCCGCAGCGCCGCACCAGGGGGATCGCGGTCGGAATCCGGCCACAACCCCGACGAGAATGGGGCGTATGGCCGACACGAGTGCGCGGATGCTGCGCCTGCTCTCCCTGCTCCAGACCGGCAGGGCCTGGCCCGGCACGGACCTGGCCGAGGCCTTGGAGGTCAGCCCGCGGTCGCTGCGCCGCGACATCGACCGGCTGCGCGAACTGGGCTACGCGGTGGAGAGCCTCCGCGGCCCCGGAGGCCACTACCGGCTGGTCGCGGGCCGCGCGGTGCCGCCCCTGCTGCTGGAGGACGACGAGGTCGTGGCCGCCGCCCTGGGCCTGCGGATCGTCGCCGCCGGGCTCGGCGGGGTGGAGGGCGTGGAGGAGAGCGCGGAGCGCGCCCTGGCCCGGCTCGGCCGGGTGCTGCCCTCGCGCCTGGCACGCAGGGCGGGCGCCCTGTCCGCGGCGGTCGAACCGGAGCGGCGGGTGTGGCCGGGCGTGCGGACACGGGTCCTCACCGACCTGGGCGAGGCCGTCGCGGACGGGCACTGGGTCCGGATGCTCCACCGCGGCGGCGACGGCGGTGAACTCCGCCGCAAGGTGGACCCGTACCGGCTGGTCCTGTCCGGGCGGCGCTGGTACCTGTTCGCCTGGGACCGCGAGCGCGACGACTGGCGGACCTTCCGGCTCGACCGGATCACCGGGGTCACCCCCACGAGGGCGCCCTTCACCCGCCGGGAACTGCCCGGGGAACCGCTGGCCGACCACTTGGAGCGGGGCTTCGGGTCAGGGGACGCCCGGCACACGGTGTCGGTCCTGTTCGGCGCCTCGGCGGGCGAGGTGGCGGCGCGGATCTCCCGGATCGACGGTGACCTGGAGGCGGTCGGCCCCGACCGGGCGCGCTACACCGCCCGCGTGGACTCCCACGAGTGGCTCGCGGTCGTCCTCGCCCTCACCGGCCTGCCCTTCACGGTCGAGGGTCCGCCGGAGTTCGCGCGCCACACGGCGGCGCTCGCCGACCGGCTCCACCGGTCCGTGGACGGGACCGGTTGAGAGCGGCGCCGCGCCCGGACGCCGGGAACGGGCGCCCGGCGTCCGGCCGCGTTCGTCAGGGGAGGATGGAGTCGACGTACCCGCCGTCCACGCGCACGGCGGCCCCCGTGGTGGCCGAGGCCAGCGGCGAACTCAGGTAGGCGACCATGTTGGCGATCTCCTCGGGTTCGATCAGCCGTTGCAGGAGCGACTGCGGCCGGTGCAGGCGCATGAACTCCCGCTGCGCCTCCTCCCAGGGCAGGTTCCGGTCGACGAGCTGGTAGACGAAGTCCTCCACACCGCCGGTGCGGGTGGGTCCGGCGATCACCGAGTTGACGGTCACCCCCGTGCCCGCGGCCTCCTTGGCGAACCCCCGCGAGACCGCCAGCAGCGCCGTCTTGGACACGCCGTAGTGGATCATCTCGGCCGGGATCACCACCGCCGAGTCGCTGGCGATGTTGAGCACCCGGCCCCACCCGCGCTCCGTCATCCCGGGCAGGAACTCCCTGGTCAGGCGTATGGCGGAGAGAACGTTGACCTCGAAGTAGCGACGCCACTCCTCGTCGGGGATGTCGAGCGCGTCCTGCGCGCCGAAGACCCCGAGGTTGTTGACGAGCACGTCGATCCGGGGGAGCAGCTCCCGGAGCCGCCCGACGCCCTCCTCGGTGGTCACGTCGGCGACCGCGGCCACCGGTTCGGCCCCGGGCACCCGCTCCGTGATCGCCTCCACCGCGCGGGCGACCTTCTCCTCGCCGCGCCCGTTGACCGCCACCGTCGCCCCGGCGCGCGCCAGCGCCGTGGCGATCGCCAGGCCGATGCCCTGGGTCGAGCCGGTCACCAGGGCCGTACGTGTACGCAGATCGATGTCCATGACGTCACGTTACGCGCCGCGCCGCGCCGTGCCCGCCGCCCGACGCGACCCGGTGACCGGGGTCGTGCGGGGCGGCCGGGGCGACCGCGAGACGCGCGTGGATCCTGCGCGCGCCCGTTCGGAGGGCGGGCGCCGGGCGGGGACCGGCCCCGCCGCCGGTGCTGTGGCCGTCAAGGCCCACGGGCCCGCCCCGCACGCCCCACCGGCAGCACTTCCGGCCGCCCCTCAGGCGAGCTCGTACTCGGCGTCCTCGGACAGACGGCGCAGCGTGGGCAGGTCGATCAGTTCGGTGTGCGTTCCCGCGCTGCCGCAGGTGAAGGCCCCCGCCACCGCACCGGCCAGGACGCACCGCTCCACGGGCTCCCCGCCGAGCCAGGCGTGCAGGAAGGCGGCCACGAACGCGTCCCCCGCGCCGTTGCCGTCCACCACCGGTCGGTCCGGCCGCACCGCGGGAAAGCCGCGCGGCGCGTCCCAGCCCCGCTCCAGGACGTGGCAGCCCCGTTCACCGTCGGTGGCGACGGCGACCCGGGCCCGCCCCCGGCCGACCACGTCGCGCAGCACGTCCCCGACCCCGTCGCGGACGCTCGCCGCGCTCATGAACACCACGTCCGAACGCAGCGCGTAGTGCAGGTGGTGGGGGTTCGTCCCGTCCCAGTCGTGCAGGTCCGTGGACGTGGTGAGACCGTGGCGCTCCAGGTCCCCGTACATGTCCCGGTTGTGGCCGGTGATCGACAGGTGCGCGTGCCGGGCCCGTCGCACGAAGGGCAGGTAGAACTCCGGGGGCAGCCGCAGGTCGCCCGGGTGGCGCCCGTCGTAGAAGGAGAAGCGGCGCCCGCTCCGGTCCACGAGGTTGACGCCCCGGGGCGTGCCGTGCGGCGAGACGGTGTGGCTGAAGTCCAGCCCCCGCTCGGCGTAGGAGTCGAGCCCCATCCGGCCCTGGGCGTCGTCTCCCAGGTAGTCGATGAACTTGGTGGCCAGCCCCAGCGTGTGGCATCCCAGCGCCACCCCGTTGCCGGTGTGCCCCACGTAGTCGACCACCGGCGGGACGAACACCGAGTCCCCGCCGGGCAGGGTCAGCTCGTCCACCCGGACGATCGTGTCGACGCCCGAGCCCCCCACCACCAGCACGTCGTATCCGTCCGTCACGGACCCCCCTCATCTCTGTCCGCCTCCTGGAGACAGGCGGCCCCGGCAGAGCATAGGGACGCCCGGACACCGCGACCAGGGGACGCGGCCGTCGAGAGGGAGCGGGGCCGCGTGCCCCGCCCGCGGACCCTGCCCGCCGGTGCCGCCGGACCCGTCGGTGAGATCCGCGTCCGCACCGCTGACGAGGCCCGCCCGCGCAGCCCGTCCCCGTGCCCCGGTCGGTCTCCGGGGGTGGGGGCAGCCCCACCATCGAACCTCCGTCCAGGCCCCGTGACGCGGACCGGCCCCCGTGTTTGGCTCTTGCACGGGGGCGGGACACCGTGCCGACACCCCTCCACAGGACGAGACGAGCGGAGTTCGCCATGGGCGGATACGTCCGGGACCGGCCCGGAGCCGACGCCACCCCCCACGCGTTGCGGGCGTCCGGTCTGACCAGGACCCACAGGCGGGGAGGTGTTCCCGTGCACGCGCTGGCGGGGGTGGACGCCGCCTTTCCCAGGGGAGGCTTCACTGCGGTCATGGGCCCCTCCGGCTCGGGCAAGAGCACCCTGCTGCACTGCCTGGCGGGGCTGGAGCGCCCCGACGCGGGCACCGTGACGGTGGAGGGCCAGCCGATCACCGGACTCGCCGAACCGGCCCTGACCCGGCTGCGCGCGCGGGCGTTCGGATTCGTCTTCCAGTCGTTCAACCTCCTCCCGTCGCTGACCGCGGGGGAGAACATCACCATCGGCCAGCGCCTGT
The DNA here is from genome assembly GCF_008638355.1 of Nocardiopsis deserti. NCBI lineage: Bacteria > Bacillati > Actinomycetota > Actinomycetes > Streptosporangiales > Nocardiopsidaceae > Nocardiopsis > Nocardiopsis deserti. The sequence goes on along the minus strand of NZ_VWVS01000018.1, from coordinate 153,262 downwards.
CCGGCCTTCCCCGGGACGAGGCGTGGCACGACCACCTCGTGGACTCGCTCGGCCTGGCCGACCGCCTCGGCCACCGGCCCTCCGAACTTTCCGGGGGCCAGCAGCAGCGCGTCGCCGTCGCCCGCGCCCTGGTGCACCGGCCGAGCGTGCTCCTGGCCGACGAACCCACCGGCAACCTCGACTCCCGCTCCGGGGCCGGTGTCCTGGACGCGCTGCGCCGGGCCGCCTCCGACCACGGGCAGACCGTCGTCATGGTCACCCACGACCCGGTCGCCGCCGCCCGCGCCGACCGCGTGCTCATGCTGCGCGACGGCCTCGTCCAGGGGGAGCTGGCCGACCCCACCGCGGACTCCGTCCTGGCCTGGATCCGGCGTCTGGAGGAACGGTGAACCACCCGAGGCACCACGGCGTGACCGTGGCGCTGCCCGCTGCGGTACCCGCGGGGCCGTGTACGGGCGCACCTGCGACGGCGCCCACCGCGTCACCCGGGGCGCTGACCGGTCGACCGCCGCATCCCCGCCACCACGAGGCGGCCCCGGGCGATGGGGGAGGCGGTGCCGCGTGATGCGGATGGTTCTGCGCGGCGCCGCCGACCGGGCGCGCCAGCTGGCCCTGGCGGTCCTGACCGTGGCCCTGGGCGCCGGGCTGGCCACGGCCGTCCTCGCCCTCCAGGACTCGGCCGAGCGGGTGGCCGCCGAGGGCGCCGGGGCGTCCTGGAGGCTGTCGCGGGCGCCGGTCGTGGTGACGGCCGTCCCCGGGGAGGCCGCGGCGGGGATCACCGCCTCCCCACTGGGGGAACCGCCTCGGCTGGACCCGGAGACCGTGGCGGAACTGGAGGGCCTCCCCGGCGTGCGCCGGACGGCGGCCGAGGCGCCCTTCTCCGCCTACGTGGTCACCGCCGACCGCACGCTCGGCGGCCACTCCGACCGCTCCTTCGGCCACTCCTGGGCGCTCGCCGAGGCCGAGGGGCTCACGCCCGCGACCGGACGGGCCCCCGAGAGCGGGGGCGAGGTGGTCCTCGACACCCGTACCGCCGCCGACGCAGGGCTCGGGCCCGGCGACCGCGCGCGGGTCCTGACCTCCGACGGGCTCGCCGACGCGCTGGTCACCGGAACCGTCGAGCGCGGCGGTGCCCCGGACCGGGCCCTGTTCTTCTCGCCCGCCGAGGCCGCGCGGCGGGGCGGCGACCCGGTTCTGGCCGCGCTCTGGCCGCAGGAGGGCACCGGCCCCGACCGGCTGGCCGGGGCGGTCGAGGAGGCCGCGCCCGGCACCCGGGCGCTCACCGGGGACGAACGCTCCACGGCGCTCGCGCTGGACGGGCAGAACCGGGACCTGGCCTCGGGCATGGGCCGGTTCCTGGGCACCATGGCCGCGCTGGCGCTGGCGGTGGCCGCGGTGACGGTCGCCAGCCTGCTCTCCCTGACCGTGCGCGACCGCGCCCGGGAGTTCGCCCTCCTGCGCCTGGCCGGGGCCCGGCCGGGGCTGGTGCGCCGACTCGTCGTCGGGGAGGCCCTGGTCCTGGGGTGCGTGGCCGCCGCGCTGTCCTGCGTCGTGGGTACGGTGCTGGCACTACTCCTGACCAGGCTCTTCACGACACTGGGGACGCTGCCGGACGGGTTCGAACCGGTCCTGGGCTGGCCCGCTCTCGCGGCGGGCGCGGCGCTGGCCCTGGCCGTGCCGCTGGCGGCCTCCTGGCGCCCCGCCCTCACCGCGGGCCGGATCGCGCCCGTGGAGGCGATGCGCGCGGCGCAGGTCGAACCCGCTCCCTTCTCCCGGGCCCGGCTGGTGCTCGGCGCCGTGGTCCTGTGCGGTGCCGCGGCCCTGTTCGCGACGGCCTGGGGCCTGGCCGGAACCGTGGTGGCGGTGACCGCAGCGGTCTCGGCCGCGCTGCTCCTCGTCGCCGCCGCGGTCCTGCTCTCTCCGGCGCTGGTCCACGCGGCTCTGCTCCTGCTGCGCCCGCTCACCCGCAGGAGGGCCGCCTCCCTGGCCGCCGACCGGGAGGCGCGCGCCGACGTCCGCCGGGTGGCGGGCGTCATGGCGCCCCTGCTGGTGACGACGGCGGTCGCGTGCCTGCTGCTCTTCCAGGAGACGACCACCACCGAGGCCCGTCTGCGCGCCTACGGGGAGCGCCTGGCCGCCGACCTGGTGGTGTCCGGGGCACTGGGCGTGGGCCTGCCCGCGTCCGCGGCGGAGGCCGCCGAGGACGTGCCCGGGGTCGCCACCGCCGGGGGCTACCGCCAGACGGTCACCTCCGCGGGCGGGCCGTACCTGACCACCCACCTGGTCGAACCCGGGACTGTGCCGCGGGTCTACGACCTGGCGGTGGAGGGCGGCGCGTGGGAGGACTTCGGCCCCGGCGGCGTCGCCGTGCGCGCCGACACCGCCCGGGGCCAAGGGTGGCGGGCGGGGCAGACCGTGGAGCTGCTCGGCCCCGACGGCACCGGGTTCACGGCCCGGGTGTCGGTCCTGTACCGGGCGGGGCTCGACTTCCCCGACGTCCTGCTGCCCGAGGCGGCCGTCGCGCCCCGGATGCTCGACACCCTGTACAACGGCCTGTACGTGGCGCTCGACCCCTCGGCCGACGCCCGGGAGACGGCCTCCCTGCTGGAGGAGGCGATCGACGCCGGGCCCGAACTCCGGGTCGCCGACCGCGCCGAGCACATCGCGACCCAGGCCCGGATCGGCCAGGAGGACGCGTGGATCACCCACCTCATGGTGGTCCTGGTGGCGGGCTTCGCCGGGGTGAGCGCGGTCAACGCCCTCGTGGTCTCCGTCTCGGCCCGCGCGCGGAGCTTCGCCCTGCTGCGCCTGGTGGGGGCCTCGCGGGCCCAGATCGCGGGCATGGTCGCGGGGGAGGCCCTGGCGGTGTCGTTGGCGGGGGTGGCGCTGGGCACCGCCACGGCGCTGGCGGGGGTGGCCGCCGCGGGCCACGCCCTCACCGGCGGCGGGGTGGTGCTCGCCGTCCCCCTGGACCAGTACCTGCCGCTGGCCGGTGCCGTCGTGGCCATCGGGCTGCTCGCGAGCCTGGTCCCGGCCGTCGCGGCCCTGCGCGCCCGCCCGCTGCACGCCGCCGGGTGAGCGGCCGCGGGGTCCGGCGCTCGCCGGGCCCCGCGACGGCCACGGGCGGTTCCCACGACCGTTCCGGAAACCGGTCGCGTGCGGGGCGGGGCGGGCGCCGCGCTCGCTCGGAATCCGATCACGGGCAGGCATCGCCCCCGTCCGGAGACGCGGGCGTGTGCGAGTCGGGACGGACACCACACCCGTCCGGAGACCCGGTCGTGTGCGGGCCAGGGCGGGCGCCGCCCCCGTCCGGAGACCCGGTCGCGGGCGGGCGCCGCACCCGAGAGCGCGGCGCCCGCCCGCGTCCTCAGTGGTCGACCGGCAGGTCCTCCGCAGCGGTCGCCCACGCGGTGTTGGGCTCGCTGACCAGCACGTGCGTGACGCGTCCGCCCTCGCTGAGGAAGGACTCCGGCAGCCAGGAGCGCGTGTGCTCCCGCCCGTCCAGGCGCACCGAACCGATGTAGGGCGTGTCCGGCCCGGCGTTCGGTGCGACGACGGTGATCGGCTCGCGTCCGCCCGGCGCGATCCTGGCGTAGGAGAACACCGGGGCCGACAACAGCAGCTCGCCGCGCCCCGGCGCCTGCGGGAACAGCCCCAGGGCCGAGAACACGTACCAGGCCGACATCGTGCCCAGGTCGTCGTTGCCGGGCAGGCCGCCCGGCCCCGTCCCGTACTGGGTGTCCACGATCTCGCGCACCGTCTCCTGGGTCTTCCACGGCTGCCCGAGCGCGTTGTACATCCACGGGGCGTGGATGCCCGGCTCGTTGGTGGGGTCGTAGCGCAGCGGGTCGCCGCCGCCCACCGACCACGCGCCGTCGGGGGTGCGGAAGAACCCGTCGAGGCGTCCGGCAGCGGTCTCCCGGCCGCCCATCGCCTCGGCCAGGCCGCCGACGTCGTGCGGCACCATCCACGTGTAGGTCGCGCTGGTGCCCTGCGCGAACCCGGTGTCGCGCCCCGGGTCGAAGGGGGTCACCCAGGACCCGTCGGCGTTACGCGCCTGCGCGTAGCCCGCCTCCGGCGTGGCCTCGGGGTTGTGGACGTTGCGCCAGTACCCGCCGCGCTCGGCGAACATCGCGGCGTCGTCCCCGCGCCCCAGGCGCTCCGCCCACTGGGCGAGCGCGTTGTCGGCCACGGAGGCCTCCAGCGTCTCCGCGGCCCCGCCCCAGCAGTGGCACTCGTCCTGCGGCGCGTAGTGGAGTTCGAGGTAGCGCTCCAGGTTCGGGCGCTGGCCCTCGCACTGGCCCGGGCATCCGGCGTCGGACAGCCCGTCGGGGTGCGGCTCGGTGGCCTGGGTCCGCAGGGACGCGTAGGCGGTCTCGGCGTCGAACCCGTCCACGCCCATCGCGGCGAACGTCGCCAGCGTCGCGGCGGAGGGATCGCCCGTCATCACGTGCGTGGGTCCGTTGACGTGCACCCAGCGGTCCCACACGCCGCCGTTCTGCTCGGAGAAGTTGAGCAGGGACTGGGCGAAGTCCCCGGCCACCTCGGGCTCCAGCAGCGCGAGCAGCTGGACCTGCGCGCGGTACTGGTCCCAGCCGGAGAAGTTCGTGTACTGGGCGCCCTGTCCGTCCGCCACGCGGTGCGCCTCTCCGTCCATGCCCGGGTAGCGGCCGTCGACGTCGCTCACCAGGTTGGGCTGGAGCAGGGAGTGGTAGAGCGCCGTGTAGAAGGCGGTGCGCTGGTCATCGGTGCCGCCGCCGATCCGGATCGTGCGCAGGCGCCGGTTCCAGGCCTCGCGCGCCGACGCGGCCACCGCGTCCACGCTCTGCCCGGGGGCGATCTCGGCGTCGAGGTTGGCCTCGGCGTTCTCCGCGCTGACGTAGGAGATGCCCACGCGCACGCCCACGTCGGAGCCCTCGGGGAAGGAGACGTAGCCGCCCGAGCCCCGGCCCCGCCGCTGGTCGCGGTCGTAGCCCTCACCGCCCGAGGCGGTGGTGGCGCCCGGGTTCAGCTCGTCGTCCTCCCACGTGCCCACCTCGGTGAAGGGGGTGTCGAAGTGGGCTGTGAAGTGCAGCCGGTAGTAGGAGTTGCGGTTGTTCTCGCCGCCGTTGGCGCGCTGTCCGCAGAAGGCGCCGGTGAGCACCGAACCGCTCACCGTGCGGGCCTCCTCGTCGATGCGGACGTCGGCGTCCTCGCTGCCGTTGAGCGAGTTGGAGGTGCGGAAGAGCAGGCTGGCGGGGGAGCCCTCGGGGAAGTCGAACTCCCCGGCACCGGCCCGGTCGGTGACGCTGAGGTCCGTGCGCACGCCGTTGTCCAGGGTCACGGTGTAGCGGCCGGGGGATGCGGACTCGTCGGCGTGGTCGAAGTCGCTCGCGTACACCTCGTCGCGGGTGTCGGCGCTGGGCGACGAGTCCACGGGCACCGTGACCGGCATGATCGGCACGTCCCCGGCGGCCCCGGGGTGGCACCCGGCGCCGTTGACGTGGGTGAGGGCGAAGCCCCGGACCCGCGTGACGTCGTAGGAGTAGCCGTTGGCCGCGCCGGTGTCGGTCTGGTCCCCGCGGGTGGTGGTCGGGCTCCAGGAGATCATCCCGAACGGCCGGACCGCGCCGGGGTAGGTGTTGCCGCCGTTGGTGGAGCCGATGAACGGGTCCACGTGGTCCACGGGGGAGGCCACGGCCGGGGCCGTCTCGGCCGGAAGCGGCGACGCGGAGGCCGCCGGGGCGGGGGAGAGCAGGGCGGCGCCGACGGCGAGGGCGAGCAGCGGGGACAGGAGTCGGGGGGAGCGTGGAGGGAGGGTCATCCTCTGCGGTCCTTAGCGGGGGAGCGAACGGTCCCGGCGAGTCTGGCCCAGCGGTGCGCGCCGTGGCCAGGTCCGGGCGGGGGAGTTGGCGCGTTCTTCGCCGGTCCGTCGCCGTGGTGTCACGGACCGACCACGGTGCGGACCAGGGCGGGGACGCGGGTCCGGGGCGCCGTCCGTCGTCCGGGCGGGGGACGGACGCGGACGTGGAGGGGGAAACGGCCGCGGGGCCCGGCGCATGCGCCGGGCCCCGCTCGCTCCGTCCGACGTCAGGGCACGTGCCGCGGGTTGCTCGGCGTGCTCTCGTGGTGCAGCCGGTCCAGGGCGGTCACGTAGTAGGTCACGTCACCGCCGCCGGGCGCGGTGAAGACCGTCTCGCCCCCGCCCTCGGCCGCGCGCACCGTGCCGACCATGGCGCGCGGGTCCTGCACGGCGCACGGGACTTCCTGCCGTCCGGGTGCGCCGTCCAGTGCGTAGACCGCGTAGTAGGTAGGCCTGCCGCCGCGACCGGGGCGGATGGTCAGCTCGGTGCCGCCGTCGGACCGTGCGGCTGCGGTGACCACGGGCTGCTCGGGAGCGGCCCCGCCCAGATCCTCCTTGAGCGGGATCAGGGCGGGGTGGGCGTAGTGCTGTTCGACCACGACGTCCATGGCGTCCCTGGCGTTGGTGCGCAGCGAGTTCGCGCTGAAGTAGACGTCCCCGTCCACGCCCGGGTACTCGCGGTTGAGGTCCAGGTGCCGGGAGAGTTCGTCCGGGTCGGACCAGGCGCCCGCGTTGCCGACCTTGTAGGCGGCCTGGCCGATGTAGAGGTGTACGCCGGTGCCCTCGGTGACCTGCTCCCACCAGGGGACGAGCACCGCGTAGTCGGCCACGGGCAGGCCGATCTCCCAGTAGACCTGCGGGTTGATGTAGTCCACCCAGCCCTCGCGCACCCACCTGCGGCTGTCGGCGTAGATCTGGCTGTAGGACTCGAAGCCGCCGGTGTCGGAGCCGTTCGGGTCGCTGGTGTCGTTGCGCCAGATCCCGAACGGGCTGATGCCGAACTTCACGTGCGGCTTGGCGGCGTGCACCGCCTCGTCCATCTCCGCCACCATGCGGTTGACGTTGTCGCGCCGCCAGTTCCCGATGTCGCCGAACCCGCCGCCGTACTCGGCGAACGTGTCCTGGTCGGGCACCGTCTCGCCCGCCACCGGGTAGGGGTAGAAGTAGTCGTCGAAGTGGACGCCGTCCAGGTCGTAGTTCTCGACCGCGTGCATCATCGCCTCGATGACGAACGCGCGCACCTCGGGGATGCCCGGGTCGTAGTAGAGCTTGCCGCCGTAGGCGAACACCCAGTCCGGGTTGACCCGCGCCGGGTGGTCGGCCACCAGGCGCGAGGGGTCGTCGTGCATGGCCACCCGGTAGGGGTTGAACCAGCCGTGGAACTCCAGGTTGCGCTCGTGGGCCTCCTCGACCGCGAACGCCAGCGGGTCGTACCCGGGGTCGGCGCCCTGCGTGCCGGTGAGCCACTCCGACCAGGGCTCGTGCGGGGACGGCCAGAACGCGTCGGCGGTCGGCCGGATCTGCACGAACACGGCGTTGAGCCCGTCCGCCTTGGCCCGGTCGTACAGGTCGATCAGCTCGGCCCGCTGGGCCTCGGGCGAGAGGCCCTGCTCGCTGGGCCAGTCGATGTTGACCACCGAGGCGATCCACTCGGCGCGCATCTGCCGCTTGGGCGGCGCCTGCGGATCGACCGCGCACGGCTCGGCGGAGGTGGTCGTCGCCGGGACGGCGGTCACCGCCGTCGCCGTGTGCGGCGCATGGAGCAGTGACGCGGTGAGCACCGCCGCGAGGGCGGCGCCCAGGGCGCCGACGCGGGGGATCAGGGCCGCGCCCCCGGCGGCCGGGAGCGCGGAACGGCTCGGGTCCGGGTTCACCAACGTGGGCTCCTTCCGGCTGCTGTCGTGCGGACAGGGGCAGCCGGAAGGGATGCGCTCCGGTGCGGTCACCGCGCGCGGCGTCCGGGTCTGCCCTAGGAGAAAACCTCCATGATGTGGCGGGCAGATGCAAGGCTCCTACGTCAGGTTGATACGCATGTGTCGCGGGAGCCGCGTGCGGACGCCTCGCCCGGAAACCGGTGAAGCGTCCGTCGGCGCAGGCTGAGCTGCCTGGTGGCGTACCTGTCAACCCTCCCGCGACGGCAGGAGGGCGAGAAAGGGTGTTGCTCCTTGCTCCGTGGCCGGACACGGCCACGGAGGTTCGAAGCCACTTTGTGTTCCTGGCCAGGGATCGGCTGTGGTGTGTGGGAAAACTACTATGTGTTACTTGTGTCGATATAGGTGTAACTAGTAGCTTTCTGTCCGGTTTGAATTAGCTGTGACTGAGTCCCTTTGGGGACTGTGCTCCACCACAACAAGACAGGCATCCCCCATGCTCTCCCCCTTGACCCGGGTGGCGGCGGTGACCACCGCTGCCACGCTGGCCCTGTCATTGCTGACCGCGCTTCCAGCGGCGGCCGATGAGGACACCTCCGCCCCTCCCACCAGTGAAGACGTGCAGGGCGGAGGCGAGGAGTTCGACGCGCTGGCGTTGGCCGCCGAGACCGGGGAACGGGTGGAGATCCCGTCCCTGACGGATGAGAAGACCCAGCACTTCGCCAACCCCGACGGCACGTTGACCGCCGAGATCTCCCCTCTCCCGGTCCGTGTGCGTTCCGAGGACGGGTGGGTGGATGTGGACACCACCCTGGTGGCCGCCGAGGACGGGCTCGTCCGGCCCCGGGCCACCAACACCGAACTGGCCTTCTCCGGCGGCGGCGACGCCCCGATGGTCACCCTCGGGCTGGGCACCAACAGCGTCACCCTGGACTGGGAGGGCGAGCTACCCACACCCACGTTGGACGGCGCCCAGGCCACCTACACCGACATCCTGCCCGACGTGGACCTGGTGTTGACCGCCGGGGTGGAGGGCTTCACCCAGGTCCTCGTCGTCCACACCCCTGAGGCCGCCGCCTCCCCAGAGCTTGCCGAGCTGGAACTGGCCCTGGACACCACCGGGGTCACCATGACCGAGGACGAGCACGGCAACCTCGACGCTCTGGGCGACGAGAGCGGGCAGAGTGTCTTCTCCGCCCAAGCCCCCGTCATGTGGGACTCCACAGGCCAGGAGCAGACGACCGAGGTCGAGGACCCGACCGTCGCACCCTTGACCACATCCCAGGTCGAACCGGTGGAGACCACGGTGGAGGTCGACGCCCTGCGCCTGGTCCCCGACCAGGCCATGCTCACCGACGAAACCACTGAGTACCCGGTCTATATCGACCCCTCGGTCACCGCCAGCCGCCCCAACTGGACCTTCGTTGACAAGGCCTTTCCCACCACCAGCTACTTCAACGACCCGGACGAGCCGAGCGTGGGCGTGGGTCGTATCGAGTGGGACCGTGTCTACACCCGCCGGGCGTTCTTCCAGTTCAGCGTGCCGGGCCGCATCAAGCAGGACACCACCACCATCCACTCGGCCACGATGCGCACCGAGGTGGACTGGGCCTACAGTTGCAACAGCAACTCCTACGTGCAGTTGCATCGCACCGACAGGTTCAACAGCAACACCACCTGGAACAACCAGCCCACCGTCCGCGACCACCTGGACACCCAGAACGTCACCGGAGGCTGGGCCACCTGCCCGTCCACCAGCGGTGTGGAGTTCGACGCCACCGACGCCTACCAGTGGGGCGCGGACAACGACGAGTCCTACGTCTACCTGCGGTTGAAGGAACGCGACGAGTCGGGCACCACCGCTTGGCGGCGCTTCGACGTCACCGACGACCCACCGGTGCTGGTGGTGGACTACAACAACAAGCCCTCCCAGGTGTCCACTGGCTCCATGTCCGACTCCCTGGGCGGGGTGTGCTCCACCGACAAGGACGACCCCCGCCTGATCAACGACACCACCACCACGTTCCGTGCCAAGATCCGCGACTACGACGCGCGCGCCGCCTGGGGCGGCCAGAAGCTCAAGCTGCGTGTGGAGTGGCGGATCAACGGCACCGAGCCGCGCGAGTACGCCGACTCCAGCTACGCCAACGTCGGGTACTGGCCCAATGGCTCCGAGCGGTCTGTGACCGCGACAGCACTGCCCGAGGGTGAGCTATTGGGGTATCGGGCGATCGCCCACGACCAGACCGAGTGGGGGTACCCGTGGTCGGACTGGTGCTGGATCAAGGTCGACACCTCCAAGCCCGAGGTCGGCCCCGAGGTGACCTCCACCGACTATCCGGTGGGGGACACCGCGCACGGCAGCCTGGGACGCACGGGCGAGTTCACCTTCGCCAACAACGGGGTGGAGAGCGCCACCTCCTACCACTACAGCCTCAACGACGCCTCCTGCTCCACCGAGGTCGAGCTGGCTTCCGCCGGGGCGAGCACCACGGTGCCCATTACCCCGCGCAACGTCGGTACGAACCTGCTCCACGCCCGCACGGTCGACGCGTTCGGCAACTCCTCCGAGTGTGCCCTGGTGTACACCTTCACGGTGGCACCGCCCTCGGACCCGGTGTCCTACTTCCCGCTGAACGAGGGGCAGGGCACCACGGCCACCGATGTGATGGACGCCGACCGTGCCGCCACGGCCTCCGGTGATCTGGAGTGGACGCGCGGCCGGGTCGGTGCACCCGACGGCCAGTCCTACCGGCTGGAGGGCACGGCGGTGGCTCCGACGGGAGATGCCCACCTGCGAACGGCGGAGCCGGTGGTGGACACCAGCGACGGTTTCTCGGTGTCGGCCTGGGTACGCCTGGATGAGGCCACGGCCAATCACACGGCGGTGTCCCAGGATGGTGACCGGCACAGCGGTTTCTACCTCGGTTACGACCACAACGCCGATGGCAAATGGGTGTTCAAGCAGGCTCCCTTCGATGGGGACGAGACCAGCATCGCCAACCGTGCGCATTCGATCGAACCCGCCGATGCGGGTGTGTGGACTCACCTGTTGGGAACCCATGACCCGGAAACCGGTGAGCTCGTCCTCTACGTCGACGGTGTGCGCCAGAGCGAGGCCATCCAGGAGTCGCCGTGGAACGCGCAAGGCCCCCTGGTGATCGGTGGCGCCAAGTACAGGGGACAGTTCCACGACGCGTGGCCCGGCGCGATTGACGACGTGCGGGTGTGGGACCGGGTGGTCATCGACGAACCTCTGGTCGAAGACCCCGAGGCACACTCTGAGGTGTGGGAGCTGGCCAACCATCCGGCCGCTCTGGAGGGCCGCTGGAAGCTGGACGAGACCGAGGGCACTGTGGTCACCGACTCCTCCGACCACGGTCTGGACGGCACCCTGCACGCCGACCCGCTCACCGCGTGGAACCACGCCATGAACGACGTCACCTTCGCCCCGGGGGTGACCTTCAACGGAGCGGGTGAACACATCCGGGCCGACTCGGCGATCCGCACCGACCGGTCCTGGAGCGTGGCCGCCTGGGTGCGCCTGGACGAGGCCTCGGGCAACGGCACGATGGTCTCCCAAGCGGGCGAGTACCAGTCCGGGTTTCTGCTGGGACACCAGTCCGGGTTCGACGACAAGTGGGTCCTGGAGACCACCGCCTCGGACGTGGCCGGATCGGACGCTGGACCGTGGTCGCGCGCGATCTCCGACCAGGCGGCCGAGTTCGGCCGGTGGACGCACCTGGCCGCCACCTACGACCACACCAGGCAGGAACTGATCCTGTTCGTGGACGGTGTACGCCAGGATGCCACGGGTACCTGGGACAGCTCCTGGCACGCGGCTCACGACGTGATCATCGGGCGGGCCTGGCGCATGGGTGAGGACGACCTGTTCGCCGGTCAGGTCAGCGACGTGCACATGTACCAGGGCGTGCTCACCGAAACCGACCTGGACCACGTCATGTGGGGGTACCTCCCCGTGGCCTGACCCCGCACCGAATCCCCTGCTTCCCCCTGACAAACACGATCTGCCCGGCGACCCTTCGCCGGGCAGGGAGGGTTCGCCGTGTCTGACATCCCCCAGGCCCCCGCTTCCCGGCGCGGGCGCAAACCCCTGGTCTCCTTCACAGCCCTGGTCCTGGTCGCGGGTCTGGCCTCGGCCATGCCCGCCTCGGCCCTGGCCTACAACATCCGTCCCGATGTGGCCGAAGCCGAGTCGGTGGACGGCCAGACCGCCGTCCAGGCCGCCATCGAGGCCGACAGTACGGTCGCCGACGCCGCCGTCACCGCGCTGGACCCAGCCGAGTGGCCGAAGGAGGGAACAGCCTCCTTCGGCCTCGGTGAGGCGGAAGCGCGCTCCTTCGGCGCTCCGACCGAGGACGAGAACGGCGTGGTGCGGCTCGACGCGGTCGGGGGCGAGGACTTCGAGGAATGGACCTCCCCCCTTCCCGAACACGAGAAGGAGGCCGCGGCGGAGGAGGCGGACGGCGCCCGCAACGAGCGGCGGCTCCCCTCCGAGCCCGAGGTGGACGGCGACACCCCGGCCACGGGGGAGACGTCTGGTCCCGAAGCGGAAGAGCCGCGGGATGAGAACCGTCCCAGCCCTCAGCCGGAAGAGCCGAGGCCGAGCGACGGGGGGACCGAGGCGGGCGAGGACGAGCCCTCAGAGGAGGCACCCCAACCCGAGCCGACCGAGGAAACCGAAGAGCCCGAGAACGTCGAGGTGGCCGGACCGGAGCCGGTGACCGCCGCCGAGGTGGAGGTCCTGGACCGGGAGGAGGCGTCCTCTCTGGGGCTCTCCGGTTTGGCGCTGCGGGTGACGCGCACCGACGGCTCCGACGCGGTCGGACCCGTGCGGGTGGAGGTCGACTACGCGGACTTCGCCACCGCCTACGGCGCCGACTACGGATCACGCCTGTCCCTGGTCGCCCTGTCCGAGTGCGAGGAGGGTGCGGAAGACACGTGCCTGGCCTCCCATGACCTGGACTCGGCCAACGACACCGAGGCCCAGACCCTCTCCGCGGTGGTTCCGGCCACCTCGTCGGGTGTCCTGGTCACCGCGGCGGCTGACGGTGCCAGTGAGGAGGGCACCGGTGACTACACCGCCACCTCGCTGAGCCCCTCCTCCACCTGGAACGTCGGACCCCAGACCGGCGACTTCTCCTGGAACTACCCCATGGCCGCCCCGAACACGGCCGGCGGCCTCCAGCCCGACATCAGCCTGTCCTACTCCTCGCAGTCCGTGGACGGACGCGTGTCGGACACCAACAACCAGACCTCCTGGATCGGCGAGGGCTTCGACTACCACCCCGGCTACATCGAACGCCGCTACATCACCTGCCAGGACGACGACACCGAAACCCCCGACCAGTGCTGGTCGCACCACAACGCCACCCTCAACCTGGGCGGCCGCTCCACCGAGTTGGTCTACGACGACGGTGAGTGGACCCCCCGCAACGACGACGGCTCCAAGGTCGAGCGGCTGACCGGTACCACCAACGGCGACAACGACGGCGAGCACTGGAAAGTCACCACCACCGACGGCACCCAGTACTTCTTCGGCCTCAACCGCCTGCCCGGCCACTCCTCCGGCGACGAGGAGACCGACTCGGCCTGGACGGTGCCGGTCTACGGCAACGACTCCGGCGAGCCCTGCCACAAGTCCTCCGACGAGGACGCCTGGTGCCAGCAGGCCTGGCGGTGGAACCTGGACTACGTGGTGGACGTGCAGGGCAACGCCCTGTCCCACTACTACGAGGCGGAGACCAACAACTACGGCCGCCACTTCGAGTCCGAGGCCACCCCCTACGACCGCGGCGGCTACCTCAAACGCACCGAGTACGGCCTGCGCGACGACGACCCCCACGCCACCGCCCCGGCACGGGTGACCTACTCCGTGTCCGAGCGCTGCCTGCCCGAGGACGGCTTCGACTGCGCCGAGGACGAGCGCACCGAGGACAACGCCGAGCACTGGCCCGACACCCCCCTGGACCAGGAGTGCGAGAGCGACTGCGCGGGGCAGCACTCGCCCACCTTCTGGACCACCAAGAAGCTCGACACCATCACCACCCAGGTCCATGACGGAGACGAGTACACCACCGTCGACACCTGGAAGCTCAAGCACACGTTCCCCGAGCCGGGTGACGGCACCGACCCGGCTCTGTGGCTGGACTCCATCACCCACACCGGACACGTCGGCGGGACTGAGGCCTACCCGTCCATCACCTTCGGCGGAACACCGATGCCCAACCGCGTCGACTCCACCACCGACGGCCTGGCACCCATGAACAAGTGGCGCGTCACCGCCGTGTACACCGAGACCGGTGGTCAGGTCGACGTCTCCTACGCCGCTCCCGCCTGCGTCGAGGGCGACACCCCCAAGCCGCACGAGAACACCAAGGCGTGCTTCCCGGTGATCCGCTCCCACAAGGCCGGTGCGGACGACATCACCGACTGGTTCGCCAAGTACCCGGTCAGCCAGCTCACGGAGATCGACCTGGTCGGCGGACAGCCCGACCAGATCACCAGCTACGACTACGTGGGCGACGGCGCCTGGCGGTACATGGACGACGACGGGTTCGTCGAGGAGGACAAGCGCACCTGGTCGCAGTGGCGCGGCTACGAGCGGGTCATCGTGCGCACCGGCCACCCCGACGAGGTGCGCACCGAGACCGAGTATCTCTTCTACCAGGGCATGGACGGCGACCACCTGCCCGACGGAACACGTTCGGCGGAGGTCACCGACTCCACCGGCACCAGCGTGACCGACGACCCGGTGTTCAACGGCCAGACCCGCGAGACGATCGTCCGCGACGGGGTGGACGGCGAGGTGGTCTCCAGGACCGTCACCACCCCGTGGAAGCGCGAGACCGCCACCAGCTCCCACTCCTGGGACGAGCGCGGCGCGCACATGACCAACACCAAGCGCACGGACGTCTACACCGCGCTGGCCGATGACTCGTTCCGCCAGACCAGCACGGTCAACACCTTCGACTCCTACGGCATGGTCGACAGCGTCCACGACCAGGGCGACGTGGCCGACGCGGGCGACGACCGGTGCACCTCCACGGCCTACGCCCGCAACACCGACAAGCACCTGCTGAGCCTGGTCTCCCACACCCGCACTGTCGCCGCCGACTGCGAGGGCGCCCCGTCCGCGGACGAGATCGTCAGCGACATCCGCACCCTCTACGACGGCCAAGGCTTCGGTGAGACCCCCACCCAGGGACGCCCGACCGAGACCCAGCGGGCCACCGACTACGGCGACGAGGGCGCCGTCTACCAGACGGTCACCACCTCGGAGTTCGACGAGTACGGCCGCGCTGTCTCCACCACCGACGCCGAGGGCAACACGACCACCACCGAGTACACCGCCGCCCACCCCGGCGGGCACGACGTGAAGGTGGAGACCACCAACGCCCTGGGGCACGTCACTGTCGAGGAGCTCGACGCCCGCTCGCAGCCCGTGGCCGAGATCGACGCAGACGGCAACCGCACCGAACTGGCCTACGACCCCCTGGGCCGGTTGACCGATGTGTGGCTGGCCGACCGCAAGCGCTCACTCGGGGCCAGTCCGTCCGCGCGGTTCGAGTACCACGTGCGCAAGGACGCGCCCACCACGGTCGTCAGCCACAGCCTCAACGCCGACGGCGACTACACCACCAGTTACCAGATTCTCGACGGCTTCCTGCGCCAACGCCAGAGTCAAGCTCCCGCTCCCGGCGGCGGACGTGTCATCACCGACACCTTCCTGGACTCGCGCGGCAACACCGTGATCGAGCGCGAGCCATACCACAACGAGGAGGACCCGGTCGGGGAGCTGTTCGTGGTCAACAACCACGACGAGGTCCCCCGCTGGACCCGCACCGTCTACGACGGCGCCGACCGGGCCACCGACGTCATCCAGATGTCCCGGGGCGTGGAGCAGTGGCGCACCACCACCGAACACCATGGCGACCGGGCCCTGGTCACCACGCCAGAGGGCGGCACCGGCACCACGTCCATCACCGATGCCCGCGGCAACGTGGTGGAGCTGCGCAAGCACCATGGCGAGGAGCCCGTCGGCGACTACGACTCCACTCTGTACACCTACACCGCACGCGGTGAGCTGGAGACCGTCACCGACCCGGGCGGCAACACCTGGAACTACACCTACGACCTGCTGGGCCGGAAGGTCTCCGAGTCCGACCCCGACACGGGGACGTCCACGTTCGGCTATGACGACCTCGACCGCCTGGAGTCGAGCACCGACGCGCGCGGCCGGACCCTGCACACCACCTACGACGCCCTGGGACGCAAGACCCACCTGCGCGAGGGCTCCGCGACCGGTTCCCTGCGGGCGTCCTGGACCTATGACACCGTGATGACGGGCGCACTGTCCTCAGCCACCCGGCACTCCGGCGGCGAGGCTTACACCACCAAGGTCCTGGGATACGACGAGCTGGGGCGCCCGAGGGCACAGCAGGTGGTCGTCCCGGCCTCCGAGGGGGCGCTGGGCGGTACGTACCTGTTCCGCACCCTGTACAACCCCGACGGCAGCGTCAGCTCCACAGCACTGCCACCGGCTGGTGACCTGCCCGGTGAGCCGGTTGTGTACGACTATGACGATCTGGGCAACGTCACCACTCTGACCGGTAACGACCGCATCATCACCGAGACCGTCTACTCCAAGGTTGGCAACCTGGTCCAACGCGAATTTCACCGCGGGGTCCTGGGTTCGGACCGCACCTGGCAGACCTTCGACTTCGACGAGAAGACCAACCGCCTGGACATGGCCAGCGTCGTGCCCCAGATCGGTGAGGGTTCGCTGTCCACGCAGACCTACGCCTACGACGACATCGGCAACCTGCTGCGGATCAACGACGAACCCACCGATCCGCAGCAAGCCAGCGACGTCCAGTGCTTTGACTACGACCACCTGCGCCGACTGAACCAGGTGTGGACACCCGACGCCACCGGCGAGACTGCCTGCGCGGCCGAGCCGGACGCGGACAACCTGGGTGGGGCCGCTCCGTACTGGCACTCCTACACCTACGACGCGACCGGTAACCGAGTCGAGGAGATCCAGTACGCGCCGGGCGGCGGACAGACGACGCGCTCGTACTCGTCCCCCGAGGAGGGGCAGGGCCCGGCCCACGCGGTCGCCGCGGTCGAGGAGCAGGGCGTCGGTGGGACCACCGAGCACTCCTACGACTACGACGCGTCCGGGAACATGGTCCGCCGCACCACAGGCGAGCGCGACCAGGTCCTGGAGTGGGGCCCCGAGGGCGAGCTGGCCAGTGTCACCGAGGGTGTGGACAGGACCGAGTACGTCTACGACGCCGGGGGTGAGCGGTTGCTGCGGCGTGCGCACGGGGCCACCACCCTGTACCTTCCGGGCATGGAGGTGACCTGGGACCCCGCCGCAGGGACCGAGGAGGCCACGCGCTACTTCGAGCACGCGGGCGAGACGGTCGCGGTGCGGGAGAACGACGGGGATCTGCACTGGGTGTTCTCAGACCACCACGGCACGGGTGAGATGGCGGTGGACGCGGTCTGGGGAGAGGTCGTTCAGCGGCGGATGACCGTGTTCGGTGAGAACCGTGAGGCCGCGGGGGACTGGCCGGGTGAGCGTGGGTTCGTGGACGGCACGGTGGATGAGTCCACGGGTCTGACCCAGCTCGGAGCGCGTGCCTATGATGCGGCGCTGGGTAGGTTCGTCTCGGTGGACCCGTTGCTGAACCTGGCAGACGCTCAGTCGATGAACGGGTATGCCTACGCTAACAATAGTCCGGCCACTTATTGGGACGGTAATGGTCTCGCTGCCTGGGACATTCAGCAGATGAAGGCCAGGGAGAATTATCTGCGCAACACCGGCTACTATGATTCTCCGGCGCCGAAGAAGAAATCGAAGAACAGTTCATCGGTTTCGATCACGGTCAGCATCACTGTGTATCCGGGTGGTGGAGTACGCACCAACTGGACTCGCATGAACTACGGGCCGAACGTAACGTCCCCCTATCTGATGTCCACCCCCACTTACAAGGCGCCGGCAAATTACTGGAACGGTCCTGTAAAAAGCCCTAAGGAAGAAGCCATTGAGGATGCCACATGGCTTTCGCGGGCTGGAGATGCTGTCGGCGGTTGGTTCTCAGACAGGTACACCACTGATGATGGTATGAACTGGTGGAATATTGCTGGTGATGCAGCGTTTGCGATGAGTTTTGTTCCAGGGCTGCAGTGGGCCGGGTTTCTTCTTGGTGCCGGTGTCGGAGCCGCCAAGTTGCTTAGTTCAAGTCAAAGCAACCTAGATGGCATTTGGGATATTGCAGGGGCCTTGCCATTTGGGATTGGCAGGGGTGCGAGGTTCTTGGCTAGATCATCTATCAGGAGCAATGCTTCGGATTTCTTTTCCTACAAATCGTCAAAAAAGAAGCCGAATAGCCAGGCGGTGAGAAATCGATTTAATGGCCTCAGGGGAGATATATCTTCGATCAGGTACTACGATAGTCTGGTGCAGGATACTGCGGGAATGATCGGAGGCGCACATGATTTTGTTACGGGAGCTAGGGCTGTCGAGGATCCAGGGTGGAGTTGGGCTGCCTAGCGAGTTCACCGGAAACGTTTGGCGGCTCCGTAACCCGTGTGAGGGTGGGGTGTGACAGCATTTCCCACCTTTGCCGGAAGGGACCCGGTGGTCAAACTCGTCCGAGCCCGCCGACTCGCCTCGCCCAAAGGTCAAAAACACTAGCGCATTGCCCACCGAGGCAGCCCCAAAACGGCAACCGTCCACCTACTGGCGCACTCATGGCATCACCTACTTCCACGGTTGCTAATCGGTGGGCGATGATATGCTGTGAGACGCCAACCCCTGCCACAAGGCGAGATGAGCAGGTTGACCGCGCTCAAGTCGATCTGGACTGCATACGCCGACGGCGTTCTGGCCTACGTGATTAATGGCCAACGTGTCCGTTTACAAGGCCCCACAGCTTTGTGCATGGGAACGCTGGCACAAGATCGAGTTGCGCTTCACTCCCACCTAAGCCTCTTGGGCCAACCTGATCGAGGCGTATTCCGGAGCGTTGCGCTAGGTCACCATCGCCAACGGTCCAGGCAAAGCAGTTGCATGCCTGTCTGAGGTGGCGCAATGCCAAGGCCAGCGACTCGGACGTGCTCGCCCCGAAACAGCGCAAGCGTGCCCTGGTACGCAAGCGAAAGGGTGCTCGATAAAAAGGCCCACCAGTGGAACTTGCATCCTGGTTACCGCCCCTGCGAAGGTTTCCGGTAAAATCGCTGGCGTGTTGGTGCTGAATTGATTTGATGTGATGGGAAATGAAAACTTGAGGAAGATTTTCTTTGAATATGGAATCTGGCGTCTTTCGGAGATTATTTACGTAAGGCTGTTTCCTGGCCTTGGTGGACTGGGTGCTCTCATAGTAAGGTTGCGTAGACGTGCTCGGGAGGAGGGGGTTTCTGTTCGGGAAGCGAAGGAGATTTTCTTCTTGGACATGGTGTTGACTTCGCTTTATGTGATGCCATTAGCACTACTTACAGAAGCGTTTTATCAGTTTTTTCAACTGACTTCTATATCAAATTTTGACAGAGATTATTATTATGCCTGGTGCTTCCTTTTTGCTGCCCCTGCTATAGGCGTGACCATCGTCAGGGGTGTTGAGTCGGCAAAGGCTGTTGTGGTTGGTTTCATGAAGGGAAACAGCGAAGTCATTTTCGCCTTGGGGAGAAATTCATATGCTGCAATTCATTTAGCTGCAACATCTGTCGTTTTGTATGGTTTTTTCCTGAATATGTTTCGAGCATTCGGGTATTGAAGTGATCTCGGTGGGATGGGGTCGCGGGGAGCGCGACAAAGAAGACGAGAAACACATGCAAGGATGGGTTTCCGTCCCCCTGGTGCAGACATGAAGCCCCAGGTGGGAGGCGAGGTGTCGAATCTTCGCAGGCCACGGTGAAAGTTTTCGCGTGATTCCCTGTGCTGTCGCCTTTAACGTGCCCCGAGAAATCTTTTTCCGCCTGTCCGCGCTCCTGGCCTCCGAACGCCGGGGGGACAGTTACTGCGAAGTGTGCACGGGTCCACCACCCTTTATCTTGCGGGCATAGCTGCGACCTGGGTGTTCGGCCGCAGGAGTCGAGGAGGCCACGCGCTACTTCGAGCACGCGGGCGAGACGGTCGCGGTGCGGGAGAACGACGGGGATCTGCACTGGGTGTTCTCAGACCACCACGGCACGGGTGAGATGGCGGTGGACGCGGTCTGGGGAGAGGTCGTTCAGCGGCGGATGACCGTGTTCGGTGAGAACCGTGAGGCCGCGGGGGACTGGCCGGGTGAGCGTGGGTTCGTGGACGGCACGGTGGATGAGTCCACGGGTCTGACCCAGCTCGGAGCGCGTGCCTATGATGCGGCGCTGGGTAGGTTCGTCTCGGTGGACCCGTTGCTGAACCTGGCAGACGCTCAGTCGATGAACGGGTATGCCTACGCTAACAATAGTCCGGCCACTTATTGGGACGGTAATGGTCTCGCTGCCTGGGACATTCAGCAGATGAAGGCCAGGGAGAATTATCTGCGCAACACCGGCTACTATGATTCTCCGGCGCCGAAGAAGAAATCGAAGAACAGTTCATCGGTTTCGATCACGGTCAGCATCACTGTGTATCCGGGTGGTGGAGTACGCACCAACTGGACTCGCATGAACTACGGGCCGAACGTAACGTCCCCCTATCTGATGTCCACCCCCACTTACAAGGCGCCGGCAAATTACTGGAACGGTCCTGTAAAAAGCCCTAAGGAAGAAGCCATTGAGGATGCCACATGGCTTTCCCAGGCCGGAGACTGGGTGAGCGGGGCGTGGAATAGCGCGGCAGACTGGACGACGGACAACTGGGGGACTATTTCGCAAGTCGCGAGTTGGGCTGCATTCGGGGCCTGTGTGTTCGTTTCTGCGGGCGCCTGTCTCGCGGCTGGTGGTGCGGTCCTTGCAGCAAATGTTTGGATGGACCATCAGATCGACGGTTCTGTCAATGTGAAGGAGCATGCGTGGAGTGCTCTGATGCTTGGCATGGGCAGAGGTGCTGCTCTCGGTGTCGGTAGGTTGGCTGCTGGTACGTGGCGAGGTGCTCTGAGCTCAATGCGATCGAGGCCTACCGTGCGGACCGGTACTCAAAGGTGGGATTACAACCCCAGGTCGGGCAACCCCCAGCGTAGAGAGGGGATCTTCCAAGGCTGGGACATGAACTCAGGCCCTGTTGACTGGGGCGCTTCATCCGCCAATTACGCAGTCAATATCGCCAGCGGTTCCACGTTCGGCGGTCCCGTGCCGTACAGCAATCCCTTTGCTGGCCGTTAGTTGATTGGTGAGGTATGGTCATTCGCAACAGGGGCATGCAAATTATTTCGTGCATTCTTGCATTCCTGGTATGGGTGCTGCCTGTGCTCTGGATGGGGTCTGGCGAGTTTCAGCTCAACGATGCTTTTTTTGCCTCTACCGTGATGGGCATGTCGATATGGTTGAGTGTAAAGATTGGCTTCTGGAGGAGCATTGAAATTGGTGATGGTTTTCTGATTGTTCGGGATTACCTGACTAAGACTTCGGTTCCGATGGCTCAGATTCGTGACATCGTAGCGCCAGGTGGCGCTTTGGTCATAGAGTTGAAGAACGGTGATTCCCTCAAGCCTGCGGCGTTTGAGGGGTCGCTTCTCACGGCTTTGTTTGGTAGTCCGAGTGCCAATCGTGCTGTGCGCATTCTCAACCAGGGTGTTAGCGAGAGCGCTGTTGGTGACGTGGCGGGGGATGCTGGAAATAAAATGAGTCCTCACCTGAACCTCCTCGCCTTTCCGGTGATATGGGTGCTTGTATTTTTCAGCTACCTTGGTTTGAGCTTTCTTGCTCCTTGAGGAATCAGGCGAGGTGACATGGGACCCGGCCGCGGGCACCGAGGAGGCCACGCGCTACTTCGAGCACGCGGGTGAGACGGTCGCGGTGAGGGAGAACGACGGGGACCTGCACTGGGTGTTCTCCGACCATGTCGGGACGGGTCAGATGACGGTGGACGCGGTCTGGGGCGAGGTCGTTCAGCGGCGGATGACCGTGTTCGATGAGAACCGTGAGGCCGCGGGGGAGTGGCCGGGTGAGCGGGGGTTCGTGGACGGCACGGTGGATGAGTCCACGGGGCTGACCCAGCTGGGTGCGCGAGCGTATGACGCGGCGCTGGGCCGGTTCATCTCGGTGGACCCCTTGATGGAATTGACCGATGCTCAGAAGATGAACGGGTACGTCTACTCGAACAACAACCCAGTCTCGTTCACTGACCCGAATGGCCTCAATTGGAAGGATCTCCTGTCCAACGGGTGGCACCCGTCGATGGGCGGCGCTCTGACGGAGAAATGGAAGAAGCAGGGGAACTGGCACGGCCCGCCTCGCCGACCCAAGACCCCTACTGGATGGCACCCGTCGATGGGCGGCGGTTACGCGGAGCAGTGGCGCCGCACTACTGGGTTCCAGACTGTGTCTAGGGCTCCAGTGAGCAGACCCGCACCTGTCAGTTACACCAACTCTCTGGAGACCGAAGCGCAGAACGATGCCAGTTGGCTTTCACAGGCCGGAGGCTGGTTCTCCAACCGATACACGACTGATGATGGCATGAACTGGGGGAATATCCTTGGATATGCCGGTTTGGTCCTAGGCGTTGCTGGTATGTTTGCTTGTCCTGTATGTGGTGCTCTTGGTGTGGCGGGTGCTGCCCTTTCGGTTGGAGGCGGTCTATGGAACTTCCAACAAGGGAATGTGGGAGCTGGCATGTGGGGAGTCGCAGGAGGGATTCCTGTGGTTGGTGCCGCAGGCGTCCGGGTTGCGACTGCAGTGCGGGGAGCGAACGCGCAGAGAAAATGGTGGTCCAGTATCACCACTAGCAACGGTGTCATCAGAAAGAGGCCTAAAGTGCACAAGTGGGCCAATAGAACTCTCGATGCTGCCGAGTCTTCTATTTCCAGCTTTGCAAGTAATGCAACTGACGTGCTGGGAAATATTGGGACCCACATAACGATCGGTGGAGTGGCTTACAATGAAGCCAGGGCCTTCCGTAGGAGAGATTAGGATCCTTCTGAAGTGATGCGTGTTGCAGATGCGGCGTTCGTTCGACTTATTGGCGTCAGGCGCGTCGTTCCCTTGCTGGTTGGCTTTGCCTCTAGTGGGTTGAGAGAATTTTTTTCCGAAGTAGAAGCAGCAAGACTTTCGGGAAGAGATGGTGATCTGGACCTAGAGGAGAATCGAAATCTGTGTGTATTGGATGGTGTCCTCGCGGTAGGTTACGCCATCATCCTAAGCCTTCTTGGTATGGGTTTTTATTATGTGGCTTTCGATCTCTTAGGGATTCCGGGGGGAGAAGAGTACTCTAATCTGCTGGTCCTTGGCGTGATTCTCTTTCTGGTCACAGCGGCAGTGGAGACTATCGATTTTATAAGGGTTTCTCTAATTTTCCGGATATTTGGTGCCTCGCGCAGGCTCCGGCTGATGGGTCCTCTTGCCTATCTGGGCTCCTTCGTTCTTGTCTTCGGCCTCATTTTCTGCTTCTATTTTGTTTGGTAGGATTTTCTGGGGTGGAGTGTCAGTTCGCCTTTTGATAAAAATGATCACCCTTTAGGTGATGGTTCGTCTGTGGGGTGCGCTCCGGGTGGCGCTGCTGCAATGAGTGCGTTGCCTTTACGCCACAAACGCCACTCAGCTTTAGTCTCTGGTGTGGATGGTTATCCGAACTAACCTCGTAGGACGAGCGGATTTGGGAGGTTCGTTTGGGTCTTGATATGAATGGAAGAGTGGTGTTCAAGAGATGGTCGTCTTTCGTAGTCTCTTGGCTCCTTTTCCTCTTTTTTGGCCTCGGGATTTTTGCAATCGGCGCAGTGTGGCCGGGGGTTCAAGGGCTTACATTTGAGAGTGTAATCACCCTCCTGATTCTTCTCCCATTAAGTTCTCTGCTTGTTTGGTTTGTTTTCAATCTTGGCGTGTTCCCTGGAATTGAAGTCAAGAAGGATAGGGTTGTTGTGAAGGAGTTCTTGGGAGAGGTTGAAATCTCACTTGGGGGTGTTTCTGGAGTAGAGTACGTCGGAGGCGTGCAGGTCAGGCTGAAGAGCGGAAAGGGGATCAAATGCACCGCTTTCCCTGATTCCCTGTACTCGCTCTTGATTGGATACAGAAACTTCAGGGGTGTTGCCGCCTCTGTGGAAAAATTGGTGAATGAAAGGGTTGGGGAGGGTGGCGGGGAAAGTGAAATGTGGGCGTTTGAGAGAACCTGCTGGAATGCGAAGGCTCTTCTTTCTATCTCGGCTTTCTACTTTTTTGCCTTCCTCGTGGCTTACCTAATATCCTAGGAGGACGAGCACGCCACGCTCGGTTCTTCTTTGTTGGCTGTGTGTTTGAGATTGGCTCGCCCTGAAGATGCGGCCGGAGACGCCCGTACTGGGGCGGGGCAAGCGGGGTAGGGGATCGGCAACCGTGCTCAGTCCTTCGGGAGTGGCTGAGAGTGGAGGGAGTGCCGTGTTCGTCTTCTTCAGCAACCGTCTGGGCTGTGTCATGTCGCTGGTGGTCTCGGTAGCGCTGACCGCCCTGCTTCTGTTCATCCTCAACTCCCTGGGGTGAGACGGGAGACGGACGAGGCGGCCGGGACACCTGCTCCCTGGGAACAGCGACGCCCGGCCGTGGTCCTCGGGGGAGGCGGCCGGGCGTGGGTGGTTCCAGGGATCAGCGAGAGAGGGCGGTTCTCAGGAAGCCGCTCCACTCGGTGGCGGGAAAGGGGAGGTGTCCGGCGCCGGGGTGCTTGGAGTCGCGGACGGCAGCGCCGCAGGGGAGACCGGTTACCTCGACGCAGTCTTCACTGGCGCCTCTGTGCGTGCTCTTCCGGAAGCCCGTGGGGATGTGGGCCACCTCGACGCAGTTCTGGTTCCGGCCACTGTAGCTGCTCTTACGGAACTCAAGTTGTTGACTCATGTCTGTTTCTCCAGTGACTTGACGGTACTGCTGATGAACTTGGCTGATTGAGATGTAGACAGAGCTATGCCCTGAAGGTTCCCAAATACGACGTTATATTCCTCGATCTCTTCGGGACGCTCCAAGAAGAGGCTGGTGGTGGCGGTTTCCACATAGATGATCGGTGTGTCTTTGGGTTCTGGGAAGTCGAGGATCGTGAAAGAACCCTCCATGCCCAGGTGCTCGCCCGCTTCGTAGGGCAGTACCTGCACGTCGATGTTGTGCCGTATGGCAAGGTGTCCCAGGTGTTCGAGTTGCTCGTGCATCACCTCACGACCGCCAACTAGGCGATGGAGGGCGGCTTCGTCGAGCACAGCGGTCATGCGTGGCGGTTTGACCCTGTTGAGAATGTGCTGGCGATTGATGCGTGCCTCGACTGGTCGGGCAATCTCATCCTCGGTAATCGCTCGTCCGCCTCGGAAGACCGCAGCCGCGTACTGCGGAGTCTGAAACAGGCCGGGGATCAGCTGAGTTTCGAACGTGCGGATTGTGGCGGCCTCAGCTTCCCAGTCGGGGAGTGCACGCTCACCGAAGACGTCCTTGTACTGCGACCACCAGCCGCTTTGCTTGGCCTGTTGAGCCAGCTCATGTATCCCGTCGCGTGTCTCCGCGTCCACCTCGTAGAAGTCAGCGAGGGCGTCCAGGTCGGTGCGGCGCAGACGTCGTGCCTCGGCTGTCTCCATGCGGCCGAGGGTGGCCCGAGGTACACCCGATCCCTTCGCGGCGGCTTCGAGGGTGAGTTTGGCTTCTACACGCAGACTTCGGAGCACGTGACCGAGGCGACGACGCCGGATGTTCGGACTCTGCTGGCTCATGGGGGCATCCTATCGGGGCAAAATGGGAGTCTTGCTAGAACCGCTTGACTTACGAGATTCCCATTCTAAGCTAGGGGGTGACCGGTCGATCACGGATCGTGTTTCGGTCTGAACGCTACGCCCTGCCCGTTCCGCGCATCACGGCATCCGTGAGACTCCTCCAACGGGCACCACGAAACCCCTGCTCACGCCAAGGAGTGTGTTCGTCATGCCCACGAAAGCCCCCGCCCCGATGCCCATGCCCGCGTTGGGTGAGGCCACGGTCCCGCTGGCCAGCTTCATTCGGCCGGTCCACCGCCACTACTTCACCCGGCAGCCCGAACGCCCCAACTACCGCACGCGACGTTACGACTTCGCCGGAACCCCGGCGGTGATGCCGCTGGTCCGCGCGTTCCTGGACACCTGCGCCGCCGCCCAGGACACCGACTACCGCTACCTCTTCACGCTGCTCGGCAGCGAACTCGCCAACAACTCGATCCACCACAGCCTCTCCGGCCGACCCGGCGGCAGCTACACCCTCCTCGTCCACCGCCACCGCACCGGTCTGCACCTGGCCTGCCGCGACCGGGGCGGCCTGCGCGACAGGGACTCCCGCTTGGAACCCCAGCAGAACGGCCTGGACCTGGACGCCGAATCGGGTCGGGGCCTGGCCATGGTCAACGCCTTCGCCACCGCCTGGGGCGACAACGGCAACGCCCACTACCGCACGGTGTGGTTCTCACTGGCTTACGACCTCACCGGAAGCCGCTGGAACACCCACACCGACCTCTGACATGTCGACGACATGAGACGGGCCCAGGAAAGCGTTGCAGCGCTTCTCCCGGGCCCTGAACCCCCAGAAACCAACCCAGACATAGGCAAGAAAAGAGGATCTGATGCAGAACCCTATCCCCTCGCCCCGCCGTTCGGACGACGTTCGACCGATGCCTCGGCCCATCCCGCCGCTCCCGCGCCGCACCCCGCTCGTCGGCCCGGTCTGCCTGGACTGCGAGCACCCCTCCTGCCGCGTCCGCCGCGCCCAGCGCCTGCCCCGCCTGGGCGGTCACCGCTCCGAGTTCTCCCGCGAACACGCCCAGGCCGCCGTGATCCAGGCCCGCCACCGCCACCTGATCGTCTACTACGGCGAGGCCACGCAGTCCTTCTGGGCGGTCACCCCCAGCGGACTCCTCGAAGCCGCGAGTGTGGACGCCCTCCTCCTGGCCCTGTGGCCGCACGCGGCTCCGCTCATGCCGCCCGCCCTGGCCGCCGAGGCCGCCACTCCCGTACCGGCCTGACCGGTGACCCGACCGTTGCGGTGCCATCGGAGCGCACAACAGGGATGATCTTGCTCCCAGGGGCACGGTCGGCGCCGAGAGTGGCACCAGGAGCAAGATCATCGAAGGGGAGCGTCTCACGCGCCACACCAGCAGCGCTTCCGGGCAGTCCGGCACCGCGCACGGGCCGGGGCCGCCACCAGCGGCCCCGGCACACCCGTGTTCTCCTCCCGCCCGTCGCTCCCGCCTTTCTCGCTCTGGGGGCCTTGGTCGGAAAGCGCTTGCCTTGTAACGTGGGTCACCCCGCTGTACAAGGAGGCGTGCCCATGGGGATCCCCCCGCGTTCCGTCCGAAGAACGAGTCCGCTGTTCGCAGGCGTATGTGCCCTGGTGATGGCCGGAAGTTCCACCGCCCTGGCCGAGCCCGGAGGAGACTCCGGCATCCAGTTGGAACGGCTGGATCGCGGCCTGGTCGCCGTCGACACCCCGGAAGGCGTTTTCCTGAGCTGGCGCCTGCTGGCCTCCGAGGTCGGCGGGCACACCGACTCCGGGCTCCGGGGCCCGCAGTTCCGGGTGTACCGGGACGGCCGGGTCGTCGGGATGGTGCGCGACAGCACCAACTTCCTGGACGGGGAGGGCGGCGCGGACTCCGAGTACCGGGTCGTCCCCGTCCCCCGGGGAAGGCCCGGCGTCGGCCCCGAGGGCGAGGCCGCCGTGTGGGCCGAGGGGCACCACGACCTGCCGCTCCAGCCGCCCGAGGGCGGCACCACTCCGGCGGGGGAGGAGTACGGCTACACCGCCAACGACGTCAGCGTCGGCGACGTGGACGGCGACGGGCGGTACGAGTTCGTCGTCAAGTGGGACCCCACCAACTCCAAGGACGTCTCGCAGCGGGGCTACACCG
This sequence comes from Nocardiopsis deserti, assembly GCF_008638355.1. NCBI lineage: Bacteria > Bacillati > Actinomycetota > Actinomycetes > Streptosporangiales > Nocardiopsidaceae > Nocardiopsis > Nocardiopsis deserti. The sequence goes on along the minus strand of NZ_VWVS01000018.1, from coordinate 125,568 downwards.
GCCCGACCTACGTGGACACCTACACCCTGGACGGCGAGCTGCTGCACCGGATCGACCTGGGCGTCAACATCCGGTCGGGCGCGCACTACACGCAGTTCGTCGTCTACGACCTCGACGGCGACGGCCGCTCGGAGATCATGCTCAAGACGGCTCCGGGCACGCGGACACTGACCTTCGGCGAGGGCGGTGAGGCGGTCGAGGACCACATCACCCTGCCGGAGGCGGACGTCGAGGCCGGGGTCGAGCACGGCGACGACTACCGGATGAGCGCCGGGGACTACCGCGAGCACGTCGTGGAGGTGTTCCTGGGCTGGCACGAGCACCCCGAGGTCGTGGCCGGGAACTGGCCCGCCACCCTGGAGGAGGCCTTCGGTGAGGAGCCCCGGTACGACTACCCCCTGAGCGAGGCGGACGCCGGGGCGCTCGCGGACTTCTTCCTCGACGAGTACGCGCCCTCGCGCAGCGCGCGCAACGAGCTGCGCGAGTTCGAGGGCTTCGTCGTGCACGGCCCCGAGTACCTGACGGTGTTCGACGGCGGGACCGGCGCGGAACTGGACACCGTCCGCTACGAGCCGGGTCGGGGCGACGACGGCCTCCTGTGGGGCGACTACGCGATGTCGCGCATCGAGCCGGGCAACCGGGTGGACCGGCTGCTGTCCGGCGTGGCCTACCTGGACGGCCGGACCCCGTCGGCGGTGTTCGCCCGGGGCTACTACACGCGCGCGGCCGTGGCCGCCTACGACTTCGACGGGCAGGACATCAGCACGCGCTGGATCGCGGACAGCGGGCACGTGCCCATGGACAACCCGTTCAACGCCTCCCCGCACGGCGGCGACGGCTCCGATCCCGACATGGGCGCGCTGGCCGGTCAGGGCTTCCACTCCTTCGGCGTGGCCGACGTGGACGCCGACGGACGCCAGGAGATCGTCTACGGCTCCGCGACCCTGGACGACGACGGGTCGCTGCTGTACTCCTCACACGCCGAGGGTCCGCCCGGGAGCGCCATCGAGGGCCAGATGACCAAGCTCGGGCACGGCGACGCGATGCACGTGGGCGATCTCGACCCCGAGCGCGAGGGCCTGGAGGTCTGGACCGTGCACGAGGGCGGCAGGTACGCGCCGTACGGGTTCGCGATGCGCGACGCCGCCACCGGCGAGGTGCTGTTCGGCGGGTACACGGGCACCGACACCGGCCGGGGCATGGTCGGTGACATCGACCCCGACGTCCCCGGCCTGGAGGCCTGGTCCTCGATGCCGCCCGGCGGTGAGGCCGAGGCGGGCCTGTGGAGCGCCAGCGGCGAGTTCCTGGGCGAGGAGACCCCGGGTACGAACATGAGCATCCGCTGGTCCGCCGACATGACCACGCAGACCATCGAGGGCACTCAGCCCCCCAGGGTCGAGGACTGGCGGCGCGGCACGCTGCTCACCGCCGGGGGCACGCTCACCAACAACGGCACGAAGGGCAACCCCGCCCTGGTCGCGGACGTGCTCGGCGACTGGCGCGAGGAACTGGTCCTGCGCACGGAGGACAGCGGCGCGCTGCGGATCCTCACCAGCACCGAGGTGAGCGGACACCGGCTGCACACCCTCATGCACGACCCGCAGTACCGGGTGGACGTGGCCCGGCAGCAGACCGGCTACAACCAGCCCGCGTACCCGTCCTTCCACCTGGGCGCGGACACCGACTGGGCCCGGGTGGAGGTTCCCGACGCCCTCTACCCGGAGTAGCGCACGGTCTCCCCGGCCCCCTTTCCCGGTGATCTTGCTACCAGCGTCACTATGGGCGTCGACAGCGGCGCTGGTAGCAAGATCATCCCCGAGGGGCGGCCCGCGGGCTGGGCCGTCTACCCGGAGTGGGGAAAGCCGCCCCGGGCGCCCAGCTGGACCGACAGCTCGGCCGCCGCCTCGCGGACGGCCGCGATGAGGCCGACCAGGCCCGACCCCCGGAAGTGCGTGGCGGGTCCGCCCAGGCTCACCGTGGCGGCGAGCTCCCCGGAGGAGTCGAAGACGGGGGCCGCCACGGCGCCCACGTCGTCCAGGAAGTCCTCGTCGCTGACGGTGTAGCCCTCGGACGCGATCCGTTCCAGGTGCGTCCGCAGGGAGTGCTCGTCGGTCAGGGTGTGCGCGGTGAAGCTCCGCAGCGGCCGGGCCAACCACCGTTCCCGCAGCTCGGTGGAGAAGGCCAGCATCGTCATCGGCCCCGCCGCGGCGTGGAAGGGTAGCACGCTGCCGACGGCGATCTCCTTGATCGTCAGCGGCCCCGAGCCCTCGACGAGGTCGATGCAGACCGCGCCGTCCTCCGAGGGCACCATCAGGTAGGCCGTGTGGCCCGAACGCGCGGCCAGGCCGCGCATCAGGGGAGCGGCCTCGTCGCGCAGGTTGAGCTCCGCGAGCGCGGTCGATCCCACGGTGAACAGCCGCATGTTGACCTTGTAGGCGCCGTCCGCGCGCTGGCTGACCCAGCCGACCTGGACCAGCGTGGCCAGCAGGCGGTGCACCGTGGTCTTGTTCAGCCCGGTCTCCTCGGCCAGGTCGCCGAGGGTGAGGGCGTGCCGCTCATGGGTGAAGCACTCCAGGAGCCGACAGGCGCGGAGCACCGAGTTGACCACGCTCTTGGGTCCAACGGCCGATTCACCGTCGATCGTCGCCACCGAAGGGGACCTCCTCGCACGTTCGGCCGTCGGTGCCAGGGTAGCGGCCGGACCGCGGCCCTTCCGACGCCGTGGATCCGGCTCCGGCGGGCGCGGCCCCGCCGTCCGCCTCAGCTCTCACGGCCGTACACCGCGCGCATCCTCTTCTTGTCGAACTTGCCCACGCTGGTCTTGGGGACCTCCTCCACCAGCACGAACCGGTCGGGGAGCTGCCAGCGCGCGAACCCCTCCCCCAGGAAGCCCCGCAGCTCGTCCGGGGGGATCTCCCCGCCGTCCGTGCTGGACAGGACCGCGACGGGCCGCTCGCCCCAGGTCTGGTCGGGGACCGCGATGACGGCCGCCTCCCGCACCCGGGGGTGGGCGGTCAACCTGTTCTCCAGGTCCACCGAGGAGATCCACTCCCCGCCGGACTTGACCATGTCCTTGGCGCGGTCGACCAGGGTCACGTACCCCCGCGCGTCGACGGTGACCATGTCCCCGGTGCGCAGCCAGCGGCGCCCGTCGGGGGAGGAGTCGAAGGAGGCGCCGTCGTCCTTCTCCGGGGCGTGGTACCGGTCGACGACGAAGGGTCCGCTGATCTCCAACTCCCCCACGGAGGAGCCGTCCCAGGGGACCTCGCGTCCCCCGGCCATGGACCGGACCGCCAGGCCGGGCAGGGGGCGGCCCTGCGTGCGGCGGGCCGCCGCACGCGCCGCCTCGTCGGAAACGCACGGTTCCACGGCGACCAGTCCGACCGGTGAGCACTCGGTCATGCCCCACGCGTGGACGGGGCGGATCCCGAGGCCGGTGAGCGCGTCGAGCAGGCTCTCGGAGGCGGAGGAGCCGCCGATGACGACCCGGTCCAGGGTCGCCATCGCGTCGGCGGGCACCCGGTCCTCCTCCACCGCGCGGACCAGGGAGGACCACACGGTGGGCACGCCGGCGGCGAACGTCGCCCGGGCGTCGCGCACGAATCCGGCGAGGCTGAGCGGGTCCAGGTGGCGGCCGGGAAGGGCCAGACCGGCGCCCGACACCAGGGCCGCGTAGGGCAGGTTCCACGAGTTCGCGTGGAACATCGGCACGACCGGCAGCACCACGTCGTGGTGGCCGATGGCGAACGCGTCGGTCGTGCACAGGGTGAGCGCGTGCAGGTAGACCGACCGGTGGCTGTAGACCACCGCCTTGGGGCGGCCGGTGGTGCCCGACGTGTAACACACGCCCGCCGCCTCGTTCTCGTCACGGGGACGCCACCAGCTCCGCGGGCCGGGGGCCGCGGGGAGTTCCAGTCGGCGCACGCGCGCTCCGCCCTGGGCGGAGGGGAGTTCGGGGGAGTCGCCCATGACGAGGACGTGCTCGACGGTGTCGGGGAGTTCGACGGCGGACCAGGTCTCCCACAGGGACCCGTCCACGAGCACCACGCGGTCGCCGGCGTGGCCGAGCGTGTAGGCGATCTCGTCGGCGCTCAGACGGACGTTCACGGTGTGCATGACCATGCCCGAGCCGGGGATCGCGACGTAGGCGCGCATGTGGTCCGGGGTGTTCCAGGCGTAGGTCGCCACCCGGTCCCCGGGACGGAGCCCGAGGTCGGTGAGGACCTGCGCGAGTCCGCGGGCCCCGGCGAACAGCGCGGCGTAGTCCAGCGTGCGGACGCCGTCCGCTTCCCGGCCGGTGATCCCGCGGTCGGCGAAGGTCGTCTCGGCCCGGTCGAAGACCTGGTGCAGTCCCAGCGGTTCGGTCTGCATCACGGAGATCATCGCGGTTCACTCTCCCGTTCTGTACGAAACGTGTTCCGTGTGGTGTGGACACGGAGCCACCCGTGCACGGACCGCCCGGTCGGTATGTCGCCGTTCCGGCACGTAGGACCGTCGCGTGTCGACTGAGTTACGTACCGAAGTGATCCTTGACACAGGATCATACGCCTCTTTAGCCTCATTTCGAAACGCGTTCCGCTATACGAAAGGCAGGTGGCATGGAATCCCAGCGACTACGCGAGCTGATGGACGCCGGAGTGGTCTACGCGCCGGGGGTCTGGGACGGGCTCACCGCGCGCCTGGCCGAACAAGCCGGGTTCTCGGCCCTGTGCGCCTCGGGCTTCGCTGTCTCCGCCTCCCTCGGCTACCCGGACGCCGAGCTCTACACGATGTCGGAGAACCTCGACGCGACCCGCCGCATCCGCGAGGCGAGCGGCCTTCCGCTGATCGCCGACATCGACACCGGGTACGGCAACGCGGTCAACGCCGCGCGGGCGGGCCGCCGTTTCCGCGACGCCGGAGTCGCCGCGGTCTTCATGGAGGACCAGGAGTCGCCCAAGCGCTGTCCCCTCTGCGTCGGCGACCCGGTGCCCCTGCTCCCGGCGCAGGAGGCGGCGGGGAAGGTGCGCGCCGTCAAGGACGCCGTCGGCGACGACGTCCTCCTCATCGCGCGCACCGACGCCTCGGGCGAGGAGGCGCTGCGCCGCGCGCAGGCCTACGTCGGGGCCGGAGCCGACATGATCATGCCGGTCACCAGGACCTTCTCCACCGTCGACGAATGGGCGAGGTGCCGGGAGGAGGCGGGGGTCCCCCTCGTCGCCACGCTCACCGCCTCCACCTGGACCGAGCGCGAGTTCACCCCCCGGGTCCTGGAGGAGGTCGGTGTCGCGCTCGCCCTCCTGCCCACCCAGGTGCTGATGGCGGCGACGGGCGCCATGCGCCAGACCCTGGGCAGGCTGGCCGGGGGAGAGCCCCCCGCCCAGGTGAGCGCCGACGCGCTCCAGCACCACGAGTTCGTCGACCTGATCGGCTTCGCCGAGGTCGAGGCCGCGCAGCGGGACTACCTGCCCGCGGCGCGGGAGGGGGAGTGAGCATGGGCCTGACCATCACCGAGAAGATCCTCGGCCGGGCCGCCGGGGGGACCGCTGTCCGCGCCCGCGACAACCGCGCGTTCCGGCCCGACCACATGATCGCCTACGACTTCCCCGGCTACACCGACGTGATGTTCCGCCAGATGCACGACGACTTCGGCATCAGGGAACTGGCCGACCCCGAGCGCTACCTGGTCTTCATCGACCACATGCTCACGCGGGGCAGCGCCAAGGAGGAGGAGGTCCACAAGGTCACCCGCGACTGGTGCGACTTCTACGGGATCACCCTGCACGAGGCCGAGGGGATCGGCCACCAGGTCGCCGCCGAACTCGGTTACGCCCTTCCGGGCCGGTTCCTCATCCACTTCGACGGCCACATCAGCGGCCTGGGGGCCTTCGGGGCGCTCGGGTGGGGGGTGCGGCGCGACCTCCTGGAGGCGTGGGTCACCGGTCGGATCTTCCTGGACGTGCCGGAGTCGGTGCGCTTCGAACTCACCGGGGCCTTCCCCGAGGGCGTGGACAACCGCGACCTCATCCACGCCATCATCTCCCGGCTCGGCGCCGACGGCTGCGCCCACCAGGTCATGGAGTTCACCGGCCCCGGAGCGCGCTCGATGAGCATCGACCGCAGGCAGGGCCTGTGCGGGATGGCGATGTTCACCGGCGCGGTGTCGGCGATCTTCAACCCGGACGAGCTCTCGCTGGAGTACGCCCGCACGGTGTCCGACACCGTTCCCGAGCCGCTGTACAGCGACCCCGACGCGGTCTACGCCGGTGTGCACGAGATCGACCTCTCGGAGCTGGAGCCGCAGGTCGTGCTGCCCGGGTCGGCCCGGGGCCAGAACACGCGGGGGGTCTCGGAGCTGGAGGGCACCCCCGTCACCAAGGCGTTCATCGGCTCCTGCGCCAGCGGGAGGCTGGAGGACATCCGGGCCGCCGCCGGGGTGCTGCGGGGCCGCAGTGTCGCCGACGGCGTGCAGCTCAACGTCGTCCCGACCTCGGCGGCGATCCACCGCCAGGCCGAGGCGGAGGGGCTGCTGGACGTGCTGCGCGAGGCCGGAGCGGCCGTGGCCGAGTCCAGCTGCGACTTCTGCTTCGGTTACCAGAAGCCCCTGGAGGCCGGGGAGAACTGCGTGTCCACGGGCGTGCTCAACATCTCCGGGCGCATGGGCAGCACCGACGCCAACATCTACATGGGCTCCGCCTACACCGTCGCCGCCAGCGCCGTGACCGGGAGGATCTGCGACGTGCGGGAGGTGACCGGGTCATGAGTCCGCTGCCGCCGCCCGACGTCATCAGCGGCCGCGTCGCCTGGATCTTCGGGGACGACTTCGACGTCGACCTCATCATCGGCGTGGAGAACATCAAGTACTACGACCCCGACGTGCTGCGGAGCGTGTGCATGCGGCACTACGACCCCGCGTTCGTCGACGAGGTGCGCCCCGGCGACGTCGTCGTCGGGGGCCGCAACTTCGGCTACGGGCACCCGCACTACCCGCCGCTCGTCGCGCTGCGCAACCTGGGGGTGGCGGCCGTGATCGCCGAGTCCTTCTCACCAGGCTTCTGGCGCGGGGAGACCTACAACGGCATGCCGCTGCTGACCGTCCCGGGCATCAGCCGCGCCGTCCGGCGGTGGGACCGCGTCGAGGTCGACTGGAGGCGCCCGTCCGTACGCCTCCCCGACCGGGACGCCGAGCTGACCGGAAACCCGCTCACCGAGCGCGTGGTCAAGGTCATCGAGGCCGGGGGGAGCCTCAACCTGCTCCTCTCCGAGCACCGCTCGACACACGCCGCGGGCTGACCGGCCGGGTCAGGACCGCCCCACCGACACGCGGGAGCGCCGGACCGGCGTCCCGTCCCGCCGCCCCGGCCCACGGGGAGGCGTCCTTCCCCGTGGACCCCCGACGGGCGCCCACGTTCCGTCCTCACCAGGAGGCATCGCCTTGTCCTCTCCAGACAGCGCCGGGAGCTCCCCGGCACCGACCCCCGTCGGCGCGCCCGTGCGCGACCGGCGCACCGCGCTGCGAGCCGCGGTCGCCGGCGGGGTGGGGACCCTGATCGAGTACTACGCGTTCAGCGTCTACGGGTTCCTGACCGTGGTCATCGCCCCGCTGTTCTTCCCCAGCTCCAACCCCGCCACCTCGGTGCTGGCCACCCTGGCCGTGTTCGGGTCCGGCTACCTCATGCGGCCGCTCGGCGGGATCTTCTTCGGCCGCCTCGGCGACCGGACCGGACGCAAGGTCGCGCTGGTCTCCACCGTCGTCAGCATGGGCGTGTGCTGCGCCCTGATGGGCATGCTGCCCACCTACCCGCAGGCCGGGATCATCGCCCCGATCCTGCTGGTGGTCGTGCGCATGGCCGAGGGCTTCTCCGCCGGAGGCGAGGTGGGCGGGTCGGCCACCTACATCGCGGAGTCCTCCCCGGCCGGCATGCGCGGCTTCTTCGGCGCGTTCACCCCGACCGGCTCCACGCTCGGCTTCGCGGTCGCGGCCGCCGTGACCGGCGCGGTCGTCGGGCTCCTCGCCCCCGAGCAGATGACGGCCTGGGGGTGGCGCGTCCCGTTCCTGCTGTGCGTCCCGCTGACCCTGCTGTGCCTGTGGGCGCGGCTGAAGCTGGAGGACACCCCCGACTTCAGGGAGATGGAGACCAAGGCGGAGGTGGCCCGCAGCCCCTTCACCGACGTGCTGCGGCGCAACCCGCGCTCCGTCCTCAAGGTCATCGGCCTGGCCATCGCCACCAACGGCACGGGGTACGTCGGGCTGACGTACATGAACGTGTACCTGATCAACGACCTGGGCCACGACTCCCAGGACGTGTACTGGCTCTCGGCCGCGGTCATCGCCGCGGCCTGCGCGTGCATGCCGTTCCTGGGCCTGCTCACCGACCGCTTCGGACGCCTGAGAGTGCTCACCGCGGGGTGCGTCGGCTACGTCCTCCTGGCCTACCCCATCCTGCTGGTCATGTCCCAGGCGTCGGGGCTGCTGGTCATCGGCCTGATGTACCTGGTGTTCATGGTCCTCAACGCCGCGCTCCAGGTCCCGGCGTTCCCGCTGTTCACCGAACTCTTCCCGAGGGCCGTGCGCTACACCGGAGTCGCCCTGGGCTTCAACATCGGGACCATCGTCGCCGGTGGGACCGCCCCCTACATCGCGGCCCAGCTGGTCGCGTCGACGGGTGACCCGGTGTCCCCGGCGTACTGGGTGATGGGGGTGGCGTTGGTCGGTCTGGTCACGGCGTTCACCGTCCGCTCCACCCGCGCCGGAGAGCTCCCCGCCTGACTCCGGCTCCGGTCCGGGCGGCCCCTCCGAGGGGCGGCCCGGACCGGAGCGCGCGGGCCCCATGTCACCTTTTCCGGTCGCGAACCGTCGAGGAGAGGACTCCTACGATTCCCGACCCGAAGAGGGAGCAGTGGCATGAACGCCGTCTACGTCCTGGTGACCGTGCTCGCCGTCCTGGCCAACGGCGGCATGGCCGTCGCCGACCTGCTGCGCGCGCGGTTCGTCCTGGCCAACTCCGCCGCCGTGGGCGTTCCCGAGTCGTGGCTGACCGCCCTCGGCCTCCTCAAGGGCGCGGGCGCGCTGGGCCTGCTCCTGGGCCTGCTCGGCGTCCCGGTGGTCGGGGCCGCGGCGGCGCTGGGGCTGACGCTGTTCTTCGTGGGGGCGGTGGTCACGCACCTGCGGGCCCGGAACTACGCGCTGGCCTACCCGCTCGCCTACCTGGCGCTGGCCCTGGGCTCGCTGGTCCTGTACTTCGCGAGGTGAGGCCCCGTCATGCCGGACTCCGCCAGGCCGGACCCCGGCGGGGCGGCCCCGCCGGGAGAGGCCGCGGCGGGTGGGCGTGACCACCGCGCCACCGAAGGCATAGCCGCCGCCGTGCCGGAGACGGCTCCGAACCGAGGCGGCCTCAGCCCGAGAACGCGTCCCCGCTGCCGTCCCCGCTGCCGTCCCCGCTGCCGTGCCCGCTGCCGTGCCCGCTGCCGTGCCCGAAGGCGGGCAGGCCGCGGGCCGCGGTGGTCAGCGCGGTGCGCAGCAGCGGTCCCACGCCCTCCGGCGGAGAACCGGGCCCGTCGCCCCCCAGGCGCGCCCGCTCCTCGGCGGCCAGGCGCAGCGCCGAGTTGAGGGTGGCCGCCTGGACGCGGACTGCCAGGCTGTCGGCGGGCTCCCCGGTGCGGTCGGCGATGATCCGGGCGAAGACGGACTCGGCCGCGTGGTGGACCTCCAGCCACACCGCCATGAGCGCCGGTTCACTGTGGGTCATCCGGATGAGGTCGGCGACCGGCCCCTCCACGACCTGCGGCTCGCCGTCGAAGAACCGCTCCCGCTCCAGGTACTCCAGGAGGGAGACCCCGGGCGGGCAGGCGCGCAGGCGTTCGGCCATGTGCTCCAGGCCCGTCGTCAGCAGCGGCCGGACGCAGCTCTCCTTGCTGGGGAAGTACCGCCACAGCGTTCTGGTGGAGATGCCGAGCGCGTGCGCGATGTCGTCGCCCGTGGTGCCCGACACCCCGTTCTCGGTGAACAGCCGTACGGCCGCCTGCGCGATCTCCGTGCGGACGATCTCCCTGCGCCGCTCGGTCATGGGCGGGCGGCCCCGCCCCGAGGGTGCGCGGGTCGCCTCCGTGGGTGGTGTTCCTGGCACGACCGTCCCCCTCCCGTGTCCGCGGCGCCTGGGCGGGTCCACTCTACTGACGCCCGGACCAGGCACAAGAATATTTGTCACTTAGCGACAAAAAGTCCTACAGTGACAACAGCGGCCGCCGTGGTCGCCATCAGCGGCAACGAGAGGGCTTCCCATGACCGGCCTGGGCCTGAAGGACAAGAACGTCATCGTGACCGGGGGCGGCTCCGGCATCGGCCGCGCGAGCGCGCTGCGCTTCGCCGCGGAGGGCGCCAGGGTCCTGGTCGCCGACCTCAACGCCGACACAGCGCGGGAGGCGGCCGAGGAGATCCGCGCGGCCGGTGGTACCGCCGAGACCGTGGTCGGCGACCTCAGCCGCCAGGAGGTCGTGGACGAGGTCGTCGCCACGGCCGTCGAACGCCTCGGCGGTGTCGACGTCCTGGTCAACAACGCCGGGATCATGGACGACATGTCCGCCACCGCCGACGTCACCGACGCGGTCTGGGAGCGGCTCCTGCGGGTGAACCTCACCGCGCCCTTCCTGCTCACCCGCGCCGTCCTGCCCCTCATGGCGGAGCAGGGCCGGGGCTCGGTCGTCTTCACCGCCTCGGAGGCCTCCCTGCGCGGCAGCGCCGCCGGGGCCGCCTACACCGCCTCCAAGCACGGCGTGGTCGGCCTGGTCAAGTCCACCGCGGTCATGTACCGCGACAAGGGGATCAGGGTCAACGCCGTCGCCCCCGGCGGCACCGCCACCTCGATCACCGTCGACGTCGCGTCCGCACCCCACGGTCCGACCACTCTCGGCACCTTCATGTCCAACATGGGCCGCGTGGCCCGGGCCGAGGAGCTGGCCGCCGCCGTCGTCTTCCTGGCCTCCGACGCGGCGAGCAGCATCAACGGAGCGGTCCTGCCGGTGGACAACGGCTGGTCGGCGGTCTGAGGAGGCGCCCGCGCGCGGACCCGGCCACGGGTCCGCGACGGCGGGCACGGCGGGCGCGCACACGCGTACCCATTTTTAAGTCAGTCGCTTGACTCAACGCCGTGGCGGACGTTCACTGTACGTGTACGTACCGCTGACGCAGAGGAGTGACGGCTGTGGGTGCCGACGAGACCGAACGGCTGATGGACTACCCGATCCCCAGCCCGGAGGCGCTGGAGCCGCCCGCGGAGTGGGCGGAGCTGAGGCAGCGGTGTCCCGTCGCCGGGGTGCGGCTGCCCAGCGGCGACCGGGCGGAGGTGGTCACCCGCTACGAGGACGTCAGGCGGGTGCTCTCCGACCCGCGCTTCACCCGGAGGCTCGACGCCGAGGACGCGGCCCGGGTCTCGGCCAGCGCCACGGGCGGCGTGTTCAACAGCGACCTGGCGGCGGCGGTCCCCGACAGCGGGGAGGAGCACCGGCAGTGGCGTCGGCTGGTCGGCAAGTGGTTCACCGCCAGGCGCATGAACGCGCTGCGGCCCGGGATCGAGGCCATGGCCGACGAGCTCGTCGACGGCATGGTGGAGCGCGGCCATCCGGCGGACCTCAGGGCGGACCTGGGCTTCCCCCTGCCGGTGTGGGTCATCTGCGACATGCTCGGCGTGCCCGACTCCGACCGCGACCGCTTCTCCCACTGGTCGGACGCGCTGCTCAACCTCACCCGCTACTCCCAGGAGGAGATGGACCGGGCCCAGGCCGAGTTCCTCGCGTACATGGGCGGCCACGTCGAGGCCAAGCGGGCGGAGCCGCGCGAGGACCTGATCAGCTCCCTGATCACCGAGACCGCCGAGGCCGGGGTCGACCTGCCCACCTCCGCACTGGTCGCCACCAGCATGGGCCTGCTGGTCGCCGGGCACGAGACCACCGCCAACATGATCGGCAAGATGGTGGCGATGCTGCTGGACGACCGGAGCCGCTGGGAGAGGCTGCTGGACGACCGGACGCTGGTGCGCTCCGCCGTGGAGGAGGCCCTGCGCTTCGACGCCAACGCCGGGCTCGGCCTGCCGCGCTACATCACCGAGGAGACCGAGATCAGCGGTTCCGTCGTCCCGGCCGGGACCACCGTCATGTGCAGCATGGGCGCCGCCAACCGGGACGAGAGCGCCTTCGAGAACGCGGACGAGATGGACCTGGGGCGCGTGCCCAACCCGCACCTGGGCTTCGGCGCCGGGGCGCACTCGTGCCTGGGGCAGGCGCTGGCCCGCACCGAGCTCCAGGCCGTGCTCGACGTGCTGCTGCGCAGGCTTCCCACACTGGAGCTGACCGTCCCCGCGGCGGAGCTGCGGCGTCTCGACGGCCTGGTCGTGGGCGGACTGAGCGAGGTCCCGGTCCGGTGGTGACCGTGTCGCAGACGCAGCCCGAACGTGCTGGCGCCACCCGGGAGCTGATCCTGTCCACCGCCGAGCGCCTGTTCGCCGAACACGGCCTGTTCGCGGTGTCCAACCGGGGCATCAGCGTGGCGGCGGGCCAGGGCAACAACACGGCGGTCGGCTACCACTTCGGCACCAAGGCCGAGCTCGTACGCGCGATCGTGCGCACGCACACCGAGCCCATGGAACTGCTGTGGGCGCGGATGGCCCGGGAGACGGGGGAGTCCCCGAGCGTGCGGGACTGGATCGCCTGCCTGGTCCGGCCGGTGACCCGGCACCTGGCCGACCTCGGTCCCCCGTCGTGGTTCGCCCGCTTCGCCGCGCAGGTCATGACCGATCCGGGCTTTCGCGTGATCATGACCGAGGAGACGCTGACCGCGCCCCAGCTCAGGCGGATCCTCACCGGTCTGCGCGGTAGTCTGCCGGACCTGCCGCCGGAGGTGCGCGCCGAACGCGAGGACATGACCCGCCATCTGATCGTGCACACGTGCGCCGAACGCGAGCGCGCGCTCGCCGAGGAGACGGCGACGCCCCGGTGCAGCTGGGAGGACACGGCGATCGGGCTGGTCGACGCCCTCACGGGGATCTGGCTCGCCCCCGTCACCCCGGCCGCCGGGCACGACCACGCCGCGACGACGAAGGAGGAACGACGATGAGGGTGACCGTCGACCAGGACTGGTGCTGCGGTGCGGGGCAGTGCGTGCTGCTCGTCCCGGAGGTGTTCGACCAGCGGGAGGAGGACGGCATCGTCGAGCTGCTCAACGAACGGCCGCCGGAGAAGCTGTACCCGGCCGTGCGCGAGGCGGGGCAGGTGTGCCCCACCGGCGCGATCCACGTGGACGGGGACGCCTGACCGCGCCGGGCGGGGAGGGTGAGCGCCTCACGACCGGTTCCGCCCGTCCGGGCACGTTCCGGCACACCCAGGACGGGGCGTCCGCGTCCGTCCCTCCCCTGCCCGGACGAGGTTGAGGGACAGTCCGAGGAACGCGGGAGCGGCCCGCCGGAGCCCCGGCGGGCCGCTCCCCATCGCTCGGGTCAGTGGCCGCCGGTGAGGGTTCCGGACAGCTCCTTGTGCAGGGTCGCACTGGGCCCGTTGAGGCCGGTGATCTCCACCTTCACGTCGTGCCGGCGGAAGTGCTCGGTGACCTGGTCCAGGGCGGCCACGGCCGAGGAGTCCCACACGTGCGCGTTGGACATGTCGACCACCACCTTCTCCAGGCCCTGCTCGGTGTAGTCGAACCGGTTGACCAGCTCGCCGGTGGAGGCGAAGAACACCTCGCCGTTGACCGAGTACACGCGGGTGCCGCCCTCGGGGTCGAGCACGCTGGTGACGTCGGCCTGCGCGGCGGCCCGGCGGGCGAAGAGCACCATGGACACCACGACGCCGACGATCACGCCCAGGGCCAGGTTGTGGGTGGCCACGACCACGGCGACGGTGACGACCATGACCAGGGTCTCGGTCCAGGGCATCCGCCTCAGGGTGGCCGGGGCGACGCTGTGCCAGTCGAAGGTCACGATGGCCACGAAGAACATCACCGCGACCAGAGCCGCGACCGGGATCATGCCCACCAGGTCACCCAGGGCCACGCACAGGATGATCAGGAACACACCGGCGAGGAAGGTCGAGACGCGGGTGCGGGCCCCGGACTTGACGTTGATCATGGTCTGGCCGATCATCGCGCACCCGGCCATGCCGCCGAAGAACCCGACCAGGACGTTGGCGAATCCCTGGCCGCGGGCCTCACGGCCGTGGTTCGAGGTGGTCTCGGTCTGGTCGTCGACGACCTTGGCGGTCATCAGCGACTCCATCAGCCCCACCAGGGCCAGGGTCAGCGAGTAGGGGGCGATCAGGACCAGCGTGTCCAGCGTGTAGGGCACGTCCGGGATCAGCGGTACGGGCAGGGTACCGGGCAGTTCGCCCATGTCCCCGACCGTCTGCGCCGGGATGCCCAGGGTCAGTGCGGCGACGGTGAGCACGACGATGGCCACCAGCGGTGCGGGGACCGCCTTGGTCAGGCGGGGCAGGCCGAAGACGATGACCAGGCCCACGGCCACCATGACGTAGATCGGCACGCCCACGCCCTCCAGGTAGGGCAGTTGGGCCGTGAAGATGAGGATGGCCAGGGCGTTGATGAACCCGGTCATGACGCTGGGCGGCACGAACCGCATCAGCCTGGCCACCCCGAGCAGGCCCAGGGCGACCTGGATGAGCCCGGCCAGGATGGTGGCGGCGATCAGGTGGTCGACGCCGTACTCCATCGACAGCGGCGCCGCGACCAGGGCCATCGCGCCGGTGGCGGCGGAGATCATCGCGGGCCGCCCGCCCAGGAAGGCGATGGACACGGCCATCACGAAGGAGGCGTACAGGCCCACGCGGGGGTCGACCCCGGCGATGAGGGAGAAGGCGATGGCCTCGGGGATCAGGGCCAGGGCCACGACCAGTCCGGCCAGCACGTCGGCGCGCAGCTGCGCTGCGGCGGGGATCCGGGCCTTGAGGGACCGGGGGGTCTTCACGGGCAGTTTCATGGCACCCATCGGGTTTCGGGCAGCCCACAACGAGGACCGCGGTGTTCGGGTCAGGCGTTCGTGCGCGGCGCGGACACGCGCCGGGTGGGGCGGGGGTGCGCCGGTGCGCACGGGGATCCGGGGCGATGTCGGTGACGCCCCGGTGCGGCTTCGTCGCCGCGGGCCCGGCCGTGCCCCTGGGCCGGGCCGGAAGAGAGTGCGGTGGCCCTCCGCTCGTGCGCGGGTGACGACCCGGAAAGACTCTACTCTTACGTGAGAGTCTGAGTCACTCCCGGCGACTGAGACAACCCTCACACGACGGAAGGGTGCGAGGATTCCGCCAGGCGAGGGCGGGCGGCTCCGTCCGGCGGACGTGTTCCCCGGCGATGACACACCGTGACCACAACGGTTGGCCGGAACCCGCTCCCCTCCGCGGTGATCTTGTACTTATGGCGAGGTTGGGCGGTCGAACCTCGCCATAAGTACAAGATCACCACAGGTCAGGCCACTCCTGGCACACCGGCAACGTTTCGGTCAGCCCATCAGGCGGTGGCGTTGTCGCGGGCGCGCTGCTCGCGCAGCCGCTCGGCGAACTCCTCGGCCATGGCCAGCTGGTCGCGCAGGGCCTGGCAGCGGGCGACGATGGCCGCCTCGAAGGCGTCGAGCCTCTCGCTCAGGGCCCGCCGCTCGTCGGGCCCGGTCCCGGCCGAACTCAGCCGGTCGACGGCCTCCAGCAGCTCGCGGGTCTCCTCCAGGCTGAACTCCAGCGGCTTCATCCGCTTGATGAGGTTCAGGCGGTCCACGTCCGTCTCGGTGTAGAGCCGGAAGCCGCCGCGGGAGCGCGCGGAGGGCTCGACCAGGCCGACCTCGCCGTAGTAGCGGATCGTGCGCAGGGACAGGCCGGTCCGCTCGGCGACCTCGCCGATCTGCATGTGTTGCGCCCCGGACATCGCGGCACCCCCTCTCGTCCACTCGACTCTAACGTCGGTTCCGGCGGGGCGCGGCCCTTCGCCGGGTGCGGTGCCCCCGCACGAGGCGGAACCCCGTGAGGCGTCCCCTCCGTAAAGCCGTTGTCGGCCCGGCGGACGCTCAGACATAGTGGACCGGCCCCCCGAGGCGCGGTCCGAACGCGCCTCCCCACACGGAGGAACCACCATGTCCACCCTTCGGGTCACCGCCGAGCGGCTGACGGTCCACCCGCACCCCAACGCGGACGCGCTGGAGCTGGCGCAGGTCGGGCTGTTCCGCGCGGTCGTGGCCAAGGGGGCCTACCGCACCGGCGACTGGGCCGTCTACGTCCCCGAGAGCGCGCTGCTGCCCGAGGACCTCATCGGGGAACTCGGCCTGACGGGCAGGCTCGCGGGCTCCCGGCGCAACCGGGTCAAGGCCGTCCGGCTGCGCGGAGAGCTCTCGCAGGGCATCGTCTGCCGTCCGAAGCTGCTGGCCGACCGCGACCTGGCGGCGGAGCACCGCGACGGCACCGACTTCGCGGGGGAGCTCGGGATCACCAAGTGGGTTCCCCCGGTCCCGGTGCACATGGGCGGTGACCTGGTCGACGCGCCGGACCTGCTGCGGTGGATCGAGGTGGAGAACGCCAAGCGCTACCCCGACGCCTTCGAGCCGGGTGAGCCGGTCGTGGCCACGGAGAAGATCCACGGCACGGCCTGCCTGTTCACCCTGGTCGCCGCGACGGGGGAGGAGTTCGCCTCGTCCAAGGGCCACGGGTCCCGGTGCCAGGCGCTGGCGTTCACGGAGAAGAACCTGTACTGGCGGGCGCTGACCGCCCACGGGGTGCCCGAGGCCGCGCGCAGGCTGGCGGAGCGGTTCGGCGCCGCCCGGGTGGGTGTGTTCGGCGAGGTGTTCGGTGCGGGCGTGCAGGACCTGGAGTACGGCGAGACCGGCCGCAGCGAGAGGCCCGGTTACGCGGTCTTCGACGTCTCCCTGGACGTGGACGGCGTCCTGAGCTGGATCGACGCCGCCGACCTGCCCGGGGTGCTGGAGTCGGTCGGGCTGCCCTCGGTGCCGCTGCTCCACGACGGCCCCTACGACGAGGCGGCGCTGCTCGCACTGGCGCAGGGGGAGGAGACCTGGAGCGGCGGCGGCCTGCACCTGCGCGAGGGGGTCGTGGTCCGGCCCCGGCGCGAGCGCTACTCCCCGGTCCTGGGCGGGCGCGCGATCGCCAAGTTCGTGTCCGACGCCTACCTCACCCGCAGGGGCGGCACAGAGTACGAGTAGGCCCACCGCGCGGGCGCACCGGCAGGGAAACCGGTGCGCCCGCGGGGCCCCGGTGCGCCCGCGGGGCCGTCGCCGCGTGCGCCCACGGCCGGGCCGGTGCCGGGGAGACACCGCCGTGCCCCGGGCTCAGCCGACGGGCTTCTCCCAGACCGAGACGTGCTGGCGGCTGGCGCTGGTGAACGGCTCCCGGGTCCACCCGTCCCACCGGTCGCGCAGGCGCATCCCGGCGAGCCTGGCCATCAGGTCGAGTTCGGCGGGCCACACGTACCGGAAGGGGACCGTCCAGTACGTGCCGCGCCCGTCCGCGACCGTGACGTGGTGCGAGCTCATCGCCTGCGTGGCGACGTCGTAGACGTCGAACCCCAGCCTGTTCGAACCCACGTGGAACGGCACGGCGTCCTGGCCCTCCGGCAGCCTGCGCAGGTCGGGGACGCCGACCTCGACGACGAAGCGGCCCCCGGGCGCGAGGTGGTCGGCGGCGTTGCGGAAGCAGGCCACCTGCTCGTCCTGCGTGGTCAGGTTCATGACCGTGTTGAAGACCAGGTAGGCGAGGGAGAACGACCCCTCCACCCGGGTCGTGGCGAAGTCGCCGACCGTCACCCCGAGCGCGTCGCCGCCGGGTTTGGCCCTGAGCCGGTCGAGCATCGCCTCGGACAGGTCGATGCCGTGCACCGGCACCCCGCGGCGTGCCAGCGGCAGCGCTACGCGTCCCGTCCCGATCCCCAGTTCCAGGGCCCGGCCCCCGCCGGCCAGCTCCTCCAGGACGTCGACCGCCGGATCCAGGACGGCGGGCTCGAACATCTCCGCCGACGACTCGTCGTAGGTCGCCGCGACGCTCTCCGCGAAGTGGTTCTCCCGTGCGCTCATCCCGGAACGCTAACCCGCGGCCCCCGCGGGCCGCACGCGGTTTTCCCGAGGCCCCGGCGAGCGCCACGTGCGGCCCCGCAGGCGCCGGGTACGACAGCCCGGCGGCGTCCGGCGCGTCTCCGGTGGAGCGGCCCCGATCCCGGGCAGGGTGGGGAAAGCCGGTCTCCGGCCCGGGTACGCCCTGCGCTGCGGGGGTGTCCCGTGCGGCGCTGTGTCCCGCACGGCCTCGCCACCCCGCGCGACCCCACAGCAGTGCCCCGCACGACCCCGGCCCCGGCATTTCGCACGGCAGGTCAGGGATCTATCCCACACCGACATGCCGCCCCCCAGATTGCATGCTCATTCATAAGGGCGCATACTTATTTCCATGTCCAAGGTACTCACTTCCCTCCCCGTCGGCGAGCGCGTCGGGATCGCCTTCTCCGGTGGCCTCGACACCTCGGTGGCGGTCGCGTGGATGCGCGACAAGGGCGCCGTCCCGTACGCCTACACCGCCGACATCGGCCAGTACGACGAACCCGACATCGCCTCGGTCCCCGGCCGCGCCACCGCCTACGGCGCCGAGGGCGCCCGCCTGGTCGACTGCCGCGAGGCCCTGGTGGAGGAGGGGTTCGCGGCGCTGGCCTGCGGAGCCTTCCACATCCGTTCCGGCGGCCGCACCTACTTCAACACCACCCCCCTCGGGCGGGCCGTCACCGGCACCCTGCTGGTGCGCGCGATGCTCGAGGACGGCGTGCAGATCTGGGGCGACGGGTCCACCTTCAAGGGCAACGACATCGAGCGGTTCTACCGCTACGGCCTGCTCGCCAACCCCTCCCTGCGGATCTACAAGCCGTGGCTGGACGCCGACTTCGTCAACGAGCTCGGCGGCCGCAAGGAGATGTCGGAGTGGCTGCTGGCCCACGGCCTGCCCTACCGGGACAGCACCGAGAAGGCCTACTCCACCGACGCCAACATCTGGGGTGCCACGCACGAGGCCAAGGCGCTCGAACACCTCGACACCGGCATCGAGATCGTCGAGCCCATCATGGGCGTGCGGTTCTGGGACCCCGAGGTGGAGATCACCGCCGAGGACGTCACGATCGGCTTCGAGCAGGGCCGCCCGGTCACCGTCAACGGCAAGACGTTCGCCACCGCCGTCGACCTGGTCAACGAGGTCAACGCCATCGGCGGCCGACACGGCCTGGGCATGTCGGACCAGATCGAGAACCGGGTCATCGAGGCCAAGAGCCGCGGCATCTACGAGGCCCCGGGCATGGCGCTGCTGCACGCGGCCTACGAGCGGCTGGTCAACGCGGTCCACAACGAGGACACCCTCGCCAGCTACCACAACGACGGCCGACGGCTCGGCAGGCTGCTCTACGAGGGCCGCTGGCTGGAGCCCCAGGCGCTGATGCTGCGCGAGGCCCTCCAGCGCTGGGTGGGCACGGCGGTCACCGGCGAGGTGACCCTGCGGCTCCGGCGCGGTGAGGACTACTCCCTCATGGACACCACGGGGGCGGCGTTCAGCTACCACCCGGACAAGCTGTCCATGGAGCGGACCGAGGACTCCGCGTTCGGCCCGGTCGACCGCATCGGCCAGCTGACCATGCGCAACCTCGACATCGCCGACTCCCGCGCCAAGCTGGAGGAGTACTCCAGGGTCGGCATGGTCGGCACCTCGCACCCGACGTCGATCGGCGCCGCCCAGGCGGCCTCGACCGGGCTGATCGGCGCGATGCCCGAGGGCGGCGCCGAGGCGATCGCCTCCCGGGGCCAGTCCTCCGAGAGCGACGGCCTGCTCGACCACGCCGCCATGGAGTCCGGGAACGACTGAGGCCCGGATCCGGCCCGCGCTCCGGCGCGTGGGGGCCGGTCGGGCTTCGCCCCGGAGCTGATTCGAGCCTCCGGCCCGCGATCCGGCGCGTACGGGCCCGTAGGACCGATCCGCCGCCGGGGTGGGAACGCCCGCGCGGGCGTCCCCGCCCCGGCGGCGATCCCTGTGGGGGCCGGCCCAGGACGGGGATCCGGCCCCGGGCGCCCGCGCGGGCGGTCCCACCCGGCCAGGCCCGCTGGGCCGTGTCGCCGTGGGTCCGGCACCCCCGCCCCGGCACCGCCCGTCAGTCCGGCGGGTCCAGCGGCGACATCGCCGGGGAGTAGTTGAACAGCCGGAGCCTGGCCGCACCCGGTTCGGTGAGGGAGGCGGCCCCGGGGTCGACGTCGACGATGCTCAGACTGGCCGGATGGCTGGGCACCGTGCGCGCCGGGTCGAGCCCGACGACGGCCACGAGGAAGGCCCGCACCGGTCCTCCGTGGGTGACGGCCAGAACCGTCCGGTGGCCCCCGTCGTGCGCCCGCCGTACGGCGGCGCCGATCCCGTCGACCACCCGGTCGGTGAGTTCGCCGAAGCTCTCCGCGCCCGGGGGGTGGAACCGCCCCGCGCGCCACGCGGCGTACACGCCGCCGTCCTCCTCCTTGATCTGTGCCGAGTACCGCCCCTCCCACCCGGCCAGGTAGGCCTCGTTGAGCCGGGGGTCGCGCGTGTCCGGGCTGACCCCGAGGACCTCGGCGGTCTCCTGCGTGCGGCACAGCCCGGAGGTGACGACGTAGCCGGGGTCCAGGTACCGGACCGTCTCCGCCAGCGCGGCGACCTGACCGCGCCCGGCCTCCGACAGTCCGATGTCCTGCTGTCCCTGGAGGCGGCGCTCGCCGTTCCACGCGGTCTCGCCGTGGCGGACCAGGATCAGTCGCATCATCGGACCGCCTCGGTGTCCAGGCGGTCGCCCGCGGCGTCGAAGTAGGCGTCCGGCGCCTCGGGCAGGCGCAGACCGGCCGCGTCGCCGGGCAGCAGGTCGACCGGCGTGTCCCGGGAGACGTTCACCCGGGTGCCGTCGGCGAGGTCCACGCCCACGACCCACCTGTCGGCCATCGGCACCTGGTCGGCGAAGACCGCCTCCAGGCACCCGGGCGCGGACGCCTCGCGCTCGATCCCGAGCGAGCCCGCCCGGTACATCGCCCTGACGACCCCGTCCGGGACCGACGCCGGAGCCGCGCCGCAGTCCACGCCGAAGGCCGACAGCCGCCCGCCCCCGGCCCGGCACCCGACGATGTTCGCCGGGGGAGTGCCGACGAACGTCGCGGCGAACGCGGTGCGCGGCGACTCCAGCAGCTCCCGCGGCGTGCCGAACTGCTCTATCCGGCCGTCCTTCATGAGCGCGATGTGCGTGGCCATGGTCATCGCCTCCACCTGGTCGTGCGTGACGTAGACGCTCGTGGCACCGGTCGACCGGTGGACGCGCATGAGCTCACCCCGGGTGTCCACCCGCAGTTTCGCGTCGAGGTTGGACAGCGGTTCGTCGAAGAGCAGCACCTTGGGCTGCGGGGCGATCATGCGGGCGATCGCCACGCGCTGCTGCTGGCCGCCGCTGATCTCCCCCGGGTACCGGTCGGCCAGGTCCTCGATCGACAGCATCGCCAGCACCTGCTCGCTCCGGGCCCACCGGTCGGCCTTGGACCACTTGGCCACGGTCAGCGGCCAGGCGATGTTCTGGCGCACGGTCTTGTGCGGCCACAGCGCGTAGGACTGGAAGACCAGTCCGGCCTCGCGCTCGGCGGGCGGCACGATCTCGGTCCCGTCGCCGCGGGCGATGACGCGGTCGCCGAACCGGATCTCGCCCCCGGTGGGGTTCTCCAGCCCGGCGAGCATCCGCAGGGTCGTCGTCTTCCCGCAGCCGGACGGGCCGAGCAGCACGAGGAAGGAGCCCGCCGGAACGTCGATCGAGACGCCGTCGACGGCGGCGGTGTCGCCGAAGTCCTTGCGCAGGTCGGTGATGGTCAGGGAGGCCGAGGAGGCTCCGGAGCGCATGTCGGTCCTTTCGGCCTGCCGGGTGCGCGGCGTTGGGGTCATGAGTTCGAGTTCCAGGGCTGGGCGGCGCCTTCGAAGCGCCGCGCGATGACGGTTGCCGCGACCGAGATCACCGCGATGACCACGGTGACCGCGTTGGCCAGCTGGGTGAAGTTCTCCGAGGAGTACTGGTAGGTGAGGACGGCCAGGACCGGCATCGCCGGGGTCGCCAGCAGCACGACCAGGGACAGGTCGCGCACCATCTGGACGAACACCAGGACCCCGCCGGTGAACAGGCCGCGGGCGGTCAGCGGTGCGATGACCGCGCCGATCCTGCGCAGCAGCCCTGCCCCCGCCATCACCGCGGACTCCTCGACGTCCCTGGACACCTGGCTCAGGGCCGAGGTGCCCGACCGGACGGAGAAGGGGATCGTCGCCGCGATCCCGGCCAGCACGAGGATCGCGAACGTCCCGTACAGGCTCGGGAGCGGGCCGATGGGCGCCCCGAACTGCGCGATGAAGGCCGCGCCCAGCGCGATGCCGGGGATGAGGAAGGGCACGAACGAGGTGACGCTCATGGTCCCCACCAGCCACCTCGGGCCGTTGGATCGGGTGATGACGTAGGAGATGAGCAGCCCGAGCACACCGGCGCCGACCGCCACGCACACCCCGAGCAGGACGGTGTTCCAGGTGGCCTCCAGGATCTGCGGGTTGTTCAGGACGCCCCGCTGCCCCTGGGCGAGAGCGGGGTCGGAACCGCCGGTCCAGTAGTGCAGGGTCAGCCCGGAGGCGAAGTCGTTCGTGCGCAGGGTCAGCGAGCTCAGGACGAGCACGAGGCCGGGCACGACCGTGGTGCACGTGACCAGCAGCCAGGCGAGCCCGGCCACCGGCCACCCCCAGGGCCCGAGGTCCACGCCCCGGCGGCGGCCGCCCTTGCCGGTGATCGTCGCGAAGCTGCGCCTGCCCCCGGTGATGCGCGTCGAGGCGTACATGATCATCGCGGCGACGAGGATGAGCACGATCGAGAGCACGTACCCGCGTGCGACGTCGCCGGTCGAGATCGCCCCGTACAACCGGGTGGAGAGCGTGTGGAAGCGCACCGGCAGGCCGAGCAGGGCCGGTGAGACGAAGTTGGAGACCCCCTCGGCGAAGGCGAGCAGTGCGCCGGAGACCATTGCCGGGGCCACGACCGGCAGGGCGATGTCCCTGGCCACCCGCAGCGTGGAGGCCCCGGTCATCTCGGCGGCCTCCATGAGGTCGCCGTTGACGCTGGCCAGCGCGGCGGCGACGAGCATGAAGGACAGCGAGAAGTAGTGGGCCGTCAGGGTCGCGGCGATCGGCACGGGCCCCCAGGCCAGCCAGTCCGGGACGTGGAGGCCCAGGTTCATCAGGATCCCGGTGGACCCGCCGATCAGGTCGTTGCGAAAGACCGACTCCCACGCCAGCGCCAGGGCGAAGCTCGGCAGCGCGAACGGGATCGTCGCCAGCAGGCCGAGGGTCCTGCGCCCCGGGATGCGGGTCATCACGACCACCCAGGCGAGGAACCCGCCCACCACCGTGGAGCACACGGCGGTGGCGGTCCCCACGAGGATCGAGTTGCCCATCGGCCGCCACAGGAGGTTCTCCGACATCGGGCTGGCGAACACGTCCGCCCACGCCTCGCGGTTGCCGCTCTGGAGGGTCGTGCTGACCAGCCCGCTGAGCGGCGCCACCACGAGGACGAGCAGTACGAGCAGGGTGCCGGTTCCCAGCACCACGGAGGGCTGCCTCAGTGCCGTGCGCGCACGGGCCACCGTGGTGCCGACCGCGGTGCGGCGGGGGGCGGGTGCCGTCGTCATGGTGTCCTTTCGCCGGCGTGGGAGCCGGGGGAGGGGTCTCTCACAGGGTGAGCAGGAAGTCGGCCACGTCGTCGCGGACCTGGGCGGTCTCCTCGGGATCGATGTCCCAGGCGCCCAGTTCGTCCAGGGGCGCGGCGCCCTCGGGCATCTCCATGTCCGTGCGGACCGGGTAGTCGCCGGGGACGTAGAAGGGCTCGTATCCGGGACCGCCGGTCGCGGAGTCGTCGCCCATGAGGAAGTCGGCGACCAGGCGCGCGGCGGCCGGGCTGTCGGAGCCCTGCACCATGCCGATGTAGGCCGGGAAGGTGATGCCCAGCGACGGGGCGGTCCCCAGGGAGGCCTGGAGCGCCCAGCCCTCCTCCTCGTTGTCCCGGCGGTCGGAGTAGGAGGTGATGCCCACCGGCGGGTCCTCCTGCCCGGTCGCGCCCACGGCCTCGTTGACGTTGTCGGTGTCGTCGACCAGGACCAGTCCGTTGGCGTAGAGGTCCTTGACGAACTGCTGCCCGGCGTTCTCGACGCCCTCGTCGAGTTCGACCTCGGACCCGAAGTGCTCCTGGTGGGCCTGCGCCATCTCGTCGGAGCGGCGGACGATCTCCGTCACGAGGTCGAGGTAGTCGCCGCGCACGCCCGGGTCGACCATGACGACCCTGCCGTTCCACTCCTCCTCGGTCAGCTGCCACAGGTTCTCGATCGGGCTGCCGTCGGGGTGGGCCTCCTCGTTGTACATGAGGATCTTGGTCGACAGCCGGTTGGCCAGCAGCGGCTGCTGGTACTCCTCGGGCACGGTCTCGGCGACGCGCTGGGGCACGTGGTTCTGGAGGATGCCGCCCGCGATGAGTTCGGTGATGACCACCGGGGCGTCGGAGATGTAGGCGACGTCCGCCGAGGGCGTTCCGGCCTGCGCCTCGGAGTGCAGGCGGGTGACCTGCTCGGAGGAGGCGATGTCGTGGCCGATGAGGTCGATGCCCGGGTACTCCGCCTCGAAGGCCTCCTCGACGGAGGCGATGCGCGAGGTGAAGGAGTAGACGGTGACCTCCCCCTCCTCCTGCGCCAGCTCGACGAGTTCCTCGTGGGTGGCGTCGTCGAGTTCGTGGGGCTGGGCGGGCCCGCCGGTGTCGGCGGTCTCGGGGGTGCCGCCGCCGCAGGCGGCGAGCGTCACGGCGAGAGGGAGGGCGACGGAGGCGGAGAGCAGTCTCGAAGTGCGCATGAGCAGGTCCTTTGCGTCGGTTTTCGCGCAGGCGGGAGCTAGGCCGGGGGGATCCGGCCGTCGCGGGGATGAGGGGACCGGCGGCGTCAGTCGAACGCGGTGAGCAGGTCGTCCAGGTGGTCGAGGGCGGGCAGGATGGTCTCGGGGTGGCGCTGGGCGACGGTGAGCACGATGGCGTTCGCGATCATCATCGGGACGCTCAGGGAGGAGAAGCCCTCCTGGTGTCCGCGCGGGGCCGAGAGCACGGTGGTCGGAGCCGGGTCGAGGGTGTGCAGGGTGTCCGTGACCAGAACGGAACGGGCTCCGACCCCGGAGGCGTGGGCGTACAGCTGTGTGAGGTTGCGCGGAGCGCGGCGGAACGCGAACGACACGACGACGTCGGAGTCCGACATCGCCAGGACGCGTTCGGCGACCTCGCGGCCGGGGCCGACGAGGTTGACCGGGCGCATCCCGAACCGCCGCAGCCGGCTGTCGAGGAGTTCGGCCAGGACCCCGGAGTTGCCGCGCGCGAAGAGGTAGACCACCCGCGCGCCGACGAGGAGGTCGGCCACCTCGTCGATCTGTGCCTGGCTCACGTGTTTGCCGACCGCCGCGAGGGAGTCGAGTTCGGTGGCCAGGAGGGTGTCCAGGACGCTGGCCCGCCCCTGGCCCCGGAGTTCGGCCCGGAACCGGTCGCCCGCACCGTTGAGGCGTGCCTCGTGGGCCTCGCGCAGGTCCTCGCGCAGCTCCAGGTAGCCCTGGTAGCCCAGCCGCTGCGCCAGCCGGGTGGCTGCGGCCGGGTGGACCCCCGCTCGCTGGGCGACCTCTCCGCCCCGCCACAGGGGAGCCTCGGCGGGGTTGGAGAGCAGCTCGTCGAGGAGGATCCGGTCCGACTTCGTCAGCCGGTCGCGGTACTCGCTCATACGTTCCTGGAGGTTCACAGCGCCCACGATACAAGCAAGTTTTCTTGCAGAGACTGTTTTTCCTGCAACTTTATTTTTGGTTCATGGGGACTTCACCCTCTCCCCGGATACCGGCCGGGTGTTCACCCGTGGATCGCTCGGCGGCAAGGCGGGGGACAGGGCGCGTCCCGAAAGCCGCCGGTGCGTCCGATGGTTGCTTCCGGCAGGTGAAGGCGCGTACGGTACCGCCCGCTCCCTCGCGGTGGTCTTGTACCTGTAGCGAGGTTGGAGCGCCGACATCGGCTACAGGTACAGGAACAGCGCAGGTCACAACCCCATGCTCCGCACCAGTCACACTTCTGGTCAGCTCGCCGGCTCCGGTCGGGGGTTTCCGCCGTCCCCGGCCTCCGCCAGGAAGGCGTCCGTCTCCTTCGCGGTGGGGCAGGTGGCCGGGCCGCGGCGGGTGACGGCCAGGGCGGCGGCCGCGTTGGCCCGGCGTGCGGCCGACAGCGGGCCCAGGCCGCTGGCCACGGCGGCGGTGAAGACGCCCACGTGCGCGTCACCGGCTCCGTTGGTGTCCACGGCGCGCACGGGAAAACCGGGCATCCGCCGGGGAGCCGCGTCCCCGGCCCCGTCTCCCGCTCCGGCCACCACGCAGCCCCGCGCGGAGTCGCGCACGACCACCACGCCGCCGGGACGGATCCGGGGGAGGAGGAGCGCGGAGGCCTCCTCGGGGACGGCGTGCCCGGTCACGGTGGCGGCCTCGGCGGCGCTGAGGCTGAGCAGGTCCACGCGGGCCAGGGCCCGGTCCAGGGCCCGCCGGGGGATGTCGCCCACGACCGGCGCCGGGTCCAGGACCAGCCGCACCCCCTCGGGGAGGTCACCGATCCAGGCGAGCAGGTCGTCGGCGCTCGGGCCGGGCAGCAGCGAGTACCCCACGGTGTAGACGAAGTCCCTCGGCCCGGGCCGCAGGGTGCGCAGCCGGTCCAGGGACAGGTCCATCTCGGCGCCCAGCCGGGTGACGAAGGTGCGTTCGGCGTCGCCGTCCACCAGGGCCACGCAGAAGCCGGTGTCCGCGTCGGGGGAGGGGGCGTGCGCCACCGCCACCCCCTCCGAGCGCAGCGCGGCACGGGCCAGGTCCCCGTGGGGCCCGGTTCCGTGCGCTCCCGCGTAGACCACCTCCATGCCCGCGCGCGCCGCGGCGGCGACGACGTTGAAACCGCCTCCGGCCACGGTCCGGGCGGAGGAGGCGAACACGCCCTCCCCGGCCCGGGGAAGGGCGTCGACCGCCATCACGACGTCGATGATCACCGGTCCCACGTGCAGGAGGCGTCCGGGCACGGCAGGGGCTCCCCTCGTCTGCGCCGACCGCGGCGGCCGACCCCGCGATCATCCCAGCGGCGGTCGGAGGAGGGGCCCACCGGGGTCGGGGCCGACCGCCGGCGCTCAGGCCCCGGGCGCCGGGGGCGGCGGGGTCCAGCGCCGGGCGCGGGGGGCGTGGGAGGGGACGCCGTACTCGTCCTTGAGCCGTTCGGGGATGGCGTACTGCATGACCCGGCCGCGGGTGAGGGAGCTCAGCTCCAGGTGGGTGGTGACGTGGCCGAGGCGGTCCAGGGCCCACGCGCCCAGCGGGGAGCCGTCCTCTACCCGTTCGAGGATCCCGAGCAGGGCGGGGGAGGCCCTGACGGCCGTGTCCCAGCCGCTGCGCGGAACCCGGAGCCAGTCGGCGCAGGTGTCGCCGATGAGGTAGCGGACGAGGGCGGCGACCACCGGGTCGAGGAGGGTCCCGGGCACGACCTCCTCGTAGAGGTCGATGAGCTGGCGGGTCAGGTGCGCCCCCTCCTCGGAGGGGCCCATGTACCGGGTCATGTACAGGTCGGAGAACTCGCGGGCGCTGGCCACGTCGGGCGGCGCGTGCTCGGTGCTGATCCCGAGCATGGCGCCGACGATGCGCCAGGCGTAGTAGTAGGACTCCGCGCCCTCGACCGACATGTGCACGCCCAGCCGGTGCAGGGCGTCCAGGACCTGGATGGAGAAGATCATCTGGCCGCCGATCATGTCCTCCTGGCAGATCGGCGTGCCGAGCGCGTCCACGTCCCAGCGGTCCTCACGGCGCATGTGGTAGCGGATGGAGGCGTGCAGCAGGCGCACCTTCTGGGCAGCGGGGACGAACCGGCTCCCCGCCTCGAACGCGTCGGGCTGCATGAGGTAGACGGTGAACTGCCCGGTCTCGGCCATGCGCCGCGAGGGGTACTCCAGGGCGTGGGTGGCGCTGAGCAGTCTGGCCACGTGCGGGATGACGTAGCAGGCGGGCATCGCCGAGAAGGCCAGGGCGGTGGAGATGTGCACGTTGTTGTCGATGAAGAACAGACGGGCCCTCTCCATCTCACCCCAGTCGACCCAGGAGGGCGGCGCGGCCGTGGCGTGCAGGTACTCGCGGGCGACGTCGGGCAACCCGTCGGGCAGCTCCTGTCCGGTGGTGGAGAAGTAGCGCATGAGGGTGTTGAACTTGCCGACCTCCCCGCGCTCGAAGAGCGTCTCCACCGTCGCGTCGGCGAGTTCGTCCCCCATGAGCCGCAGCGCGTTCATGGACTCCGGTGTGTAGGACATGGGTCCCTTCCTGGGATCAGGAGCGGCGGTCCGAGGCCGAGGCCACCATCTGGGACAGGGCGGCGGCGGCTTCGCCTGGTAGGTCGGCGCGGGCGAGGGCGGAGGTCGCGGCCCGGACGCGCTGGTCGATCATCTCCTCGACGCGCTCGGGGGCCCCGGTGCGCCGCATGATCGACCGCACCCTGGACAGGCCCTCGCCGTCCAGGCCGCGGCGGCCGAGCAGACCGCGCAGCTCCCGGCGTTCGGCCGGGGCGGCGGCCGCCCAGGTCTCGGCGAGCAGGACGGTGGGCCGGTTGCCCCGGACGTCGTCCAGGTTCGACTTGCCCGTGCGCTCCGGGTCGCCGAACAGCCCCAGCAGGTCGTCCCGCAGCTGGAAGGCCTCGCCCAGGGGAAGTCCGTAGGCGGTGAAGGCCTCCATCATCGAACCCGGTGCGCCGGCCAGCGCACCGCCGATGCGCAGGGGGTGCTCGACCGTGTACTTGGCCGTCTTGTACCGGATCACCTGGAGCGAGCGGCCGGTGTCGGGCGGGGAACCGGTGCGCAGGACCTCCAGGCACTCACCGGCGATCAGTTCCCGGGCCATGACCAGCCACAGCTCACGGGCGCGGGACAGGTAGGCCGAGGGCAGGCCGCAGCACAGGAACAGCTCCGCGGCCCACGACATGAGCAGGTCCCCGGTCAGCAGGGCCAGGGCGCGGCTCCCGGCGTGGGGTCTGGCCCTGCCGGCGAACGCCGTGCGCAGGGCGACGTGGGCGCTCGGCACGCCGTGCCGCGTCGGGCTCTCGTCGATGAGGTCGTCGTGGACGACGGCCGCGGCGTGCACCAGTTCCATCGCGGCGGCGGCCCTGACCAGCGCGTCGCTGTCCGGCTGCCCGGCCGCGCGCCACCCCCAGTAGCAGAACGACGCGCGCAGGCGCTTGCCCCCGGTCACCGCCACGTCCAGCTGTTCGGCCACCGGCAGCAGGTCGGCGTCGATGGCGACGAGCCGGTCCGTCTCCCGGCGCGCGAACTCCCGGAGCTCCGTGTCCACCCGGGCCCGGAGCAGGAGCTGCTCCCCGGTCTCAGCCATCGCTCTGACCGGGGCGGGAGGACGACGCGGAGGCGGCTCGCCGGGCGAGCAGTTCCATGTGGGACTCGGCCGTCGGAGCGTACCGTCGCAGCGCCAGTTCGCCGCGCTGCCTCAGTTCCTGTCGGCCGTCCCGGGCCAGTTCGGCCAGGTCCGACCGGCCCAGCAGCGACCGCGCTCCCCGAAGGGCCGCGCCGATCCCGCTGTAGGCCAGGTCGGCCACCCCGGCCGCGAGCAGCAACGGCTCGCTCACGCGGTCGGTGTCGGCACCGTCACCGGTGTGCGCCACGGCGTGTCCCCCATTCCCGGTTGGCACGAAAAGGACCGCGGTCGGAAACGGACGGCGCTTCCGGAAGTCCGGTCCGGTCGGCCGGAGATGCGCTGCGGTCCCCTGTGGAGTGATCATCTTCGGTCATCGACGTTTTTGTCAACGCAATGGTGTGATCTGGTTCGGTTTGGTGAGAGTCGAAGAGGGGAGGGAGGAGGAGTAAACGGACAAGGCGGAGGAAAATTTGCTACCTGTGGGGGGATTTTCTCTGTTCTCGCAGGTGAAGTGTGTCCTTCTGTCCGGAGTTCGGGTCGGTTCGAATGCCGCAGGGGGAAAGCCCGGAACGCCGTAAGCCGTTGCTTTCGGGGTGGGTCTCCCCGGATTTCGGGGGCGGTCGGGACTTGGTGGGGATTTCCGTGGATTAGTGCCCAAGGGGTTTCATAACTCGCATACGCTTCCATGTCAGACAAAGGTGATATGGACGGATTGGATTTTCTGTGGCCGCCGTGCTCCTCCCGAGGCGGAGCCCCGACGTGACCCGTGACCCGTGTGTGTGGAGCGGCCGCCGCTCCTCCGGCGAGACCACCCCCGCGAACGGACGGCGGGGCCGCGGGCCCGGCGCCCACGACCCCACCACGCGCCCCGGCCTCACTCGGTGCGCAGGCCCTCAGGGCTCGTCATCCGCCACAGGTAGGGCAGGCTCGCCAGCGTCACCAGCGCGATCACGCCGAGCCCGGCGCCCACGAGCGGGAGGAAGCCCAGCCAGTCGGTGACCGGGAGGTCGGCCAGCCGCAGCAGGAGGAGGCCGAGCCCGGTCCCGCCTCCGACGGCGATCGCCAGACCGAGCACCACCGGGATCGCGGTCTGCCACAGCACCGACGCGGCGAGCGTGGAGCGGCTGGTCCCGAAGGCGATCAGCACCGAGAGCTGCCGCCTGCGCTCCCGCAGCTGCTCGACCGTGGAGATGACCATGCTCGCCCCGATCACCAGCATGGTGAGGAGGGCACCGGCCTGGAGCGCGTCGCCGATGGACGTCAACATGTTGCCACCGCTCTCCCCGTGCAGGGTGCGCAGGTCGGTCCCGGGGCTGTCGACGCCGATGTGGTTGCGCACGTGCTCGACGGCGTCCGGGTCGCTCCCGTCGAGGGTGATGAACACCGTGGACCGGAGGTGCTCCAGCTCCTCGACCGGAAGGGCCGACGGGGTGAGGAACAGGCCCTGGTACTCCTGCTCGACCAGGGGGTCCGCGGCCTGGGCCTCGCGCACCGGCGGGACCGTCCAGGGGCGGGGCTCGGCGGCGGAGCCGCCCGGAAGGGCGTTGTTGAGGTCCAACCGGTCCCCCGGCCGCACGGAGGACGCCTCCTCACCCGCGACGAAGGCGTCACCCTCGGCACAGGAGGAGAACGTGATCAGCCCGCCCAGGGCCGCGCAGTCGGCGACGACCACCGTCCGCCACGGGTCGTCGGCGCCAGACGGGGCGTCCGCCGGGGGAAGGTGGGCCAGGAGGAAGGGGGAGGAGGACTCCACACCCCTGGCGCCGTCGACGCCGCGGGCGAACTCCGCGCCCTCGGCGCGGCTCTCCACCGTGGCCGAGGCGATCATCCCCACCTGGTCCGGCTCCTGGTCGCCGCCGGAGGGGACCTGGGCGTTGACCGCGGAGAACAGCATCTGGAGCGCGATCGCCCCGGCCACGGCGAGGGTGACGCCGCTGACGGTGCGGGCCGCGAGCCCGCTGTTCAGCTGGAGGCGCCGCGTGGCCATCTGCCACGACAGCGGACCGCCGCGCAGGCGGCCCACCACGGCCTCGACGGCCCACGGCAGCAGCAGGGTGAACCCCGTCAGGGCCACCGAAACACCGACGGCGATGGCCCACTCCGTGCCCTCGGAGCCCTCACCCCGCCCGAGCACGACCAGGACGGCGCAGCCGACGGCCAGGACCAGCACGCGCCACCACAGCCGCCGTCCCCGGTCGGAGCCCTCCCGGAAGACGCCCAGCGGACTGACCTCGACCCTGCGCAGCGCCAGGAGCGTCACCAGGACGGCGCTGGCCGGGACGAGCACCACGACGAGGGCGGCGATCAGCGGCACCGGTGTGAGGTCCGCGGGCAGCACCCCCGAGCCCGGGAGCCGCACGTCGTCGGCGAACGTCCGGACCACCAGGAAGAACCCGGCGCCCAGGACCAGGCCCAGGACCGCGCCGACGAGGGACTCGCCCGCGGCGATCCTGCGCGTCATCGCCCTGTCCGCGCCCACCAGCCGCAGCGCGGCCAGGCGCTGGTCGCGCCGCTCGGCACCGAAGCGCAACGCGGTGAGGATGAACGCGGCGATCGGCAGCAGCAGCACCACGATGATGACGACGATGAGCAGTACGAGGATCGCGGCCATACCGCCGCCCCGCTGGTCCGCGCCGAAGCCGGAGACGGCGTACCGTGCCGGGTCCTGGGAGAGGGTGTCCGTGCCCAGGTAGAAGTAGAGCTCGTGCGGCCCCCGCAGGCCTTCGGAGCCGATCAGGCCGGTGACGGAGACGCCCTCGAACCGCTCGGCGAGCAGGGCGTTCTCCGGTGAGCCCAGGAGGTCGCGCAGGGCAGGGGAGACGTAGAGCTCGCCCGCCTCCGGCAGCCGGTCGATCCCCGGAGGGAGCACGTCCGTCCCCGGGTCCCCGGGCGCTTCGAGCAGCATGCCCGTGAACATGTCGCCCCGGTAGTCGACGATCTCCGGGGCCGCGAGGACCGCGGCGTCGCCGGTCGGCGCCCCCTGCTCCAGGAACACCGGCGCCCGCGCGTCCATCCGGTCCTGGCCCGCCGTGCGCACCGAGGGTGCCGCGGCGGCCAGCAGGAGCACCATCACCCCCAGGCCCACGCCCAGCGCGGTGAGCAGCGTCCCCGTCCAACCCGCCCGTCCTCCGTTCAGGGTGAGCCTGGCACCCATGGCCAGGTCGCGGTACCACCGGCCGATCATGTCGCCCCCGTGATCCCGGCGGTGGCGCCGAGGGCCTGGCCGTCGCGGACGACGACCTCGCGGTCGGAGTAGGCCGCGACCCGGACGTCGTGGGTGACCAGGACGACCGCGGCCCCGCTGTCGCGGGCCGCACCCGTGAGCAGTTCCATGGCGCGCTCTCCGTTGAGCGAGTCCAGCGCACCGGTGGGCTCGTCGGCGAAGAGCAGCCGCGGTTTCGCCACCAGCGCCCGCGCGATGGCCACCCGCTGCCTCTGTCCGCCGGACACCTGGCCGGGGCGCTTGTCGCGGACGTCGTCCACCTCCAGGCGGGCCATCCACTCCACCGCGGAGGCCTCCGCCCTCCTGCGGGCGACGCCGGTCAGGCGCAGGGACAGCGCGACGTTCTCCACGCAGGTCAGCTCGGGGACGAGTTGGCCGAACTGGAAGACGAAGCCGAAGTCGCTGCGCCTGAGCCTGCTGCGCTCGGCGTCGGACAGGGCCGACAGCTCGCGACCGCCGTAGTGCACGGTGCCGCCGTCGAGGTCGAGGATGCCCGCCAGGCAGTGCAGCAGTGTGGACTTGCCGGATCCGGACGGGCCCATGACGGCGACGACCTCGCCGGAGTCGATGCTGAAGTCCGCTCCGTTCAGTGCGGCGGTCGACCCGAAGTACTTGCGGAGTCTGGTGGCGGTGAGCAGGGCACCCGTGCCCTCCGCCGCTGTGGTGCCGCTCACGCGCCGACCTCCCCGGCGAGTCGGTCGAGGCGGCTGGCGGTCAGCTCCAGCCACCGGATGTCGGCCTCCAGGTGGAACAGGGCGTGGTCGCAGACGAGCTGGTCCGCCAGGTCGCCGCCCGTCTTGCGACGGGTGAGCTCACGCATGAGGCGCAGGTGCTCGGCCCGCTGGACGTCCAGCAGCCCGGCGGCGTCACGGCCGGTCAGCAGCGCCAGCACGACCTTGGCGTACAGGGTGCTCTGGAGGTAGGGCTCCGGCCTCTCCGGCGTGGCGAGCCAGCGGCCGACGTCGGTGACACCGGCGTCGGTGATGGCGTAGCGCTTGCGCTCGGGGCCGCTGCCCACCTCCACGCCGTCCACCTCGACCAGGCCGTTCCTCAGCAGGCGCGACATCGTCGAGTAGACCTGTCCGTAGTGCAGCGGCCGGTCGTGCCCGAACCGTTCGTCGAAGAGGCGTTTGAGGTCGTACCCGTGGCGGGGGCCCGATTCGAGCAGACCGAGCAGCGTGTTGCCGATAGACATGGCGGCGACTATACACAATGTGTATAGATGGGGTGAAGAGGGGTGAAGCGGCCCGATTCCGGCGCGGGTTCCCGTGTCTGGGCGGATCCCTCAGGTGCGACCGTTCCCCGACGGCTCGGCGGTCGTCGTCCCCGGGCGCTCCCGCGGGGTCGCGGACCCGTGGTGGTGGATGTGGAGCTGGACCGTGTGCCCGGCCTGGACGACGACGCCCCGTGCGTCGCCGTGGACCTCGTTGCGGGTGTTCGCCGGCCCCGGAACGGGCCGCTCGGTTCCGACCGAACCGCGGCGGGGCTTTTCCGGCACCAGGCCGGGCCACCGTTGTGCGGCCTTGTGCCTGAGGATTCTCACGAGTAGATCAGCGGCGCCCATGGCTACTTTGCAGGTGAACAAGCCCGCGGCGATGGCGAGAAGGAACTGGAGGAGTGCCGCGGGGCCGAGTTGGAGCGCGAGTTTGTGGGCAGGCTCCGCCAGATGTAATGGCCCCGGAAAGACGAAGCCAGAGTGCTGAGAGCCAGTGCCTTGATCTTCTCCTGTGCCTTCCCGCTTATCCGAAAAGCGACCACGACGAGGGTACAGGAAAGGGTCGCGGCGCGCGAGGGTGGCACCGCTCGTGGTGTCGTCGCGGGGGGACGGACTCGCCGGGGGCGCGGGCAAGGGCCGGGGAGCCGTCGACGGGGCCGGATTCCACGCCGGGACACGTGCCGATCGATCTGGGAGTACGCCGCACGGTGTCGGTGGCGTCGCCGAGGGTCGTGCGGCGCCCGAGGCGGCCTCGGGGCGCTGTCCGGCGGCGCGTCGACGAGGTTTTTCGGCGTGGGCGGAGTTGCGCCTTGCTTCCCGGGCCGACGTGCGTAGACATTAGCTGGCGTGCGCGGACATTTGTCAGCGACGTCCTGGGCCCGGCCGTGGGGCTTTCTCGGCGACAAGTGCGCCGGGAGGGCGGACGAATCCCGCGACAGTCCGAGAAATCGGAACCCGAGTCAGTCCGGGCCGGATCGGAGAGAACGTCCGAACGGCCCCGGCCATTCGCAACGTATGGGGATGGAACTGGCTGAGAATAATCAGTGTGCCGCGTCAGTGGTCACCGGCCGGTGGTCGACTGTTGGTCGGCGACTGGGCCTTTGTTCAGCCATATCTAGAAAGGTTGCTTCCCGCCGGTCCCCCTGGCCGGTTCTGCTCCCCCTCCCCCGCATACCGGAGGCAACTGCATGCCAACGACACATCCACGACGTGCGCAAACGCCGAGTGCTCTGCGGGCACGCCGTTACTTTCGCGCCGCGATGGCGGCCTCGATGGCCGCCGTCATCGCCGGTTCCGTGACCGCGCTGCCCGCCCCGGCCGCGGCGTCGCCGTCGGAGAGCTTCGATGACACCGCCTACCGCGGCGAGGTCGAGGTCGTCCGCACCCCGACCGGCGCCGCCGACGACGCGGTGTTGACCGGTCAGGTGTTCGTCGACGCGAACCGCGACAGCGTCAGCGACGGCGACGAGACCGGTCTGTCCGGCGTCATGGTCACCAACGGCCGCGACGTGGTGCTGACCGACGGCGAGGGCCGTTACGAACTGCCCGCGTTCGACAACATGACGGTGTCCATCACGCAGCCCTCGGGTTACCAGGCGCCGATGGACGAGCACAACATCCCGCAGTTCCACTACAACCACCTGCCCGAGGGGTCCCCGGAACTGCGCTACGGCGGCATCGAGCCGACCGGCCCCCTGCCGTCCGCGGTCAACTTCCCGCTGGTGGAGAGCGAGCAGACCGCCAACGCCGCCCAGAGCTGCATCATCGCCGGAGACCTCCAGACCTACGACAGGCAGGAGATCGAGTACGCGCGCGCCGGCGCCATCGCGGACCTGGCCGAGCGCCACGACTACGCCAGCTGCGGCACGCTGTTCGTCGGTGACGTCGTCGGCGACGACCTGTCGCTCTACCCCGACGTCAAGGACCTGGTCGGCGAGACCAACGGTCCGGTCCGCTTCCTGCCGGGCAACCACGACCTCGACTTCGACGCCCCGAACGCCGAGCACTCCTTCGACACCTACCGCGCGCAGCTGGGACCGGAGTACTACTCCTACGACATCGGCGACGTGCACTTCATCGCGCTGAACACCGTCGACTACCCGTGCACCGCGGCCGCCGACAGCCCCGAAGGCATCGAGGCGCACTGCGCCGACCCGGAGGGCGACCCGTCCTACAACGGCCGCCTCGACGAGGACCAGCTCGCCTGGCTCGAGCGCGACCTGGCCAACGTCGACCCCGACAAGCTGGTGGTCGTCGCCAGCCACATCAGCCTGCTCAACTACGCCGACTCGACCTCCCCGGTGCACCAGGTCGACCAGGTCAAGCGGGTGCACGAGCTGCTGGAGGGCCGCAGCGCCGTGGCGGTGTCCGGCCACAGCCACAGCATCGAGAACCTCAAGACCGGTGACAGCGCCGAGGGCTGGCGGGACGTCCTCGGTGTCGAGGGCCTGCCGTTCCCGCACATCACCGCGGGCGCGATCTCGGGTGACTGGTACTCCGGCGCCATCGGTGACGAGGGCTACCCGACCGCGATCGGCCGCGACGGCGGACGCCCCGGCGTGGTGACGCTGGACGTCGAGGGCAACGAGTTCCAGGAGCGCTACACCGTCACCGGCGAGTCCGACGACGTGCAGACGCAGCTGGGCATCAACAGCCCGACCTACCGCGAGTGGGTCGAGGAGCGCCAGGAGTGGAACGGCAACCCCGTCGGTGAGGCCCCCGAGTTGGAGGAGCCCCTGGTGGTCGACCGCGCGGACCTGGCCTACGGCAGCTGGCTGACGACGAACTTCTTCTTCGGCTCCACCGGTTCGACGGTCGAGGTCAGCATCGACGGCGGACCGGCCGAGGAGGCCACGCGCACCCAGCAGATGGAGGGTGAGGCCGTCAACGTCGGCGTCGAGTACTCCGACCCGTACGCGGTCTCGCAGCAGCTGGTCCACGGCGGCAGCCTCGCCAACCGGACGATGCACCTGTGGCGGTTCGACCTGCCCAGGAACCTGCACACCGGTGAGCACACCGCCGAGGTGACCGCGACCGACTCCTACGGCCGCGAGTTCACCGACGTCCTCGAGTTCGAGGTCATCGGCCGGAGGTAGCCGCACTTCTCCACCAGGAGGGCCGCCACCCGCACCGGTGGCGGCCCTTCGCCGCGGCCGCGCCAGCCGGTGTCCTCCGGACGCGGCCGGGGCGGCGGCCGAGACGAGCGCGCGACCGCCCGCGGGGCGTCGACCTCTGTGTCGGCTGACGGGGCGTTCGTTGGCGGTGTTCGTTCACGGAGTCCGTTGGCGGAGTCCGTTCAGGCCCCGTCGCGGCGGAAGAGGAAGAGCCCGTACCGCGCCTCGGGGTCCAGCCACCGGGCCCGCAGGCCGAAACCGTGCGCTCCCACCTCGTCGGCCAGCCGTTGAACGTCGAACTTCACCGAGTAGCCGACGTTGAGGAACCGCCCGCGCGGTACGCGCACGGTGAGCCCCAGCCCCGGCACGGGCACCGTCCGGTCGGCCCTGGCGCGAAGACGTCCCTCCACGGTGGAGGTGTCCGCGTCGTAACACGCCTCCGGGACGAAGTCGTCGAGCACGAAGTCGGCGCCGTAGCGACGGTTCAGCTGGGTGAGGTAGTTGAGCCGGAAGTCGGCGAAGGCCGAGTGTCCGGCGGGATCGTTGTAGCAGGTCTCCAGGGCCTCGCGGCCCTTGTCCAGGTCGGCGGAGACCAGGAAGCCCTCGCCCGGGCCCAGGGTCCGGGCGATCTCACCCAGCAACGCGTCGCGTTCCTCACGGGTGGCGTTGGCGAAGCTGCTGCCGAGGAAGACGACCGCGAGCGGCTCGCCGGGGTGGGTGCGCAGCCAGTCCAGACCGGCTTCGTAACGTCCCCACAGGCCCGTGACCTCCAGCTGGTCCAGCTCCGCGCACAACGCGGCGCCGCTGGACTCCAGCATGCTCCGGTCCACGTCGATCGGAAGGTAGGTGGTCCCGCGCAGGCGCACGCAGCTCTCCAGCAGCAGCCGTGTCTTCTTCGCGCTTCCGCTGCCCAGTTCCGCGATCCGCCCGCAGTCGAGCAGCTCGGCTATCTCCTCGGAGTGGCGCTCCAACAGGTCGCGCTCCACGCGGGTCAGGTAGTACGTGGGCAGTTCGGTGATCTGCTCGAACAGCTCGGACCCGACCGCGTCGTAGCCGAGCCAGGGCGGCAGCCGGGGCGGTGTCTGCTGAAGGCAGTCGCGCACCACCGTGTCCTCCGGCACCGCGTCGCCCCTGTCGGCGAGCGGAAGGACGCGGGCTCGCACCGCCGGTCCAGGTGGTCTCATGGTCTCCTCACGTCCGCCCCGTCGCGGAAGCTCGACTCGCCGCGACTCCAGTGCTGTAGGAGGTACTCCTCCAACCGGGTGGCCAGAAGAGTGCTGCCGCGGATACCGAACACGATGTCGGAGGCCAGTTCGGGTTCGGCGCTCAGCAGCGGCGCGACCACCTCGCGCCGCAGGAGCTGCTCGTGCACCGCGTCGGCCTCGACGTGCTCGGCGTAGAACCGAACAGCGGCCGGACCGCAGCCCAGCCTCCGCATGGCCTTGACCAGACGGTCCGAGCCCGGGGAGGAGGTGAGTTCGACGGTGGCGAACTGTCCGACCAGTGCCCCGCGCAGACCGCGGTGCAGACCGCACAGCGACATGAAGTTGACCTCGGCCAGCATCTCGGCGGGGGCGGAGTCGAGATAGGCGCCGTAGTCCGCGCGCAGGCCCAGCTCGGTCATCATGTCGGCGAAGAGCTTGGAGTGCGCCCGTTCGGGGTCTCCCGCACCGTACTCGTCGTGCTGCACGGTCACGAGGGCGGCCTTCGCGGGGCCGTTCAGGCGCGGGATGACGAAGGTCTGCGGGTCGGCCTCCTTCAGGTGGTAGAGCGAGCGGTGGGCGACGTACTCGCGCAGCTGCCACAGTTCTCCGTGACGGCGCAGGTGGTGGGAGGTGCCGAACGCGTCGACGTGTTCGACGAGGAGCGCGCCGAGTTCGCTCTCGACGTCCGTGTCGACGGTCACCTCGTCCCTGAGCGCGCCGAGGAAGACCCTCTCCAGCTCGGCGCGGACCGTCAGCAACGCCGGGTCCCACTCGCGCTCGGCGTCGACCCCCCGGAACCCGCGGTAGTGGAGTTCGTAGCAGCAGTAGAGGGCGAGCTGAAGGTCCTCGCCGTAGGGCGGGGACCCGTCCACGGCGGGAAACCCGGGCCGGTCCCCGCGCAGTGCGCCCAGAACCGCCTCGGAGACCGGGCCGCGAGGGGCGGGAAGCGTCGGCGCCTCCGGCATCGTCATGGTCATGAGTCGTGCTCCTTCCCCTCGCCACCGCGTACACGTCGACGGTGGCTGGTGTCGCAGAACGGGCGGCGCCTGCTGCGGCCGCACGCGCACAGCGCGGTGACCGCCCGATCGCTGTGCACGCGCGTCCCGTCGGGCGTCTCCACGTCGACCGGTCCGTAGACGAGGATGGGGCCCTCGCCGGTGACGACGACCCGGCGGCGGTCCTCAGCCATGGCGCGCCTCGATGACCACGAGCTCCTCCTCCACCTGGTCGGGGCCGAGCAGCCCGCGGGCGCGCAGTGCCGGAGCACGCGCCCGCAGCACCGGCCCGAACGGGATGCGGGCCCTCGCGAGGACCTCGGGCACCAACCCGGCCTTCTTGAGCTGGTCCAGCGTGGCCCGCTCGTCGGCGAGCTCGGACTGCACGAGCAGGAGCGCGCCGTCCTCGTTGAGTACCGAGGACGCCCCCGCGCAGATGCGGTCCAGCAGGATCCGCCCGTCCGGTCCCGCGTCCCAGCACCTCGCCATCCGGTGGCGGGACGGCAGCTGACCGGCGGCGGGCATGTAGGGCGGGTTGGCGAGCACGAGGTCGAAGCGGTGCGGGGCCACGGGAGCGAACAGGTCACCCCGCCGGACCGTCGCCGGGATCCCGCGCAGTCGGCTGTTGAGCCAGCTCGCCAGTACCGAGCGCCGCGACAGGTCGATCGAGGTGAGGCTGGCCGCGCCGGCGCGGAAGGCCTCGATACCCAGCGCCCCGGTACCCGAGCCGACGTCGAGGACTGAGCGGCCTGCGACCTGGCCGCGCTCGCGCAGCACGGCACGGAGCAAGGAGGTGTCCTCCTGAGCTCGGTAAACACCAGGTGGCCTCATGAGCAGCATGGGGCAACCACTACCCGGCACCGAACCGTCCAACCGCCGCACCGGGCCCTCCGCGTGATGGTTGGGCGGTCGCGGGGGGTCGGTGTTCCCGGATGCAGCGAAGGCGGCGGCCGAGGCCACCGCCGCGCTCCTGCGAGGCCCGGCTCCGGTGAGGGCCGGGTAGCCGAACCGGCGAGCACACCAGGAGCCACACGGCGCCACCAACCCCAGGCCAGCCCACGGGTTCACCCCGGCTGGCCTGGGGTTTCCTCATGCCCGGGGCCGGTAACCGATCGGATCAAAGGTCCCATCGCGTCGTGGGAATTCTGGGTCGGCGGAGTTCGCGAGTCGTTGGTCAAAGCCTGTTTTGCCGGACCTTACGGGGCCAGGAAGGCGATGCTTCCTATCTCCAACGCGGTCCAAACCGTTCCGTCGGCGGTGGTTGCTATCCCGTGGGGCTCGCTGGAGGGCGTGGGCAGGTCGAACAAGTCGATGTCGCCCTCCTCCGTGATGTGTCCGATTCTGTTCGCTCCCCATTCAGTGAACCAGCAACCGCCTTCGGAGTCGGCGATGATCGCATGGGGGCGAGAGTCGCGCTGGGGGAGAGGGAATTCCTGGATGCGTCCGTCCGTGGTAAGGCGACCGACCTGGCCTGCGGCGATCTCCACGAACCACAGCGCGCCGTCGGATCCCCTGGTGATACCAACCGGGCCTGCGGCGTTGGTTGGGAGGGGATGGAGGGTGACCTTCCCACTGGTGGTGATACGACCGATGGCGTTGGCCTGGTTGAGGGTGAAGTACAGGGCCTCGTCGGGTCCGGAGGTGATGAATGACGGGAATGCTCCCCGCGTTGGCAGGGGGAATTCGGTGATGTGCCCGTCCGTGGTGATGCGGCCGATACGGTCGGTGTTCATCTCGGTGAACCACAGGGCTTCGTCGGATCCGGACGTCACCCCGAAGGGCCGGGCGTCCGGGGTCGGTAGTGCGAAGGAGTCGGTCTTCCCCTCAGCGGTGATGCGGCCGATCCTGTTGTCCTGGGACCGGGTGAACCAGATTGCGTGGTCCGAACCCGTGGTGATGAGCGAGGGCGCGCACGTGCCGGAGTCCAGTGGGTACAGGGTCGCGGATCCATCCGGTGCCATGTGGGCGATCTGTCCGTGGTGGAGGAGGGTAGCCCACAGGGAGCCGTCGGTGTCGACGGTGATGCCGTAGGGGCCGGCCCCCTGCACGCCCAGCGGGTACTCGCGTACGGAACGCTGTTGTGGTTGGTGTGTCACGGGTGTTCTCCGGGTCATGTGGTGGGCCGGGTGTGCAGGAGATCCAGGATGATGCGGGCCAGTTCCTCCGGTCGGGCCATGGGCACGTTGTGGTGAGTGTGTATCTCCACGAGTACCCGCTCAGGGCGCGCGGCGGCGATGGCTTGCACCTCGTCTCGACGTGCCGCGTAGAACCCCTGGTCGGGAAGCACGATCGTGAGAGGACAAGTGAGGTGTTCGTAGACGTCCACGCTCGGATAGACGGTGGCCTCTGGTGCGGGTGCGCTGATCACCGCGATCTGTTCGGGTGTGGGACGCCGTAGCCATGTGCGCTGCTCCTGGGTGAAGGAGCGCTCCAGCACACTGCGCACCAGGCCAGGGCGGCAGTCCCTGTTGAGCCCATCGTCCGGTGCTTCCCTTACACACCGCTCGACGTACGTGCGAGCCTGTTCGGGTGTG
Organism: Nocardiopsis deserti; assembly: GCF_008638355.1. Classification (NCBI taxonomy): domain Bacteria; kingdom Bacillati; phylum Actinomycetota; class Actinomycetes; order Streptosporangiales; family Nocardiopsidaceae; genus Nocardiopsis; species Nocardiopsis deserti. The sequence goes on along the minus strand of NZ_VWVS01000018.1, from coordinate 83,777 downwards.
GCGGACCATCCGTAGCGGAACTGGGAACGGACCTGCTCTCTCGCTTCAGGCGTGGTCCACCGCTCTTGGTCCGCCATGGCCTTCTCACGGTTGTTCAGGACAAGTCCGTCGACGACGCACACCGCGGTGGGCCGGACCAGGCCGCTGGCGGTCACAGCGGTGACGGCGTAACCACCCAGGGAGTGCCCGACCAGGACGGGGTTCTCCCAGCCGAGGGCGTGGACCACACCAGCAAGATCCTGCCAGTACTGTTCCGCGTTGTGGGAGTCGACTCTGGTCTGACCGTGTCCGCGCAGGTCGACGGCGACAACGCGGCAGTGGTCGGTCAGGTGGGCCGCGACGTCGGTCCATGCAGCAGCGTTGTGCCCGCTGCCGTGAACGAGAAGGACTGGGGTACCCGCGCCACCGAAGTCCAGTCCAGCTAGGGTTCCGTGGTCGAGGTCGAATCTGATCTCTCGGGTCTGCACCGGACCATCCTGGGCTCGGTGTATCTTCCGCGCAACGGTATTTTCCGTGTCGCGATGTGGGCGGCTGTGGGGTGCTGGCGGGCGGACGCGGGGCCGCCCAGCGGGGCCCGCCCAGGGTCACGGGAGGGCAAAGTGCTCCGCGAGGTGGGTGCCCACCTGTACTGACTTCGTACTGGGGAGCACACCAGGAGCATTTGAAGGCCGAAAACGCGACGAGGACCTCCTTCGAGGTCCTCATGCGCCCCATCTGACCTGGGGTTTTGTGGCGCACCCGGCAGGATTCGAACCTGCGACCATCGGATGAGAAGTCCGGCGCTTTCGTGTCTCTACGTGCCACAGGGTGCCGTTTCATCCCTATACATCCGATCACCACCATCGTTTCGTGTCAAGAGGTGCCGCCCGGTGTCGTGCCAGTCCGGAACTGCGGAGCACAAACGGAGCACACACCGGCCCCTGGCGGCGTCCGATGGCACCTCGCGATGTCCTCGTCGGCCGCTCGTTCGTGGGGACCATGTCGGGTGCCGTCCCGACGTAGCTCTTGCGCCCGGGCCCCTGCATCCTCGCTCCGGTCACGGCTGTGCGCGGCGAAGTGTCTCCGCGGTATCGCACAGTTGGTGAACATGGTGACCGAACCCGTGCTCCACTGTGTACGCGACTACTACTGGGGCTGCATCTTGTGCGAGGACTTCGAAGGCTACGAGGGAGACTACGACCACCTCGCCGGTGACGGCCCCTTCTTCGCTGCGGATGACCAGGTCACCGTTCAGGTGGTCAACAGCCGCATGGTGGACTCCCAGGACGCCACCGTCGAAATGAACGTGTACGTCCATGCTGCTCCCATGTCCTTGTCCGACCACGCGTCCGTAATCGTCCTACGCTCGGGAGTTCTTTCACTTGGCGACGCCGATCGTTTCGACGAGGTATCTCTGCGTCCTGGCCGCTGGCTGATGCAGGTCGACCTAGACCCTCGCCGGTCGGACGAGGCCCGGTGGGTGGACATCCACCTGTCTCCTGCGGAGCCACGCTAGATGCGTATTTCAACTCGGGCGCCGGTACGCGCGGGGGCCGCTTCCTGCCACTCCTGGGGGTGTTCTCCTCTCCTGGCGCAGGCTGGCAGGCGGCCGCCCTTGCGAGAGAGGAACGTGTCGCTGTGGTCACGTCGGATGCCTGCGCCGGGATGGTGGAGCGTTTCGGGCGGGCGGCGCGATGTCTTGACCGCTGTTGCGGGGAGCGACAAGTACTGAGAGGGGGTGGCGCCGGGTCGCCGGTTCGGTGCCGGGGTTCGGCCGCCAATGGTGGTTCGAGGAAACCAGGGGAACAGGTTCGTCACGGGTGGCGGGCACACTGGGCGCGTGACACATGATGACGACGCGGTGTTCGAGGCCGTACGCGCACGCGTGCTCTCCGGTGAGTACCTGGACCACCGGCTCGGCTCGCCGGAGGACGACAGCGACGGTGCGGTCCGGCGCTGTGCCGAACAGGGGTCGTGGCGAACGGTCTATTTCAGGGGCACACCGGAGTACGACACCGCGCTCGCCGCGGGGCGGCTCGACCAACTGCCGCCGTTGAGGCCTGTGGCAGAGGAGGCGGTCAGTGAGTGCGAGGAGCTTCTCGGTCGCCCCTTGCCGTCGTTGCTGCGGCGCTGCTACCTCGAACTCGGCGACGGGGGCTTCGGTCCGGGCTACGGTTTGTTGCCGCTGTGGAATTCGGAGAACGGTACCTCTGTCATGGACGCCTTCCGGCGGCGGGAGGAGTGGCCCCGGAGGTGGCGACCGATGGTGAACTCATTCCTGACGCTATGCGACTGGGGTTGTGGCACCGAGTCGCTGGTCGACTGCCAGAACCCGTCCGGCGGGATGTGGGCCATCGACCCCAATCCGGCGCCCGGGGACGGCTTGGACGTCATGCTGTTCCCCCAGGAGTTCACCTTCGCCGAGTGGATGCGTCGGTGGGTGGACGGAACACTCCGACAACCACAGTTGCTCCTGGGCAAGAACACAGGAGATTAGCGAGTCTGTTTTGTGCCAGGCGTGGTGGAAGCTGAGAGGAGTGCCGGGATCGCCTCCCGTCACTCGTCTCGGCGGACAGCACCCACGATCGGGGTGCCAACGTGCTGACGGCCGAGGGAACCGGAGGCAGGAGACACGAAACGCCTCTGAAGATGTCGTCTTCAGAGGCGGAAAATCGATGGATGTCAGAGGGTTTGGTGCTTGAACTGGGCCAAGAAGCCACGCCACTCCGAAACGGGGAAGGTCAGTTCGGCGTCGTCCCGGTGCTGCGTGTCACGAACATCGGCCCCGCTCGCATGCTCTCGCACCTCCACGCAGTTCGAGCCGCCGTCACTGAAGCTGCTCTTGTGCCACCTGGGCCTGTTCATCGTCCAACCTTCTGATCTCGTCCTGCAATCTGGACAGCGCCACCTCCGGGCTGGTCGCCGCGGCCTGCAGAGCTGCGAACTGTCCTCGGAACTGCGCCACTTCCACCGTGTCGGTGACAAGTTGACCTTCACGAGCGGACTCCGCGAACAGCACATCCGGTGCGTTGTCCGTCGTGATCAGCTTAAAGGCCCCCGAGTTACCGGGATGTTTGGAAGCCCCCAAGGGCACGAGCTGCATCGTGATCCGCTCCCGTTCGGCCAGGTCCGCGACGAACGCCAACTGACCCCGCATGATCTGCGGCGATCCGTAGCGGCGCAGCAGGATCGTCTCATCCAGCACCACCCACAACTTGGGGCGCAGACTCTGGGCCATGCGTGTGGCCCGCTTGAACCGCTCGCTCGCGCGTGCCGTTCGCTCCTCCTCGGACAACCACTGGGCTCCGTAACGGATCAGAGTGTGGGCATAGGCCTCGGTCTGCAGATGAGCGGGCCATACCAACACCTGGTACTCGTACACCGCGCTCGCCCCGTCCACCAGGGCCGCCACCTCGTACTTCCACGCCTCACGGCCTGATCCGGTCAACTCAGCCCACACACGTTCCAGCCGCCCTGATCCCAGGACCGCGTCCAGGTCGGTGCGCAGTTGGGGCGTGGGTGCGGTCCTGCCGCGTTCGATGTCGGAGATCGTGCTCTTGCTGACGGAGACCCGCCGGGCCAGAGCGGTCTGGGTCAGTCCTGCTTCATCGCGCAGAGCACGCAACTCACGGCCGTAGCGGGCCAGCGCTTTCTTATCAGGGGGCATGGCACCCATGAGACCACAAGAGCCCGGACCACACCGGTCTTTTCCAGAATTTTCCAGCCTCCTAGGGCTGACTCCAGGAAAGACACAACAGCCTTCACCTGTGAGTTTCCGGTTACGACACTGGTTTCCGTCACGCACCACGTGAGGGAGAACCCTGATGCCCCCTTCGACCGGACCATGCCGAAAGCACCGGCGACCGAACTCCACCGCTATGGGAAGAACTCCCACTCCTTATCGGGAGGAAACAGCCCCTTCTGGTGAGCGCACCGCACCAGACAGGCCCTCGGCACCCTTCAAGGAGCACCGTTCCTCCGCGGCTGCATCCGGCGGCACTGCCCCGCGTGGGTCGAGTGAGTTCGGTCCGTTGCTGCCCCCTCCCCGGGCCGATGACCCGGTGGGGCACGGATACACCGCTGTGCAGGTGGTGCGGTTGGCGGTGTGGGCGGCCCGGGAATGCCGATGGGTGGACGCCATGGACCCCGCACACCGCGCGGAGACCGCATGGGAGGCCATCACCGAACATCTCCAACTCGCCCCCCAACGCCCGCAGGAGACCGAGCTGATCGCCCTGGGCTGGAAGGCGATGAAGGCCCAGCACTACCAGGACCTCAAAGCCCGCGGCCTGGGCGGCAAGGACAAGACCCTGCTCTCCCGGGCGTTCGTGCGCTACTGGACCAGCGCCTCGGCCCCCGCCCACTCCCACGAGGACCGCATCGTCGACCGCCTGGCCCTGGCCCAGATCTGGACCGCACTGAAACCAGCCCACCGCCAGGTCCTCACCGCCCTGGCCGAACACGAGGACCGACGCCGCGCCGAACGTTCGCTGAACATGGACCCGCCTGCCTTCACCCGCGCGCTGGGGAAGGCCCGCCGCGCGTTCCTGGCCTTGTGGCACGAGGGCGAAACCCCCTCCCATCTGTGGGGTTACGACCGCCCCGGGGCCCGGCACCAGAACGTGATGTACCTGGTCCGGTTGCGTAAACGCCGAGCCCTGCAACGCAAAGCCCAAGGAGAGGTCCTCTCCCGCCGACATCGCCCGCTCCAGGACTTGGGGGTCAACGACGTTTTCGACCGGTCCGGACGCACGCGTAGCCAGCAGTGACGGACGCCCAGCGGACAGGGGCGGGCTGTATTTCGTGGCTGGGGTTGCAGGTGCTCGCCCACCCAAGGGAACATCGACCACCCCGACGGGCAAGGAAACCCTTTTCATGGGGTTAGGGCTGTTTTGCGCCTCATTGTGTGGCGGTGTGGGTGAGAAGCGCAGTTTGGGGGGCGTATGACCTCGGGGCCATTGACACTCACCCGCGGCCGCACAGGAAGAACTGGCCTCGTTCACGAGGCCGCTGACAAACATGACGAAGGGTGCCCCGAGCTGGTGCTGCGAACACCGACCCGGGGCGTGATTCCCACCTGAGTACACCAGGAGGAAACCGTGGAGAAGCATAGCGGGCGGCACCGCAGGCGCCGCCAGGGTTGGGGCGAACAGGTGCGCTGGGTTCTCGGGGTGGTGCTCGCCGCACTGTTCTGCGGCCCCACCGGCACGAGTACACGACCGGCGGCCGAGGTCTGCTCACCGCTGTCCTCGCAGGGTGTGCGGGGAGACCGCGAACCAGCCTCGGTACGGGCTGTGGCCAAGGGGCGTACGGATGTTCCTCGGCCCCGGCCTGGAGAGGAACAGCCGCGGGAGGCTCCGGTGCGGGTGCCGCCACAGCGGACTCCGTACACGGGACCACGTGGGTGGTGTGAGGACGACGACGGGGTGCGCGGGGTGCGCCCTTACCTCGCTCGGCACGAGGACCGCGTCGTCCGTGCCCACAGCAGGGGAGACGTGCAGGCGAACCGAGGCAGGGAAACGGCGGGTGGTCGAGGCCCGGCGACATCATCGCCTTCTGGCCCTGGGGGCGGTGGCAAGGGTGAGTTCGCTGAGCTGGCCCACCTGGTGCGGCGCTGGCAGGCAATCGCGACCTGAGGGGTAAGAGCCCACGCTGGGGTGGTGCTGACCGTGATCACGGGTTGGCGCCGCCCCGGCCTCACGTGGCGGAGGCCAGAAGAACCCTGTGTCAGGGCAAGGGCCGTTGGCGGGCCTGTGACTCCGCCGGTGACGGGGCCTTTCCGGGGGCCTGTGACTCCGCCTGTGCCTCCGCCTGTAGGTGGGCCGCTTTGATCGGCCCACCTCACGGGCGTTATCAGTGCAGGTCAAAGGCCCTGTGGGTGGGCCGTTGGAAAGCCAGACTTATACCCAGTGGGTAGTCCCCTTCACGTAGGCGGGCGGGCCCGCCCCGACAAGCGGGGGCGGACCCGCCCGCCTCCAGGTACCTTGACCTCGATCACCCGTGGCTGCCTTCCCCCCTTCCGCCGGAACTTCTCCCTGACGGCCTGGTCTGCCCTCTCTTCCTCTCACCAGACCAGGGGCACGCGAGTTCTGCCACCTGCCACGCGCAGGCTTCCCCTGGCCAAGAAGCCATGGAAAAAGGATCTTCTCCTCTCAGATGGCATTCGCGATCCCTTCCCATGAAGAGTCGCTCTGGTGCGATCGAGGTGGCCGGAGCGCTCTCACCTGCCGTGTGACAAAGCGCGATTTCCTGTGCCTGTGAGAATTGTATGGGCGCTTTTCCTCCGGCTTCCTTGGAAGCGGGAAGGTGGGGTGTGAACCTCCACTGAACCCGAAGTGAACCCCTGGCCAGCGCATGGGCCACCGACTGGGCCATCGGGTGGGCCACTCTTAGCTGGCCCACCCCTACTCGTGCTTCTGTGCAGGTCAACGCCCCTTTGGGTGGGCCAACGGGCGTCCAGACTTATACCCCAGTGGGTAGTTCTCTTCACGTAGGTGGGCGGGGCGCCCTCGCTCGCGGGCGAGCGCGCCCCGCCCCGCCCGCCTCCACGGGTGCTCTACTCGTGCGGTATCCCTTCTTTCTTCGCCTCTTTCCCGATGAAAGTTTTTCGGCTTCATTGTGAGAGATAAAGCTGATCCCTTGTTCCTGTGTAGAGCCCAAGATCGCCCAGCTCCGGGCGCTGCATCGCATCGTTCCCTGTTGATTCCTGCCACGTGTTTTTTGTTGTCTCACGTCGTGTTTCGCGCGGCCTCGTCTGCCAGCGGTACGCGGTGGCGGAGGCCGAGCCGCGGGAGGTTCTGAGGTCGGGTGTCGCATCTGCATCGGGTGCGTCTTCATAGGGGTTCATCAGGGCGAAGAGGCCCACGGCAACGACGGGGAAGGGTCGAGGCGCGGTGGCGAGGAGAAGCACTGTTCGGGAACGGGACGGTTCGCTGCGGCTTCGAAGCCCATGGTGTGGCCCCGGGACGTGGGCGGGCGGTGTGGGGCTGTCAGCGCCCCGACGTCGGCCCGACCGCGCGGCGGGGCCCCGGGGCGTCCTGGGGCGGGCCGGTCGGCGCGGATGGGCCGTGTGGCGGGCTCGGTGGGGCCCGCGTCGCTGACCCCTGGACCGGCCCTGGTCAGAGCGGTGGCAGGAACAGGGTCAAATCGGGCGTATCGGATGGGCGGGCGGGGGGGTGTGCCCATCGGACGGGGGTTGTGTCGAATCCGCTTGACCACCTCTACGAGGTCGAGCGTGGATGCGTGGTGCCCCGCAACACGCGGGGCCGTACGCCGTATCCGCGCAGCTCAGATGTGGTAGCGAGGTGGGTCGTGTGGGTGTGAGTACTCCGGTCATCGTGGCCGAGGTCGGCTTGCTGTCGATGGTGGTTGGCGGATGTGGTGTGCGTGGGAAGCGAGACGAAGGTGAGGCCGTGTATGGCCGCGCGTGAGGGGTCCACGTTCAAACGGTGCGGATGCCGCGACGAGAACACTGGCAGGGCGTTGGGGGCAAGGTGTCCGCAGCTCAAGCGCCGGACCGGGGGCTGGACTCCGGCTCATGGGGCGTGGGCGTTCCAGTACGAACTTCCGCCAACCGGTCAGGGTGGGCGCCGCCAAGCCCGACGGGTTGGCCTGGCCTCCCAGGAACGGGCCCGTGCGGGGTTGGAGCACGTCAAGGCGTTGATTGCCCTGGCGGAGAAGGACCCCACGGTCGAAGTACAGATCGCTGACCTGGTCCAGGCGGCGTTGAAGCAGCGTCGCCCACTCCCCGGCCTGGAGGAGGTGCGTAGGCGGGTGGCGATGGCGGTGGATGTGCGCGCCGAACCACCCACCCTTGCAGCGTGGTTGGGGGAGTGGTTGTCGGGTAAGCCCGATCTGGCGGCGGGAACCCGGGCCTCTTATGCCGGGCACATCCGCACCTACCTCGTCCCGCACCTGGGTCGGCTGCGGGTGGACAAGCTCCAGGCCCGTCACGTCGAGGCCATGTTCGCGGCGGTTGAGGAGGCCAACGCTCACATCCTGGAGTGTCGCGAGTCCGACGACCCCCAGGTGCGGGCCTCGGTCAGGGGGCGGCGGGTGATCTCGCTGTCCACCAAGCACCGCATCCGCGCGACTCTTCGGAGCGCGTTGTCCGAAGCCGTCAGGCGTCCGGACCTACCGGTGTCGGTGAACATCGCCTCGCATGTGCGGTTGCCCTCCTGCCCGAGGAAGCGTCCGCTGGTGTGGACTCCGGACCGGGTGCGCCAGTGGAAGAAGGACGAGACCGTGCCGGGGGAGGTGATGGTGTGGACGCCAGAGCAGACTCGAGTCTTCTTGGTGCACGCGAGGAAGTATCCGTGGCTGTATCCGATGTTCCACCTGATCGCGGTCAAGGGCCTGCGGCGAGGAGAAGCGGTCGGCTTGCCCTGGGCCAACACCCGACTGACGGACGGGCAGATCGATATCCGCGTCCAGGTGGTGCAGTTGGTGTGGGAGAGGATCACCTCCACCCCGAAGAGCGCGGCCGGGCAGCGCACCATCACTCTGGACGCCGACACCATCAAAGTGTTGCGGGCCTGGAGGAGGTTCCAGAACGAAGCCCGTCTCAAGACCGGTACGGGTTGGGCGGACAGCGGTTTGGCCTTCACCCGTCAGGACGGTTCGGGGTGGCATCCGGGGCAGGTCAGTGACTGGTTCCTACGCATCATCAGGGCCGCTGGACTGCCGCCGATCACGTTGCATGGGCTCCGCCACGGGGCCGCCTCGCTGGCGTTGGCCGCAGGAACGGACGTGAAGATCGTCTCGGCCGAACTCGGGCACGCGACCACGCACTTCACCCAGGACACCTACCAGTCGGTGTTCCCGGACGTGGCCAAAGCGGCGGCCGAGGCCACCGCAGCTCTGCTGCGCGGCCCGGCTCCGGTGAGGGCCGGGTAGCCGAACCGGCGAGCACACCAGGAGCCACACTGCGTCACCAACCCCAGGCCAGTTCACGGGTTCACCCCCACTGGCCTGGGGTTTCCTCGCGCTCGGGGCCGGTAACCGATCGGATCAAAGGTCCCCTGGGCTGTTCCGTGTTCTGCAGCCACCACCACTCCGTTTTCTTCTGAAATCGGTGGCGAGATCGCCTTTCAGGTGGTCTGGTCATGTCTCTCTGGGGTGGGAATAAACCCTATGGAGGAAAAATGCTGTCATGTGCGCAAGGTTGCACGTCTCGCGAAGTTGGTTTTCTTGTTGTCGGATTGTGGAATGAAATTGGTGTGCTTTCGTTGGTCGGATGTGGGATATGAGGAGTTCGTCCGAAATGCTCAAGAAGGTTCCCGGTGTGCTTACTGCCCTGATGGCACTCATTCTCCTTGGCCCAATGCCGCAGGCTCATGCCGAACATGTTCTGCCACTGGTCGCGACCGAGGGCTACTATGCGGAGATCAACGGGGTCGAGTACCGGCCATCGCAGGAGCGTTCTCAGACATGGGCGGCCTGTGGGATGCGGGACGACAACCACAAGCTTGTCCGTACTTTCACTAAAAACGGTGGCCCCTCCGGGCAAAGCGCTTATCTCAAGTGCGGGTCGTCGGGTTGGGGTTATCGACACATTCAGGACAGGCATATGGGTGACTGGAACAACATCGCCGTTCAGATAGGCGACAACTGGAGGTCGTTCGCTGACTTCGCGATCGAGCAAATTCTGATCGCGCCTGAATCCGCTACCTACAAGTCCGGGAACGACACCTATGCTTTCACGGCGCCAGTGCAGATCCGAGACAGTGACGGAAACGTTGTCAGTACTTACCGGCCTTTGGTCTCCATTGCCAACGAGTCACGCAACATCATCACTGCCTACCCCCGGCGCGGGTAGGCGCTGGAGGGCTTATGGACGACACATACCTGTTCACCGAACTCGTGCACCGTCTCAACCTGGATGACGGCTCAGCCGACGAGGCCACCCACCGGAGAGGTGTTCTGCTTCGCCGGTGGCAGGGCCGTGACCTGAACCCGCCGTACATGCTGCATGTGGACCCGCCGACGCTGGGAGAGCACCTGCGGTCCATGGAGGGCATCAGTGAACTATTCCCCGGCACTGCTCCTGAGATCGGTGCGCTGCGGCTGTTTCTCGTCCACATCGAGGAGGCTGTCGAGACCGCTCCGCAGGGCCACCAACACTTGGTGATCGGTCCGGCCGGGGTGTACGCGCAGCCAGATGCTCCCCCGCGGACCGATCGCGGCGTTTAACGCAGGGCTGGCATCTTCCGTTCTGTGTTACGGCGGTGTCTCGCGCTGGCCGCGGAGCCGGGCGTGAAGGTGGTGCGAACGAGTTGATGCACACGACCATGCTTTCAGGACACCTACAGGCCGATGTTCCCTGAGGTGACAGAAGCGGTGGTGTGAGCGACCGCAAGTTATGTCCGGAGCGGTGCTCAGGCCGGGGCCCTTGAAGCCGCTCACGCTTGGGAGGCCCTTGATGTGTGGTGTTTGGGGCGGACATGGCCGGTGGGCTATGTTCGCCCCCGTGCGGTGTCAGGGCCCTACCGGGGTGCTGGTGGGCGAATACGGGGCCGCCCCGGCCCGGGCCCGAAGGGTCACGGGATGGCAAAGTGCTCCGCGAGGTGGGCGCCCACCTGTACTGGACCCTGCACTGCGGAGCACACGGGGAGCATGTCAGGCCCCGATCCAGACCCGGCGCCTCGTCTGTTCGACTCGCGCACCCCGTCTGACCTGGGGTTTTGTGGCGCACCCGGCAGGATTCGAACCTGCGACCATCGGATTAGAAGTTCGCTGGTTTCGTGTCGCCGCGTGTTACAGGGTGCCGTTTTGTCCCCATCCGCCCGACCACCGCCGTCGTTTCGTGTCAAAAGATGCCGTCCGGTGCCGTGCCAGTCCGGAACTGCGGAGCATAATCGGAGCACACACGGCCTGTCGGCGGCGTCCGATGGCACTTCGCGAGGTTCTCGGAGCGACCGCTCGTTTGCTTCAGGGCGCGCGCCTGGAGCGTTTGGTTCGGGTCTGTCCCAGGCGCGGGACCCAGCCTTCGGGACGACCGTTTCCGGCGGGCTTGGCCTTGGCCGTGGAGCCCTTGCCCAGGCCGGTCGCCCGTGCCACCGTCAGAGCGAGAACCACGTCGAACTCGTCCTTCCCACGGCTCACGTACTGCGAGTCCTGATGTGCAGCGAAGGTCAGGACCGCGTCCAGGTCCTCGCGCCACTCTTCCTCGGTGGCGATACCGCTCTTGGCCAGTTCCAGCACCCGGTGCACGAGGGGGGCCCTATCTTCCCACTCGTCCGTGGAAGAGCGCAGGTCGAGAGAGTCCAGAACCTTCTTGACCGCCTTCTCCGCAGTGGACACGTGGGGCAACAGCAGGTTCAGGCCGTCGTTGTCGATGAGGTCGGGGTAGTCGGTGCGGCTCCAAGCGGCCTCGTCCCACCAGTAAGCGAATCCCTATTCACGGTCGTTCTCCAACGCGGTGAACCAGGACCAAGGCAGCCAGCCGGGGCCGGCGTAGGAGTCGTAGCCCTCGACGTCCATGTGATCGTCGCACTCGTGGTCGGCACCGACGAGCACCCCGCGTCCGCCCTCGATCCGAGCGAGCCGCCACTCGTTGCCGCCCCCGTCGTCGTGGTGCACGACCGCGTCGGCGTAGCTGTGCTGGTTCTCGCTGCCGCCCGCCTCCAGGACGGCCAGCGCGGCGGCCCGGGCCCAGAGGGTGTCGAACGGGGGCAGGTCCTCGGGACGTCCTGGGACGTGGAGCTCCATGCTCGGGCCCTTCATACAGATGCGTGGAGAAGCTACTCCGTAGCTCCGACAGCCCGAGTACGGTTTCCGGCCAGGGGCAGAACCCTGTGCCGGAACTCAGCCGGGTATCCACGCTGCCTCATGCTGCCTCTTGGAGGTCACGTGGTCTCGGTGCCCAGGAACCCGACTCCGAACAACGCGGAACTTACCGGAGCCTTCATCACATCCGGCACGAGGCACTTCCCGGTCCCGGGCCTGTCCGTCTCCGGCTGGGGGGTGGTGCCTGGACCGGGGCAGCGGGTCCCACAGTGCGCGGCCGCCGCCCGGCACCGGTTCGCGACCACTGAGCGACGCGCTCCGTCCGCCACCGCGGCGGCGCGGGATAGTCTGCTCGGGTGTTCGAGACAACAGCGTGGGCGGAGCGCATGCTCCGCCCCATGCGAAGAGCGGGAGCCACCGACGCCCTGCTCCCCGCGGCCCTCGTGGCCCTTTCCTTCGTCCCAGGAATCGCTCAGCAGGGAGTCGACCTCGCGGAGCTGCCGGACGGCCGGCCCTTGGACGGACTGGGCCTGGTCCTCGTCGGTGCCCAGGCTGCGCCTCTCGCCCTGCGGCGTCGGTTCCCCGTCACCTGCCTGACCGTGGTCGCCGCCGCGTTCACGGCATTCCAACTGCTGCGCTACCCCAACGTTTTCGCCTCCCTTGCACTGATCGTGGCCCTGTACACCGTCGGTACACACCCGCCGCGCCGTCCCGCGCCGGTGGTCGCGGGGGCGATCACCACCTACGCGCTCGTCTGCTACTCCCTGCACCTCGCGGGCTCCCGTGCCACCGTGGCCGACTATTTCTCCTTCGGCCTCGTCCTGGTCGCGTTCTGCGCCCTCGGCGGGTGGGTGCGCGCCCGCGCCCTGGACGCCGAGGAGCGCCGCCGCCGCGCGGAGGCGGACGCCGCTGCCGCCGAACGCGCCCGTCTCGCCCGCGACCTGCACGACGTCGTCACCCACCACGTCACCTCGATGGTGGTGCAGGCTGACACGGCGGGTTATCTGCTGGAGCGGTCCGGCCGAGTGGGAACCACCCTGACCAGTATCGGGGAGACCGGTCGGCGCGCCTTGGACGACCTCAGACACCTGCTCGGCGTCCTGGACGGACGCGAGGACCGAACCGGTCCCTCGCTCAGCGAACTCGCCAGCCTCATCGAGCGCTCCCGCAACGCTGGGCAGAGCGTGGAACTGGTCGAGGACGGCGAGCCCCGACTGATGCGCCCCCAGGAGGAGGAAGCCCTATACCGCGTCGTGCAGGAGTCCGTCACGAACGCGCTCAAGCACGCGCCCGGCGGACACGTCGTCGTCCGCATCGACCACGGGGACGAGGTGGTCGGCGCCCGAATCACCACCGGGAACGGCACCTCCACGGCCGAGGGGGCCGGCTCGCCCCGGCTCCGCCCCGGTGCCGGGCGCGGCCTGACGGGCCTGCGGGAGAGGGTCGGCGCCCTCGGCGGGGAGCTGCGCGCAGGTCCCTCCGATGACGGGGGCTTCACCGTGTACGCCGGCATCCCCAGGGGGAAGACGTGAACGGTTCGCCCAACGGTTCGCACATACGCGTCGTGGTCTGCGAGGACGACGATCTGGTGCGCGCCGGATACGCCGCGGTGCTCGACGCCCAACCGGACATGGTCGTGGTGGGGCAGGCCCGCGATGGGGCCGAGGCGATGAGCGTCATCCGGGACCTACGCCCCGACGTCGCGGTGATGGACATCCACATGCCCCACATGAGCGGTATCGAGGTGACCACCGCTCTGGCGGAGCCGCCGGACCCCCACCCGGTACGGGTTCTGATGGTGACGACCTTCAACCTGGACGAATACGTCTACGAGGCGCTGCGGGCCGGCGCGAGCGGGTTCCTTCTGAAGGGCGCCCCGTTGCCCGAGTTGATCGCGGGCGTGCGCACGGTCGCCAAGGGCGAGGCCCTACTGGCACCCTCGGTGACCCGGCGGCTCATCGGCGAATACGCCCTGCGGATCCGCCCCGCCGACCCCGCCCCTCCCGTGGTGCGCCACGAGCCGCTCACCGAGCGCGAGCACGAGGTGCTGCTCCTCATGGCGGAGGGGCTGTCCAACGGAGAGATCGCCGAGCGGATGACGATCGCGCATGAGACCGTCAAGACCCACGTGTCGCGGATCCTCACCAAACTTCGACTGCGCGACCGGGTCCAGGCCGTCGTGTTCGCCTACCGCTCGGGACTGGTGCGGCAGGGCTGAGGGCCGAATCCCCCTGGAGAGCTACCGAAGCGCGCTCGCGCGGGTGATGTGGCCGGCGGGTCCCCTTCCCTAGCCTTGGGGGCAGGTCAGAGCGCCCCCGCGCCCCCACGTTTTTGGAAGTGATCCCGACATGTCCCATGACATCGCACCCGTGTCCACCCCTCGCAGGATCCTGCGAAGGGCCTCGCGCCTGGTACTCGTCCTGCTCCTCGTCGGCGCCCTGGCCGCGCTCCTCCCGACCGTGACGGGCGCGGCGGGCACGTCGGTGTGGGCCCTGCCCCTCGGCGTCGCGATGTCGGTCTTCGGTCTGTGGGCCTACCGGATCGTGATCCGCCGGGTCGACAGGAGGGAGCCGCTCGAACTCTCCCGAGAGGGGGCGGCCGGGATCGGGTGGGGGACAGCGGCCGGGATCGGCCTGTTCACCGCGACCATCGCGGCCATCACCGTCTTCGGGGGCTACCGGATCCTTGGCTGGGGGTCGTTCGAGGCCTTTCTCGCCGTGTTCGGACTGATGTGCGCGGTCGGTGTCGCGGAGGAGCTGCTGTTCCGCGGAGTGATCTTCCGCTTCCTGGAGGAGACCACCGGGACCTGGGGCGCGCTCGCCGTCAGCTCCGTGCTCTTCGGCGGAGCGCACATGATGAACCCGAACGCGACACTGTGGGGCGGGTTGGCCATCGCTCTGGAGGCCGGTCTCATGCTCGGCGCCGCCTACGTGGCCACGCGCAGCCTGTGGCTGCCGATCGGCATTCACATCGGCTGGAACGCGGCGCAGGCCGGGATTTTCGGCACCGCCGTCTCCGGCAGTGAGGGCGCGTTCGCCGGGCTGTTGCTCGGGGAGACGAGGGGGCTCACCATGATCGGTGGGGGCGCCTTCGGCCCCGAGGGCAGTATCTTGGCGGTGCTGTTCTGCGGCGCGGTCACGGTGTATCTGCTGCGCGTGGCCCACCGCAGGGGCCACATCGTTCCCCGGGCCGCCCGTCGGGCCTGAGCAGGGTGCCGGTCGGGGCGCACGATGGTCTGGCACGCCGGATGCCGCCGCCCGCACAGCCGCTACCAGCTGACTGTTCCTGGCCTTCGCCGATATCGCTTGTACAGTGGTCCGCTACCGCGAACTCACCGCATGAAATGAGCTCTTGGTCGATACGGTTCTGGCGCCGCCAGGTGTAGATCGTCTCGGCGGGAGGTATTGAGGTCCTGAGCGTGTAGCGCCCAACCCCATGGGAACCCGCTGAGGGGCTTGTCCCTGGGCTCGGAGGTGGTGATCGTGTCCGGGTCTGGTTCGGTGTTCAAGCGGTGTGGGTGTCGTTTGCCTGGTACCTCGAGGAAGGTCGGGGGCAATTGTCCGCGGTTGCGTTCTCGCGGGCATGGGAGCTGGTACTTCTCGGTCGAGTTGGAGCATGTTGCGGGGCGGCGATGCCGGGTGCGTCGTGGTGGGTTCGCTTCCCGGGAGGCAGCGCGCGCGGCGCTGCGCAGGGCCCAGGGCGTGGAGACAGATGCGACAGGCCCGGTGGTGTGGACGGTAGGGGAGTGGCTCCAGCGCTGGTTGGACACTCGGACCCGGTTGCGGCCGCGCACCAGGGTCGGCTACGGCGAGCACATCGACCGCTACCTCAAGCCCTCGCTGGGCGCAGTGCTGTTGGAGGAGTTGTCACCTGCCCAGGTGCAGGAGGCGTTCGATGCGATCTCGTGCCACACCACATCGATGGGGGATCGACTTTCCCCGGCGACGGTGCAGCGGATCCGCGCCACGTTGCGGGCGGCGTTGAACGCCGCGGTGCGTGAGCGGTTGCTGCCCTCCAACCCCGCTCGAGGCCTGCGGTTGGAGCCGGGGGTGGGTACGCGGCCGGTGGTGTGGACCGACCAGGCGGTGGCCGAGTGGACCCATAGCCGGATGCGGCCGGCGGTGGCGGTGTGGACGGTCGAGCAAACCCGCGCTTTCCTGGACTTCGTGTCCGATCACCGGCTGTATGCGTTGTTCCACCTACTGGTGATGACCGGGCTGCGGCGGGGCGAGGTGGTGGGGTTGAGGTGGGAGGACCTCGACCTGGCCCGGGGCACGGTGCGCATCACCCGGCAGCTCCAGACGGGCCAGGGCGGGTTGGTGGAGCTTGCGCCCAAGAGCGCGGCGAGTCGCCGCATGCTGACGTTGGACCATGCCACGGTCGGGGTGTTGCGCCGTCACCAGTGGCGCCAGCAGCACGAAGCAGCCGAGCGCGGGCACGACTGGATCCCATAGGGGTATGTGTTCACCGCCTTGCGCGGTGGCCCGCTGGCACCTGAGCGTTTGTCGCGTCTGTTTCGGAAGCTGAGCGACGAGAGCGCCTTGCCGCCGGTGCGGTTGCACGATCTGCGCCATGGGGCGGCGACGTTGGCGTTGGCGGCGGGGGTGGAGTTGAAGGTGGTGCAGGCGATGTTGGGGCACGCGAGCATCGTGTTGACCGCGGACACCTATGCCAGTGTCCTCCCGGAGGTGGCACAGGAGGCGGCGGAGCGGACGGCATGGCTGGTGTTGCGGGATGCCGGGAGGACTGGTCGGCATACGAAGAGGCGGCGTGGTCGACGTGGTTTGGTGTTGGTCCCACCTGGGTCCCACCCTGGACCCACCGGCAGGACTACTCCCTCAGGCTCTGGCCAGACAAGACTGTGAACTGGGGTTTTGTGGCGCACCCGGCAGGATTCGAACCTGCGACCATCGGATTAGAAGTCCGGTGCTCTATCCACTGAGCTACGGGTGCTCGATTCAATTGTCGCCCGCCAGGGCGGGTCTTGATCACGCTGTGACCCGTGGTTGCGGGAGGGTGCTGCGCGCCGGAGGCGGGGTGGGGGGCGGTCGGCGGACCTACGGTCGGGAGGACCCGTGTCGTGGTGCCGGTGGCGCCCCGGGCAGACATTCTAGGGTATTCGTCCGATGTCGCCCACAGGCGGGCAAAGCCTCATCAACTACGGTGATTCGTAGTTGCCTCTCGTTACCACGCGCGCTCCACCAAATCGGTCGCTATGGGCCTCGCGCACCACGTTACCGGTGATTAACTCCTGGTGCGGTGCTGTACCCCGGGCGTTTCGCGAAGTCCCGACGCCCAAGGTGGGACGGGGAGTCAGAACATCCACCACTGACCTGCGAAGACCATCAGCGCGGCCAACGCGGTCAGCATGTGGGGGCTCCTTACGGTCAGCTGCTTATCGCTCTTTGTGTATGTGTTATTACTCAGAGGGACAAACATGGTTTGCCGTGGTTTGGGAGTTGTGAGGGACTTCCTTGACGCGGCTACCGTGGTCGGGTGCGATCTCTGGGACTGGTGGCGGGTTTCCTGCTCGACAAGGCGGTGCCCGACCCGCGTAGGGGGCATCCGGTCGCCCTGTACGGGCGTGCCGCGGGATGGTGGGAACGGCGCGTCTACGGGGACTCACGGGCGCGCGGCGCCCTGTTCGCGGCCGGGGCCGTGCTTCCCGTGGTGGCCGCGGGTTCCGTGGTACGGGGTGGCGCGGCGACGGCGGCGACGACGTGGGCCGTGCTCGGCGGGAGCATGCTGTGCCGGGAGGCCGAGCGGATCGCCGGGGCCCTGGAGGCCGGCGACCTCGCCCGGGCCAGAGGACTCCTGCCGAACCTGTGCGGCAGGGACCCCTCCCGACTCGACGAGGCGGGAGTCGCCCGGGCGGTGGTCGAGTCGGTCGCCGAGAACACCTCCGACGCCGTGGTCGGCCCCCTGGTCTGGGGAGCCCTGGGCGGGGTGGCGGGTCTGGCGGGCTTCCGCGCTGTCAACACCCTCGACGCCATGGTCGGCCACCGAGACGAGCGCTACGAACGGTTCGGTTCCGCCTCGGCGCGGCTGGACGACCTCGCCGGGTGGGGCCCGGCCCGGCTGACCGCGGTCCTGGCGGTCCTGGCCGCGCCCGTGGTCGGCGGCGACGTGCGCGGGGCGTGGCGCGTGTGGCGGCGCGACGGCGACCGGCACCCCAGTCCGAACGCAGGGCAGTGCGAGGCCGCGTTCGCGGGCGCGCTCGGCAGGACCCTGGGCGGAGCCAACGTCTACGCGGGGCGTGAGGAGCGCCGCCCCGCGATGGGCGACGGGCCCCGAGCCGGGGTCGACGACATCCGCCGCGCGGTCCGCCTCGCCCGGGCGGTCCACCTGGGTGCCCTGGCCGTGGCCGCGGCGGTGGCCCGGTAGCGCGCACCGTGAGCGTCGGTGAACACCTCGGCTGCGGGCGGGGTGCCTCGCGTGTGGCCAGGGGGCACCTCCGACGGGAGGCCGTGCAACGTGGCGGACGGCCGTGCGCGGTGACGGGACGCTCGCCGACAGCTGCCGCGCGACCCGTCTTCCCGACAGCTGCCGCGGCCCCGCTCCCCAACGACGGCCGCTCGGATCCGCTTTCCGACGGCCGTCACACGGGGAGACCCGGGAACCACGGGCGCCGCCCCCGGGAACCGGCGGTCGGCCGGTCCCGGGGCGGCGCCGGGTGAGGACCCGGCTCAGGCCAGGTTGCGCGCGTAGTTCACCTGCTGGTGGATCTGGCCCACCATGCCCGGGTGGGTCACCATGATCGTCGTGCTGTAGTGCTTGTCGTGCCCTTGGACGGTGACCTGCACGTGTCCGGTGGTCCTCTGCTCCTTGATGAGGAGGAAGAGCAGTCCGAGCAGGCAGGTCCACCAGAAGACCAGGATGGCCACGATGACCGCCCAGGTGGGTGTGTTCCGGTCGGTGCGGCTCATGTCGTTCACCGTCCACACCGTCCCCCTGATCGGGAAGCGCCCGACGGGGGTCATCACGGTGTGCTGGGAGAACGCGATCTCGCCGATGGTGCCGAGGGGGACGTCGCCCCCGGGCTGGGGCTGGGGCTGGGGGACGGCGGGCTGGTAGCCCCCGGTGGGGGAGCCGTAGGGCTCCAGGGCCCCGCCGTGCTGCTGCGGGGGAAGGCCCCAGCCGGGGGTCTCACCGTGGGGCTCGTGCCACCACGGTTCCCCCGGACGGGGATTGGGGTACTCGCTCATGCCGCGATTGTGTCAAAGGGCGGGGAGACCGAGAACCACTTCTCCGGTACCGGTACCAACTCGCCTCCATGCCCGTTCCAGCCGTACCGCCTCGCTTCCGGACCCGTCCCAGCTGTGCCGTCCCGTTCGCGTTCCTGTTCCGGCTGTGCCGCCCCGTCCCCGCACCCTCACGGCCGTGCCGGTGGCCCCGGAAGGGCCCCGGCCCAAGGACGTGGCCGGATGTGGCCACGTCCCGGCTCCCGTGCCGGACCCCCTCCGGTCCGCACTCCGGAATCCGGGCTGCTTGTGGCGCGGGTCACTCCAAACCGGCCGGTTTTCTGGTACGGGGTCCTTCTCATCCGTCAAAATATGAAACTCTTTCGCGATTTCCCTACCCGTGCGTAGCATGCGCTCACCCATCGCCCGCACCCCCAGGTGGTGACAGCTCTTGTTCCCCTCGCTCAGACGACGGCTACGCACCGGCGCCTCGGGTACCGCCCTCGCGGTGGCCGCGGCCACGGTCGCCGTCCTGCCCGCGGCCCCCCGGGCCCTCGCCGAACCGGAACCCGACTACTGCGCTCCCGAGGGATGCCACGACATCCTTCCCCCCGGCCAGAACGGCAGCGCCACGCTCGTCGAGATCCTCGGCCACCAGGTCTTCGGCACCCGGCCCCAGCACGCCTCCAGCCAGCTGGACATGTACGACAACCTCGTCCACCACTACGACGGCCTCACGGAGGAGGGTCTGGACGACTTCTTCCTCGACGCCGGATTCGGGGTCGCCCCCGACGACGTGGGGCGCCGGTACCAGCCGCGCGACGACGTCACCATCACCCGTGACGCCGACCACGGCATCCCGCACGTCGAGGGCACCACCCGCGAGGGCACCATGTTCGGCGCCGGGTACGCCGCCGCCGAGGACCGCCTCTTCCTCATGGACGTGCTGCGCCGGGTCGGCCGCGGCGAACTCACCTCCTTCGCCGGAGGGGCCGAGGGCAACCGCGGGCTGGAGCAGGACCTGTGGCGCAGCGCCCCCTACACCGAGGAGGACAAGCAGGCGCAGATCGACCGGGTCGCCGCCAGCGGGGAGCGCGGTGAGCAGGCCCTCGTCGACGTCGACGCCTACCTGGAGGGCGTCAACGCCTACATCGAGGAGGCCGACGACGACCGCGACTTCCCCGGTGAGTACGTCCTGACCGGGCACAAGGACGCCATCACCAACGCCGGGGAGATCGAGCCCTTCACCCCCACCGACGTCGTCGGCATCGCGGCCATGGTCGGCGGCATCTTCGGCGGCGGTGGCGGCGGCGAGGTCCAGGCGGCCGTCGTGCTCGCCAACTTCCGGGACCGCTACGGAGCCGAGGAGGGCGCCGAGCTGTACCGCGCCTGGCGGATGGAGAACGACCCCGAGGCCCTGGTCAGCGTCGGGGGCGAGTTCCCCTACAGCGGCACCCCCGAGGACCCGGTCGGAGAGGCCGTGCCCGACCCCGGTTCCGTAGAGCCCTACGACATCGTCCACGACGAGCACGGTTCCGCGCTCAGCGGTGAGACCGCCGAGCAGCCCGCCCCGCTGGCGAGCACGGTGGAGGAGCCCGAGGCGGGAGCCGAGGCGCCCGCGGTCGAGGACCTGTCCCAGGAACAGCGCGACGAGCTGGAACGGATGGTCGAGGAGGGGGACCTGTCCGCGGTGGAGGGCGTGTTCAACGACGGCGTCCTGCCCGAGGGCTTCACCGACCCCCGCGGCATGTCCAACGCCCTGCTCGTCTCGGGCGAGCACACCGAGAGCGGCAACCCCGTCGCCGTGATGGGCCCCCAGACCGGCTACTTCTCCCCGCAGCTGCTCATGCTCCAGGAACTCCAGGGCCCGGGCGTCAGCGCGCGCGGCGCGTCCTTCGCGGGCGTGAGCTTCTACGTCCAGATGGGGCGCGGCGTCGACTACGCCTGGAGCGCCACCTCGGCGGGCCAGGACGTCACCGACACCTTCGCCGTCGAGCTGTGCGAGACCGACGGGTCCGCGCCCACCACCGGGTCGCGCTCCTACGTGGACACCGCCGGCGACTGCGTGCCCTTCGAGGAGCTGAGCGTCACCAACGAGTGGTCGCCCACCATCGCCGACGGCACGCCGGAGGGCGGCTACACGCTGACCTCCCTGCGCTCGGAGTTCGGCCTGGTGCACTCCTTCGCGACCGTGGACGGCGAGCCCGTGGCGTTCACGACGCGGCGCTCCACCTACATGCGCGAGGTCGACTCCATCATCGGCTTCCAGCGCTTCAACGACCCCGGCGAGATCACCTCGGCGGAGTCCTTCACGGACGCGGCCGAGGACATCGGCTACGCCTTCAACTGGCACTACGTCGACGACGAGGACATCGCCTTCGTCAACTCCGGGGCCAACCCGGTCCGGACCGAGGGCACCAACCCCAACCTGCCCGTCGACGCCTACTCCGACGCGGGCTGGTCCGGCTGGGACTCCGACACCAACGGCGCCGACTACCACCCGCAGGAGGACCACCCGCAGGCGATCAACCCCGACTACATCGTCAACTGGAACAACAAGCCCGCCCAGGGCTACACCTCCGGATGGGCCACCGGATCGGTGCACCGCGGCGACCTGCTCGACGGCCGCGTCTCCGCGCTGGTCGCCGACGGGCACGCGTTCACCACCGCCAGCCTGACCCGGGTGATGATGGAGGCCGGGGTCGCCGACCTGCGCGCCCAGGAGGTCCTTCCGCTCCTGCTGGAGGTGATCGGCACCGAGGCCGTGGACGACCCCGAACTGGCCGCGGCCGTGGAGGAGCTGCGACTCTGGCACGAGTCCGGATCCCTGCGCCGCGAGCCCTTCCGCGACGCCGGGTACTACTCCCACGCCGACGCCATCCGCACGCTGGACGCCTGGTGGCCGCTGCTGGTCCGCGCCCAGTTCGAGCCGGGGCTGGGCGGAGACCTCTACACCCAGCTCACCAGGGCCGTGCAGACCGACGAGTCGCCCTCGGGTTCCATCGGAGGAGGCGAGCCCGGAAGCGTCAACCAGGCACAGCCCCACCGGGGCTCGGCGTTCCAGTACGGCTGGTGGTCCTACGTGGACAAGGACCTGCGCACGGTGCTCGGCCAGGAGGTGGACGGCGGACTGGGCGAGGCCTACTGCGGTGGCGGCGACCCGGACGCCTGCCGTACGGTGCTGCTGGACACCCTGGCCCAGGCCGCGGACACCCCCGCGGCGGAGGTCTACCCCGGTGACGGGCACTGCGACCCGGGCGACCAGCTGTGCGCGGACACGGTGATCCACCAGGCGGTCGGGGGCATCAACATGTGGCCGATCGCGTGGCAGAACCGGCCCACGTACCAGCTCGTCTACCAGTTCTCCGGCGGACGGTAGGACGGGCGGAGCGGACGCGGCCCACGGTGGCCCTGAGCGGGTGCCAGCGGGGGCCGCGTCCGTGTGTCACGGCCGGGGAACACTGGAGCCGGATCGCGTGCTTCGCCGGGTCTGCGTGGGTAGCGTAGGGAATACCCGAACATGAACGGGAGGGCCGCAGGAACATGGAAGCCTGGTTGATCTGGCTCATCCTCGCCGTGGGCCTGGGAGTCGTCGAGGTCTTCACCCTCACGTTCGTACTGGGCCTCCTGGCGGTCGCGGCGCTGGTCGCCGCCCTCCTGGGCGCCATCGGGCTTCCGGTGGCCGTGCAGATCATCGGGTTCACCGCCACCGCGGCGGCCGGGATCTACCTCGTGCGGCCGATCATGCGACGCCAGCTCAGGGGCGGCCCCGTCGTCAGGTCGGGCGCCCAGGCGCTCGTCGGACGCTCTGCGGTCGTCCTCCAGGAGGTGGACGCCGACCGGGGCAGGATCAAGCTCTCCGGGGAGGAGTGGTCCGCGCGCTGCATCGACGAGGACCTCGTCATCCCGGTGGGCACACGCGTCGACGTCATGGAGATCGACGGGGCCACCGCCGTGGTCTACCCGCGTGAAGCACTGCCCTGAACCCCGCCACAGCCACGTCCCAGACCTAGGCCAGGTGCCAGCACATGGAACCCACCATCGCCCTCATCATCCTCGCGGTCGTCGTCGTTGCCGTCGCCTTGGCGGCGATCCGCATCGTCCCGCAGGCCAGGGCGTACAACATCGAGCGCTTCGGCCGCTACATCCGCACCCTCAACCCCGGCCTGAACTTCCTCATCCCGGGCGTGGACCGCGTCAACTCCAAGTTCGACCTGCGCGAGCAGGTGTTCACCTCGCGCCCGCAGCCGGTGATCACCGAGGACAACCTGGTCGTCAACATCGACACCGTGCTGTACTACCAGGTCACCGATCCCAGGGCCGCGGCCTACGAGGTCGCCAACTACATCCAGGCCATCGACCAGCTCACCGTCACCACGCTGCGCAACGTCATCGGCTCCATGGACCTGGAGAAGACCCTCACCTCCCGCGAGGAGATCAACACCCGCCTGCGCGGGGTCCTGGACGAGACCACCGGCAAGTGGGGCATCCGCGTCAACCGCGTGGAGATCAAGGCCATCGACCCGCCGCCCACCATCAAGGAGGCGATGGAGAAGCAGATGCGGGCCGACCGCGACAAGCGCGCGGCCATCCTCCATGCCGAGGGCGAGCGCCAGGCGCGCATCCTCAAGGCGGAGGGCGCCCGCCAGCAGGCCATCCTGGAGGCCCAGGGCGACCAGCAGGCGGCCATCCTGCGCGCCGACGGCGAGGCCAAGGCGATCGAGCGCGTCTTCCAGGCGGTGCACGCCAACAACGCCGACGCCAAGGTGCTCGCCTACAAGTACCTGGAGACCCTGCCGTCCCTGGCCGAGGGCGACGGCAACACCTTCTGGGTGATCCCCGGTGAGCTCACCGAGGCCGTCAAGAACGTCAGCCACGCCTTCGCGGGCAACGCCTCGACGGTTCCCTCCACGGAGAAGGAGGACGGGGACGCCCAGGCCCAGGGGCCCGCGCAGCTCACGGCGCCCGATCCCACCCGGTCCTCTTCGGCGCAGGCGGCCATGGACGCGGCCGAGGCCGCCGAACGCGCGGTGGCCGACGCCCGCGACGACGTCCGGCGGGCCGGGTCGGCCCTCGGCGGCTCCCGGCCGCCCGGGCCGCGCGAGGAGGACTAGGGCCTGTTCGGGGACCAGCCACACCGCGCCGGGGACCAGGGTGCTTCCGCCACGGAGGCGGCCCGGGCAGCCGCCTCGGGGCGGCGGGAACGGCCACCCCTCCACGACGCGTCGCCGCCTGCGGGGCGCAGCCGCCTCGCGCGGGTGGGACCCGCGGAGGGGGGAGGGAGGGGCCGACCTCCCTCCCCCCATCGTGTGTTCGGCCCGCGGCCGTCCGGCTCAGACCAGAAGGAGCTTGCCGGTGGTCCGGCGCGAGGCCAGGTCGCTCTGGGCGCGCCCCGCGTCGGACAGCGGGTAGCGGCCGCCGATCCGCACGTCCAGACGGCCGTCGCCCACCAGCGTGAACAGGTCGCCGGCCCGGCCCAGGAGCTCCTCGCGGTCGGCCACGAAGTAGGCCAGCGAGGGCCTGGTCAGGTACACCGAACCGGCGGAGTTGAGCCGCTGCGGGTCCACCGGGGCCACCTCTCCTGAGGACTGCCCGAACAGCGCCAGCACGCCGCGCGGGCGCAGCGAGGCCAGGCTGGCGTCGAAGGTGTCCCGGCCGACGCCGTCGTAGACCGCGGACACCCCCTCGCCGCCGGTGAGGTCGCGCACCGCCTCGGCCACGGGGGTCTCGGTGTAGCGGACCACCTCGTCCGCGCCCGCCTCCCGGGCGATGCGCTCCTTCTCCTCGGTGGACACGGTGCCGATGACGCGCGCGCCGCGCTCCTTGGCCAGCTGGGTCACCAGCAGGCCGGTGCCGCCCGCGGCCGCGTGCACCAGCACGGTGTCGCCCTCGGCCACCGGGTACACCGAGCGGACGAGGTAGTGGGCGGTCATGCCCTGGAGCAGCAGGGCGGCGGCCTGCTCGGCGGAGACCGCGTCCGGAACGGGGACGACCAGCGACGCCTTGACCACGGCCCGTTCGGCGTACGCGCCGGGGGCCATCGCCCAGCCGACCCGCTGCCCCGCGGACAGGTCGGTGACGCCGTCGCCGACGGCGGCCACCACGCCCGCGCCCTCCATGCCAGGGACGTAGGGGAGGGGCACGTCGTACAGGCCGCTGCGCTGGTAGATGTCGATGAAGTTGACCCCGCGGGCCTCGACGTCGATCAGGACCTCTCCGGGGCCGGGCGCCGGGTCGTCCCTCTCGGCCAGCCGCAGTACCTCGGGCCCGCCGTTCTCCTCGATCACGATGGCACGCATGGGTCCACTGCTCCTTCCGTGTCGGTTCCCGGCATCATGTCAGCCCGGAGCCGGAACGGCCACGGAGGGTCGGCCCGCCTACTCCGACCTGCCCTCCTCGATGATCCGGTGCAGGGAGAAGTCGGTGAAGAACGCCGCGAACGGCTGGTTGCTCGGTCCCTGCCGGGTCACGAGGCCGACCCCGCGGCGGTCCTCCGGCTCCTCGGCGTCCTGGGGGAGGGGATTGTCGTCCACCGTGGTCAGGACGTGCTCCTCGTTGACCCACATGGACAGCTCCATGGTGTCCTCGGCCTCGTCGAAGCGGCAGGACAGCGTGACGGTGTTGGTGGGGATGTCGTCGTGGTCGAAGTTGAAGGGGTTGCCCGTGTCGTAGCCGTGCTCCTCGCGCAACGACTCGTCGTAGAGCGGGTAGGGCGCGTACCCGGGCACGTCGGTGGTCTCCGTCAGGATCTCGTCGCCCTCCGTTTCGCTCATCCGGCGGATCGACGCGCCCTGGCCGTCGTAGCGCAGCAGGGCCTCGTACTTGCTGACGCCGTCCTCGCCGTCGTTGTTCCAGCAGCGCACGCCGAACATGGACTGCTCGGGGCCCGTGACCGCGTACACGCCGCTGCTGACCAGGACGCTGGCGGGCAGTTCCTGCTCCTGCTCCAGGCTCACGATCTCGCCGCGGCTGGGCTGGCTGCCGGGTTCGAGCGCGAGCAGGACGCCCTCCTTCGCGGCCCAGTAGCCGTCGGACTCCCCGGCCTCGTAGGTGTTGCTGACCCAGCCGGGGTCGGAGCTGAAGTCGGGGTTGTGGATCGAGACGGTGTTCTCCGGGATCGCCTGGCCGCCGTTGAGCAGGACCGTCGCACCCACG
Source organism: Nocardiopsis deserti (assembly GCF_008638355.1). Classification (NCBI taxonomy): domain Bacteria; kingdom Bacillati; phylum Actinomycetota; class Actinomycetes; order Streptosporangiales; family Nocardiopsidaceae; genus Nocardiopsis; species Nocardiopsis deserti. The sequence continues at coordinate 57,735 of NZ_VWVS01000018.1, read as the reverse complement.
GCGGCCACCAGGACGACCGCGCCCGCGGCCGCGCCGATCACCACCATCCGCCTGCGGTCGCGCGGGGCACCGCCGGACCTTCCGGGAGGCTGGCCCGCTCCGCCGGGGCCGCCGGGGTTTCCCGGGCCGCCGGAACCGGAGTAGGCGGTGAAGGCGGGCTGGCCCTGCGGCGGAGACGCGTAGCCGCCGTGCGCCTGGTGCGGCGGGGGGAGTTGGCCGCCGGAGTTGGCGTAGTAGCCGGGAACCTGCTGTCCGCGGACCGGGGGCCGGCCCTGGGGCGGGTACCCGTCGTACCCCATGCCCGGCTGGGGACCCGAGGGCGGGACACCCGGGTTGCCGTGCTGCTCCACACGGGCCTGCTGGACCGCGGAAGGCGGCTGTACCGGGTGCTGGACCTGCGTGGGCTGCGCGTACGGGTTGTACTGCGCGGTCTGCCCGTGTGCGGGCGGAGCCTGGAAGGGCTGGCCGCTCTCCGGAGCCGCCGCGCCCCGCTGCGGTCCGCTGTCCGGGTGCTGTGCGCCCGCCTGCCGCGGTCCGCCCGGGGTCTGCTGCGGCTCGCTCGGCGCCTGGTGCGGCGTGGGCCCGCCTGCCCGCGCCCCGGTGTCCTGCGGCGGCTGCCCCTGGACGGGGGAACTGCTCGGCGGGGCCCACGAGGTACTGATCGTGCGCTCCACCTCGGCCTCCTGCGGTTCCTCCTGGCCGGTCAGCCGGGCCAGGAGCTGCTTGGAGGTGGGTCGGTTGGCCGGATTCTTGTCCAGCGCCGCGTTGACCAGGTCGTACAGGTCCGCGTCCAGGCCGTCCAGGCGCGGCGGAGCCGAGGAGATGTTGTGCAGGACGGCGGGCACCGTGGGGGCGTCGAATGGGGCGGTGCCGGTTCCGGCGAAGGCCACCAGGCAGCCCCACGCGAAGATGTCGGCGGCCGCGGTGGCCCGCTGACCCAGGAGCAGCTCCGGGGCCATGTACGAGGGGGTGCCCATGAGCTGGCTGGAGCGGGTGACCGCGTCCGCGGCGTCGTCCAGGGCGCGGGCGATGCCGAAGTCGATGACCTTCGGGCCGACCGGGGAGAGCAGCACGTTCGCGGGTTTGAGGTCGCGGTGGATGATCCCGGACCCGTGGATGGCGGTGAGCGCCGCGGCCACACCCATGGCCAGGCCCTCCAGGGTGCCGCCCGCCATCGAGCCGTCCGCGCGGACCGCCTCGTCCAGGTTCGGGCCCGGCACGTACTCCGAGACGATGAAGAGGGGCTCGCCCTCCAGACGGGCGTCGATCACCCCCGCGGTGGAGAAGCGGGCCACGCGGCGCGCGGCCTCGACCTCGCGGGTGAAGCGCAGCCGGAAGGACTCGTCGTCGGCCAGGTCGGGGTGGATGAGTTTGACTGCGACGGGCCGGTCGGAGGCGTCCCTGGCGAGGTAGACGGTGCCCATGCCGCCCCGGCCGAGACGGCTCACGATGCGGTAGCCGTCGAGTTCGCGCGGGTCCCCCACACGCAGGGGTCTGCCGCTCTGGTGCCCGTTCGACGTCACAGTTGGGGGTCCCTCACATGAATCGTGGAGTTCGCGCTGACAGCGTACCGATGCCGACACGCTGGCGCGTTCTGGATTGGCTGGTCCTTCGGGTCCCGCGGACGCGGGGACCGGGCCCGCGGCGGGGGTGTTCGGGGGCGGCGTGTCAGTCGGGGTGGACGCCTCCGGGCGCGACGCGGTTCCCCGAGGCGTCCCCGGCGAGGTGGGCGGTGCCCGTGCCGCCACGCCCCGGGCGGCCCGGGAGGCGGCGGCCGTCCGGGCCACGGGGGCCTCTGGGACGGAGGGGTCTGCCGCTGTTCGACATCACGGAAAGGGGACCTCACGGTTTCCGGGAGCGAGCCGCCCCGCGTACCGGTCGGCGGCGAACGCGCCGGGTACGGGTATGGCGGCCAGGTGGTCATCCAGGGGGATGCCTCCCGTGCCGAAACAGTTCCCCGAAGGCACCGGTTTTCGCTAGTGTTAGAACACACGTTCGAACACCTGGCCGCGTCTTCCCCACGGGTGGGTGTCCCGGTGGCGTGTGCTGGGACTGACAGGAGGCGGATGATGCTGAGGGGAAGTGTCGTGGGACGGTACTACGGGGCGGAGGTGACCGTCGTCGAGGACGACGGGCGCCCGGCCCGGTTCGTGTGGAACGGCAGGGTGTACGGAGTGCGCAGGATCCTCGAACACTGGGTCACGCTGCGCATGGACTGGACGCCGGCGCGTGAGTCCCAGACGCCCGAACGCAGGCACTGGCGGGTGGAGGCGGGCACGGCCCGGTCCCAGGGGGTGTACGAACTGCGCCACGACACGGCCACCGGCAGGTGGCTGCTCTCCCGCGTGTGGGGGTAGGGCGCGCTCGGGGGCGGTTTCCGGGCCGCTCGCCGCTCCCCCCACCGAACCCCGGCGGTCCTTGCGCACCCCGCGCCGGGTGTCCGCCCGTCTCCCCCTTCACCGACCCCCGGTGACACCGCGCACGCGGCGCATGCTCGGGCGGGGCCTGTCCGGGTGGGCGGCAGCCGCCGGACACGCGCGGGGTTGGTCCCCGGGCCGCTCCGCGACCGCGGCCCGGGGATCGTGCGGCACCGGCCGGGCGCCCGGTGGGGCAGGAGCGCGCCGGTCAGCCCAGGTCGGTGGGGAGCAGGCTGTACACCGCCAGGTCGGTGCGGCCCTCGTGCAGCGGCATCGCGCTGCGTTCGACGCCCTCCAGGCTGAACCCCGACCGCTCCGCGACCCGGCGCGAACCGGTGTTGCCGGTGGCGGCCTTGATCTCCACCCGCTGGAAGCCCTGGTCCAGCGCCCAGCGGGAGACGGCCACGGAGGCCTCCGTCGCGTACCCGAGGCCGCGGCCCCACGGCGAGACCCAGTACCCGACCTCGGTGGTCATCGCCGCCCATACGACACGCACCAGGCCCACCGAGCCCACGAGCCGCTTGGACTTCCTCTCCACCATGGCCCACTGCTGGCCCTCACCGCAGGTGCGCAGGGCGGGGGCGACCTCGCAGCACCACCGCTCGGCCTCCTCCCGGGTGTAGGGCACCCCGGGCAGGGGGAGGGGGAGCCATCGCTGGAGTTCGGCGTCGGTACAGGACGCGTGCACGTCGTCGATGTCGCCCTCGACGAACGGACGCAGCCGCAGGCGCTCGGTCTCCAGGATCACTGACGGCAGTATCGGTCTGTCTTGCGTGGTGGTCACGCCTCTCCCCTCGGGTCGGAGTGCGCTCACGATACGCGCAGTCCCGGAGTAGGGCATCCGGGTTCTCCTCGTGTGCCCGAGGGGAGGGCGGCACCGTCCCGACCTGGGAGTACCCGCCGGTGCGACCGAGGGCCGAGTTGAGGTCCACGGTTGCGGCGGGCGCTCCTGCCGTGGCCGTCTAGGCCAGGCCCGCGATGACGCGCTGGCGGACCGCGCTGTCGAACACCGCGGAGAAGGCGTTGCCCGGGCACTCGGTCTCCAGCCAGTCGCGGTGCCGGGAGATCGCGTCGCCCGGCGTGACCACGCCCGTGCCCGGGTTGACGTACTCGATCTGCCCGGCCGGGTCCACGCCGGTCACCGCGCACAGCACGCGCAGCACGTCGACCAGGGAGTCCTGCGCCGCCCGGGTGGGCAGCTCGTCGGTGAAGTCCCCGAGCAGGCACACGCCCACGTTGCCCTGGTTGAACCCGTAGGCGTGCCCTGCGGTCACCGACTCGGCCCGCCCCGGCCGCGGGATCCCGGAGAGGACCGGCACGCCGTCCTCACCCGAGTGGCGGCCCTCGTAGACCACCCCGTCGGGGTCGATGAGCACGTGGTAGCCGATGTCCCCCCACGCCTGCTGCACCGCGTGCAGGTAGTACACCGCCCGCACGTCCGCCGCGTGGTCCTCCCCGGTCGGCATCGCGGTGTGGTGCACGGTCAGCGCCTGCACGGGGTGGAACTCCGCCTCCCATAGGTTGTTGCCCTGGTCGTCGAAACGCCAGGACTCGTCGGCGCCCCAACCCGCGCGGGTGCGGAACGGGACGCTGGTCCGGCCGCGCAGGGTGCCGGAGGCCCCCGCGGACAGGGACGCCTGTGCGGGGCCGCCGAAACGCAGACCCTCTCCGTCGTGCAGGTTCACGGCGGCGGTCTCCCCCCTCGAACGCACCTCGTACCCGGTGGCGCCCTCGGGTGCGCGCACCAGCGCGGCCGCGACCGGGTCCCGGTCGTCGCGGCCCCCGGTGTGCAGGTGCACCGGATTCCAGGAGCCCAGGCCGTCGGTGGTCTCGAAGCGGACCGCCGCGTGGGCCTCTCCGGGGTCACCGGTGACGGCCACCATGTCGAAGCGCAGGTCGGGGCGGACGAGTCCGGGTGACGCGGAGGGCTCCGCCAGCACGCGGGGGACCGTGCGGTCACCACCGCCACCGTCGGCCAGGGCGGGGCGGGGGGAGGGGAGCGCGGTGCCCAGTGCGGTCAGGCCCGCGGCCGCGGTGGCACCGGCCAGGAGGGTACGCCTTCGCATCGTGTGTCCGTTCTCTCGGATCGGGTGGGGAAGGCCCCGAGGGTGGGAACGCGGACACCCTGGCACAGCACCGTGAGCCGCGCCACTGAAGGCACGTCCGAATATGTGGCCGAGGCACCCCCTGTTATCAGGCAAGGCTGGTGATGCCGTATGGTGCGATGTTTTCCTATGAAGAAAGGAACATACGGGGTGGGGGAGTACATGGACGCGGGCCACGACCTGCGCCACCACGGTGACGCCGAGGTCGGCGGCGGACTGCTCGACCTGGCCGTCAACGTGCGGGGTCGGACGCCGCCCGCCTGGCTGGGGCGTCTCCTCGCCGACTCGCTGGCCAACCTGGGCGCCTACCCCGACCCCTCCCGCGCGCGGGAGGCGGTCGCCCGGCGCCACGGACGGGATGCGGGCGAGGTCCTGCTCACCGCCGGGGCGGCCGAGGCCTTCGTTCTCCTGGCGCGGGTCCTGAGCCCCCGGCGGGCGGTCGTCGTACACCCCCAGTTCACCGAGCCCGAGGCCGCCCTGCGCGCCGCCGGGCACACCGTGGACCGGGTGCTGCTGGAACCGGACTTCACGCTCGACCCCGGACTGGTCCCCGAGGACGCCGACCTGGTCGTGGTGGGCAACCCGACCAACCCGACCTCCGTGCTCCACCCCGGCGCGGTCCTGGCCGGGCTGGCCCGCCCCGGGCGCGTGCTGGTCGTGGACGAGGCCTTCTCCGACTGCGTTCCCGGCGAACCGGAGTCGCTGGCCTCCCGAGGGGAGCTGCCGGGCCTGGTGGTGGTGCGCAGCCTCACCAAGACCTGGTCGCTGGCCGGGCTGCGCGCCGGGTACCTGCTCGCCGCACCCGACCTGGTGGCCCGGCTCTCCGGGGCCCAGCCCCTGTGGTCGGTGTCCACACCCGCCCTGGTCGCGATGGAGGCGTGCTGCACGCCGGAGGCCCTCGCCGAGGCCGACGCCTGGGCGGTGTCCCTGGCCGCCCACCGCGACGACCTCGCCGAGGGCCTGCGGAACCTGGGCCTGCGGGCGGTCCCGGGGGCGCGGGCCTCGTTCCTGCTGGTCACAGACCCTGAGGCGGACCGGTTGCGGACCCGCCTCAGGGAACGGGGGATCGCGGTCCGGCGCGGTGACACCTTTCCCGGCCTCGGACCGGAGTGGCTCCGGGTGGCGGTCCGTGAGCCCGCCGTCCACCGGATCCTGACGGATGCGCTGGGGGAGTTGCTCGCTCGGTGAGGCGCTGCTCCGCGGGCGGCCGTGCGGGCGGGCGGCCGAAGGAGTCAGCGCGCGCCCACGCGGTCTCTGGCACAGTTGGTGGTGACTTGGGAGCCCCGGCGGCCGAGTCGGTACCGGCCGCCCCGGGTTCTGAGGACCCGTGCGATCGGCGCGGAAGCGGCGGACTACGCTTACCGGTCTATGCCGGACAAGGCGGAAACGGGCCCGCCACAACACCCTCTTGCGTGGAGCGATCATGACCAGAGACGACCGCGAGGACGCCCGGCGCGGCGAGGAGGGCGGAGCCGAACCGTCCCGCGGGAAGGGCGGCAGATCCTCCCCCGGAGCCGGCCCCCGCCTCGGCGGCCTGTTCGACGGGCTGCCCGAGAGCGGACGCGGCGCCCGGGCCCAGCCCCAGCGCGGCTCCGCGGGCTCGGCCAATCCGTTCCGGCAGCGGCCGAGGCCCCCTGCACCGGCCGATCCCGGGCCTCGGGCCCCCTCCGCCCCGGCCTCGCCCTACGGCGCGCTTCCCCTGGACGTCCCTCCGGTCCCGCGACCCGGGGCCGAGCCGGCGGTCGAGCCCACGGCGGACGCGCCGCCGCCGAGCGGACCGCCGCACCGGCCCAACGTCATCCCCTTCCGCGGCGGCGAGCGCACCACCGGGGCCGGGGAGGCCAGCCCGGGAGCCGAGCCGCATCCGGTCCCCGAGAGCTTCGAACAGACCGTGCCCTCCGCCGAGTCCGGGCATCCGGCAGGGCCCGGCAGCTCCGCCGACCTGGAGCCTCCCGCCGACGCGGAGCCTTCGATGGCGCTCGCGAACGCGGCGGCGCTGGCGAGGGCTGCGGCGCTCGCGAAGGAGGCGGCGCCCGCACATGAGGCAACGCCCGCACATCCGGCCGCACCCGTGCGCACCACTACGCCCGCGCGCCCGGCGGCGCCCGTGAACACCGCGGTGCCCGCCCGCGCGGCCACACCCGCACATCCGGCCGCACCCGCACACCCTGCGGCGCCCGCGCGCCCCGCCGTACCCATGAACACCGCGGTGCCCGCCCGCCCGGCGGTACCCACACGCCCGGCGGTGCCCGCGCCCGCGCACCCCGCCCGGGCCGTCAGCCCGACCGGGCCCACCGCCGACCGGCAGGAGGCGGAGACCGGGGACACCGGGGCACCGACCACAGACCACGGACGCGCGGACCAGCACTCCGCGACCACCGAGCCGGAGCAGAGCATGCACGCACACGAACCAGCCGCGCCCCTGCCGAGGCCCACCGGGCCTCCGGTCCAGCCCGTCCCCGAGCCCGCGGCGGCGCCCGCCGCCCCGGCCCCCGAGCGGGCCGACAGCGGCTCCGTCCACGCCTACGGCGAGGCCGAACGCGCCGCCGTCTACCGGGCCATTCGCGAACGCCGCGACGTCCGGACGGGCTTCCGGCCGGACCCCGTGCCCCACGACGTACTCATCCGCGTCCTGGAAGCCGCCCACCAGGCCCCCAGCGTCGGCGACTCCCAGCCCTGGGACTTCCTGGTCATCGAGGACCCCGGTCTGCGCGCACGCGTGGGCGACCTCGCCGCGGCCGAGCGCGAGGACCACGCGCACGCACCGCCGGGCGTCCGCGCCCGCGCCTTCGCCGGACTCAAGGCCGAGGCCGTCCTCGACGCGCCCCTGAACATCGCCGTCACCGTGGACCCCACCCGGGGGGGACGGCACGCCCGGGGCCGCCACGCCCGCCCCCTGAGCGCAGACCACGCCGCCGCCCTCGCCGTGGAGAACCTCTGGATCGCCGCGCGCGCCGAGGGCCTGGGCGTGGGCTGGCTCACCTTCGTCGACGAGCACGACGTCGCCCGCGCCCTCGAACTCCCCGTCCACCTGGACGTGGCCGCCTACCTGTGCGTCGGCTACGTGGAGGAGTTCCCCGCGGAGTCCGAGCTCAGCCTCTCCGGCTGGGCCAGGGAGCGCCCCCTGTCCTGGGCGGTGCACCACGACCGCTACGGCCGCCGCGGTCTGCCCGGCCAGGAACCCACGAGCCTGCTGGAGGAGACCATCACCGCCGTCGGAGCGCTGGACACCCGCGCGATGGAGGAGGCCAGAGACCGCCAGGACCGGATGACCAAGCCGCCCGGCTCCCTCGGCTTCCTGGAGGAGGTCTCGGTCCAGCTGGCCGGAATCTCCGGGCAGTGCCCGCCGCCGATTCCCGAACCGGCCGCCGTCGCCGTGTTCGCTGGCGACCACGGCGTGCACGCCCAGGGGGTGACCCCCTGGCCCCAGGAGGTCACCGCCCAGATGGTGCACAACTTCCTGGAGGGCGGCGCCGTCGTCAACGCCTTCGCCGCCCAGGTCGGCGCCGAGGTCACCGTCGTGGACGTCGGTGTGGCCGCGGACCTGCCCAGCGCTCCCGGCCTGCTGGCCCGCAAGGTCGCGCGCGGCACCGCCGACCTCACCCAGGGGCCCGCGCTCACCCGCGAGCAGGCCCTCCAGGCCCTGGAGGGAGGCATCGAGGTCGCCCGCGACCTGGTCTCCGCGGGCAACCGCTGCCTGGTCACCGGTGACATGGGCATCGCCAACACCACCCCGTCCGCCGCCCTGGTGTGCGCCTTCACCGGAGCCGACCCGGCGCACGCCACCGGACGGGGCACCGGCGTGGACGACGCCGTCTACGCCCACAAGGTCGACGTGGTGCGCCGCGCCCTGGCCGCGAACCCCGTCGACCCGGCCGACCCCATCGGCACCCTGGCCGCCCTGGGCGGCCTGGAGCACGCCGCCCTCGCGGGGTTCGTGCTCGGCGGCGCGGCCCTGCGCGTCCCGGTCCTGCTGGACGGGGTCATCGCCGGATCGGCCGCCCTGGCCGCCGCCGCGATCTCCCCGGAGGCCCTCAGCGCCTGCTTCGCCGGTCACCGCTCCAGCGAGCCCGGGCACAGCCTGGCCCTGGAGCACCTGGGGCTGCGCCCCCTGGTCGACCTGGAGATGCGCCTGGGCGAGGGCTCCGGAGCGCTGCTGGCCCTGCCGCTGCTCCAGAGCGCGGCGCGTGTCCTGCGCGACGTCGCCACCTTCGACGACGCGGGCGTCTCCACCGCCCCCTGACCGCGGCCCACGGTCCCCCGCCCGCACCGACCCCCGGTGCGGGCGGGCTCACACCCCCGGCGCGGCACCCGTTTACACACGCGTAATACCTCTTTGACAAGGTAATTTTGGAGCAATCGCCGAACTATCGCCGGCGGCTGGCGGTCCTCCTCCGCCAGCACCCCGCCGTCGTCGCCGGGGACCGGCACGGACGACCGAAGGGGCGCGACACATGACCTATCTCCTTGGTTTGCGCATGCGGGGACGCGATGTCCTCGTCGTCGGAGGGGGCAGGGTCGCCCAGCGCCGCGTCCCCGTGCTCATCGAGGCCGGGGCCCGCGTCACCCTCGTCGCCCCCGAGGCCTCGGCGGCCCTGGAGGACCTCGCCTCGGCAGGACACCTTACCTGGCACCGGCGCCCCTACGCCGCGGGCGACGTCGCGGGACCGGGCGCCCCCGCCTACTGGCTCGTGCACGCCGCCACCGACGACCCCGGTGTCAACGCCGCCGTCGCCGAGGAGGCCGAGAACGCCCGCGTGTGGTGCGTGCGCGCCGACGACCGGCACGCCTCCTCCGCCTGGACCCCCGCCAGCGGCAGTGCGGCCGGGGTCACCGTGGGCGTCGTCGCCTCCGGCGACCCCCGCCGCTCGGCCGGACTGCGCGACGCCGTCGTCGACGGCCTCGCCGACGGCACCCTCGACGCCCGCCGCGGACGCGAGCGCCTGCGCGGCGTCGCACTCGTGGGAGGCGGCCCAGGCGACCCCGGTCTGATCACGGTCCGGGGACAGCAGCTCCTCTCCCAGGCCGACGTGGTGGTGGTCGACCGGCTCGCCCCCACCTCCCTCCTGGACCGCCTGCCCGCCGACGTCGAGATCGTCGACGCCGCCAAGATCCCCTACGGCCGGTCCATGACTCAGGAGGAGATCAACGCGACCCTGGTCGACCGCGCCGGGCGCGGGAAGTTCGTGGTGCGGCTCAAGGGCGGCGACTCCTTCCTCTTCGGCCGCGGCGGCGAGGAGGCCGCCGCCTGCGCCGCCGCGGGGATCCCCGTCATCGCCGTGCCCGGTGTGACTAGCGCGCTCGCCGCCCCGGCCAGCGCGGGCATCCCCGCCACCCACCGCGGCGTGTCCCAGGATCTGCACATCGTCTCCGCGCACGTGCCGCCGGGGGACGAGCGCTCCACGGTCGACTGGGCCGGACTCGCCCGCGCGGGCGGTACCGTCGTCGTCCTCATGGGGGTGGAGCGGATCGAGGCGATCGCCGAGGCCCTCGTCTCCCACGGCAGATCCGCCGACACCCCCGTGGCGGTGGTACAGGAGGCCACACTGCCGGGGCAGCGGACCGTCACCGGTACGCTGGCCACCATCGCCGCCGCGGCCCGATCGGCCGGAGTGCGGCCCCCCGCGGTGGTGATCATCGGAGAAGTGGTCAAAACTGCGCGGGATCTTGACATACTGCACACGGGAAACCAGTTCGAGACCCGTCGACTGGCGACCGGGCGCGATCTCCAGTGAGACCTCCGCCCGCGGCGTACGTCGCTCCGCGGCGGGAACCGTCAGCACCGATGAGGAGGGCACCCCGATCATGACCCGGCCGTCGGCCGCACCGGGGACCAACGGTCCCGGCGCTCCGGACCGGTTCGGAACCGGACCGGCCGCCACCTCCGAACAGCCCGCCCAGGGCTCCGCATCCGCGCGCGAGACGGACGCCGCGGCCGCCGGCGCCCGTCGGGGGCCCACCGTCCCGCTCGCCGCCGGACCGGCCAAGCACCGCGCCCCCCAACCCGACGAGAACCACTTCGAACAGGTCCTGGAAGCACTGCGCAAGCACATCCGGGACCTGGAGTTCGCCGAGGGCCTGCCCAGTGACGAGGAGGGCCGCGCACTCCAGGCGGACGTGCTCGCCCAGCTCTCCGACTACGTCCTGCCCCGGGTCCGCCGCCCCGACATCCCGCTGCTGATCGCGGTCGCCGGATCCACCGGAGCGGGCAAGTCCACCCTGGTCAACAGCCTGGTCGGCGAACAGGTCACCACCACGGGCGTACGCCGCCCCACCACCAACAGCCCCGTCCTGGCCTGCAACCCCGCCGACGTCGACTGGTTCAGCGAGGCCTCCTTCATCCCCTCCCTGCCGCGAGTGCGCCAGCAGGGCCTGGCGATGCCGGGCAAGGACGGCATGCTCGTGCTCGCCGCCACCGAGGCCATGCCCCCGGGCGTGGCCCTGCTCGACACCCCCGACGTCGACTCCGCCGTCGCCGCGCACCACGAGTTCGCGGCCAAGTTCCTCGACGCCGCCGACCTGTGGGTGTTCGTCACCACCAGCAGCCGCTACGCCGACGCGCGCGTGTGGGAGTTCCTCCAGGTCGCCCGCGACCGCGACACCTCCCTGGCCGTCGTGCTCTCCCGGGTGCCGCGCAGGGGCAGGCGACAGCTCCTGGACCACTTCGGCGCGATGCTGGAGGCCAACGGCCTGGGCGCGGCCGCCCGGTTCGCCATCCCCGAGACCGACCAGATCCGGGGCGAGCGCTTCACCTCCAACGTCGCCGACCACATCCGCGACTACCTGGCGGAGGTGGCGGGCGAGGCCGAGCAGCGCGACCGCGTCTCACGGCGCACCTTCATCGGCGTCATCGACAGCTTCCGGACGCGGATACCCGAACTGGCCCGCCAGGTGGAGGCGCAGATCGAGACCGGGCGCACCCTCACCTCCGCCGTCGACGACTCCTACACCGCCGCCCGCGACCGCGTCGACGCCAGCCTGGCCGACGGCTCCCTGCTGCGCGGGTCGCTGCTGGCCCGCTGGCAGGAGGTGGCGGCCGGGGGCGAGCTCACCAGGAGCCTGCGCCCGCGCGGCAGGCGCACGCGCAGGAGCGGCCGCGCCGAGCAGGCCGAGCGCGACCAGAGGGTGAGCGCCCTGGAGCGCGCCGTCCGCGACGGCCTGGAGGCCCTGGTGGTCTCCAGCTGCGAACGTGCCTCCGACGAGGTCGAGCGGAGGTGGCGCGAGGTCCCCGGCGGCGGCGACCTCGCCTCCAAGGCCCTCAACCAGCCCGGCACCGGCCTGCTCCCGCAGCAGATCCGCCAGGAGATCGCAGAGTGGCAGCGCGGCGTCGTTGAGATGACCACCGCCAGCGGCGCCACCAAGCGCTCCGTGGCGCGGTTCGTCACCTTCGACCACGACGTCGTCGCCCTGGTCCTGATCATCGACCTGCTCGGCTACGAGCGGTCCCGCTCCGGAGGCGGCGCCCACGCGGCCGACGCCTCCGGCCCTTCCCCGCAGCGCCTGCTCAAGGGGCTGTTCGGCGCCCAGTCACTGCGTAGCATTGGCGCAGCGGCCCGGGACGACCTGCGCCAGCGCGTCCAAGGGCTGCTCGACCGCGAGCGCGTGCCCTTCGACAGCGCCCTGGCGTCGGCCGCGATCCCGTCCGAGGACACCGCCGTCCAGCTCTACCAGGCCACGTACAACCTTGAGATTGCAAGATGACGACTCAATGGAACCCCGCGCAGGCGCACGGGGAGCCCGGTGCGCACGCCCGTACCGAGGACGAGGACCGCGAGAGCGGGCAGGGCGCGTCCGGCGCCGGTGACGACGGGCGCTCCCGCGGCGACGCGGCGTCCGGGCCCTGGCGCGGATACACCATGCCGGTCCCCGAGCACCCCGACCACGCCGTGTCCGAGGCGGGCACCGAGGATCCCGCCTACGACGGCATCGCGGCATACCCCGACCCCTCGGGAGCCGGGGCCCCGCACAGGGTCGCGCAGAGCGACCAGGGGGCTCCGCGCGGTGCGGACGCGGAGCCGGAGGACCCGGCCCCGTCCTCCACCGCGCAGCGGCGCTCTGGGCGCCACGCGCGGTCCCTCGCCGACAGGGAGCGCGAGGGGGACCGCCGTTCCGCCGAGGACAACCACGAGGACCCCGACGGGCTCGCCGGATGGGTGGGCAGCCTCGCCGAGGCGGCCGACGACACCCGTATCGCAGGGCGCGCCACCGGGGCCCTCCCGGCCGTCGGCCGGCAGCCGCAGGACGGGGACGACGAACGGGTCTCCCCGGCCCGGGACGACTCCCCGGACCCGCGTGCGCACGAGGAGCCCGAGGAGCACGAGGAGCCCGAGGAGCCGGAGGAGCCCGCACCGGCCGGAGCCGACGCCCCGGAGGGGCCCGAACCGCTGCCCCGCCGCGTCCCCGGACCCTCCGCGGTCTCCGGGGCCTTCCGTGCCGTGGGCGCCGACGACGCCGCTGCCGACGACGACGGCGCGGAGGAGGACGAGGAGTACCGTCCCACCACCCACGACACCTGGCACCCCACCCGCTCCACCACCCGGGCCGAGCTGATCGAGCGCCTGGACGCGCTGTCCGCCCTCACCGAACTGGGCCGTGACGACCTGCCCCAGGAACTCGTCGCCCGGTCCACCCAGCTGCTCGACCACGCGGGGGCCCGGCTGCGGTTGTCGGGCGACCACACCGTGGTCGCCCTGGCGGGCGGCACCGGCAGCGGCAAGTCCTCACTGTTCAACGCCCTGTGCGGACTCCAGCTGTCGCAGACCGGCGTCACCCGGCCCACCACCTCCAAGGCGCACGCCTGCGTGTGGGGCCATGAGGGGGCCGACGCCCTCCTGGGCTGGCTCGGCGTCCCGAACCGTTACCGCCACTCGCGGACCAGCGTCCTGGACACGGGCAACTCCGAGCTGACCGGTCTGGTCCTGCTCGACCTGCCCGACCACGACTCGGTCCGCAGCATGCACACCGCCGAGGCCGACCGCCTCATCGGTTCGGTCGACCTGCTGGTGTGGGTGCTCGACCCGCAGAAGTACGCCGACGCCGCGGTGCACCACCGCTACCTGGCCCAGATGGCCGGGCACGGTGCGGTCACCGTCGCCGTCCTCAACCAGGTCGACAAGGTCGAGCCCGACGAGTTGGAGGAACTGCTCACCGACCTGCGCCGCCTGCTGGAGACGGAGTCGGGGGTGCACCCGCGGGTGATCACCACGTCCACGCTCACCGGCCAGGGCATCCGCGACCTGCGCGAGTTCCTCGCCGAGACGGTGCGCGAGCGGCGCGCGCTGGTGGACCGCCTGGCCGCCGACCTGGACCAGGTGATCGAGCCCTTCGGGGAGTTCCACGGCGAGGGCACGGTGCCCGAGGCGGTCCCGGCCCAGGTACGCGCCCGCGTCCAGGAGGGCCTGGCCAACGCGGCCGGTGTGGCGGCGGTCGCCGACGTCACCGAGACCAACGACGTCCGGCGCGGCAGGCGCCAGGTCGGCTGGCCGGTGGCCCGCCGCTCGCTGCGGCTGGGCAAGGACCCGCTCGCCGCGGTCCAGCTGGACTTCCTGCGCCGTGACAGCGGGGGCGGTGTGGGCGGCCCGGTGGACGCGCACGAGGCCGAGTTGGAGACCGCGCTGGGCGAGGCCGCCGACAGCGTCTCGGAGGGGATGCCTCCGCTCTGGCGCCGCCGGATGCGCGCCGTGGCCCGCGGCGCCGTTCCCGAGCTTCCCGCCGAACTCGGGCAGGCGGTGGCCGGGGCGGTCGGCGATCCGGACCGGAGCCCGTCGTGGTGGAAGGCCGCCCGTGCGGCCCAGTACGCGCTGCTCGCGGTCGCGGGCCTGGGCCTGGCCTGGGCCGTCGTGACCCTGTTGAGCTGGATGGGCGGCGGCATCACCGGCCTGGGGATGTTCGACGACCCGGTGTTCGCCGCCTACTCCGGCGTCCTGGTGGTCGCGGCCCTGCTGGTGGGGTGGCTGACCGGGGTGGGCTGCGGGAACCTCGTCGAGGTGGCCGCGGTCCAGCGCCGCGAGGAAGTGGAGAGAACGGCCTCCGCCCGGGTCCGGGAGATCACCGGACTGCGCGTGGTGGAGCCCCTGGAGGCCGAACTGGCCAGGTACCGGGCGTTCCGGGCGGCCTACGAGGTGGCCAGGACGGCGGGCTGACCCCGGGGTCCGGACGGGCGCGGATCGCCCCGGCCGGAGTCCCACCGCGTTTCCGAGGCCGGGGACGGGCGGCACCGCGCCGCCCGTCCCCGGTGATCTTCACTCAGCCGTAACGGGTTCTAGACCCAGACAGTGCCGCTGGACATGTGTGCTCCTTGTAGTGAGTGCCGTGGGATCCCGGACGGCCGGGGTGTCAGGCGGTCGACACCCCGTGCCACACAGTGGCTACCGTGGTAGGCCCCTACGGCAGGATGCCCTAAATCGTCGCTGAGCCCAACCCCACGAAAACCGGGTCCCTCGGCCCCGGGCCGTTACCCACGACGATCACACAATCAGCAATTAAGTTATTACCCAACGTAATGTAAAGTGGGGAGTGTCGCGGGACGGGCGTGCCGCACCGTCGCCGGGCTCCGACACCTCGTTGTCGTAACCGAATGGCACCGTAAGGGAACGCGCGGCGAAACAACCCCGTCGAAGGGAGAACCGTGGGAGGCGGTGGACCCATCAGAGGCGGGTGTAGGAGGCGGACGGTGGAGAGCGATGTGAGGAGGGAGGCGCAACGGTGAGCATCTCTGAGAAGCCGATCGCGCCGGCCGGGCGTCCCGAGGACGAACGTCCGCGCTGGCCGATCCTCCAGCAGCCCCGCGGACTGGCCGTCTACATGGCGCTGCTCGTGTCCGCGACGCTGTTCCTGTTCGGAGGGGCGGTGGCGCTGACTGCCCCCGCGGTCATGGACCTGGTCACCCTGGTCGCGCTGCTGGCGGGCGCCGTGCTCTGCGTGGAGGCGAGCCGTCGCCTCGGCACGCCGGCCGGGATCAACCGGGACTTCCTGGGGGCCTGGTGGTTCCCGGCGGTCCTCCTCCTGCCGCCCCTGTACGCGCTGGTCCTCCCGGTACCCGTCTTCCTGATGCTCCAGTACCGCACGCGCCGGGCCCTGCTCCACCGGCGGGTGTTCAACGCCGCCTCCATCGCTCTCTCCGGGTTCCTGGCCTCGGTGACCTGGCACTCCATCTGGGGCGGCGGCCTCGTCGACGGGCTCGGCGGCACCCCCGGCGCGCACGAGCACCTGATCACGGGACCCGGTGTGCTCGTCGCGGTGCTGTGCTGTGCGGGGTTCACCGTCCTCAACAACCTGCTCGTCGCGGTGGCCGCGCGGATCAGCAGCGGCCCCGGGCACACCCTCCGGCCCATGTGGGACCGCGAGGCCCTCATCGTGGACGCCGTCGAGTTATGTGTCGGCGTCACCGTCGCCATCCTCGCCCACCTGTCGCTGTTCCTGCTGATCATCGCGGTTCCCCCGGTGTTGCTGCTCCAGCGCAGCCTGATGTACCAGCAACTCCAGATGGCCGCGCGGACCGACCCCAAGACCGGTCTGCTCAACGCCCCCACCTGGGAGCAGGAGGCGTCGGTGGAGATCGCCAGGGCCCGTTCCTCGCGGGGCAGGGCGGCGGTGCTGATCATCGACATCGACCACTTCAAGAGGGTCAACGACAACCACGGTCACCTGTTCGGCGACCAGGTGCTGCTCGGCGTGGCCACCACCATCGCCCAGCAGCTGCGCCAGTCCGACCTGCTCGGCAGGTTCGGCGGTGAGGAGTTCGTGGTGCTGCTGCCCGGCTCCGACACGGCCGAGGCCTGGCGGGCCGCCGAGCGCCTGCGCTCCCAGGTGGGCCGCATGGAGATCGCGGTGGACGACGTGCCGGTGTCCATCACCATCTCGATCGGCGCGGCCGTCATCGGCGACCACGGCAACGACCTGGTGGAACTGCTCACCGCGGCCGACCTCGCGCTCTACCGGGCCAAGGAGACCGGCCGCAACCGTGTGTGCCTGCCCGCCGGGGGGCCTGGGGACGGCGGCAAGATCCCGGGACCGCGGGGAGGGGAGATTTCGGGTCACACGGGCACCACAGACCCCACCGAGCACACCGAACTTCCCTGACCTGCGTCTTTGTGGTCTCGCGGAGTTGTCCACAGCGCGAAGAAGGACGTTGCGCCCGAACCGCCGGGTCACGCACCGTGAGGATATGCACTCTGAGCAGCCACACAACTCCCTCGGCCCCTCCGATCCCCGACGCCCCCTCGACTCCGCGCGAGCCCCCGACCGCCCCGTCCCGTCCGGCCCCGCCGCGTCCGGGCGCTCCCCGGACGACGGCGTCCCCGTCCCCTCACCCCGGAGCCCCGGGGGGTCGAGGCCGTCCGGCCCCGCCGCGGCGGGTGCCGCCCTCACCCTCACCAACCCGACCGACATCATCGCGACCCTGCCCTACCTGGTGGGGACGCCGCCCGATCCGGGGATCGTGGTCCTCGCCGTGCGGGACAAGGGCGTGCACTCGGCGTTCTGCGGCGATCTGGACCGTCTGGCCGCCGCCGGCGACCCGCTGGAGCGCGTGGCCGTCCCCGTCGACATGGCCGTCGCGGAGGGCTGCACCGCCCTGGTGGTCGTGGCCTACGGACCGCCCGAACGGGTCACGCCCCACGTTGACAGGATCCTGTCCGCGGCCCGGAGGCGGAACCTGACCGTCGTCGACGCCCTGCGGGTCACCGGCGGCCGGTACTGGTCCTACACCTGCGCCAAGGCCGACTGCTGTCCGGTCGAGGGAACCGTGGTCAACGTGGACAGCTCCACCGTCCCGGCCAGCGCGGTCCTGCACGGGATCGTCCCGGCCCAGCCGCTCTCCACGGTTACGGCCGAGGTCGAGCGGGTGCGGGAGTTCCTGCGACCCGTGCACGGCCCCGAACGAGCCGCGATGGACACCGTCGCCGAGGAGGTCCAGGCGCGCGCCCGGCGGCTCCTGGAACAGGGGATGCGGGGCGCCCTCACCGACCGCGGTCTGAGCGCCGTGCTCTCGGCGGTGCGGGCCGAACGGGCGGGCCGGGGCGTCACCGGCCGGGAGGAACTGGCCTGGCTGGGGGTCTACCTCGGTGAGATCCGGGTGCGCGACGAGGCGTGGGCGCGCATCACGGCCGAGGCGGCTCCCGCGCACCAGGAGCTGTGGGCCAGGGTCACCCGCCACCTGCCCCGGCACCAGCGCGCGGCGCCCGCCTCGCTGCTGGCGGTCGCGGCCTGGCAGCGCGGGGACGAACCCCTGGCCGCCGCGGCGCTGGACGTGGCCCTGGCCGCCGATCCCGGTTACTCCATGGCGGTGCTGATGAGCCGGGCCCTGGCCTGGGGGCTGCCCGTGGAGCGCTGGCGGGAGTTCACGCCCCGCTGGCTGCGCGCGAGGAGCCAGCGGCCGCAGGAATGAGGGGGCGGAGCCTTCGCGGAGCGCGGCCGGGTCCGCCGGGCGGTCGCCGCCCCGTTCCGGCGGGATCCCCGAGCGGAACCGGCGCCCGCGGGCCCGGGCCCTGGGGCGATGGCCTCCCGGCCGCGGCCGCCGCCCAGAACCGGTCTCCCGCAGGACCGGGCCATGGCGGGGGCACGGGTCGCGACACCCTAGGCTTGGACTCATGCCGGAGTACATCTACACCATGAACAACGTGCGCAAGGCGCACGGCGACAAGGTCGTCCTGGACAACGTTTCGGGGTCGTTCCTGCCCGGAGCCAAGATCGGCGTCGTGGGCCCCAACGGTGCGGGTAAGTCGACGCTTCTGAAGATCATGGCCGGCATCGAGCAGCCGTCCAACGGCGAGGCGAGGCTCATGCCCGGTTTCACCGTCGGCCTGCTCGCGCAGGAACCCCACCTCGACCCGGACAAGACCGTCCTGGAGAACGTCGAGGACGGCGTCGCCGAGACCAAGGCGATGCTGAACCGCTTCAACGAGATCGCCGAGCAGATGGCGACGGACTACTCCGACGACCTGCTCGAGGAGATGGGCAAGCTCCAGGAGCAGCTCGACCACCGGGGCGCCTGGGACCTGGACAGCCAGCTGGAGCAGGCGATGGACGCGCTGCGCTGCCCGCCCGGCGACGCCTCCGTCACCCAGCTCTCCGGTGGCGAGAAGCGCCGCGTGGCCCTGTGCAAGCTCCTCCTGGAGCAGCCCGACCTGCTGCTGCTCGACGAGCCCACCAACCACCTGGACGCCGAGAGCGTGAACTGGCTGGAGCAGCACCTGGCCAAGTACCCGGGCACCATCATCGCGATCACACACGACAGGTACTTCCTGGACCACGTCGCCACGTGGATCCTGGAGCTGGACCGGGGCCAGTTCTACCCCTACGAGGGCAACTACAGCATCTACCTGGAGACCAAGCAGGCCCGCCTGAAGGTCGAAGGACAGAAGGACGTCAAGAAGGCCAAGCGGCTCAAGGACGAACTGGAGTGGGTCCGCTCCAACGCCAAGGCCCGCCAGACCAAGAGCAAGGCCCGTCTCCAGCGCTACGAGGAGATGGCCGCCGAGGCCGACAAGACCCGCAAGCTGGACTTCGAGGAGATCCAGATCCCGCCGGGCCCGCGCCTGGGCAACACCGTGGTCGAGGTCAAGAACCTCACCAAGGGCTTCGACGACCGCGTGCTCATCGAGAACCTGAGCTTCTCGCTGCCGCCCAACGGCATCGTCGGCGTCATCGGCCCCAACGGTGTCGGCAAGACGACGCTGTTCAAGATGATCGTCGGTGAGGAGACCCCCGACCAGGGCAGGATCAACGTCGGCGACACCGTCGAGATCTCCTACGTCGACCAGTACCGGGGCCGCATCGACGACACCAAGAACGTCTGGGAGACCGTCTCCGACGGCGAGACCTTCATCCAGGTCGGCAAGGTCGAGATCCCCAGTCGCGCCTACGTCGCCGCGTTCGGCTTCAAGGGCTCCGACCAGCAGAAGCCGTCCGGTGTGCTCTCCGGCGGTGAGCGCAACCGCGTGAACCTGGCGCTCACCCTCAAGCAGGGCGGCAACCTGCTGCTCCTGGACGAGCCCACCAACGACCTGGACGTGGAGACCCTCGGCTCGCTGGAGAACGCGCTGCTGGACTTCCCCGGCTGCGCCGTGATCACCTCCCACGACCGCTGGTTCCTCGACCGTGTCGCCACGCACATCCTCGCGTGGGAGGGCGACGCCAACTGGTACTGGTTCGAGGGCAACTTCGAGTCCTACGAGAAGAACAAGGTCGAGCGACTGGGCCCCGACGCCGCGCGCCCGCACGCGGTCACCCACCGCAAGCTCACCCGCGACTGAGTATCCGGCGCCGAACGTGCGCACGCGGCTCGCCCGGCGGGACCGCGTGCGCACGTTCGGGTCGGCACGGAGCCTGCCCCGGTGAGCGCGCCGGTGGGTTGACCGTGCCAACGTGGCCGCCGGATCCGGCGGCCACGTTGGACCGTGGCGCGGGCGTGGTCTCCCCCGTGGCGCTCGGCCCGAGGAGGGGCCTTCCGCCTCCCCAGAAGCAGCAGGAACCGGTGTGGCCTGCGGGCAGGACGCAGCGGGCGTCAGGGTGGTACCGCTCCTCACCGCTCTCGGTGCGCCCGCAGCACCGCATGTGCTGGACCCGCCACCGGTAGGGGTGGGCTGCGGACCAGAGGAGACAGGTCTCCGTTCCTGGGCGCGGTGAGGCGCCGTCGATCCACGACAGGTGTTCCGCTGTGCCCCGCCTGGAGCTCGCAGCGGGCGAACACGCGCTCCGGTCAGTGCTCTGCGCCGTCGCGTTCGGTCCTCGTGGCGGGTTGCCTGCTCGCGGTCTCTCGCAGGTATTCGGTCGGCACCGCTGCGAGATCGGGGACGGAGGAGCACGCCCGGGTCGCGCATCTTCTGCCGGTCTGGAGGGTGTCTGATGCGTTGGAGCTCCTATCCCCGCATTCGTGTGATGGGGTCGCATCGATCATCCGTCAGCGCTCCGGGAGATGTTCTCACAACCAGGACAACTGACTCCCGTGCGTGGGGGAACGGACGCGATTGTGACTCTGGGCTCTCATTCATAACTTCAGGTAGTCATGTGGGGGTTGAGAACGCCCCGACGGTCCTTGTGACCGCCGGGGCGACGTAACGCCAACAGATCCAGGGGCCGCGGCGGGGGACTCAGGCCGGGGCGGTCCGCGCCCGCAGTACGAGCGGCATGAGCATCACCGCGGCCAGAGCCAGGACGAGGTTCACCACCAGGGCGAGGGTGAAGGCGGAGGTATGGATCGCCAGGCCCTCCGCCGTACCCAGGACGGTGAGGAAGACCAGTCCCACCAGTGCCACTCCCAGGGACATGCCGATCTGGGTGGTGGTCTCCACGACGCCGGAGGCCGCCCCCGCCTCGCGTTCGGGAACGTCCTTCAGGACCGCGCCGAAGAGCGGACTCACGCCAAGTCCTTCACCGAACCCGATGGTCGCCAGGGAGGGTACGAGAATCCAGGCGTTGACGTCGGTGCCGAACGCGATCACGCTCCCCAGGAGAGCGGCCGTGCCCAGGGCGTTGACGGCGTAGCCGAGGGTGAGCACCCTCAGTCCCCTGCGTTTTTGCATACGCGGCGCCGTGAGGGAGGCGACCACGAAGGTCGCCGCGAGGGGGGTGAACGTCAGGCCGGCGATCAGGGGCGAGTAGCCGAGACCGTTCTGGAGGTAGAGCGTGAGGATGAAGAACAGGCCGGCGTTGCCCGCGAAGAAGGCCAGCGCCAGGATGTTGCCGGTGGCGAACGTGGGCAGCCTCAGCAGGCCGGGCGGGATCAGCGGGTTCCCCCCGGACCGGCTCACACGTCGCTCCCAGAAGACGAACAGGGCGAACGCCGGTACCGAAGCCGCGAGCACGACCCACAGCCACAGAGGCCAGCCGCTCGTGTGGCCTTCGACCAGGGGGATCGTGAACAGGAGCAGCGCGGAGCTGAGCAGTACGACACCGCGCAGGTCGAGCTTGGGCCTCTCGGTACCGCGGACGGAGGGCAGGAAGGCGAGTGCGCCGATCAGGGTCAGCAGACCGATGGGCAGGTTGATCAGGAAGATCGGACGCCAGGACAGGCCGAAGATGTCGGCGCTGACCAGGATCCCGCCCACGAGCTGACCCGCGATGGAGGCGACGCCGATCGTCGCGCCGAAGATCGCGAACGCTTTGACCTTGGTCTCGTCCGCGAACGAGGTCTGCATGATCGACAGCACCTGCGGATAGAACATGGCGGCGCCCGCCGCTTGCAGCACACGGGCCATGATGAGCGTGGAGGGATCGGGAGCCAGGCCACAGGCGAGCGATGCGGCGGTGAAGACGACGACTCCGCTCACGAACAGTCGCTTGTAACCGAAGATGTCTCCCAGTCTTCCCCCTGTGACGAGAAGGAGACCGTACGCGAGTACGTAGCCGGCCACCGCTAGTTCAACCTGCGCGAAACTAGCGTTGAGGTCGGACCGGATCGAGGGGACGGCGACGTTGACGATGAAAGAGTCCATGATGGAGACGAAGGTCCCCGTCATCACGACCAGAAGGATCCACCGTTGGTGGTTGGCCTTCCGGGACGTCGCGCGTACCGCCTCCCCTGTGTTCGGTGTCAAATCCGATGCCCCGGGTGATGTGGATGTTTCAGACATGCATGCCTCTCTTCGCGTGGAACGCGTATGTCTGGTCGCCCTCCACACTGCTGCGCGCTGGCATGCGGAACAATGACGAGTTGCGTATGGAGCAATAAGCCGAGCCAATACATGGGAGTGTCATGGTCGACCTGCGGGAGATTGAGGCTTTTCTCGCGGTAGCTGATGAGTTGCATTTCGGCCGTGCCGCCGATCGTTTGCAGATCTCCCAGCCACGGACCAGTCAGGTCGTACGGACACTGGAGCGCAGGATCGGTGCGCCGCTGTTCGTCCGTTCGAGCCGCAGAGTGGAGCTCACACCCCTCGGGGAGCAGCTTCGGGGCGAGTTGGAGCCCGCCTATGAGCAGTTGCGCGCGGGGATCAGCCGGGCCAAGGCGTCGGTGCGCGGTGTCGAGGGGCTTCTCAAGGTGGGTTTTCTCGGGACCGCGGCCAACGAGCTGACCCAGAAGATCCTGACCACCTTCCGCGTCCGCCATCCCGCTTGCGAGGTGGCGATGACCGAGACCCACTTCGCCGACCACCTCGGACCGCTGCGCAGAGGAGAGGTCGACATCCTCATCACCAGGCTGCCTGTGGAGGAACCCGACCTGGTCGTGGGGCCCGTGCTCGTGCGCGAACCCCGGGTACTGGCAGTGGGCGCGGATCATCCTTTCGCCGGAAGGGAACAGGTCAGGATGGAGGACCTGGCCCGTGACAAGGTGTTCGCGGTGGCGACGTCGGCGCCCGACTACTGGTGGGACTTCCATGTCCCTCCGGCCACGCCCGGTGGAGCTGTGATCGAACGGGGAGCCCAGGTGGCCACGTTCCAGGAACTTCTGGCGCTGATCGCCAGCGGACAGGGGATCTCGCCGGTCGCGGAGTCGGTGGCCCGCTACTACGGCCGTCCCGACATCGTCTACATCCCGCTCCCCGACGCGCCTGACACGGAGGTGGCGCTGGTATGGCGGGCGGGCGGCCTCACCGCGCGAGCCGAGGCACTGACCCAGGCCGCAGTGGACGTGATCCGTGCCAACGGAGGGCCGGCGGGCGGCCCGGCGGAGGAGAGCAGCGGGGTGTCGGGGACCACCTGAACCGGTGCGGTCCCCGACACGGACTCCAACGCCCGGGGCCGTGGGTCTTGTCGGTCAGCTGATGGGGGGAGGAGGGACTGGTGGACCCCGTGGACGAGATCGTAGACGTAGGCGGCGGAGACCAGGGTCATGTGGTGGTGCCAGCCGGGATAGGAGCGTCCTTCGAACTCACGCAGCCCGTACTCCGCCCCGGCCTGGTTCGAGCTGGGGGATCGGTTGGCCGGTACGCCGCGGAGCGCGGTTTCCAGGGTCTCGGCGACCTCGTGGCGCGGCAGGCCGGTGACCCAGTAGCGCTCACTGCCGGTGCCCTCCACACACGTGCTCCTCAACAGACGGAGCGGTGGCGTCGGGTCGCAGGGACCGGCATCGGCGAACCGGACCGGATACACGAACCCCTCGTGCAGGAGGGCGGATCCGGAACGGATCGAACTTCCCGTCCGCCACAGCGTTCCGCTGCCCGCACGGGAGAGGTGCTCCACCTTGGCCGTACGGCGAGCGGTGGCGGTCCGAACCGGGTGGGTCGGGGAGGCGGTAGCTTCCCGGCCCGCCAGCACCTCCGGTTCATCGGTCGCCGCGATCTCGACCATGAACGTTCTCCGGCGGGCCAGGAGCCCCTGAACGAGGGGGCCGGCATCGGGTGTGCAGTCCTGGTCGACCACGACGGGGGCTCCCGGCAGCCGCCAGTCATGGGTGGCCGTGTCGACCAGGCCCAGGACGTGCGCCCACACGGGGCGCTTGCGGCGTGGCCCGGGATGCGGGCTCGTGCGCGTCTCTCAGGGTTTTGGAGCCACGACCCCGGCAGCAGCAGATGCCAGTCCACCGGTACCGGGTCGGCGTGCCGTTCCGTGGCCAGGTACAGGCCCATCCCCACCTGGCAGTTCACGGTGCGGCCCAGGGAGGGCACGAAACGCCTGGCCACCCCCACGGAATGGGATCCCCGTTTCGGGACAACAGTGTTGTCGGCGATCCATGCTCTGACCCGACAGTGTTGGTGAACGTATGTGGCGAGGGCATGGCGAACTCCGTTCCACTCCCAAGGGCTCTGGTTGATGAACTGTTGCATGGACTGGGTCGTGGTGGCAGAGTGCAGTTCGTCGGAGTCCTCCACTATCCTGCGTATCGTCTTTCTCCCCGGAACCTCCAACAAGCCTCGGAGGTAGACGGGCGCCCACCTTTTCCGGTCGGACCTGGGGAGTGTTCGGAAAGCTTTTGAAATGAACTCTCGGTAAGCTTGTCCTGCGCTGTCCCTGATGGGGTTAATATAATGAGTCGGATCCACGGTTTATAATTCACTCCTTTCCGGGGTGTGTGGAAAGTAATGGTTCCCCGAGTGGGTCGGCGCATGCCTGGCGAGGCAGATCGCCAAGAGGTCCCAGGTTTCCGGGGTTGTTTCGGTACCAGCGGTTCACGCCGCTTCGCGGGGTTCGGCCGCGGCGAGCAGAGCGCGCAACGGGATACCGCTCCATGCAGGGCTGTTACGCAGCTCGTAGACGAGTTCGTGGGCGGCTTTCTGGGTCAGGTCGGCGTTCAGGAGCGGACGATTTTCACGCGGGTCCCGACCGGAGGCGGAAGCGTATCCCCCGCAGAACGCGGAGGAGTGGTGTTCCGCCCACTCCGCGGCCCCGGCCCGGCCGTGGTCGTCGGTTCTCGTGCCCGGTCCGTACAGCGGGTGCGCGGCGGCGTAGTCGAAGGAGCGCAGCATGCTCGCGACATCACGCAGCGGCGAATGGGGCATGCGCCGCTCGTCCAGGGAGGCCGCGGGCTCACCCTCGAAGCCCGCCAGCACCCACTGCTCGGGCGTTCGGATGACCTGGCCCAGGTGCAGGTCGCCGTGGACACGCTGGGCGTACCCAGAACGGCAACACCAACGCCTGCAGCCGGGACAACGCGACCAGTTGGGTGGATTGGGGCCTGGCCGACAGGCGGACCGACCTGTTGCGCCTCACCCGGAGGTGCCTGCGGCCGCGCCGTGAGCATCCGGTGCTGCGGCGCACCCATCACCCCGACGGGCGCACTCCGTCCGGTTGGCCACTACCCGAGGTCAGCTGGCACGGCCGTCGGCCCCACGAACCCGACTGGTCGCCCGGGTCCACCCTGCTCGCCGCACTGCTCTACCAGCGGTCCACGGACGGGGAGCAGGGCGCGGTGTTCGTTGCCGCCAACACCGGTGACCACACCGAGACGGTCGAGCCTCCGGCGCCCCCTGACCCGCATGGTGCTCCAGGTGCGGGACCTGGAGTCCATCGTCCCGGGCGGCGTGCGCTGTCTCGCCTTCGCCCAGCAGCACACCGCTCCGGACCCGGAGACCCTCGTCGAGGGGGCGCGTGAGCAGGTGCGTGAGGCGTTCCGGAACGGGGCCTTCGACCAGGCGGTCCACTTCCTGGAGGAGCGGGTCCTGGCGGGACGGACCTGACCCGGGCGCGTGCGGACGGGAGCTCGCGCCCGTCCGCACCGCTTGTGCGAACGGGGACGTCGCATAATCTGGAGGCGATGACTTCCGCGCGCGATTCCCAGCAGAGCGCGGGCGACGAGCCCGTGCAGATGACGTTCTACGAGGCCGTGGGCGGTGAGGAGACCTTCACCCGCCTGGTCCGCCGCTTCTACGAGGGCGTGGCCGACGACCCCGTGCTGCGGCCCATGTACCCCGAGGAGGACCTCGGCCCCGCCGAGGAGCGCCTGCGCCTCTTCCTCATCCAGTACTGGGGCGGCCCCCGCACCTACAACGAGCAGCGGGGCCACCCCCGGCTGCGCATGCGGCACGTGCCGTTCCGCATCGGCGCCGCCGAGCGCGACCTGTGGCTCAGGCACATGCGCGCCGCCGTGGACTCCCTGGACCTGCACGAGGCCCTGGAGCGCCAGCTCTGGGAGTACATGGTCATGGCCGCGCACAGCATGGTGAACGTGCCCGAGGAGATCACCGCCCCCGAGGTGGCCGACCCGACCCGGGTCTCGGTGTCCGCCAAGGGCGACGACGGGGACGACGGCGAGGCCGTCACCATCTCCCTGAAGTGACGCCTGCTCCCTGAAGTGCCACAGCCGCCGGGACCGGGCCACCCGGTCCCCGCGGCGCTCAGGCGTAGTCGGCGAGGAAGGCGCGCTCGACCTCGTTGAGCCGCCGGGCGCGCTGTGTGGGCACGTCGAAACCGACCAGCACCGTCCTGGCACGCAGGTACACGGTGGCCTCGTCGCGGATCTCGTAGGCCAGCGTGAAGCTGGCGTTGCGCACCTCGGTCACCCACAGCTCCACGCGCACCGGCTCCGACCGGGGCAGCAGCGGGGCCACGTAGTCCGCCTCCTGGCGGGCCACCACCATGGCGCCGAAGACCTCGTCGCCCTCGACGGCGCCGCCGTAGCGCAGGAAGGACACCCGGGCGTCCTCCAGGTAGGTCAGCATCCGCACGTTGTTGACGTGGTGCTGCGGGTCGAGGTCGGCGTAGCGGACCTGCGCGAGGTGCACGTGCCTCCGGGACCCGGCCGACCCGGTGTCGGCGGCTCCGGTCTCGGTCTGTGTCACGTCCGGATCCTCTCGCGCTGTTCTCCTGGGGGCGGGTCCCCTCGATTGTCTCAACGCTTCCCGGGGGAACGGGCGCTCCCCGGTGTCCGACCCCTGTGTTGTTGCTCTCGCGGGGGCGGACACCGGGGTGGGACCTCAGTCCACGGAGAGCCCCAGGTGGTGGGCGAGGAAGGCCAGCTGCTCGGAGTTGAGCGCCACGCTGCGGCTCACCGACCGCGAGCTGTGGCCCACCTCCGACTCCCTGCGCAGCAGGATCGGCCGCTCCTCGGGCGCTGCCGACGTGGCGTGCTGCATCAGCGCGCACAGCTTGCGCGCGTGCAGCGGGTCCACGCGGGTGTCGTTGTCGAACACGGTGAACAGCGTCGCCGGGTAGCGGGTGCCCTCGCGCACGTTGTGGTAGGGCGAGTAGCCCAGCAGCCACCCCAGCTGCTCGGGGTCGTCGGCGGTGCCGTACTCGACGTTCCACAGCTGGCCCAGACCGAACCGCTCGTAGCGGACCATGTCCAGCAGCGGGGCCGAGCAGACCGCGGCGGTGAACAGGTCCGGCCGCTGGGTGACCATGGCCCCCACCAGCAGCCCGCCGTTGCTGCCGCCCATGACGGCCAGGTGTTCGGGGTCGGTCACCCCGGTGGCGACCAGGTGCTCGGCCGCTGCCGCGCAGTCGTCGAAGACGTTCTGCTTGTCGGCGAACATGCCCGCCCGGTGCCACTCCTCCCCCTCCTCCAGGCCGCCGCGCAGGTTGGCGACGGCGTACACTCCGCCCGCGCGCACCCAGGCCAGCGCCACCGCCGAGTAGGCGGGCGTGAGGGAGATGCGAAAGCCCCCGTAGCCGTACAGGACGGTCGGCCGCGGCCCCTCGGCGGGCGCCTGGGGCGCGACCACCAGCATGCGCACGGCCGTGCCGTCCCGGGAGGTGTAGGTGACCTGCTCCACCCGCACGTCGGGCAGGTCGATGTCACCGGGGGCGTCGGCCCACAGCGACACCTCGCCCGAGAGCGCGTTGTAGCGGTACACCGACGAGGGGTGGGTGTTGTCGGTGTAGCCGAACCACGCCTCGTGCCCGCCCTCGGGGCGTTCGACGAGTCCGGCCACGGTGCCCAGACCGGGCATGCCCAACCCGCCCAGGAGCTCGCCGGTGGCCAGGTCGTGCCGGGTGATCTCGCTGACGGCGTGGCGGCTGCGCAGGACCAGCAGCTCGGGTCGCTCCAGCCCGGGGCCGTCCAGGACCGCGTACCCCTCCAGCACCGCCTCGGGGTCCTCCGGGACCAGGGTGGTCCAGTTCCCGTAGCCGGGGTCGGCGGGATCGGCCACGCACAGGCGCCCGCGCGGGGCCTCCCGGTCGGTGAACAGGTACAGGCGCCCGTCCCGGCCCACGTGCGGGTACAGGGAGGCGTCCACGCCCTCCTGGAAGGGGACCAGGCGCGGCGCGTCCAGGTTTCCGTCGGACAGGTCGGCGATCCACGCGTCGGTGGCCGCCGAGGTGCCGCGGTTGGCGAGCAGCACCAGCCAGCGTCCGTCCCGGCTCACGATCGGGGTGAAGTACTCGGTCTTGTCGCGGCCCTCGCCGAAGACCAGGGTGTCCTGGTCGGCGGGGGCGCCCAGGCGGTGCAGGTAGACGCGGCGGTGGTAGCTCTCCTCGCCCTCGGGCACCTGCTCCCGGGGGAGCCGTCGTACGTAGTAGAAGGCGGAGGAGTCGGGCAGCCACGCGATCGGGCTGTACCGGGCCCGCTCGACGGGCCCGTCCACCAGGTCGCCGCTGGCCACGTCCACGACGCGCAGCACCGACTCCTCGTCGCCGCCCTCGGAGAGCTGGTAGGCCAGGAGTTCGCCGGAGTGGTCGGGCTTCCAGGCGTCCAGCGTGGTCAGGCCCTCGGGGTCGAGCGCCCCGGGGTCCACCAGCACACGCTCGGGGCCGTCGCCGTCCTGGACGTAGAGCACGCCGTGCTCCTGCTCGGCGGTGCGCCGGACGAAGAAGCGGCGGTCGCCCCGCCACACGGGCACCCCGACGCTTCCGGCGCCCAGCAGGGACCGCACCTGGTCGGCGAACCAGTTCCGTGCGGTGAACCGCGATGAGACCTCGGTGTACAGGGCGTCCTCCGCGGTAGCCCATTCCTTGGTCTGCGCCGAATCGCCGTCCTCCAGCCAACGGTAGGGGTCACCGACCGTGTGGCCGTGCAGGTTCTCGATGATGTCCAGCCGTGCGGCCGGGGGGTAGCGGAGTTCACGCATACTTCGCACCCTATCCACCGCCATCCACCCGGGTGTGCCCGGCGCGGCGCCAGTGTGAAACGGAGCGCCGTCAGCGCACAATGGAGCCGGGAAAAGGGAGAACACGCGGTTTCTGGGCGGCCCAGCGCAAATTGGGGTGGCGCCGGAGCGGTCCGACCACGCAAACTGAATGCGGGACGCAACTCGGCGGGACCACCGGGAGGTCCGTGTGGCAAGGCGTACGGAACCATCGATCCTCGGATCGGTGCACAGGGAGGTCTCCTGGCTGGCCGATCGGCTGGCCGGGGAGGAGACACGGCCGTCACAGACGACGGCTGGGGCGACGCGATGAGCGCCCGAAGCAGTCGGGAGGGTGGCACAGGGACCGCCCGCCGCCACGTGCTGCTGCTCAACGCCAGCTTCGAACCACTGACGACACTGCCCCTGCGCAGGGCGATCCTGCTCGTCCTGAGAGAGAAGGCGGAGGTCGTCCACCAGGACGACGCGGGCGCGATACTGCACTCGGCGACACGTGCCTACGACGTGCCGTCGGTCATCCGGCTCCGACGCTACATCAGCGTCCCCTACAGCCGCAGAGTGCCCCTCACCAGGGTGGCCCTCATGCGGCGCGACAGGCACACCTGCGGCTACTGCGGGAAGAAGGCCGAGACCATCGACCACGTCATCCCGCGCAGCCGCGGCGGCGCGCACGTGTGGGAGAACGTGGTCGCCGCGTGCAAGCCGTGCAACCACCGCAAGGCCGACAAGTTCCTGGACGAACTCGGCTGGGAGCTGCACGTGACCCCCAAGGTGCCCAAGGGTCCCCACTGGCGTCTGATCAACGGTGACCTCCACGGCGACCCCCAGTGGGAGCCGTACATGGCCCACCTGGCAGCCTGATCCGGCGGAGCCGGGACCTCGCGTCCCACCCGGCGCCGCCGACCCCGACCGACCCCCGGTACACGCGCCGGGGGTCGGTCGTATCCTGACCGCATGCCCAGATACGACTTCCGCTGCCGCGAGTGCGGCGACACCTTCGAGCTCTCCCGTCCGATGGCACAGGCCGGCGACCCGGCGACCTGCCCGCAGGGACACGGCGACACGGTCCGGCTCCTGTCCACCGTGGCGGTGGGCGGACGCGCGTCCGCCCCCGCGCCCTCCGGTGGAGGGTGCTGCGGGGGCGGCTGCTGCTCCTGAGGGGCGGGGGCGGTTCCGCCCCCACCTCCCGGCCTGCTACTTCCTGCTACTTCTCCACCTGGGACACGTCGCGCGCGGCGCCGGTCGAGGCCGAGGTCGCCATGGCCGCGTAGGCGCGCAGCGCCGCGGTCACCGGCCGCTGGCGGTCACGCGGCTTGAACCGGCCCAGTTCCTTGAGCAGGCGCTCGCGGCGCGTGTCGAGCTCCTCCGCGGAGACCTCCAGCACGATGCCCCGGTTGGGGATGTCGATGCTGATGACGTCGCCGTCCTCCACCAGTGCGATGTCACCGCCCGCGGCGGCCTCGGGGGAGGCGTGGCCGATGGACAGCCCCGACGTGCCGCCGGAGAAGCGGCCGTCGGTGATGAGCGCGCAGGCCTTGCCCAGGCCGCGGCCCTTGAGGAAGCTCGTCGGGTACAGCATCTCCTGCATGCCCGGGCCGCCCTTGGGGCCCTCGTAGCGGATGACCACCACGTCACCGGGCTCGATCTGCTTGTTGAGGATGCCGTCGACGGCGTCCTCCTGGGACTCGAACACCTTGGCGGGTCCGGAGAAGGTCCACAGCTCCTCCTCCACGCCCGCGGTCTTGACGATCGCGCCGTCCGGGGCGAGGTTGCCGAACAGCACCGCCAGCCCGCCGTCCTTGGTGTAGGCGTGCTCGACGGAGCGGATGCAGCCCTTCTCCCGGTCGGTGTCCAGGGTGTCCCAGCGGACGCTCTGCGAGTAGGCCTTCGTGGTGCGCCTTCCGCCGGGGGCGGCGTGGAACAGCTCCAGGGCCTCGGGCGAGACGGTGTCGGAGGCGATGTCCCACTCGGAGAGGAACTCACCGATCGTCTTGCCGTGCACCGTGGGCAGGGAGGTGTCCAGCAGGCCGCCGCGGGCCAGCTCGCCCAGGATGGAGGGGATGCCGCCCGCCCGGTGCACGTCCTCGATGTGGTACTTCTCAGTGTTCGGCGCGACCTTGCACAGGCACGGCACCCGGCGCGAGACCGCGTCGATCTCGGGCAGGCCGAAGCCGACACCCGCCTCGGTGGCGGCGGCCAGAAGGTGCAGGATCGTGTTGGTGGAGCCGCCCATGGCCACGTCCAGGGCCATGGCGTTGCCGAAGGCCTCGGGGGTGGCGATGGACAGCGGCAGCACGGAGGCGTCGTCGTCCTCGTAGTAGCGCTTGGCGGCCTCCACGACCAGGCGTCCGGCGTCCTCGTACAGGGCGCGGCGGGCGGTGTGGGTGGCCAGCACGGTGCCGTTGCCGGGCAGGGCCAGGCCGATCGCCTCGGTGAGGCAGTTCATCGAGTTGGCGGTGAACATGCCCGAGCAGGAGCCGCAGGTCGGGCAGGCGGCCTCCTCCATCTCGTCCAGTTCGGCCTGGGAGACGCTCTCGTCCGCCGCGGCGATCATGGGGTTGATCAGGTCCAGCTTGCGCACGGTGGTGGCGGTGCCCTCGACCACCGTGACCTTGCCCGCCTCCATGGGGCCGCCGGAGACGAACACCGTGGGGATGTTCAGGCGCAGCGCGGCCAGCAGCATGCCGGGCGTGATCTTGTCGCAGTTGGACACGCACACCAGGGCGTCGGCGCAGTGGGCGTTGACCATGTACTCGACCGAGTCGGCGATCAGCTCGCGGCTGGGCAGGGAGTAGAGCATGCCGCCGTGGCCCATGGCGATGCCGTCGTCCACGGCGATGGAGTTGAACTCGCGGGGGACGCCGCCCGCCTCGCGGATGGCGTTGGCGACGACCTCGGCCACCTCGCGCAGGTGGACGTGGCCCGGGACGAACTCGGTGAAGCTGTTGGCCACGGCCACGATGGGCTTGCCGAAGTCCTCGCGCTCCACACCGGTGGCGCGCATGAGGGCGCGCGCGCCGGCCATGTTCCTGCCGTGGGTGACGGTGCGTGAGCGTAGGGCTGGCATGGGGTGGGCTCCCATCGTTGCGGGTGTTTCCCCTCGATGGTAGTCCTTCGCCGTACCGGTCTGGTCTCGTACTGGAAGACGGGCTATCCGGATCGTGAGACGACCGTGGTGGGAGAGTCGGGTGCGGGCCGGTTCGCGGCCGGGGCGGGGGAGCGAGAAGGCCCTGGACACAGGAGGGCCCGGGTGCCACGGAGCTGTGGTCCGTCCCGGGCCGGAGCTGTGTCAGGGGGGTGGGAGCGTCTCAGTACCTGGGCGGCAGGGCCTTCAGCGCGGCCTGGTAGATCTCCTCGATCTCCTTCTCGGTCAGGCGGTCCCGGCCGCTGCGCAGCCACTTGCGGACCTTGGTGCCGGTGATGATGTCCACGCCCCGCAGCCGGTGGCTGTCCCAGGGCATGCCGGGGCCGTAGATGGCCAGCGACGCGCGCACCTTGATCTCGCGCCCCAGTTCGGAGCTGATCAGGTCCTGCGCCCGCTTGGCCTCCTCCAGGGCCTCGTCGATGCGCTCGTTCTTGCTGAACCGCCCGTGGTAGAGCTTCTCCAGCTTGTTGCGCAGCGGAAGCCGCTTGTCCCACGACTCGGAGTCGATGGCGAACGCGCCCCGTCGGCCCACGATGAAGTGGTCGATCTGGCCGTTGCCGCCAGGCACCGCGCGCGCGTGCAGGACGCGGTAGCCGAGCTGCTTCATCACCTTGAGCTGTGCCTCGGTCTTGCGCTGGGCCGCCGAGGGCTTGCGCCAGCGCGGGATCTCCGACTCGCGCCGGGAGGCGTACACCATGATCCCGGCCAGGGTGAGGACGCCGAAGGTGACGCCGGTCCTCCAGTCGGTGGTGAGCAGGCCGACCAGGACGGCCACCACGGTGGCGACGCCGCCGCGTACCACCCACCTGCGGGCGGTCTGGTTGGACCGCAGGGCGCCGTAGACCGCCTTGCCGCCCGAGGTGCCCTTCTTTTTTCTCTGGTTGGGGAAAAAGAGGGATTCGGGCCTTTCGCGGTCCGGTCCCTCGGACGATGGAGTGGAGCCGTTCACTCTGGTAGCCGATTTCACGTCGGACAGGTTAGTTCGATCCATATCCGAGTCCTAGTGCATTACTTCTCACACTTTTCTATCCCCTGTTCCTTGGCGCGTAAGCGTGTCGGCCGCCTCAGGACAGGGAATGCTTACCTTTTGGTCAGTCTCTCTGGAGAAGCGGGTCCTCCCCGCGGTGCCCTGCGGTGTGCCCGCTAACCTGGCCCGCCATGACCCAGATCCATGACCTTCCGGCCCACCGCCTCCTCGCGATGGTCCGCAGTCGTGAGTTGTCGCCTACTGAGATCACTGAGCACTTCCTGGACCGGATCGAGCGGTATGACCACCTCGTCGGTGCGTACATTACGGTCACCCCGGAAAAGGCGCTCGAACAAGCCCGTTACGCGCAGAACCGGGTGATGGCCGACACGCCAGACGCCTTGCCGCCCCTCCTCGGGCTCCCCGTGCCCGTCAAGGACCTCGACCCGGTCGCCGGGGTCCGCATGACCCAGGGCTCGCCGGTCTTCCGCGACGCCGTCGCCCCGACCGACTCCGGCATGGTCGCCCGGCTGCGCGCCGCGGGCGCGGTCCTGCCGGGAAAGACCAACACCCCCGAGTTCGGGTCGAGCTGCTACACCGAGAACACCGTCGCCCCGCCCTCCCGCAACCCCTGGAACACCGACCTGTCCCCGGGCGGCTCCAGCGGAGGCGCCGCGGCGGCCGTCGCCGCCGGACTCGCCCCCGCGGCCCAGGGCAGCGACGGCGGCGGCTCGATCCGCATCCCCGCCAGCGCGTGCGGGCTCTTCGGCCTCAAGCCCACCCGCGGCCGGATCTCCGGTGCGCCCCTCAAACCCGACCTCGCGGGCCTGTCCACCGCCGGACCCCTCACCCGCGGCGTCCGCGACGCCGCCCTCCTCCTGGACGCCATGGCCTTCTCCGGACCGGGCGACCACTTCACCGCACCGCCCCTGCCGCCGGGCGAGACGTTCGCCGACCACGTGGGCCGCGAACCCGGGCGCCTGCGCATCGGCTGCCACGCCACCACCGGCTCCGCCGGGATCCCCGTGCACCCCCACGTCCTGGCCGCACACGAGGAGGCCGTCCGCCTCCTGACCGACCTGGGACACCAGGTGGAGGAGGTCCCCGCCCCCGGGGACGCCCACTTCGGCGGCTCCTTCATGGCGGACTTCGGGGTGGTCTGGGCGGCGATGGCCTCGGCCACGCCGGTCGACCCCGCCCGCGAGGCCGAGCTGAGCCCCCTCAACCGGTGGCTGCGCGGGCGGGCCCGCGCCACGCCCGTCCCCGACTACATCGCCGCCTGCGCCCGCCTCCAGCGCGGCGTCCGCTCCCTCGTCGCCGCGACCGAGCCCCTCGACGCGGTGCTCTCGCCCGTGCTGGCCACGCCCCCGGTTCCGCTGGGGCACTTCACCGGCGACGGCCCCGAGGAGGAGTTCCGGCGGATGACCGCGTTCGCGCCCTTCACCTCGGTCTACAACGTCTCGGGCCAGCCCTCGGTCAGCGTCCCCCTGCACTGGTCGCCCGAGGGGCTGCCGATCGGCGTCATGCTCACCGGCCGCATGGGCGGCGAGGGCACACTGCTGTCGCTGTCCGCGCAGCTCGAACGCGCGCGCCCGTGGGCCCGTCGCGCCGCGCCGGTCCGCGTCGGCTGAGCGCCCCGGGCCCGCCCCTCCGCCGTGATCCCGTACTCATAGCGCGTCCTGACCGTCCAACCCCGCTGAGACGCAGTTCAGAGCTCTCGTGACACACCAGCAACGTTTCTGGCCGGTCCGCTAACGGGACTCGTCGGGCACGGCGGCCGCCTCGACGCCCGCCGCCGCGCCGTGCACCGGCGGGGCCTCCAGCACGCTCCCGACGTCCTCGACGGCGGGGCCGCCCGACCCCTCGTCGGTCTCGGGACGCGGCTCGGGCACGAACAGGCTCAGCAGCGCCGACACCAGCACCAGCAGCGCGGCCCCCAGCATGCCGCCCGCGATCCCCATGAGGTCGATCAGGCCGCCGGACAGCGGACCGGCCACCGCCCCGCCCACGCCCAGCGCCGTGGACATCCACCCGAAGGCCTCGGCCCGCCGACGCGCGGGGGCCAGGTCGCCCAGACGGCCCATGACCGCGGCCAGGGTCGGCGCCAGCGCCATACCGGACAGGAACAGCAGCGGTGTGACCAGCAGCGGCGTCGGCAGCTGCGCGATCGGCGGCACGAACGGCACCAGCACCGCCACGCCCAGCGCCGAGCCGAAGCAGCGGCGCACCAGGTGGGGACGGCCGCGCAGCGCGCCCGCGATGGCCCCGCCCACCAGCGATCCCAGCGCCCACACCGAGGCCAGCACCATCACGTACTGCGGGGCGCCGAGCTCGTTGGCCCACGCCACGATCACCAGGTCCACGCTCATGATCCCGCTGACCATCAGCAGACACATGAGGAACAGCGCCACCAGCGCCGGGCTGCGCAGCAGGCTCCGGCGGGGACCCCGCGGCTCCTCCCCGACTCCCTCCTCGGTCGGCGGGGGACCGGTCACCCCGGCCCGCCGCAGCCCGAGTGCGAACCCGACCGAGCCGAGCAGCGCCACCACCGACAGCAGCACCAGCGCCCAGCGCGCACCGGCGAAGGCCACCACGCCCGCGGTCATGATCGGGGAGAAGACGAAGAGCAGCTCCTGGGTGGTCGCCTCGGCCGCGTAGATCGCCTGCCGTTCGGGGCCGCGCGTCAGCCGCGGCCACAGCGCCCGCACGATCTGGTTCGCCGGGGAGCCGAAGGCTCCGGTGCCCAGCGCGAGCGGGAGCGAGAGCCACCACAGCTGCGCGGGGAGCAGGACCAGGCCCAGCAGACCCGCGCTGAACACCACGCCGCACACCAGCACCAGCCGGTCGGTGCCGCCCCGGTCGGCCATCCGCCCGCGCAGCGGCCCCACCAGCGCCATGCCCAGGGTGAAGGCGCCCGCGACCAGTCCGGCCAGGGTGTAGGAGTCGGTCCACCCCTCCACCAGAAAGGTGACCGCGATCATCAGCCCCGGCATGTAGAAGCGCGCGGCCAGGGACCAGGCCAGCAGGGGCAGGACGTGGGGGACGGCGAAGAGCCGCCGGTAGTTCGCGAGCACACCCCGATTATGCAGATGTCGAGGACGTACGGCGATCGCTTTGACGGCCCGTACAGGGCGCTCCTTTGTACGTGCTGGACAGTCCGGAGGCGCCGCACGGGGAACCGTTATCGGCCCGCACCCGGGACACGTTCTGGTCCCACGCCGGAACGGCCTCCGGTGTACGGAGGCCCTGGTAGGGCATGATCGGATTCTGTGAGGGACGTTCAGCTGGCACGGTTGGCAGAGCAGCACGGAGTCGCGACGACCTACGAGGACTGGCGGGGGCGCAGGGTCCCGGTCAGTCCCGACACCATTCGCCATGTCCTGGCCGCCCTGGGCGTGGACCCGTCGGTCCCGGGCCCCGGGGCCGCCCCGGGCCCGCTGCCGCCCGCGGTGGTCGTCCGCGAGGGCAAGGCGCCCGACCTGGTGCTCCCCGAGGGGGCGCGCAGCGTCGTCGAGACCTCCGGCGGCTCCCTGCTGCCCTTCGGCCCGGGACTACCGCTGGGCGTGCACACCCTGCGCGTCACCGACGGCTCCGCCGAGCGCACCGCGCCCCTGCTCGTGGCCCCCGACCGCATCGAACCCAGCGCGCTCAGGGACAACCCGCGCCTGTGGGGGATCATGGCCCAGGTCTACAGCGTGCGCTCCCGCGCCTCCTGGGGCACCGGTGACCTGCGCGACCTCGCAGAGCTCACCGACTGGAGCGCACGCGACCTGGGCGCCGACTTCACCCTGATCAACCCGGTGCACGCCACCGAGCCGCTGCCCCCGGTGGAGCCCTCGCCCTACCTGCCGGTGAGCCGCCGCTACGCCAGCCCCCTCTACATCCGCATCGAGGACGTGCCCGAGTACGCCCGGCTCGACCCCGCCCAGCGCGAGGGCATCCAGCGCCTGGCCCGGCCGCTGCGCGAACGCGGCCGCACCGCCGACCTCCTCGACCGCGAC
The DNA here is from genome assembly GCF_008638355.1 of Nocardiopsis deserti. NCBI lineage: Bacteria > Bacillati > Actinomycetota > Actinomycetes > Streptosporangiales > Nocardiopsidaceae > Nocardiopsis > Nocardiopsis deserti. The sequence goes on along the minus strand of NZ_VWVS01000018.1, from coordinate 20,696 downwards.
TCCGTGTGGAGGGCCAAGCGCGCCGCCCTGGAGGTGCTCTTCGAGTCGCCCCGCGCCCCCGGCCGCGAGGCCTCTCTGCGCGCCTACCTCGAACGCGAGGGCCGACCGCTGGTCGAGTTCGCCACCTGGTCGGCCCTGGCCGAGCAGCACGGCACCGACTACCGGGCCTGGCCGCACGGGCTGCGCGCGGTCCACAGCCGCGCCGTCGGCGAGGAGGCCCTGCGCCGGTGGCCCGCCGTGGAGTTCCACCGCTGGCTCCAGTGGATCCTCGACGAGCAGCTCTCCCAGGCGCAGACCACCGCCGAGACCGGCGGGATGGCCGTCGGCATCGTGCACGACCTGGCGATCGGCGTGCAGGCGGGCGGCGCGGACGCGTGGATGTACGGGAACGCGCTCGTGCCCGGACTGCACGTGGGTGCGCCCCCGGACGAGTTCAACCAGCAGGGGCAGGACTGGGGACAGCCGCCCTGGCACCCCCGGCACCTGGCCGAGCGCGGCTACGAACCGTTCCGCCAGATCCTCGCCCAGGCGTTCCGCTACGCGGGCGGGGTCCGCATCGACCACGTCATGGGCATGTTCCGGCTCTGGTGCGTGCCCGAGGGCGCCTCCGCGGCCGAGGGCGCCTACGTCAGGTTCGACCACGAGGGCATGGTGGGCACGCTCGCCCTGGCCGCCCACCGGGCGGACGCCGTCGTGGTCGGGGAGGACCTGGGCACCGTGGAGCCGTGGGTGCGCGGGCACCTCGCCGACCGCGGGGTCCTGGGCACCTCCGTGCTGTGGTTCGAGCAGGACGCCGACGGACGCCCGCGCCCGCCGGGGGAGTGGCGCACCGACTGCCTGGCCACGGTCGCCACCCACGACCTGCCGCCGGTGGCGTCGTTCCTGTCCACCGAGCACGTGGAGCTGCGCGACCGGCTGGGGCTGCTCGGCCGCCCCGTGGAGGAGGAGCGCGCCGACGCCGAGTCCCGGGTGGAGCGCTGGCGCGAGCTCCTGGTGGAGCTGGGCCTGCTCGACGACGACGTCGACCCGGTGGCCGACCCGGCCGCCGTGGTGGCGGCCATGCACGCCTACCTGGTGGCCACCCCCGCCCGCATGATCGGGGTCGCGCTCACCGACGTGGTGGGGGAGCGGCGCATGCAGAACCAGCCCGGCACCAGCGACGAGTACCCGAACTGGCGCATCCCGCTCACCAGCGGCGAGGGCGAGCCGGTCCTGGTGGACGAACTGCTCGCCGACCCGCGCATGGTGGCGCGCATCCGTCGCACCCTCGGAGCGGTCGGCGGCCGTGACCGCGCCTCCTAGCGGACCCGGAACCGTTGCCGGTGTGACGCGAGGGGTCCTGGCCTGAGTTGATCTTGTACTCGTGGCGAGTCTCGGCGGCCGAGATCGGCTGTAAGTACAAGATCACGGTGGCGGGTGTCTGGGCCGGTGCGCCCTTTCGGTCCCGGAACCGGACACCGGGGCAGGTGCCTCCGACGGACGCGCGCGGGGCGGTCCCTGGCCTTCGCCCGGAAGCGGCCCGCACGGCCGGGGCCGAACACGCGGGCGCGCCCGCCCCGCCTGCGACGGCGGAGCGGGCGCGCCGCTTCTCCGCCCTACTTCTGGCGCTCGCCCGCGGCGATGTCGGCGGCCCGGGCGCGCAGGGCCCGCTCCACTCCCGCGCGGCCCTCGACCAGCAGGCGGCGCAGCGCCGGGGCCGGGTCGGACCCGGCGATGTAGGCGTCCGTGCGCTCCAGCGTCGCCTCCTCCACCAGACCGCTCGGGTAGACCACCTCGGCGAAGGTCTGCGCGAACTCGCCCGTCCACTTCTCCCAGGCCGGGCCCAGCTGCGCGAAGTACCTCTCCGCGTACGGCCGGTACAGCTCGGCCTGGCCCGGCTCGGTGAAGCCCAGCAGGACCGCGCGGAACTCGGCGTTGGCCAGCTCCTCGCCCACGATCCGCTCCCACGCCGCGGCCTTGGCCTCGGCGGTGGGGATCGCGGCCCGGGCCCCGGCGGCGTTGCGCTGCCCGGCCGCCGTGGCGTCGCGCTCCAGCTCGGCGGCGATCTCCGCCTCCCCGGCCTTGCCCGTCGCGACCAGGCGGCGCAGCAGCGTCCACCGCAGGTCGGTGTCCACGACCAGCCCGTCCACGGTGATCGCGCCGTCCAGCAGGCCCTGGACCAGGGACAGGTGGGCGTCGCTCACCGCCGAGGCGGCCAGCGCGTTGGTGTAGGCCAGCTGGAGGTCGCCACCCGGCTCGGCCGCGGTCAGCAGCTCGCGCAGCCGCTCGGAGAGCTGCTCGAAGCCGAACGGGCGCCACGCCGGGTCGGCGTACATGTGCAGCGCCGTGTTGGCCTGGCGCAGCAGGGTCTGGGCGACCATGACGTCGTTCACGCCGCTGATCCCGGAGATGACCAGGGAGACGTAGTCGCGGGCGGCCATCTCGCCGTCGCGGGTCATGTCCCAGGCGGCGCCGAAGGCCAGCGCGCGGGGCAGGGACTCGCGGATCTCGCCGACGCACTCCACCACGGTGCGCAGGGAGCGCTCGTCCAGACGGACCTTGGTGAAGGTCAGGTCGTCGTCGTTGATCAGGACCAGGTCCGGCCGGACCCGGCCGACCAGCTCCGGCACCTCGGTGCGCTCGCCGCGCACGTCCAGCTCCACGCGCTCACGGCGCACGACGCCCTCGTCGGTGCGGTCGTACAGGCCGATCGCCAGACGGTGCGAGCGCAGCGTCGGGTGGTCGGCCGGAGCCTCCTGGAGCACGGTGAACGAGGTGAAGCGGCCCTCGGCGTCCACCTCGAACTCCGGGCGCATCGTGTTGACGCCCGTGGTCTCCAGCCAGTCGCGCGACCAGCCCGACAGGTCGCGCCCCGAGGCGGCCTCCAGGTGCTTGAGCAGGTCCCGCAGCTCGGTGTTGCCGAACGCGTTCTCCTTGCAGTAGGCGCGCACGCCCGCGAAGAACGCGTCCACGCCCACGTACGCCGCGAGCTGCTTGAGCACCGAGGCGCCCTTGGCGTAGGTGATGCCGTCGAAGTTGACCTCGACCGCCTGGATGTCGACCATGTCGGCGGCGACCGGGTGGGTGGAGGGCAGCTGGTCCTGGCGCAGCGCCCAGCTCTTCTCCACGTTCGCGAACGTCGTCCAGGCGTCGGTCCACTTGGTGGCGTTGGCCTGGCAGTACACGCTGGCGTAGGTCGCGAACGACTCGTTCAGCCACAGGTCGTCCCACCAGCGCATGGTGACCAGGTCGCCGAACCACATGTGCGCCATCTCGTGCAGGATCGTCTCGGCGCGGCGCTCGTAGCGGGCGTCGGTGACCCGCGAGCGGAAGACGTAGTCCTCCAGGAACGTGACCGCGCCCGCGTTCTCCATGGCGCCCGCGTTGAACTCGGGCACGAACAGCTGGTCGTACTTGCCGAACGGGTAGCGCAGGTCGAACAGCCCGTGGAAGAAGTCGAAGCCCTGCTTGGTGACCTCGAACAGGGCGTCGGAGTCCAGGTGCTCGGCCAGCGAGGCGCGGCAGTACAGGCCCAGCGGGATGCCGTCGTGCTCGTCGCGCACCACGTGGTAGGGGCCCGCGATCAGCGCGGTGATGTAGGTGGACATCACCGGCGTGGCCGGGAAGTGCCAGCGCACCCGCTCCTCGCCCGCGGCCTCGCGCTCCACGTCGGGCGCGCTGTTGGACACGACCTCCCACGAGGGGGGAGCGAACACCGTCAGCTCGAAGGTCGCCTTGAGGTCGGGCTGGTCGAAGCACGCGAACATGCGGTGCGCGTCGGCCGTCTCGAACTGGGTGTACAGGTACACCGAGTCGTCGACGGGGTCCACGAACCGGTGCAGGCCCTCGCCGGTGCGCATGTACGCGGCGTCGGCGACGACCGTCAGCTCGTTGTCCGCGGCCACTGCGGGGAGGACGAGGCGCTCGCCGTCGAACAGCTCGGCCGCGTCCAGTTCGGCGCCGTTCAGCGTCGCCGCGCGGATCGCGGGGGCTGCCAGCTCGACGAACGTCCGCGCCCCGGGCTCCGAACTGGAGAACCGGATCACGGTGGTGGACCTGAAGGTCTCGGCACCGGTGGTCAGGTCCAGCTCCACGGCGTAGGAGTCGACGCTGAGAATCCGCGCCCGCTCACGAGCCTCGTCCCGTGTCAGGTTCCCTGCCACGCCACGCTCCCTCCACGGCCGCCGTCGTCGCCGGCCGGATCGTTGCCGACCACGGCGAGTCCGCCGCCTGGGGTGGAGCGTCGTCGGGGCCGGAGGTCGTCTTCCACTCGCCTCGATCCTGCCACGCGCCGGGACGGAATGCGCAACCGATAACCGGGGTTGCACTCCTACGACCCGAAGTGTGCACACCTTTTCGCGATCCGAGGAGCAGCGATGACGCAGACCCCCGACTCCGGCGACGGACAGGAGACCGTCCACGCGGACATGTGGTTCGACCCCGCGTGCCCGTGGGCCTGGATCACCTCGCGCTGGCTCGTCGAGGTGGAGAAGGTCCGACCGGTTCGCGTGCGCTGGCACGTGATGAGCCTGGGCGTGCTCAACGAGGGACGCGACCTGCCCCAGGACTACCGCGAGAGCATCGACAGGTCCTGGGAGGCGGTGCGGGTGTGCGTCGCCGCCGAGCAGCGCTTCGGCCCCGAGGTCCTGGGCGGTCTGTACACGGCCCTGGGCACCCGCTTCCACAACGGCGGCGAGTCGCGCACCACGGACACGGTCCGCGCGGCGCTGGCCGAGGTCGGGCTGCCCGAGGACCTGGCCGAGGCGGGCGCGTCCACCGAGTACGACGAGGCCCTGCGCGCCTCGCACGCCGAGGCGATGAAGCTGGTCGGCGAGGACGTGGGCACCCCCGTCGTCCAGGTCGCCGACACCGCCTTCTTCGGGCCGGTCGTCACGCCGATCCCGCGCGGCGAGGCGGCCGGGAAGCTCTGGGACGGCGTGCTCCTGGTCGCCGGGACCGACGGGTTCTTCGAGCTCAAGCGGACCCGCACCCGGAATCCCGTCTTCGACTGACCCGCGCCCGCCGGGACGGGGCCCGCGGCCCCGGCCCGGCGGGGCGGACAGCCGCGGCGCGCCGGGACGGGTGCACACTGGAGACGAACACCGGCGGCGGGCAGGGGTCCGCCGCGACGAACGCGAAGGGGGCGGGGGACCGTGTCCGGACCCGACGACGAGCGCAGGGTCGACTTCCTCGACGACCTCGACATCCTGCCCGACACCACCGGCGACGAGAGGGGCCCCGGCTGGGGCGACTCCGACGACGACTCCACCGCGCGCCTCCTCTCCGAGCGCCCCCCGCACTGGGACTGACCGGGCGCGCCGCCGGCCCGACGGCCGGCCCCGCCGGGGCCCGCAGCTGAGCCGAGCCCCGGCGCCCTCGCACCGGAGCTGACCAGGCGCCCCTGCGGGCGGGGCGGGCGGCCGCCCCGCATCGGGGAAAGCACCGGCCCGGCGTTCCGGTCTGGTCAACCCGAATCCCGTTCTGCGACAGTGGGGCCATGCGATCCCTCTACATCGACGGCGCCTGGCGCGACTCCGCCTCCAGTGAGGCACTGGACGTGGTCAACCCGGCGACCGAGCAGGTCATCGACACCGTTCCGGCCGGGGCGGCCGAGGACGTCGACGCCGCGGTCGCGGCGGCAGCGGCGGCCCTCCCCGCCTGGTCCGCCCTCACACCCGGGCAGCGCGTCACCCACCTGGCCAAGGCCCTGGAGCTGTTCAACGCCCGCGTCGACGACATCGCCGCGGAACTCACCCGGGACATGGGCGCTCCCGCGGTGTTCGCCCGCAAGGTCCAGGCGGGCCTGCCCGCCCTCATGTTCCAGACCTACATCGACCTGGTCGAGGAGACCGGGGAGCGCTACTTCGGCGGCGAGAGGGTGGGCAACTCGCTCATCGTGCGCGAGCCCGTCGGCGTGGTCGGCGCCATCACCCCGTGGAACTACCCGCTCCACCAGATCGTGCTCAAGGTGGTCCCCGCCCTCCTGGCGGGCAACACCGTCGTCCTCAAGCCCAGCGAGGTCGCCCCGCTCAGCGCCTACGCCCTCACCGAGGTGTTCCACGAGGCGGGCCTGCCCGCGGGCGTGTTCAACCTGGTGTCGGGCACCGGCCCGGTCGTCGGCGAGGCCATCGCCGCGCACCCCCGCGTGGACATGGTGTCCTTCACCGGCTCCACGCGCGCCGGGACCCGGGTCAGCCAGGTCGCCGCGGAGACCGTCAAGAAGGTCGCCCTGGAGCTGGGCGGCAAGTCCCCCAACGTCATCCTGCCCGGAGCCGACCTGGTCAAGGCGGTCAAGCGCGGCGTCGCCGACGTCATGCGCAACACCGGCCAGAGCTGCAACGCGCTCACCCGCATGCTGGTGCACCGCGACTCCTACGAGGAGGCGGTCGCCCTGGCCGCCGAGTCCGCTGCCAAGTACGCGCCCGGCGACCCCGGGGACGAGGCCACCCGCATGGGCCCGCTGGTCTCCGCCGACCAGCTGGAGCGGGTCCGCTCCTACCTCGCGCTCGGGGTGGAGGAGGGCGCCCGCCTGGTCACCGGCGGCCCCGAACCGGTCGAGGGCCACGCGAACGGCTACTACGTCAGCCCGACGGTCTTCGCCGACGTGAGCAACGACATGCGCATCGCCCAGGAGGAGATCTTCGGCCCGGTGCTGGTCCTGATCCCCTACGACACGGAGGAGGAGGCGGTCGCCATCGCCAACGACACCGTGTACGGGCTCAACGCCGCGGTGTGGTCCGGCGACCCCGAGCAGGGACTGGCCGTCGCCCGGCGCCTGCGGGCCGGACAGGTGGAGGTCAACGGCGGCGCCCTCAACCCGCGCGCGCCCTTCGGCGGCTACAAGCGCTCCGGCAACGGCCGCGAGTGGGGCGCCCACGGCCTGGAGGAGTTCTGCGAGGTCAAGGCCCTCCAGCTGTGACGCCGAGCGTGCGCCGGGCCCCGCGGAACCCGGCGCACGCCCCGGTGCCGCGGGGCCGTCGACGGGTGTGCGCGGACTCACGGTCCCCGCGGCTCCCCGCATGGAATCGGCCCCGGTGAGAACCACGTTGTGTGGTGTGGAAAAATTTCCGACGGGATATCCCTGGTCGAACCCTAACGAGGTGGAAGTTGAGCAAGAAGCCCGCGGTCTCCAAGGCAGGTCCGATCGGTAAGGACCTCAAGGCGATCGTCCTCTACAACGTGATCGCCATCGGCTCGATGGCCCTCTTCGCCGTCCTCGGGCTGAGTGTCGCCGCTGCGGCCTCCGGCTCCCTCTGAGGGACACGAGTACCACCGCGCCCCGCCTCGCCCCAGCGAGCGGGGCGCTGCGCTTGTCACCGCCGTGACCTGCCAGACTGGACCCGTGCGTGTTTACCTTGGATCAGATCATGCGGGCTACGAGCTCAAAGAACACCTCGTCTCCTGGCTGAGGGAGCAGGGCCACGACGTCGTCGACGCCGGGCCCGCCGCCTACGACGCCGCGGACGACTACCCGCCCTTCGTGCTGCGCGCGGCCGAGGGGGCCGCCTCCGACAAGGGCGCCCTGGGCGTCGTCATCGGCGGCTCCGGCAACGGCGAGCAGATCGCCGCGAACAAGGTCAGGGGCGTGCGCGCGGCCCTGGCCTGGAGCGAGGACACCGCCCGCCTGGCGCGTGAGCACAACGACGCCAACGTGCTCAGCCTCGGCGCGAGGATGCACTCCGAGCAGGAGGCCACCCGTTTCGTGGAGATCTTCCTCGCCACCCCGTACAGCGACGAGGACCGGCACACCCGCCGCATCGCGATGCTGACGGCCTACGAGGAGACCGGCGAGCTCCCCCCGCTTCCCTGAGCAGTGTTTTTTGGGGGACCTCCGCTCCGCTTCGGCCCGCCACCGCCCGCCGGGTGCGCTCCGCGGCGGGGCGGGCCACCGCCCTCAACGGACGCTGCGCGCAGCACTTTCCTGTTCGGGCGCCCTTCGACGCGGGAACCGGGTTGAGGCGGGCACAGCGGTGCCTCCGGTGAGACGGCCCGTGCCCACACCGTCGCCCGCCGCCACCTCCAGAACCCCGTGGGCGCCCGAACCGCCTCCCGTGCGGCGCCGGAAGGCCCCACGCGGGGGTGTCCGTACGCGCGGAGCGACCTCCGGCGCGGGCCGGGGGCCGGGGGACCCTGGCCCGCGCCGCCGCCCCGTGGGAGCCTGGGACCGGACCGCGCCGACGGGGCGTGGACCCGACCGGGCGACCGGCGGTGGGCCCCGGCGGCGAGGGAGCGTCCGAGAGGGGTGGACATCCCGGCTTACGGAACGGGTTTCGGACGCCGGGACGATGCCCGAATCCACACGCTCGGTTATCGGCTGAACCCAAATCCTCGGTTTGGGTGGAGAACACTGCTGGTTGCACGTGCCACGGCGACACCCCCCGCGCTACAGTTCGTGCACAGTTGCGGGTCTCACTGCCCGCGGCGCGGCGGTGCCCTCCGGTCGGCACCTCCGGCAACCACGGCCAGGGCGTCCCCCACACCGCCCCGTACGCCGGCCCCCGGCGGCGACGCGGCCCCGCGCCCATCCCGACCGTGCCGTCCGAGAACCGAACCCCCGCTGGTGAGCGGGTGTGCAATGCAGGGGACACATGAAGCCCACACCGACCGCCAAGACCACCCGGCTACTGCGCTCCACCGCGCAGCGGCTCGTCGCGGTGCTCCGGCGCAAGGTGCTGTTCCGCTACCGGCTCGTCCTGATCACCCTCGTCGCCCTGGCCGTCGGCGTCGGCGTCGGCGCCGTGTGGGGGCCCACCGGCTGGTTCCCGCCCAGCTCCACCATCCTCACCGTCCTCGCGGGCGGCCTCCTCCTCAAACGCAAGAGCCTGGCCTTCCTGCTGGCCGTGGTCGCCGCCGTCCTGCTCTTCGTCGCCTTCATGCTCGACTTCGGCCAGGTGGGCCCCGGCCTGCTGGTCACCATCGGCGTCACCGCGGTGCTGTCCTACCTGCTGTCGGGGGTGCGCGAGCGCCTCGGCGTCCAGGGACTCAGCGGCGAGATGATGCTGCTGGACCTGCGCGACCGCCTGCGCCGCCAGGGCAGGCTGCCCGGACTGCCCGAGGGCTGGGGGCGCACCGCCGTCCTTCGCCAGGCGGGCGGCTCGTCCTTCGGCGGTGACTTCGTCGTCTCCATCCGCAGGGAGAACCGGCTGGACGTGGCCGTGGTGGACGTCTCCGGCAAGGGTGTGGACGCCGGAACCCGGGCCCTGCTGCTCTCCGGCGCCTTCAGCGGCCTGATCGGGGCCGTCCCCACCCGTGACTTCCTGGCCCACTGCAACGACTACCTCATGCGCAACAGCGGCGGTGAGGGCTTCGTCACCGCCGTGCACCTGAGCGTGGACCTGGACACCGGCGAGTACCAGATCGCCTCCGCCGGGCACCCGCCCGCGCTGCACTACGACAGCGGCGGCGGGCTGTGGAGCACCACCGAGGCCAAGGGCGTGGTCCTCGGGGTCATCCCCGAGATGACCTACACCTCCGTCGAGGGCAGGCTCCGGCCCGGTGACGCCATCATGCTCTGCACCGACGGCCTCATCGAGACCCCGGGCGAGGACCTCGACGCCGGGATCGACCGCCTCCTCGGCGCGGCCGAGCAGCTCGTCCCGCGCGGTTTCGCCACCGGAGCGGACGAGATCGTGGACACCCTCAGCAAGGACAAGAACGACGACTGCGCCCTGGTCGTCCTCTGGCGCGACTGACCCGCCGCCCGCCGGCCGCTTCTGGTGGGTGAGGGGTCGTCCGGTGCGTTCCCAGACTGCTTCGTCTCCCGCCCGTCGGCTGCTTCTGGTGGGGGAAGGATCGCCCGGTGTGCCCTCAGACCGCTCCGACGGGTAGGGTCGGAGTGCTCCCCGTCCCGCGTACGGCGGTCAGACCGTACACGTCCCCGGATCACCGTGCCCGCCTTTTCCGCCCCCGGAGACCCACCCGACGCACGGTTCACCACACCAGTGACGACGGGACCGGAGCGGGGCCGTGGAACCACCGGCCCACCGCTTTTCCCAGGATCCGGTGCCGCCCGTGGTGCTTCCCACCGGGCGCAGAAGAATGCGAGGGGGTGCTTCGCATGTCAGAAGGCGAGCGCGCTGAAGAACTGATCGATCTGGTCGAGAACAACGACCTGACCGGTATCCGGCTCTGGTTGGCCGAACACAGGCCCTACGAGATCGCCGACGAACTCTCCCGCATGGACGGCGGCGATGCGATCATCCCCTTCCGGCTCCTGGACAAGGACCGCGAGCTGGAGGTCTTCGAGGAACTCGACCCCGGCCAGCAGCAGTCCATCCTGCTGGGACTGCGCGACACGGCCTTCCACGAGATCCTGGAGGAGATGGACCCGGACGACCGGGCCCGTCTCATCGGAGAGGCGCCCGCCAAGATCGCCACCCGCGCCCTGGCCGGGCTCAGCCCCGCCGAACGCAGGATGACCGCCGCCCTGCTGGGCTACCCCGAGGACTCCGTCGGCCGGTACATGACCCCCGAGACGGTCATCCTGCACCGCGACCTCGCGGTGGGCCGCGCCCTGGAAGTCGTGCGCGCGAGGGGGGCGGACGCCGAAACCATCTACACCCTGCCGGTGGTCAGCGACGGCCGACGCATGGTCGGGACGGTGACGCTGGGCGACCTGGTGGTCAGCGACGACGAACGACTGATCAAGGACATCGTGGACGTGTTCGCGCCGCGCGTGCGCGCCACGGAGCCGGTCGAGGACGCCGCCCGCCTGATGCAGGAGGCCAACCTGGTCGCCCTGGCGGTGGTGGACTCCGAGGAGCGCTTCGTGGGTCTGCTGACCTTCGACGACGCCCTGGAGGTCATCGAGGCCGCCGACTCCGAGGACATGGCCCTCCAGTCAGGGGCGAGCCCGGTCGGCGAGCACTACGTGTCCGTCGGCGTGCTGCGCCTGGTCGGTGCGCGCTCGGTGTGGCTGATGCTGCTCATCGTGGCGGCCACGCTCACGGTCAACGTGATGCAGGCCTTCGAGTCGGCCCTGGAGGCGGTCACCGCCCTGGCCCTGTTCGTGCCGATGCTCATCGGCACGGGCGGCAACGTCGGCGCCCAGTCGGCCACCGCGATCGTGCGCGCCCTCGCCGTCGGCGAGGTCCGGGTGCGCGACCTGCCGTCGGTGATCTGGAAGGAGGCCCGGGTCGGCCTGCTGCTGGGACTCCTCCTCGCCGCGCTGGCCCTGGCCATCGGCTCCCTGCTGGTGGGCGTGGACGTCGCCGTGGTGGTGGCGTGCTCGGTGATCGCGGTGTGCACGTGGGCGGCGGTCATCGGCTCGTCCATGCCGCTGTTCGCCCGCAAGGTGGGTGTGGACCCGGCGGTGGTGTCCTCGCCGATGGTGACCACCATCGTGGACGCCACGGGCCTGCTCATCTACTTCTCCATCGCCACCGTGGTCCTGGGCGTCTGACCTGGTCCCCGCGCCGACACCGGACGCCCCACCGGCATGAACGGGGCGGGAACCGGGTATCGCGACAGGGCAGGACGGATCGAGGGAGGATTCCATGTCCGGTACCGGAGATGCGTTCAAACGGCTGAAGAAGGCCGTCGACGACAACGCCGAACAGGCCCAGGGTCTGGTGGGCAAGGCCGCCAGAGCCGCGAAGAAGGCCACCGGCGGCGCCCACGACGACAGGATCGACCGGGGCGCCGGAGCCGCGACTGAGTACCTGCGCAAGCGCGCTCGCGGGGACGGGGAGACCCGGCAGGACGGGGAGGTCCGGGGGGACGGGGAGAACCGAAGGTAACGCGCCCCGTCTTCGGTCGGGGCGGGCGGGGCGTCCACAATGAGGGATGCCCTCACCCGCCCCGCACCGCCCCCCGGCCCCCTCCGGCCGCCCCGTCCCCCGCTGGCCGCTGCTGCTCGCCAGGGTCCGCATGCCGCTGATGTGGGCGGCCACCCTCGCCCTCCTCGCCGGTTACCTCGGCCTCTCCTGGTGGGCGGGCGGCACGCTGTTCGCCGCCGCGCTGGCCGTGTACCTGCGCCTGGGCACCGTGCGGTGCGAGCCCCGGGTACTGGAGCCGCCGGTGCGGGGCAGGTGGATGGCGCTCACCAGCCCCGTGGACAACGTGCCGAGCCAGGGCAGCCACGCCTACGGGCAGACCCACGCGCTCGGCCTGGTCGCCGAACCCGGCGCGGGCGCCCGCCCCGACATCGGCTGGCGGCCGCTCAGCCGCCCGCCGGGCGACTTCCCGGCCTTCGGCCAGCCCGTGTACGCCCCCGCCGACGGAACGGTGGTGACCGCGCACGGGCGCCAGCGCGACCACCGCAGCCGCAACTCCTGGCCGTGGCTGTTCGGCTCGGTCGTGGAGAACACGCTGCGTGAGCTGCGCGGCCCGGCCGGACCGCTCGGCAACCACCTGGTGATCGACGTGGGCGGCGCCTACGTGCTCCTGGGCCACCTGGAACGCGGGTCGCTGGCGGTCCGCCGGGGCGACCGCGTCCGGGCCGGCCAGGCGGTGGCCCGCTGCGGGAACTCCGGCGCCTGCACCGAGCCCCAGGTGCGGGTGCAGCTCATGGACCGCCCGGGACCGATGTTCGCCGCCGGGCTGCCGTTCGTGTGGGCGCCGGGATGGAACGGCGGGGACGGCGGGGCGGGGCTGCCCGAGACCTGGCGCCCCGCGGTGGTCGCCGGACCCGGACACGGGGGCGTGCCGGTGGAGGAGGTCGGCCCCGATGGCGTACCCGCTGGTCAGGAGGTTCCGACGACGGATTAGGCTGATGAGGTAAGGCGAACCTAACGGTTCGTGTGGTCCGGCGGGAGTGCGGAGGGAGAGGTGTGGACACGGTCGAAGGACGTCCCTGCCAGCTCACGGTGTGCCGGGGCTGCTGCTGCGGTACCAGGAAGAAGGTCCCAGGGGTGGACCACAAGGCCCAGCTCGCCCGCCTCAGGGCCATCGACGACCACTCCGGCCGCAGCGTTCCCGTCCGCACCAGCAAGTGCCTGGGCATCTGCTTCCAGGCCAACGTGGTGGTCGTCCAGCCGTCCTCGGCGGGGCGGGCCGCCGGAGGCCGTCCGGTGTGGCTGGGGGAGGTCACCGAGGACAAGCTGGTCGAGGCCGTCGACGACTGGATCTTCGAGGGCGGGCCCGGCATCGCACCGCTGCCCGCGCTCCTGGCCGACCACGTGACCTCCAAGGACGCCAAGAAGCAGAAGAAGCGCAAGAAGCCCAAGCACTCCAAGGCGGCCAAGAAGGAGCGCAAGAAGGAGAAGCGCGGGAACGCCGCCCCTCCGGACGGGGACGGCGGGAAGGCGGGGAAGAAGAAGGACAAGAAGTCCAGGAAGGACGGCGGGAAGAAGAAGGACAAGAAGTCCAGGAAGGACGGCGGGAAGAAGAAGGACAAGAAGTCCAAGGAGGACGGCAAGAAGGCCAAGGCGGGGAAGCCCACGAAGGACGGGAAGGGCGGCAGGTCCGGCAAGGACTGACTCGGAGTCCCCGGCGGCCGCGTCGCGCCCGGCGCCGGAGGGGCCCCGGCGGACGGTCGACCGGCCGCGCCGGAAACCGTCCCACCGGTCGTTCCCCGGCACGGGTGCTAACGGCTCTGCGGCGCGAACTGGGTCCGGTACAGCGCCGTGTACAGCCCGCCCTGGTCCAGCAGATCGTCGTGCGTGCCGCGCTCCAGGATCCGGCCGTCCTCCAGCACCAGGATCTGGTCCGCCTCGCGCACCGTCGCCAGCCGGTGCGCGATCACCAGCGAGGTCCGCCCCTCCAGCGCCACGGACAGCGCCTCCTGCACGGCCGCCTCGGACCCGGAGTCCAGGTGGGCCGTCGCCTCGTCCAGCACCACCACCGACGGAGCCTTCAGTAGCAGTCGTGCGATCGCCAGCCGCTGCTTCTCACCGCCGGACAGCCGGTACCCGCGGTCACCGACCATCGTGTCCAGCCCGTTGGGCAATTGGTCCAGGAGGGTGCCCAGCCGTGCCATCCGCAGCACCTCCTCCAGTTCGGCGTCGGTCGCCTCCGGCCGGGCGTACCGCAGGTTCGCCCCCACCGTGTCGTGGAACAGCTGCGCGTCCTGGGTGACCACGCCGACCGCCTCGCGCAGTGAGTCGCCGGTCGCCTCGCGCAGGTCCAGCCCGCCCATGAGCACACGGCCCTCGGTCGGGTCGTACAGGCGCGACACCAGGTGCGTCAGCGTCGTCTTGCCCGCGCCGGACGGCCCCACCAGGGCCACCATGGCCCCCGGCTCCGCACGGAACGACACCCCGCTCAGCACCTGGGTGTCCTCGTCCACCGACGCCTGCGGCGTCAGCTCCAGCGACGCCACCGACGTCTCCTTCGCCCCCGGGTAGCGGAACGACACGTTGTCGAACTCCACGCCCAGCCGCCCCGCGGGCAGGTCCCGGGCGTCGGGGCTCTCCTTGATCCCCGGCTCCAGGTCCAGCACCTCGAAGACCCGGTCGAAGGAGACCAGCGCGGTCATGATCTCCACGTGCACGTTGGACAGCGTCGTCACCGGGCCGTACAGGCGGGCGAGCAGGGTGGTCAGCGCCACCAGCGTGCCCACCTCGAAGGCCCCGTCGATCGCCAGCACACCGCCGACCCCGTAGACCATCGCCATCGCCAGCGCGGTGATCAGGCCCAGCAGGCTGAACAGCAGCGAGCCGAACACCGCCTGGCGGATGCCCAGTTCCCGGACCCGCGCCGCGCGCCGGGAGAAGCCCGCCGACTCCTCCTCGGGGCGTCCGTACAGCTTGACCAGCATCGCCCCGCCGACGTTGAACCGCTCCGTCATCAGCGAGCTCATGTCCGCGTTGGTGTCCATCGCGTCGCGGGAGATGTGCGCCAACCGCCGCCCGATCACCTTGGCCGGGATCACGAACAGCGGGACCAGGGCCAGCGCGATCAGCGTCACCTGCCACGACAGGGCGAGCATCGTCACGATCACCGCGGTCGCGCTGACCAGGTTGGACACCACCGATTGCAGGACCGAGGTGATCGCCCGCTGCGCGCCCACCACGTCCGTGTTCAGGCGGCTGATCAGCGAGCCCGTCTGCGTACGGGTGAAGAAGGCCACCGGCATCCGCTGCACGTGGGTGAACACCTGCGTGCGCAGCTGGTAGATGACCCCCTCGCCGATCCGGGAGGACAGCCACCTGCCGAGCAGGGTCAGCCCGCTCTCCAGCACAGCCAGCCCCGCCGCGGCGAGCGCCAGCCACACCACCAGCGCGGTGTTCCCGGTCAGGATGCCACGGTCGATGATGGCCTTGAGCAGGAGCGGGTTGGCGACCACGATCCCGGAGCCGACCGTCGTCACCAGCAGGAAGCACAGGATCACCCGCCAGTGCGGGCGGGCGTAGGAGATGATGCGCCGGGTGATTCCGGGGGGCAGCGACTGCCCCTTCGCGCTCCCGTCGTTGACCAGGGCCCTGTAGGAGGGCCTGCCGGACATCATTGTCATGAACAGCCTCGTTCTGCTTGCCTATGCGCCACGCAAGCGTCAACACCGGTGCGTGTGCACCGCTTCCCCGGCCGCGTGGGCGCGCGGAGAGGGGCCCGGACGCGTCGGGGCGGGGGCGGGGCCGCCGGACGTCGCGACGGGCCGGGTGGGGGCGTTCTGGCGGTACTAGAGGGAGTGGGCGAGGCGGCCCAGAGCCGCGGTGGTGGACCGGCCCGGGGTGAAGGGCAGCTCCCAGGCCTGCGCGCCGAGCGCGTCGGCGCCGCGGATCTTGGCCTGGGTGTAGCGGTCCCCCGCGGTGTAGGCCAGGGCTGCGGGGGCCAGGGGGCGCAGGACCTCGGCGTAGGAGGACCAGTCGGCGACCTCGGGCGGCCCCTCGATGACGAACGAGCCGGTGACGCAGGCCAGGGCGGCCACGGTCTCGGCCCGCTCCTCCGCGGGGTTCACGGGCCGTCCCGGGCCCTTCCAGGCGTGTACGCGCGCGTCGGACTCCACACCCACCACGAGGGGCAGCCCCCGGTCGGCGATGGACCGGAGGAAGCGGACGTGTCCGACGTGCAGGACGTCGAAGGCCCCGGTGACGACCGCCGGTCGCACCAGGGAGTCGGGACGCTCGAACCAGTGGGCGCTCAGCGCGGTGCCGGGGTCCCGTGTCGCTTCCGTGTCCGTCATTCCACCACCCGTTCGGCAGGCCTGAGGGCGCCCGGATCCGTTCGCGCCCGCGGGCTCGCCCGAAAGGTCAACGTACCCGTTCGGGACGGGTATTCCTTCTCGGGGCGCACCGGCCGAACACGGTTCGTCCTCGGAGCGGGGGAGCGACTCGAAAATGTGAGCTACCTCACTGGAGGAGTCGCCCAATGGAATGCCGGAAACGTCCGAAATCCTGACAGAAGGCGGGGCTGTCCTCTGGAGGGAATGGCAGGGTGAGGCAGGAGATGCGGTGCGCGGCTCGGCCCGGGTGGTGTGCGGGGGTGCGGGGGTCGCCCCCCGGAGGAAATGGCGAAGCGAGCTGGCACGTGAGTGCACGGCTCGGCCCGGGTGGTGTGCGGGGGTGCGGGGGTCGTCCCCCGGAGGGAATGGCGAAGCGAGCTGGCACGTGAGTGCGCGGCTCGGCCCGGGTGGTGTGCGGGGGTGCGGGGGTCGTCCCCCGGAGGAAATGGCGAAGCGAGCTGGCACGTGAGTGCACAGCTCGCCCCGAGTGGAGCGGGCGACGAGAATCGAACTCGCATGGCCAGCTTGGAAGGCTGGTGTTCTACCATTGAACTACGCCCGCGTGGCACCGGAGACTTCGAGTGTCCTCTAGACTCGTGGAGCCGACGGGGACAAGACTACAGTCTCCGGAGCCGTGGTCGCACACCCCTTTCAGGAGTGCCATCCTTGGTTCGGCACACGGGGTGTAGCGCAGCTTGGTTAGCGCGCATGCTTTGGGAGCATGAGGCCGCGGGTTCGAATCCCGCCACCCCGACGAAAAAACCACCGCGGCAGCGGCTCCGGCCGTGCGCCGTGGCCCCCTGTCTATCTGCCCTAGACTTGGTGCGATCAGCAGGAAACTGTAAGTCCCAGCCCGTCGCAGGGCACCCCAGCTGGATGCGGTCGTCAAAGACCCCGGGGGTGCGCGCGTGCCTTTCGCCGTTGTGTGTGGTGCGCCTGCGGGCCGACGCGGACACCAGCCGGCAAACCTAGGAGTACCGCCCCGTGAAGACCGATGTCGAGGAGCTGAGCCCCACCCGGGTCAAGCTGACCGTCGAGGTGCCCTTCGAGGAACTCGATCACGCTTTCGACGTGACCTACAAGTCGCTCGCCAAGCAGGTCCGGATCAAGGGCTTCCGCCCTGGCAAGGCGCCGGCGCGGCTGATCGACCGTTACGTCGGCCGCGGCGCGGTGATCAGCGAAGCGGTCAACCACGCCGTTCCGGAGCTCTACAACGAAGCCATCCAGAAGGAGGAGCTCTTCGCGCTCGGCCAGCCCGACGTGGAGGTCACCAAGCTGGAGGACAACGACGAGCTCGCCTTCACGGCCGAGGTCGACGTCCGCCCCAAGTTCGAGGTCGAGGACTACAAGGGCATCGAGGTCACCGTTGACAGCGCCGAGGTGACCGACGAGCAGGTCGACGAGCAGATCGGCACCCTGCGCGAGCGCTTCTCCACCCTGGTGGGCGTGGAGCGCCCCGTCGAGGACGGCGACCACCTGTCCATCGACCTGTCCGCCGCCATCGACGGTGAGAAGCTCGAGGACGTCGCGGTCAGCGGCTACTCCTACGAGGTCGGCACCAACACCATGCTGGAGGGCCTCGACGAGACCCTGCGCGGCATGGAGGCCGGCGGCGAGACCACCTTCACCACCACCCTCGTCGGTGGTGAGCACGAGGGCCAGGAGGCGGACGTCACCGTCACCGTGCACAGCGTGAAGGTCAAGGAGCTGCCCGAGCTGGACGACGAGTTCGCCCAGCTGGCCTCGGAGTTCGACACCATCGACGAGCTGCGTGCGGACGTGCGCAACCGCATGGGCGAGGTCCGCCGCCTCCAGCAGCTCTCCGCCGCCCGTGACAAGGCCCTGGAGCAGCTGATCGACTCCGTCGACATCCCGCTGCCCGAGACGGTCGTGGAGGAGGAGATCACCCGCCGCCGCCAGAGCCTGGAGCAGCAGCTCGCGCAGAGCGGTCTCACCAAGGAGGCCTACCTCGAGTCGCAGGAGAAGACCGAGGAGGAGTTCGACGAGGAGCTGACCACCGGCGCCCGCTCCGCGGTCAAGGCCGGGTTCATCCTCGACCAGCTGGCCATCCAGGAGGACCTGAGCGCCGACCAGGGTGAGCTCAGCCAGTACGTCTTCGAGCAGGCCCAGCGCATGGGTGTGAGCCCGGACCAGCTGGCCCAGCACCTGGTCGAGTCCAACCAGATCCGCGTCGCCTTCACCGAGGTCGTCCGCGGCAAGGCCATGGACCTGGTCCTGGCCGGTGCCCGGATCACCGACGAGGACGGCAACGTCGTCGAGCAGGAGACCGCCGAGGAGGAGGCCGCCAAGGCCGCCGCCGTCGCCGCCGGTGAGGCCCTGGAGACCGTCGAGGACGACGCCGGGAGCGACACCGAGGACGAGGCCGCCGAGGCCAAGGCCGACGACGCCAAGGCCGCCGAGGCCAAGGCCGCCGAGGCCAAGGCCGACGACGCCAAGGCCGACGAGGCCAAGTAGGCCCCGGGCAGTCCCGGGCTTCGCGCCTACGGGCCCCGTCCGACCTCCGGGTCGGGCGGGGCCCGCGTCGTGTTCGCCTGTGGAAGAACGTGCTGTACGGGGACCGTGCCACCCTGCGCTCAAAGCGAACAGGGGCGCGAACCGGACGAGCGCGGTGCCGCGCGGCGTTAGTGTCGCTGTATCGCAACCGTTTCGATTCCGGAGCAGGTGACGAGAGTGCCGTCGACCTTTGAAGAGTCCCCGCGTTTCGACGCCCGTACGTCGGAGACGCAGATTTCCCCTTTGCTTGAGCAGACGCCTCAGCGCCTGTTGCGCCAGCGAATCGTCTTCCTCGGCCAGCAGGTCGATGACGAGATCGCCAACCGCCTGGTGGGTGAGCTGCTGCTGCTGTCCGCGGAGGACCGCCAGCGGGACATCACCATGTACATCAACTCGCCCGGTGGTTCCGTGACCGCGGGCATGGCGATCTACGACGTCATGCAGTACATCCCCAACGACGTGCGCACCGTGGGTATCGGTATGGCCGCGTCCA
This sequence comes from Nocardiopsis deserti, assembly GCF_008638355.1. Taxonomy (NCBI): domain Bacteria; kingdom Bacillati; phylum Actinomycetota; class Actinomycetes; order Streptosporangiales; family Nocardiopsidaceae; genus Nocardiopsis; species Nocardiopsis deserti. Next base: position 1,608 of record NZ_VWVS01000018.1, on the reverse strand, counting down.
TGGGCCAGATGCTCCTGTGCGCCGGGGCGCCGGGCAAGCGCTACGCGCTGCCGCACACCCGCGTCATGATGCACCAGCCGTCCGGCGGCATCGGTGGTACCGCCTCCGACATCCGCATCCTGGCCGACCAGCTGCTCTACGTGAAGAAGATGTTCATCGAGAAGATCTCCGAGCACACGGGCCAGACGGTCGAGCAGATCGAGAAGGACGCCGACCGCGACCGCTGGTTCACGGCCCAGGAGTCCAAGGAGTACGGATTCATCGACGAGGTCCTCGAAGGGACCCTCGACGTGACCCAGGGCCGAACCCAGAGTTGATCCGTCGGACCTCATCCCAGGAACGGCGCAGTGCGTGGAAGGCGTGAAATGACCGAGTTCAACCCCAGTCTCATCGGCGGCGCGGCCTCGATGGCCCCCCAGGGCCGCTACGTCCTGCCGTCCTACGTGGAGCGGACGTCCTACGGCGTCAAGGAGATGAATCCGTACAACAAGCTCTTCGAGGAGCGGATCATCTTCGTCGGCGTCCAGATCGACGACACGTCGGCCAACGACCTGATGGCCCAGCTCATCACCCTGGAGCAGCTCGACTCCGAGCGGGACATCCAGATGTACATCAACTCGCCGGGCGGCTCGTTCACCTCCCTCATGGCGATCTACGACACGATGCAGTTCGTCCGCCCCGACATCCAGACGGTGTGCATCGGCCAGGCTGCCTCGGCCGCCGCGATCCTGCTCGCTGGCGGGACGGCGGGCAAGCGCGGTGCGCTGCCCAACGCCCGCATCCTGATCCACCAGCCCGCGACCGAGGGCATGCACGGCCAGGCCAGCGACATCGAGATCCAGGCGAACGAGATCACCCGTATCCGTACGCAGCTGGAGACCACCCTGGCCCGCCACACCGGGCACTCCGTCGAGCAGGTCTCCAAGGACATCGAGCGGGACAAGATCCTCACCGCCGAGGAGGCCAAGGACTACGGCATCATCGACTTCGTGCTGCCCTACCGCAAGGCTTCCCTGAAGTCCTGAAGCAGGGTCGAGGCACAGCCGGACGGTCTGACCGGGCGCGCACACGCGGCGCCGGGGCAGGTCGTTCCGGCGGAGGTGAAGCGCAGGCCGGACCGGCCCATGACCCGCCTGGGGGAGCCCGGTGGTGAAGCCGGTCCGGTTTTTCGCTTAGTCTGACGGAGAGCGACACACAGATCGCCTCGTCCGTGACCACCGCTGTGGACGGTCACGGAAGATTTTCGACTTCCGGGCGGTTGCCCGCGCGAGCGGCACCGACGGGGCGGCCTTAGTTTTGAGGAGTGGCTGGGTGGCACGCATCGGCGACGGCGGGGACCTGTTGAAGTGCTCGTTCTGCGGCAAGAGCCAGAAGCAGGTGAAGAAGCTCATCGCCGGCCCCGGCGTGTACATCTGCGATGAGTGCATTGATCTGTGCAACGAGATCATCGAAGAGGAACTCGCCGACGCCACCGAGCTCACCTGGGACTCTCTGCCCAAGCCTCGGGAGATCTACGAGTTCCTGGACTCGTATGTGATCGGTCAGGAGCAGGCCAAGAAGGCGTTGTCGGTGGCGGTGTACAACCACTACAAGCGGGTGCGTTCGGAG